>NZ_JBFAPF010000010.1:0-353109 GCF_040675555.1 Kribbella sp. NPDC049584
CAGTGCGCTCGAGGAAGGGCTTCCGGACGACCCGGAGCTGACCGGTGACCTGACAGTGCCGATCCAGCAGATCCGGCAGGACAGCGGCGCTCTTCTCTGGTAGCCCCGACGGGATTCGAACCCGCGCTACCGCCTTGAGAGGGCGGCGTGCTAGGCCGCTACACAACGGGGCCAGAGGGTTGTCAGCCGGACCTTGCGGCCCGGGCAACGAGGTTGAACTCTACCGATTCTCATCGGTGCGGTCCAATCCGCTGGGGTACTAGGACTCGAACCTAGACTAACTGAACCAGAATCAGACGGGCTGCCAATTACCCCATACCCCAAAGGCATTTCACCGTCGCTGGGAGTTTGTTTCCGCCCTCACCAACCCGGCTCGGAGAGCTTACCCGAGGCTGGGACCGGACACCAAAACGAGCCCCCTCCAGCGCGTTGTCACTCCCGTCACACCAGACTCTTCTGGTTGTCCGCGGTCAGCCCGAGGCGGCGGGCGATCACCAGCGCGACCGCGCCGAACGCGACGAACTTCACCACGTCGACCGTGACCAGCGACCACGGCGCATCCTTCACGCCGAGACTGGCGCTGACGGTGTCGGTCAGCGCCGCGAAGATGAACGTCACCACGTTGTTGGCCGCGTGCGCCGAGATCGAGGCCTCCAGGCCACCGGTGCGTACGACGAGGACCGCGGCGACCAGCCCGAACGCGAGCCGGTCCACGAACAACGCCGGACTCTGCCATGGCCAGATCCCGTGGGCTGCAGTGAACAGCAGCGCGGTCACCACGACGACGATCGCCGTACTGCGAACCAGCGCACCCATCGCCTGCAGCAGGTACCCGCGGAAGTAGTACTCCTCCCCCGCGGCCTGGAACGTCGACGTGAACAGCGTGACGACGATGACCGCGATCGCGTCCGGCGCCGCTCCCCCGCTGTGCCGCTCGCCGGTGGCGAGCTGGATGTCGCCGAACTGGACGACGGCGAGCGCGAGCAGTTCGATCACGATCGCCGCGAGGGCGAACCAGGCCAGCGGCCGCCAGCGCAACCCGCCGGCCACCGAGGACAGCAGCCCCGGCCCCTGCCGGTTGAGCTTTCGGGCGACGAGCATGCTGAGCGGGATCAGCACGATCAGTGTCAGGTTCGTCGCGAGCAGGCCGAACCAGGACAGCGTGCCCTCGGGGTCCTTCCGAATCGCCTGCTGGAGGCCGAGGATGATGACGCTTGCGATCATCCAGCCGACCAGGATCGTCAGCGCGCCCAGCACGACGTACCCGCGCGGGGCGTCAGGATTGCGCAGCAGTCGCTCGTACGACGTACGCGGGCTCAGCTCGCTCATGACAGCGATGACGTCGTACGCCGGGCCTGCTCGAGGCGGTGCAGGGACTTGTCCCGGCCGAGCAACTCGAGCGATTCGAACAACGGCGGGGATATCCGGCGACCGGAGATCGCCACCCGGACCGGGCCGAACGCGTTCTTCGGCTTCAGTCCGAGGCCGTCGATCAGCGCCGCCCGCAAAGCCGCCTCGATCGCCTCGGTCGTCCAGTCGCAATCGCCGAGCGCCTTGGCGGAGGCATCGAGTACGGCGCCCGCGTCGCCGGTCAGCACCTTCGCGGCGGCATCGGGGTCGATCGTGAACGCGTCCTCGGCGACGAACAGGAACCCGACCATGTCGACCGACTCGGATAGCGTGTTGATCCGCTCCTGGACCAGCGGTACGGCGGCCCGCAGCGTCGCGAGCTGGTCCGCCGACGGCTCCGCCGGGAGCAGGCCCGCGCCGGCCAGGAACGGGATCATCCGCTCGGCGAACTCCTCCGCCGGCAGCATCCGCATGTGCGCCGCGTTGATCGCCTCGCACTTCTTCGGGTCGAAGCGAGCCGCGTTCGAGTTCACCTTGCGGATGTCGAAGGCCTTCACCATCTCGTCCATCGTGAACACGTCGCGGTCGTCGGCGATCGACCAGCCGAGCAGCGCAAGGTAGTTCAGCAGGCCCTCGGGCAGGAATCCGCGCTGCATGTACTCGCCGAGGCCGGAGCCGGGGTCGCGCTTGGACAGCTTCTTGTTGCCCTCGCCCATCACGAACGGCAGGTGCCCGAACCGCGGCGTCCGGCCGCCGCCGACCCCGATCTCCGCCAGCGCCTCGTACAGGGCGATCTGCCGCGGCGTCGACGAGAGCAGGTCCTCTCCGCGCAGTACGTGGGTGATCTCCATCAGCGCGTCGTCGACCGGGTTCACCAGCGGGTAGAGCGGGTAGCCGTTCGCGCGGACCAGGACGTAGTCGCCCAGGTTCTCCGGGAGGAACGTGATCTCGCCGCGGACGAGGTCGTCGAACACGATCGGGCGGTCGGGCATCCGCAGCCGCACGACGGGTCGGCGGCCTTCCTCGACGTACGCCTGGATCTGCTCGGGTGTGAGGTTGCGGCAGTGACCGTCGTACCCGCTGTGCTCGCCGGCGGTGCGGGCGGCCTCGCGGCGCTGGTCGAGCTCCTCCTGCGAGCAGTAGCAGTGGTACGCCTTGCCGGCGGCAAGCAGCTTCGCGACGACGTCGGCGTACACGTCCATCCGCTCGGACTGCAGGTAAGGCCCGTAGTCGCCACCGGCCTCGGGGCCTTCGTCCCAGGTCAGGCCGAGCCAGCGCAGCGAGTCGTAGGTGTACTGGTAGCCCTCTTCGGTGTTGCGGGCGGTGTCGGTGTCCTCGATCCGGAGCACCAGCTTGCCGCCGTAGTGCCGGGCGAAGGCCCAGTTGAACAGCGCGCTGCGGATGTTGCCGACGGTCAGCAGACCGGTCGGCGACGGTGGGAAGCGCACCCGGACCTTGCTCGGCTCGAGGTCTCCGAGTACGTCGTCAGTCACGGACGATCACCCTGTTCGTCAAAGTTCCGATGCCTTCGACTGTGACCGAGACCTCGTCACCGGGCAACATCGGACCCACACCGGCCGGGGTGCCGGTGAGCACCACATCACCGGGCAGCAGCGTGGTGAAGGAAGTGATGTAGGCCAGCATCTCGGGGATGTCGAAGATGAACTGCGACGTCCGCCCGTCCTGCTTGGGCTCGCCGTTCAGCTCGGTGCTGACCCGCAGGTCGGAGGCGTCGAGCTCGGTGCTGATCCACGGGCCGAGCGGGCAGAACGTGTCGTACCCCTTGGCGCGGGCCCACTGCCCGTCGGTCTTCTGCAGGTCGCGCGCTGTCACGTCGTTGGCGACCGTGTAGCCGAAGATCACCTCGTTGGCCCGCTCCCGGGGCAGGTCGCGGCAGATCCGCCCGATCACGATCGCCAGCTCGCCCTCGAAGTGCAGGTCACCGGTCTGCTCGGGATAGACGATGCCGTCCCGCGGGCCGATCACGCTGGTGTTCGGCTTCAGGAAGATCAGCGGCTGCTCGGGTACGTCGTTGCCGAGCTCCTGGGCGTGGGCCGCGTAGTTGCGGCCGACGCCGACCACCTTGCTCCGCGGGATGACCGGCGCGAGCAGCCGGACGTCGGCGAGCTGCAACCGCTCGCCGGTGAACTGCACCGGCCGGTAGAGCGGATCCGAGTCGAGAACGTTGACCGTCCCGACGAGTCCTTCGGGGTCGTCGGTCTCGACCACGCCGTACTTCGGCTCGTCATCCACAGAGAATCTGGCGATACGCACGGGGCGAGCCTACCGTCGAGGCGGGATGAGACAGTTAGCTGGTGACTATCCGCCTTGCGCTGCCGTCCGAGTACGACGCTGTTGGTGAGCTGACCGTGGAGGCGTACTCGCACGACGGGTTCGTCCGCGGTCAGTACGCGATGACGCTCCGCGCCGCCGCCGACCGCGCCGCCAAGGCCGAGCTGTGGGTCGCGGTGGACGACGACGGCCTGCTCGGCACGGTGACCTATTGCCCGGTCGGCTCTGTCTACCGGGAGATCGGCCGCGACGACGAGGGCGAGTTCCGCATGCTCGGCGTCGCCGGAAGAGCCCGCGGGCAAGGCATCGGCACGGCGCTGACCGAGCGCTGTATAGAACGGTCGCGCGAAGAGGGCCTCCGCCGAGTAGTCCTGAGCAGCGCGACGTACATGACCGCAGCCCACCGGATCTACGAACGCCTCGGCTTCACTCGTCTTCCTGAACGCGACTGGGCCCCGATCCCGGGCGTCGACCTGTACGCGTTCGCGCTCGACCTATGACCACCACGCTTGCCTTTGCCGAGTGGTCGTCGTACGCGATGGACCACGCGGCGCGCGTGGACGCCTTGGTGGCCGGACATCTCGAGCGTCGTCAGCGGCGGGAGTCCCACCCGGTCGAGGACTTCCTGTTCACCTATTACTCCACCCGCCCGAACCAGCTCCGCATCTGGCACCCTGGCCCGGGTGTGCGGTTGCTCGACGCAGCGGAGTACGCCGACCGTCGCGGGTACGTCGTCGACGGCGGGACGGCGTCTCTCGACCCCGCGGAGATCACGCGCCGTGCGGACAACATCACGTGGATCCGCCGTCTGCTCGTGTCGACCCTGGATCGGCAACCCCAGTTCGGCTGTTTCGGTCTGCACGAGTGGGCGATGGTCTACCGGACCTCCGACGTACGGCATGAGAAGTGGCCGCTGCGGTTAGGGGCCAAGGGCACCGATCAGGTGGTCGAGTCGCACAAGGTCGCCTGCTCGCACTTCGACGCCTTCCGCTTCTTCACGACCTCCGCCAGGCCTTTGAACGTCCTGCAGCCGACGCGTGAGTCCCAGCCGGCGTTGGAGCAAGGCGGCTGTCTGCACGCCAACATGGACCTCTACAAATGGGCAGCCAAGCTCATGCCGTTCACGCCGAGCTCCTTGCTGCTCGACTGCTTCGAGCTCGCCCGTGACATCCGTACGCTCGACATGCAGGCATCGCCGTACGACCTGGCTCCGCTCGGCTACGCGCCGGTCCGCATCGAGACGCCCGAGGGTAAAGCCGAGTACACGGCAGCGCAGCGGGCCTTTGCCGATCGCGCCCGCCCGCTTCGCCGCCAACTCGTGACGCTTTGCGACGCGCTCCTCGGCTAACCTCGGCCCATGGGAAAGATCGTCGCCACCGCCATCGCCGCACTGCTCATCGCGATCGGCGCCGTCTGGACCCTGCAGGGCCTCGGCTACGTCAAGGGCAGCTCGATGACCGGCAGCACCGTCTGGGCGACGATCGGCCCGATTGTCGCCGCCTTCGGCGTGGCCCTGATCTTCGTCGCCTTCCGCGGCCCTAAGAAGCGCTGACCCTGATCGCCTTCAGGGCGAACAGAAGTGGGATGCGCGGGGCGTCGTCCGGCAGGCGCCACCAGCCTGCGGGTGTCTGCTCCATCGTCGACCAGCGCGGCCACGGGAGTACTTCGGACTCGCGCAGGCTCGTGAGGTGGAAGCCGGCGCCTGCGAGCGCGGTCGTGATTTCGCCGAGGCCGTGGCGCCATTCGTAGCTGGTCTGGCGACCGGGGACCTCGTCACCGGTGTACGTGACGGTGGAGTCGTGGGCAATGGGGCCACGACCTTCGAGGTAATCGGCGCGAAGGACCAACTCGTCGGACTCGCCGGGAAGGGAAACCTCCCGGAGTGAGTTCAGCAGCGGGTGGAACTCGACGATGTAGAGAGCGCCACCGGGCTTGAGAAGGTCGCGGACCACCTCGGCCCATTCCTTCAGGTCAGGCAGGTAACACAGCGCGCCCTTGCCGGTGTAGACGACGTCGAACTGCCGGCCTTGGACCGCATCGACCGCGTCGTACACATTCGCGTGCACGTAGTCGACCTCGACGCCTGCCTCGTCGGCGATCCGTCGAGCGGCTCCCAAAGACTCCGCGGACAGGTCGAGCCCGCTGGTCCGCGCACCCCGGCGGGCGAACGCGATCGTTTCAGTGCCCAGATGACACTGCAGATGCAGTACGTCACGCCCCTCGAGCGGCCCGAGATCCTCCCACTCGTAGTCGGCGAACCAGAACTCAGCAGGCCGGTCGTAGAAGGCGCTGGCCGCGTGCAGCGGCGCCCGCGCGTCCCAGTCGGCTTGGTTGGCGGCCACCATCTCCTGCGTCTGCGCGTCGAGAGTCACAACCAGCAGTCTCCCTACAAGTAGGTCCACAGGCGGTCCACATGTGGTCCACAGGTAGGTCCACCGCAGTTACGCTCGCATCCACGGGCCTTGTTCAAGGTTTGTGGATAAGGTTGAATAAGGATATGGCGCGGGTGGAGTTACATCGGTGGCCCGGGCACCCCGACGGGTTCACGCGGGCGGAGCGGCTCGGCGGGTCGTACGAGCTGTACTTCCCCGATCCGCTGGTCGGGCGTGAGTTCGACCTGAGCGACGACGTGCTCGCGGTGCTCGAGGACGCCGCGGGCGATCTGGCGCGGCTCGACGCGACCGCGGCGGTGCTGACGAACAGCGAGGCGCTGGCTCGGCTGCTGCTGCGCGCCGAGGCGGTCGGGTCGTCGCATATCGAAGGGCTCGTCGTCGGAGCGCGACGGCTGCTGAAGGCCGACGCACTGCGGGAGCGAACGCGGGATGTGACGGCCGAGGAAGTGCTCGGCGCCGTCGACGCGATGACCTGGGTGACGGAGTCCGTGCAAGCCGGCGACAAGCTCGACGTCGAGCATCTGCTCGAGGCGCATCGGCGGCTGATGGCGCAGTCGCCGCACCCGGAGTACGCGGGCGAGCTCCGCTACCTGCAGAACTGGATCGGCGGCCGCTCCCCCGCCGAGGCGTACTACGTCCCGCCGCCGGCACAACTGATCCCCGACCTGCTCGAGGACCTGATCACCTTCGTCCGCGAGTCGCGGCTGCCCGTGCTCGCGAAGGCCGCGATCGCGCACGCTCAGTTCGAAACCATCCACCCGTTTGCCGACGGCAACGGCCGGACCGGGCGCGCGCTGATCCACCTGATCCTGCGCGCCGAGGGCCTGGTCACGCGCACCGTGCCGCCGGTCTCGCTCTCGCTCGCCACACACGCCACGGAGTACGTCGACGCGCTGACCGCCTTCCGGTACGTCGGACGCGCGACGACGCCGAAGGCACGCGCTGCCGCGAATCCGTGGCTGCGGATGTTCGCGCTGGCCTGCACGCACGCGACCGCCGAAGCCGCGCGTTTCGAGCAGACCGCCGTCGACCTCAAGGCCGCCTGGCGGGAACGCGCAGCGCCGGTCCGGGCAGGCTCCGCGACCGAGCTGCTGATCGACGCGCTGCCTGCCGCGCCGGTCCTCACGCTCGCCGCGGCGGCGCAGCTCATCGACCGCTCGCTGCAGGCCGCCAACCAAGGGCTCGCTCGTCTGGTCGAGGCGCGCATCCTGCGCGAGGTCACCGACGGACGGCGTAACCGCGTCTACGAGGCGCCCGAGCTCATCGACGCCTTCACGCTGCTCGAACGACGCTTCGCCAGTCCGGCCGCCGACACCCGGATCGAGCCGCCTAGCAGGCCCGTTCCCTCGAGGCCAGAACCGACACACCAGTGAATTGACTTTCATCTCCCCGGCGAGCAAGAATTCGAACATATGTTCGATCGTACAGGGGAGAAGCGATGTCGGAGGCGTTCGACTGGGACATCCTGCACAGGCCATCGGCGATGGCCATGGTGCGCGGCCAGCTCGGCTTCAGCTGGATGGTGCTGTCCGGGCGACTCGCACAGTTGACCGACGAGCAGTACTTCTGGCGACCGAGCAGCGAGGCGCTCACCGTCGTCCGGCGGCACTACGCCGGCCACTTCCGATCGCTCGGGTCCGGCGAGTGGGTGGCGCAGTGGCCCGACGAGCCGGATCACCGAGGTCCCCGCACGATCGCCTGGCTGATCGCCCATCTCACCGAGACCTTCTTCGAGCGGTGGGAGTGGACGTTCGGCGCGAGTCAGCAGGGTCGCGCCGACATCAACCTGCACGGCAACGCGCGCGACGCGGTCGCCTGGCTGACCTACTGGGTCGAGGCCTGGCGCGACGCGATCGCCGCGCTGGACGAGGACGAGGTGATGACGGTCGGCCTGAGCCAGGCCAATGAACTGGACGCGGGCGAGCCGTTCGGTCATGTCGTGCTGCGGCTGAATCGCGAGCTGATCCACCACGGCTCGGAGATCATGACGCTCCAGGATCTCTACGCGGTCGCGGCGTGAGGACCACAACATGTGCGACACGCGGCGTGGCGCTACCACAAGATGTAGATCGCTCCACCTAGCATCACTACTGCTGGTGGTTCGGAGTGGTCGGCACCACAAGATGTGGGCCATTTCGAGGCAACAGGGGAATCCGGTGCGACTCCGGAGCTGCCCCGCAACGGTGAGCGGACGTGCTGTCTTGAGGCGTCCGCGAGTCCGGATACCTGCCACCGGCGCATGCACCGCCGGTGCGTGCGGTCCGAGACCTCGCGGGTGGGTCGCAGGGCGTGACGGCAGTGATCCCGGCCGGTGCTGCCGGTCCCGTCGTGCGCCTGCTCGCGTGGTTCCAGGCTTCCGAACTCTTGTGGAGAGCACACCTGTGACCCTTGCTTCCTCAACGGCTTCGTCCGCATCCGCGTCCTCGGGGATCGCTGCAGACCAGCCGATCGAGCTCACCGTCATCCGTCGCGACGGCAGCAGCACGCCGTTCGACGCCACCAAGATCTCCGTCGCCGTGACGAAGGCCTTCCTCGCGGTCGAGGGCGCCGACGCCGGCGCCACCCACCGGGTCCGCGACCTGGTGACCGACCTGACCGGCCGGGTCGTCGGCGCGCTGACCAGCCGCGGTGCCACGCGGCGCACCGTGCACGTCGAGGACATCCAGGACCAGGTCGAGCTGGCGCTGATGCGCGCCGGCGAGCACCAGGTCGCCCGCGCCTACGTGCTGTACCGCGAGGAGCGGACCAAGGTACGCACGCCTGCCGACGCGGCCGGCGTCACCGAGAGGCCGACGCTGACCGTCCGCGCGGCCGACGGCACCCGCTCCCCGCTCGACGTCGACCGGCTGCGGGTGGTCGTCGCGGAGGCGGCAGCGGGGCTCGACGCGGTCGATCCCGAGCTGATCCTCGATGAAACCCTCGGCGCCTGCTACGACGGCATCGCGCCGCACGAGGTCGAGCTGGCGCTGGTGATGGCCGCGCGCGGCTTCGTCGAGACCGAGCCGCAGTACAGCTTCGCCGCGTCCCGGCTGCTGCTGGACCAGATCCGGCGCGAGGCGCTGGGACGTGTCCACGGCGAGCCGCGGCAGGCCAGCCAGGCTGAGATGGCCGGGGCGTACCCGGCCTACTTCCCGCAGTACGTCCGGACCGGGATCGAGGCCGGCCAGCTCGACCCCGAGCTCGGCACCTTCGACCTCGAGCGGCTCGCCGCGGCGATCAGGCCCGAGGCCGATCTCGACTTCACGTTCCTCAGCCTGCAGACGCTGTACGACCGGTATCTCCTGCACATCGACAAAGTTCGGTACGAGTTGCCGCAGGCCTTCTTCCTCCGGGTCGCGATGGGGATGGCGCTCCGCGAGGACGACCGGGAGGCGCGGGCGATCCAGTTCTACGAGCTGCTCAGCTCGTTCCGGTTCATGTCGTCGACGCCGACGCTGTTCAACTCCGGCACGACCCGGCCGCAGCTCTCGTCCTGCTTCCTGACCACGGTCGAGGACGACCTGGCCGGCATCTTCAGCGGCATCCGCAACAACGCGCTGCTCGCGAAGTACTCCGGCGGCCTCGGCAACGACTGGACCCCGGTCCGCGGCATCGGCGCCAAGATCCGCGGCACCAACGGCGAGTCCCAGGGCGTCGTGCCCTTCCTCAAGATCGCCAACGACACCGCGGTGGCCGTGAACCAAGGCGGAAAACGGCGGGGCGCGGTGTGCGCGTATCTGGAGACGTGGCACATCGATATCGAGGAGTTTCTCGACCTGCGGAAGAACACCGGGGACGAGCGGCGGCGTACGCATGACATGAACACCGCGAACTGGGTGCCTGACCTGTTCCTGCAGCGGGTCGAGGCCGGTGGCGAGTGGACGTTGTTCTCCCCCGACGAAGTGACCGATCTGCACGATCTGTACGGCACGGCCTTCGCGGAGGCGTACGTCGCGTACGAGGCCGCGGCGGATCGTGGTGAGATTCGGGTGTTCAAGCGGGTCAAGGCCGTCGAGCTGTGGCGCCGGATGCTGACTGTGCTGTTCGAGACCGGGCATCCGTGGATCACGTTCAAGGACGCCTGCAACCTGCGCTCGCCGCAGCAGCACGACGGTGTCGTCCACTCGTCGAACCTGTGCACCGAGATCACCCTCAACACCACGGTCGAGGAGACCGCGGTCTGCAACCTGGGATCGGTCAACCTGGTCGCACACCTGACCGAGGACGGTCTCGATGCCGACCTGCTCCGCGACACGGTGAAGACCGCGGTCCGGATGCTCGACAACGTCATCGACGTGAACTTCTACACGACCCCGGAGTCGGAGCGGGCAAACCAGCGCCATCGTCCGGTCGGCCTCGGGCTGATGGGTTTCGCGGACGCACTGTTCGCGCTGCGGATCCCGTACTCGTCCGATGCCGCGGTCGAGTTCGCGGACAGTTCGATGGAGCAGATCAGCTACCACGCGATCGAGGCGTCGAGCGATCTCGCCGCGGAGCGCGGGCGGTACTCGACGTACGACGGATCGCTGTGGAGCAAGGGGATCCTGCCGATCGACTCGCTCGAGCTGCTGGCGTCCGCCCGCGACGGCGACGTGATCGTCGACGAGACTCAGCGGCTGGACTGGGACGCCCTGCGTGCGAAGGTCCTGCACGGCGGCATGCGGAACTCGAACGTGATGGCGATCGCGCCGACCGCGACGATCTCCAACATCTGCGGCGTGAGCCAGTCGATCGAGCCGACGTACAGCAACCTGTTCGTGAAGTCGAACATGTCCGGTGAATTCACCGTCGCCAATCCGTACCTGGTCGCTGACCTGAAGGCGCGCGGGCTGTGGGACCAGGTGATGGTGTCGGACCTGAAGTACCACGACGGTGTGCTGGCCCGTATCGAGCGGATCCCAGCGGACGTGCGGGAGTTGTATGCGACCGCATTCGAGATCGACCCGCAGTGGCTGGTGAAGGCGGCGTCGCGGCGGCAGAAGTGGATCGACCAGGCACAGTCGCTGAACCTCTACATGGCGAAGCCGAGCGGTCGTGCGCTCGACGAGCTGTACCGGTCGGCCTGGCGCCATGGCCTCAAGACGACCTATTACCTGCGTTCCCAGTCAGCAACGCATGTGGAGAAGTCGACGTTGAAGGGAACCGACGGACGGCTGAACGCGGTCGCTGTCACGGTCGCGGCACCGCCGGCGCCGATTCCGGCCGACATGCCGCTTCCCGAGCCCACCGGAGCTGTCTGCTCCATCGACGACCCTGACTGCGAGGCCTGCCAGTGACCACCGGACTGAGCGAGATCAACGTCCGTGCCGGGCGGGTGCATGTCGCCGACAAGGCGATGATCAACTCGCGGGCGGACGTCAACCAACTGCTGCCACTGAAGTACACGTGGGCGTGGGACAAGTACCTTGCCGCCTGCAACAACCACTGGATGCCGACCGAGGTGTCCATGCAGGCCGACATCTCTTTGTGGAAGTCCAAGGACGGCCTGACCGAGGACGAGCGGCTGATGCTCAAGCGCAACCTCGGCTTCTTCGCCACCGCGGAGTCGCTGGTCGCGAACAACATCGTGCTCGCCGTGTACCGCCAACTGAGCAACCCCGAGTGCCGGCAGTATCTGCTGCGCCAGGCATTCGAGGAGGCGGTGCACACCCACACGTTTCAGTACATCTGCACGTCGCTCGGGCTCGACGAGGGCGAGCTGTTCAACATGTACCGCGAGGTGCCGTCGATCTCCGACAAGGATGCCTGGGCGCTGAAATACACCCAGCATCTCGAGGACCCGGATTTCCGCACAGGTACGCCGGAGGCGGACACCGCGTTTCTGCGCGACCTGATCGCGTTCTACGTGGTGTTCGAGGGGATGTGGTTCTACACCGGGTTCGCGCAGATCCTGTCGCTTGGCCGGCGGAACAAGATGGTCGGTATCGCCGAGCAGTACCAATACATCCTGCGCGACGAGTCGATCCATCTGAACTTCGGCATCGACTGCATCAACCAGATCAAGCAGGAGAACCCGCACCTGTGGACGACCGCGTTCCAGGCCGAGGTCCGGCAGATGCTGGCCGACGCGTGTGAGCTCGAGGTCGCGTACGGCCGGTCCACGATGCCGAACGGGATGCTCGGGCTGACGGCGGAGCTGTGCGAGCAGTACATGCACTTCATCACCGACCGCCGTGCAGAACAGATTGGTATCGATCCGATCTTCGGTGAAACGCGGAACCCCTTCGGGTGGATGTCAGAGGTGATGGACCTGACGAAGGAGAAGAACTTCTTCGAGACCCGAGTGATCGAGTACCAGTCCTCCAGCGGCCTCAGCTGGGACTGACCCCAAGATCACCCCAGATCGGAAGGCCCGCGGAGCCACTCGCCGCCCCGCGGGCCTTCCTTACCCTCGCCAGCCCGATTGGTCGTTCAGCTCGTCGCTGGGCGGTCAGGCGGGAGCGTATTTGCCGACGAAGTCGAGCGCGGTCCGAGCCACCTCTTCCCACCCGTGGTCGATGACCAACGAGTGCCCGCGCCCAGGAATCTCGACGAACTCGGTGATGCCGGAATTCTTCTTGTGCTGCTTGTACGCCGCGTGCGTGATCGCATGCGGGACCGTATGGTCCTTCTCGCCGGACACCAGCAGGATCGGCCCGCGGTCCTCCGCCTTGTACTCGACCTTGGTCTCGCTGAACGGGTTGAGGTTCGCCACCGCGGCCTGGAAGATCGGTACGCCGGACGCCGCGACGTGGAACTCGTCGTACAACTGCCGGGCCTCGTCCTCGTCGAGGTTGTTCGCCCAGCCGTACTTGAACTCGTCGAAGGTCAGCGTGACCGAGCGCCGCGCGTTCGCCGGATTGCCCAGCACCGGCGAACCCGACTTCAAGGCCGACACCGGAAGCGGCAGCACGCCACGTCCCGGCGCTGGATCGATCGCCACGGTCACCGCGGACGCGCCCTCACCCGCGATCTTCTGCGCGATCAGCCCGCCGAACGAATGCCCGACGACGGCCGGCTTGCGGTCCAGTCCGCGGATCGCTTCGAGGTAGTGGTCGGTGACTGCCTGCACCATCTTGTGCGCGAACACCTCGGGGTGCTCCCGCGCTTCCGCCACCGTCTCCGGGTCGTCCGGCCAACCGGGTGCGATCGTGCTGTAGCCGTTCGCCTCGAACAACTGCCGCCAGCGGTCCCAGCTGCTGGACAGCAGCCAGAGACCGTGGACGAACGCGACAGGTTGGCGGCCGGACGCATTGGCTTGCTCGACCTCGGACTGTTCGCGATCGGTGAGCGACATGCTGCCTCCTCAGGGGCACGAAGTATGACCCTAAGTACGGGGTACAGCTGGGCACGCCGTCAACAGGGCTGTCAGCGTGGGTTGTTTGCGTGGGTCAGGGTTTCCCAGGCGAAGAAGTAGTTGGCGCCGGCGGGGCGTTTGGACTCGGTGTAGGCGAGGGTTGTTGGCATCTGCTCGCCGAGGCGGTTGTGGTAGTGGTTGTAGACCACCTCGGTGACGGCGCCCAGACCTTTCTTCACCGTGCCGCCGCAGAGGTTCGACGGGACGGCGGCTCCGTTCTCCAGGCGGGTGTGGAAGTAGTAGCCGTCGGTCAGTCGCCTGCCCGCTTCGGCGTACAGGTTGACGCCTTGGTGGTAGGCGGTCTCGGCGACGTGGGTGGCAGCGGTGAGGCCCCAGCCGGTGTGGCCGAAGTCGCGGCACGTTTCCTGGGCGAGGCCGTTCGAGAACGTCGACTGTCCTTGCCAGTAGTCGACGATCTCCTGGCGAGTGTCCTTCGGGCAGGTCGACGGCGCTGTCGGGTACGCACCGTCCGTCGTCTCGTAGACGTAGCCCGGCAGTCGGCCGCGCCAAATGCTCAGAGCCTTGTCAAAAGCCGCGTGGTCGTCCAGGAACACCGCGATGCCGATCGCGGCATCGGTCATGATCAGCTCCCAGTTGCCGTTCTTGCAGCCGGCGCCGTTGCGTACTTCGGGCAGGTACACGTCGCGCAGCATCTTCTCGAAGCGCCCGCGCTGCGCCCACTGACCGCCGTACGTGTGCTTGATCAGTTCGCCGGCGCGGGAGAACGAGGCGCCGGACCAGCCGGTCTGCAGCGGCGCGTTGCTGTTGTTGTGGTCCTTCAGTACGGCGGACCACGCGTCCATGATCTGGATCGCCTTCTTCGCGTAGCGGTCGTCGCGGGTGATGTACCAGAGCAGTGCGTGGGTGTACGCCGCGAGCGCGTCGTCGCGCTCGTCCGAACACCCGTTGTTCGGGTTCGAGCTCGAGCCGCATTCGACGATCGCACGCGGCTTCGGGGTGTACGACAAGGCGGCGTACGAGCTGGCCTTCATCGCGTCGTACGCCGCCTTCTGCGGCTGCGCCCCGGCCAGGACCTGCTGCCGGGCGAAGTCGAGCTGCGCCTTGTCGACAAGGACACCGGGATGCTGGAACGGAGCCGGCGCCTTGGTGGCCGCGGCGCTCGGCCGGGCCGCAACCATCACGGCGGACGCCGCGATCAGAGTCAGGGTCAGGGGCAGGATCAGAAGGAGGGGGCGGTGCAGTCGGAGCATGGCTGTCTCCTGAGGTGGGGGCGGAGACAGCAAGGTACCCGGCGCATCGACTGTTAGTAAACCTTCCTAACCAAATTATTCCGGGAGCTGCGTGAAGGTCACCAGCACCAGCAGGCCGGCGACGACGAGGAGGAAGATCGCCATGTCGTGCAGTCCGGTCGTCGTGGCGCCGTGCTGGAAGAAGTGGGCGTTGGCCGCGGCGGAGATGAGCGCGCCGACGTACACGCAGGTCCGCAGCAGGCCGGCGGACGAGCCGATCCGGGCGGGATCGGCCTGCTGGTAGAGGGCGGTCTGGTTGGCGAGGTTGTTCAGGCCCTGCGGGACGCCCGCGATGACACCGACGACGGCCAGGATCCAGATCGACGTGCTCGGGCCGATGAACAACTGCGCGGCCGCGGCCGCCACGAGACAGAGGCTTCCGGCAACGAGTTTGCCCCGGATCGCTGCGCGCCGGCCGGTGAGCAGCGTGACCACGACCGCCGCAAGGGAGAGTGGTAGAAGGAGCAGACCAGCGGCGGAAGCGCTGAGCCCGCGGGCCTCCTCCAGCCATTGCGTGAAGCCGTAGAGGAACGAGTATGCGCCGACGTACGCGAGCACCTGGCGCGTGTAGGTGAGGATGAGCGGACGATTGCCGCCCAGCACTCGCAGATCGATGAACGGTGCGACGACGCGGAGCTGCGTGATCACGAACGACACGCCCAGGACCAGCGCAAGCACCAGTACGTACCACCGCGAAAGCCGCGGTTGCATCAGGAACAACATCAGCGAGACCAACGTCGTCGTGAACAACGCGATCCCCGCATAGTCCAGTCCTTCCGCGCCGCGCGACCGCGCCCGGCGCGGCAACCACAGGGAGCCGAGCACCACACAGATCACCGACAGCGGGACATTGATCGTGAAGATCAGATGCCAGCCGCCGAGCGCGATCAGCAGGCCGCCGAGCGTCGGGCCGATCACCGCGATCACCTGGTTCGCGACCGACAGGCTGCTCAGGATGACGGCGGGCGTGTCCATACCGGTGCGGTCGGCCTCGCTGCGGATCAAGGACATCGCGGCCGGGTACGCCGCCGACGTACCGAGGCCGAGGAGGACCCGGGAGCCGACGAGTACGCCGAGATTCGGGGCCAGCGCGCCGAGCAAACCGGCTACTCCGACCAGGGAGGTCGCGATCAGGTAGAGCGGCCGCGGACCGAACAGGTCGACCAGCCGGCCCATGACGGGCTGGCCGACCGCGGTCGCGATGTACAACCCGGTGACGAGCCACGCGGTCTGCGACGGCGGTACGCCGAACGCCGCGCCGATCGGGATCAGCGCCACCGCAAGCATCGACGAGTTGATCGGGTTCAGCACCGAACCAACGAGCATCGGCGCGATCAGCCGCCGGTCGAACTCCGACGACTCCCCCGTCACAGCCCAGCCACCTGACCGGTCGCCGCGCCGGTCACGAGGCCCGTCCCCGCGCCGGTCACAGGGCAAGTCACCAGGCCGGTCGCCGAGCCGGCCGCCGCACCGGCCACGGGGCTGGTCGCCACGCCGGTCATCTGGCCGCCTCGATGGCGCGGTCCAGCAGGGCCAGTGCCGTGATGATCTTCTGGCGCTCGGCTTCGGTGCAGTGGTCCTGGAGGGCCTGGGCGAGCCACTCCTGCCGGACCTTGCGATCGCCCTGCAGGCGATGGCGACCGGCCGACGTCAGCGAGACCACCTGCCGGCGACCATCCTGCGGATCGGGGTGCCGCTGGATCAGGTCGGCCTGCCGCAGCGCGGCCAGGATCGCCGCGATCGACTGCGGCCGGATCCGCTCCGCCGTGGCCAGCTCGCTCGCCGACGCCGGTCCGTCCTTGTCGAGCCGGCTCAGCACCGAGGACTGCGACGGCGTCAGATCGTCGGTGTCTGCCAGCGCCTTCAGCCGCCGTTTGACCCGGCCGAAGACCACTCGCACCTCGCTGGCCGCACGCACCGCCGACGCTGAGATCTCCATACCGGCCACCATAACTCATCAGTCCAGACTGATCAGTTCGGCCTGTCATTGGCGGCGCCAACGACAGACGGAGAAGTTTTCGCAATCCCTGGACACGGCCTGCCGGACCGGACTAGCGTCTCAGTCTCAACCAATTCTATTCACCGTGAGAATAAATGGCGAAGCTCGAACGAGGCAGCGTCGGCACCCGGACGGCGAACCGCGGGGCGGTCATCGCCGCGCTGCTGTCCGGCGCCGGGATCGACCGGCGCCAACTGGTGCAGCAGACCGGACTCAGCTGGGCCACAGTGGCCCGGATCGTCGACGATCTGCTGGCCGACGGGCTGGCGCTTGAGCAGCACAAGATCGTCCGCGACGGCCCCGGCCGCCCCGGAGCGGCGCTCGCCTTCAACCCGCAGTCCGGGCTGGTCTGTGGGATCGACCTCGGCGGCACCTACTGCCGGATGGTGATCGCCGACGGCATCGGTACGGCGATCATCCGCTGCCGCGACGAGACCCCGCGGGACCTGGGCGCCGCCGAGCTGGCGTCCTGGATCACGACGCGGGTGCTCGGACTGGTCGAGCGGTACGGCGACGGCGTACCGCTCACCTCGGTGGCGATCGGACTGCCCGGTGTCGTTGCCTCCTCCAAGGATCGCGTGGTCGGCGCGTTCAACCTGCCGCAGATCCTCGGCACCACCTTCGTCGAGACGGTCGCCGCGGAGCTCGGCGTACCGACGATCATCGACAACGATTCGAACCTGGCATTGCTGGGTGAGCTGCACTACGGCGAGTTGCCCCGGGACGAGACCGTCGTCCTGCTCAGTCTGGGCACTGGTCTCGGTTCGGCGGTCGCGTTCAACCGGCAGGTACTCGCGGGACCCGAGGGTCTGCTCGGCGAGTTCGGCCGGCTGCGACTGCCGGGCCGCAAGGAACGGCTCCGTGATCTGCTGTCCGGCGCCGGCTTGCTCGCTCTCGCGCAGGAAGCCGGTCACCGACTCAGGAAGGCCGACGAGGTCTTCGCCCAACCCGACCGGTTCGGCGGACTCGTCGACGAGATCCACGAGGCGCTGCTGCACCTGGTGTCGATCGTTGCCCTGGCCTACGAGCCGAGCACGGTCGTCTTCACCGGCGGCTTCTCCGGTGCGTTCAGCGACTCCGTGCTGGAGTCGGTGAGCGCCGAGACGTACGAGACGGTCGGCGTACACAGCGATCTGCGCCGGTCTGTGCTCGGGGAATCGGGCGGCCTGCTCGGTGCGATGGCCGCCGCCCTGAGCGGCTACTACACCGCGATCGGGGTGGCCCGCCACCAGGTCGCCTCGATCACTACCTCCGCCCCCGGTGTCGTGGCCCAGCTGGACAGCTGCGCCGTCGACCCCTCCCAAGCTGTCCTCCCATCAGACTAGGGGAACTGGCATGAAGCCCTGGAAGTCCTTGGCTCTGCTCGCAGTGCTGTCGCTCAGCCTGGCCGCCTGTGGCGGTTCCGGCCCGAGGAAGGCCGCGCCGACGAACAAATTGACGGTCTGGATGATGACCGGCGGTCCCGGTGACAACAAGATCATCGGTGACGTCACCAAGCAGTTCAACGAGAAGCATCCCGACGTGAAGGTGACCGTCGAGGTGCAGCAGTGGGACAACATCGTCACCAAGCTGACCACGGCGCTTGCCTCCGACAACCCGCCCGACATCGTCGAGATGGGCAACACCCAGACCCCGATGCTGACCGCCTCCGGAGCGCTGGCCGAGCTGACCGACAAGAAGGGTGAGTTCGAGTCGTCCGGCCAGTGGCTCGCCGGCCTGGCCGGACCGTCGACGTACCAGGACAAGCTCTACGCCACTCCCCTGTACGGCGGAACGAAAGTCGTCATGTACAGCAAGAAGATGTTCGCCGCCGCGGGGATCGACAAACCGCCGGCGACCGTCGGCGACCTGATCGCGGACTGCGGGAAGCTCGCCAAGACGCACACCTCGACGCCGAACTTCTCCGCGTTCTACATGCCCGGCCAGTACTGGTTCGCCGGGATGCCTTTCCTGTTCGGCAAGGGCGGCACGATCGCCACCGACACGGACAACAAGTGGACCGCGCAGATGAGCAGCGCGGAGAACCAGGCCGGCCTGGCGGAGTGGAAGAAGTTCCAGAACGGCTGCTCGACGCCGTCCTCGATCGGCGCCAACACCGACAGCCCCGACCAGGACCAGATCTTCGCCGACCAGAAGGCCGCGATGATCTACGTCAAGGCGTGGGAACCGGGTGCGGTCGCCGAAAAGAACGCCAAGGCCGCCGCCGACGCCGGGTACTTCATCATGCCCGGCTACGAGCCGGGCAAGCCGCTGCCCGTCATCGTGGCCGGCTCGACGATCGGCATCGCCCAGAACAGCCCGAACAAGGACATGGCCGTCGACTGGCTGAAGATCATCACCGGCAAGGCGTTCCAGCAGACGATGACCCGGACGATCCACCAGCTCCCGGTCGTCGCCGCGTTCCTGCCGACGGGCAACGTCCCTGAGGTGCTGAAGCTCGGCGCGCAGGCGGCCACTGTCAGCCAGGCGCTGCCGTCCACGCCGGGAGAGGCGACGCTCGAGACCGAGAGCTACAACGAGCAGTTCTTCTCGAAGATCGCCAAGGGCGCAGACATCGCCGCTGCCGCGAAGGACTACGACAAACACGCGACCGAGGCGTTCAACGCCCAGTCCGGACAGCGCTGACGGCCGATGACCTCGCTGACCCAGGCGCCGCAGACAACACCGGTAACGCCACCGCGCCCAGATCGCACCGCTCGGGCTGTGCGCGGGAATCGGCTCGCACGGTTCACGCCGTACGGCTTGATCGGGCCTGCGCTGATCGCGTTCGCAGCCGTACTCGGCTATCCGATCGTGCGGCTGGTCTGGCTGTCGCTGCAGGACTTCGGGCCGCGGTCCCTGTTCACCGGGGAGGCACCGTTCGTCGGGCTCGACAACTTCACCCGGGTGCTCGGCGACAGCGACTTCTGGTTCACGCTGCTGCGCACCCTGATCGTCAGCGTCGCCTGTGTAGGCGGCCTGATGGTGATCGGCTTCCTGCTGGCCTCCCTGCTGATGCAGGTGTCGGCGTGGGCGCGGGTGATGCTGTCAGTCTGCCTGGTGCTGGTGTGGGCGATGCCGATGGTGTCGGCCACGATGATCTGGCGCTGGCTGTTCGAGCCCCAGTACGGCGTACTGAACTGGGTGATCACGCAGCTCAAGGTGTTCGGCGACTTCTCGGCACACGACTGGTTCTCGTCGCCGAGTCAGGCGTTGGCGCTGATCATCGCGCTGATCGTCTGGAAGGGTCTGCCGTTCGTCGCGCTCACGCTGTACGCCGCGATGGGCCAGATCCCCGGTGACCTGTACGAAGCGGCCGCGCTGGACGGCGCCGGGCGATGGAACGTGGCCCGGCACGTCACGATGCCGATCCTCGCGCCGGTGCTCGCCGTACTGGTCTTGCTCGAGGTGATCTGGTCGGTCAACTCGTTCACGCCGATCTGGGTGCTCACGCAGGGCGGTCCGGACGGCGGCACGACGACGCTCGGCGTCTACTCCTACCTCGAGGCCTTCACCCGCAACGACTACAGCGGCGGCGCGGCGATCGCGATCATCACGGTGCTGCTGCTCGCCGTACTGTCCGTGCTCTACGTACGGCGGTTGTTCGCCCAGGACGAGGCTGTCGTATGAGCCGCATGAGAAGAAGACGGGCCGTCCCCAACGCCATCGCCGTACTCGTCTCGCTGGTGGTGATCTTCCCGGTCTACTGGATGTTCGCGACGGCGCTGAAGCAGCCCGGCAAGATCCTGTCCGCGACCCCCGAGTTCGTCCCGTGGCCGCTGAGCCTCGACAACTTCCGTACGGCGCTCACGCACGGGCCGTTCCTGCACTACGTGCGCAACTCGTTGCTGGTCTCGGTGTCGACCGTGCTGATCGCGCTGGTCGTTGCCCTGGGCGCGTCGATCGCACTCGCGCGGTTCCGGTTCATCGGCCGGCGGGCGTTCCTCGTCGGGCTGGTGCTGGTGCAGATGGTGCCCGGCTCGGCGATGGTCATCCCGCTGTACCTGATGCTGCGGTCGGTCGGCGCGATCGACTTCGTGCCGGGACTGATCATCACCTACATGACGTTCGTCCTGCCTTTCACGATCTGGACGCTGCGCGGCTTCGTCGCCGGGATCCCGCTGGAACTGGAGGAGGCCGCGATGGTCGACGGCTGCGGCCGGTTCGGCGCGTTCTGGCACATCCAGCTCCCGCTGCTCGCGCCGGGCATCGTGGCGACCTCGATCTTCGCCTTCATCAGCGCGTGGGACGACTACCTGTTCGCCTATGTGTTCCTGAAGTCCCAGAACAACTACACGCTGCCGGTCTGGCTGGTGTCGTTCCAGACGTCCGACGGTATCGACAACGGCGCCACCATCGCGGCGTCGGCGATCTTCTCGCTCCCGGTGCTGATCGTCTTCCTGCTGATCCAGCGTCGGCTGGTCGGCGGGATGACGGCCGGCGCGGTCAAAGGCTGATCTCTCCGCTGACTCATATGGAGGCTGTTATGACAACAGAGCTGAACCGGCTCGCCCACGGTGTGCTGTTCCCCGCGCTCGGTCGGCCGACGGTGCCGAACTGGGTGCCGACGCGGATCGAGGCCGGCCTCGGCGGGTTCGTGATCTTCGGCCGGGACATCGTCGACGGTCCGCAGTTCCAGGATCTTGCGGCACAGCTGCACGGCCTGCGCGACCATGTGCTGCTGTCGATCGACGAGGAGGGTGGCGATGTCAGTCGGCTGGCGGATCTCGGTGGTTTCTCGATGCCCGGCAACCGTGCCTTGGGTGAGCTGGACGACGTTGAGCTGACCCGCCAGGCGGCGTATCAGATCGGGCTTTCGCTGGTCGAGGCCGGTGTCGACTGGGATCTGGCCCCGGCGGTCGATACGGCGGTCAATCCGCTGAGCCCGAACGGGATTCGCTGCTTCGGGTCCGATCGCTCACTTGTCAGCCGGCATACGGCCGCTTGGGTGTCGGGGCTGCAGGCAGCCGGGGTGAGTGCGTGTGCGAAGCACTACCCGGGACACGGGATGAGCGGGACCGATGCGCATCTCGCGACGCCGCTGGTCGACGTTTCGGGGGAGGAGTTGCTGGCGAGCTACCTCGATCCGTTCCGGGCGGCGATCGAGGCCGGGGTCGACAGCATCATGGTGTCGCACGACCTGGTGCCGCAGGTGGACGACGTACCCGCGACGATCAGCAAGGTGCTGTTGACGGACATCCTGCGTGGGGAGCTCGGGTACGACGGAGTGGTGATCACCGACGCGCTCGAGATGTACGGGATCGCGGATGTGGCGCCGCTGCCGGAAGCCGCCGTACGAGCGATCGTGGCTGGGGCCGATGCCCTGTGTCTGGGATCGTGGGCGTTCCTGGATGACGTGGATGTCGCGGCGGCTGCGTTGGTGGAGGCTGTTGAAAGCGGGCGGTTGCCGTTGGAACGGTTGGAGAGTGCGAACGAGCGGCTTGCTCGACTCGGGACGCGACCGAAGGCGGACATGGCGGAGCGGGACAACGAGCTGGGCTCTCTGCTGGCCGAGAAGGTTGTCGTGACGCACGGAGATCCGCGGGTGCGGAGCGACGCCGTCCTGATCATTCGGCTCGAGCCGACGCACTCCCCCGCTGCTGGATCTTCGGGTTGGGGCGTGGAGCAGTTGCTGCGCGACGCCGGGAAGGTTGTCGAGAGCATCGGGCTGTCGGGGGAAACGTACAACGGGCCGGGGATGGCGCGGGCTGGTGTTGGTGAGTTCCGCTCGGAGTACGGCGCCGACAGTCAGGTGATCCTGCTGGTTCGCGGCGCTCATCGGTTCGACTGGCAGGAGAAGCTGATCGGCGAACTGCAGACCCAGCACCCGGACATGATCGTCGTCGACATGGGCGTCCCCGGCGTCGACTACACAGGCTTCGCCGGCTGGATCCAAACCTTCGGCAGCGCCCGAGTCTGCTCGCAGGCAGCCGCCTGCCGGCTACTCGCACAGTGATCACCTTCCTGAACGCACATCTCTGCACGCCGGAGCCGGTCCACGGTTGGCTGCAGGTCGAGGAGGGCCGAATCGTGGCCCTAGGCCCGGGAACAGCTGACGGTCCGGGGCGAGCAGTGGATGGTTCGGTGGTGGTTGATGTTGGGGGGAGGTGGTTGTTGCCGGGGTTTGTTGATACGCATTGTCACGGCGGGGGTGGGGCGGCGTTGTACTCGGGTGAGTCGGAGGATGTGCTTCGGGCTGCTCGTAGTCATTTGATGCAGGGGACGACCAGCTTGGTTGCGTCGGTGGCGACTATGCGGCTGGATCGGATGGTTCGGGCTGCGGAGGCGATCACGGAAGCGGCCGCGCCGAACATCCGTGGGATTCACTTCGAGGGCCCGTTCCTGTCGCACCGGCGGCGTGGGGCGCAGACGGCAGATGCGCTGCTCGCACCCGACGAGAAGGTGTTCGACGAGTTGATCGGCGCGGCCGGCGGGCGCGCGATGGCGATGACGATCGCACCGGAACTTCCCGGTGCGATCGAACTCATCGAGCGCCACCGGGACGAGATCACGTTCGCCGTCGGCCATACCGATGACGACGGGACCTGGACGCGCCGTGCGTTCGACGCCGGTGCGCGGACGGCGACCCATCTGTTCAACGCGATGCCCGCGATGACCCACCGCCGACCCGGGCCCGTCGGCGCCGCGCTGACCGACGATCGCGTCGCCTGCGAACTGATTGCCGACGGCATCCACCTGTCCCCGGAGGCGCTCACCGTGGCGACCCGTACCGCCGGTCCCGACCGCACCGTCCTCGTCACCGACGCAATGGCGGCGACCGGACTCGGTGACGGCGAGTACTCGTTCGCCGACCGCCACGTCCAGGTCCGCGACGGTGTCGCCACCCTGCGCGGCACCGAGACGCTCGCCGGCTCGGTCCACTTCCTCGCGGACGCGCTGGCCACCGCCGTACGCGTCCTCGACATACCAGTCTCCCAAGCCGCCCAGCTGGTGGCGAGCAACGCAGCCCGCCACTACGGCTGGCACGACCGCGGAGCGCTTGCCATCGGCAACGTCGCCGACCTGGTCCTGCTCTCGCCCGACCTCACGATCGAAGCCGTCTACCTGGCGGGCATCCAGGTCAGCTGACCGCTACCTCGAGTACACCGATGACCTTCTCGAGCCGGGCGGCGACCCGGCCGGCGTCGAAACCATTGCCCTCCACAACGATTCGCAGCTCGCCCCGGTCCAGCGACAGCTCGAGCTCACGGACGTCGTACGGATTCAGCAGTACGGCGATCCGCGCGAGCAGGCCGCCCGTCTCGACGACCTCGGCGGTGAAGACCGTCATGGTTCGCTCGACCGCGAGCAGGCTCATCGCGCGACCTCCTTGTGGCGCAGCAGACCGAAAGTGACACCGTCGACGAGCGCCTCCCACGACGCCTCGACGATGTTGTGCCCGACGCCGACCGTCACCCACGAGCCCTCGCCGTCCGCAGTCTCGATCAGGACTCTGATAACGGCGTCCGTGCCGTGGCCCGAGTCGAGGATGCGGACCTTGTAGTCGACGAGCTCGAACTTGTTCACCACCGGGTACGCGCGCTCGATCGCCGTCCGCAGCGCGTGATCCAGCGCGTTGACCGGACCGTTGCCCTCCCCCGTGACGATCTCCCGCTCGCCGCCCGCGACCAGCTTCACCGTCGACTCGGACACCGCCTCGCCGTCGGCACGCGACTCGGTGATCACCCGCCACGACTCGACGTCGAAGAACGACGCCCGCTTCCCGGTGACCTCCTCGGTCAGCAGCAGCGAGAACGACGCGTCCGCGGCCTCGAACGTGTACCCGCGCGACTCCATCTCCTTCACCCGCTCGGTCACCCGGCTGACCACGTCGCGGTCAGCCTTGTTACCGCCGAGGTCGAACCCGAGCTCGCGGCCCTTCAGCTCGACGCTCGCCCGGCCGGCCATCTCCGACACCAGCATCCGCATGTCGTTGCCGACCAGCGCCGGATCCGTGTGCTGGTAGAGATCCGGGTCCACCTTGATCGCGCTGGCATGCAGGCCCGCCTTGTGGGCGAACGCGGACAGGCCCACGTACGGCTGCCGGGTCGACGGCGGCACGTTCGTGACTTCGGCGATCGCGTGGGCGATCCGGAACGACTCGGCCAGGTTCCCCGGCGGGAGCAGTTCGTGCCCACGCTTCAGTTCGAGGTTGGCGACGATCGCCAGCAGGTCGGCGTTGCCGGTGCGTTCGCCGTACCCGTTGATCGTGCCCTGGACGTGCGTGACGCCGGCCTCGACGGCGGCGATCGAGTTCGCCACCGCGCAGCCGGCGTCGTTGTGACAGTGGATGCCGAGCCGGGCGCCGGTGGAATCAAGGACATCCCGTACGACGTCCTGCAGCTCCCGCGGCAAGGTCCCGCCGTTCGTGTCGCACAGCGCGACCACGTCGGCCCCGGCATCAACGGCTACGCGTACTACCTCCAGCGCATACGCGCGGTTCGCGCGATACCCGTCGAAGAAATGCTCGGTGTCGAGGAAGACCCGCTGACCGTGCTCGCGCAGATGCTTCACGGTGTCGGCGACCATCCGCAGGTTCTCGTCGAGCGTCGTCCGCAGGGCACGCTCGACGTGCGCATCGTGGCTCTTGGCAACGAGTGTGACGACGCCCGCGCCGGATTCGCGCAGCGCGGCGACCTGCGGGTCGTCGGCGGCAACGGTCTCGGGCTTGCGGGTCGCGCCGAAGGCCGCGAACGTCGCGTTCTTCAGGTGCAGCTCGGTCTTGGCGCGCTCGAAGAACTCGGTGTCCTTGGGCACCGCACCCGGCCACCCGCCCTCGATGAAGCCGACCCCCAGCTCGTCCAGGTACTGCGCGATCACGATCTTGTCGGCCACGGACAGCGCCAGCCCTTCCTGCTGCGCGCCATCGCGAAGAGTCGTGTCGTAGACGTGGAAATCATCCGAGATGCTCATGGGGGTCGGCCTTCCGGAAGGGAGGTTGCGGTGGATCCTTTGGGCAAACAAAAAACCCCCCGCAAGGTGCGAGAGGTCTGCGCGCTCAGGTACAGCTTGCTGAGCGCGCCTACGTAATAATGCCCTGGTAGTTCTTCATGACGTTTTGCAGTCTGCCACACAATGTCCGAACGATGACGTGACTGTCTCGCATCACGAACATTCAGTACTCCGACGGGTACTGGAGTTCAGGCCGACAGCTCATGCCGTCAGGGACCAACCCGGATCGTCCCACGCTGTATAGAAGTCTTCGCGCGACAACGGCCGCAATCCCCACTCCTCGCGGTCGAGCGCCTGGTCGGTGAGCATGCCCTCGTCGTCCTCGAGCCGCTGCCACCAGTACCGGGTGACCTCGCCGTCCTCGCCGGACCCGAGCTGCCGGATCACGACCCACTCCCGCTCGTGCCAGACCGCCTCGTACAGCCAGTCGGTCCCGTGGTCGTCGACCACCGCGCCGTACGTTCGCGGCGCCGTACCGCGATCCAGATCCCGGATCAGCTCGACCGTCGCCCGGATCGCCGCCGAGGTCTCCTCCGACCATCCCCGGCGCTCGGCCAGCTCGACGTAGTAGCCCTCGACCTCATCCGGAAACCCGCTCATGGCGCCCGACCCTACCGAACCCGGCCGGCCGGCAGCGACCAACGGTCCACGCACCAGACTGAGAACTTCCTATGAAACATTCCTATGAAACAGCAGTGGCCCGGCAGGTGCGCCGGGCCACTGATCGACTGCGATTCAGCAGATGCGGGTCATCCAGCCGTGCGGGTCTGCTGCGCGGCCGTACTGGACGTCGAGGAGGGCGCTGCGGACGGCTGCGGTGACCGGGCCGCCGTTGCCGTCGCCGATCTGGGTCTCGCCGCCCTTCCACTTCAGCGAGGCGACCGGGGTCACGACCGCGGCCGTGCCGCACGCGAAGACCTCGCGCACCTTGCCGGAAGCCGCGCCTTCGCGCCACTCGTCGATCGAGACCTTGCGCTCGGTGACGGTGTAGCCGAGGTCGGTGACCAGCTTCAGGATCGAGTCCCGGGTGACACCCTCGAGGATCGTGCCGGACAGCTCCGGCGTGACCACCGAGTTGTCGTCGAGGACGAAGTACAGATTCATCCCGCCGAGCTCCTCGACCCACTTCTTCTCGACCGCGTCGAGGAACGCGACCTGGTCGCAGCCCTCCTCGATCGCCTCGGCCTGGGCGAGCAGCGAGGAGGCGTAGTTGCCGCCGGTCTTCGCCGCGCCGGTGCCGCCGGGGGCCGCGCGGGTGTACTCCTCGCTCAGCCAGATCCGGACCGGCTTGACGCCCTTCGCGAAGTACGAGCCGGCCGGTGACGCGATCAGGCAGTACGTCACCTGGCTCGACGGACGTACGCCGAGGAACGGGTCGGAGCCGAACATGAACGGGCGCAGGTACAGCGAGGTCTCGCCGCCGCCCGGCACCCAGGCCTTGTCGAGCTCGACCAGCTTGTGCAGCGAGTCGAGGAAGACCTCGGTCGGCAGCTCGGGCAGCGCGAGGCGCTGCGCGGACCGCTGGAACCGGGCCGCGTTGGCCTCGGGTCGGAACAGGTGGATCGAGTCGTCGGGATGCCGGTAGGCCTTCATCCCTTCGAAGATGGTCTGGGCGTAGTGGAACACCGCGGTCGCCGGAGACAGCTCCAGCGGTCCGAAGGCGGTGATCCGCGCGTCGTGCCAGCCCTTCTCGGCCGTCCAGGTGGCGATCGCCATGTGGTCGGAGAAGTACTGCCCGAATCCCGGGTTCGCCAGGATCTGGGCGCGCTGGTCGTCGCCGGCCAAGTGGGTGTTCGGCTCAACGGTGAACTCTAGGGCGCTCATAGCCGCACCGTACCTCTCGACCAAGTGGTCATGCGAGCATCGGCCATCTCAGCCCGCCGCGCGCTTCGCGATCGCGTCACCGATCTCCGCCGTACTGCGGGCGGCGCCCGTGCGCTCCTCGATATCGGCCTCGACGGCTGCCTCGATCGCGCGGGCCGCCTCGGTCAGGCCGAGGTGCTCGCACAGCAGCGATGCCGAGAGGATGGCCGCGGTCGGGTCGGCCTTCTGCTGGCCGGCGATGTCCGGCGCGGAGCCGTGCACCGGCTCGAACATGCTCGGCGCGGTCCGGTCCGGGTTGATGTTGCCGCTCGCCGCCAGCCCGATCCCGCCGCTGATCGCGGCCGCCAGGTCGGTGATGATGTCGCCGAACAGGTTGTCGGTGACGATCACGTCGAACCGCGCCGGGTCGGTGACCAGGAAGATCATCGCCGCGTCCACGTG
Source organism: Kribbella sp. NPDC049584 (assembly GCF_040675555.1). Lineage (NCBI taxonomy): Bacteria > Bacillati > Actinomycetota > Actinomycetes > Propionibacteriales > Kribbellaceae > Kribbella > Kribbella sp. NPDC049584. The sequence goes on from NZ_JBFAPF010000010.1 coordinate 27,796, forward strand.
CAGGTAGTCGACGGTGATCTCCGGAAACTCCTCGGCGACCTTGTCAACGGTCCGCTTCCACAGGTGACCGGCGTGCACGAGCACGTTGTTCTTGTGTACGAGCGTGAGCTTCTTGCGCGGGCGCGCCATCGCCCGGGCGAATGCATCGCGGACGACCCGCTCGACGCCGTACGCCGTGTTGACCGACACCTCGGTGGCGATCTCGGCCGGAGTGCCGACCCGGAGCGCGCCGCCGTTGCCGACGTACGGGCCCTCGGTGCCCTCGCGGACGACGACGAAGTCGACCTCGCCCGGGGCTGCCAGCGGCGAGCCGACGGACGGGTAGATCTTCGAGGGCCGCAGGTTGACGTAGTGGTCGAGAGTGAAGCGGAGCTTGAGCAGCAGACCACGCTCGAGTACGCCGGACGGGACGCTCGGGTCGCCGACCGCGCCGAGCAGGATCGCGTCGTGCTTGCGAATCTCCTCCAGCTCGGCGTCCGGCAGTGTCTCACCGGTGGCGTGCCAGCGCTTCGCGCCGAGGTCGTACTCGGTCCGCTCGAACGTCACGCCGTGCTGCGCGGCTACCGCGTCGAGGACCTTGAGGGCCTCGGTGGTGACCTCGGGTCCGATCCCGTCACCCGGGACGACGGCCAGCGTGAAGTTCTTGTTCTCGCTCACTTCTTGGGTTCTCCCCCATTGTCACGGCGGTTCATGGCCTCTTGGACAGCCTTGACCTCGTCACTGGCCGGGCGGGCGGTACGGCGACGGCGGGCCGCCTTCCGCTCCCGGGCGTCGATCGCGGGCCAGTTGGCTGGATACATGTCGTACATGCTGCTGCTCCCAAATATGTCGTGGGCGGCAGGATGCGCACGAATTTACTCGCACGTCCGACTATTTCACCACTATGCGGGCAGCATGTCCCGGTATATGAGATCCCGGTGCTGGTCCTGGCCCGGACCTGTGCAACTCTCAGCCGGTGAGCGCTCCTCCAGAACTGCCGCCGCTGGTGTCGGCGGCCCTCAGCCTGTCCGGCCGGCGCGGATTCGTCAGCTCGACGCGGAACGAGACCGGCCGGCTGCTCGCCGCGCTCGCCGCGTCCAAGACCGGCCTGCTCGGTGAGCTCGGGACCGGCTGCGGGGTCGGCTCGGCCTGGCTGCGCAGCGGCGCCGGGGAGTCGACGAACATCGTCACCGCGGAGAGCGATCCGCAGCTGGCGCAGGCGGTCGCGGAGCTGTTCGCCGCCGACGAGCGGATCGAGGTCGTCTCGGCCGACTGGACCGCGCTGATCGAGCGCGGCCCGTTCGCACTGCTGTTCGTGGACGCGCGCGAGGCGAAACTGTCGGCGCGCGACATCATCGCGGACGTGGTCGAGCCCGGCGGCTTCGTCGTACTGGACGACTTCACGCCGTCGGCTGTCTGGCCGCCGATGTACGAGGGCCGCGTCGACACGCTCCGCCAGGAATGGCTGATGGACAAGCGCTTCACGACCGTCGAGGTGATGGTCGCGCCGGACGCCGCCGTACTGCTGGCCACCAGGCACTAGGAACTGAAGCGGGCCCGGGCTATTGAGCCCGGGCCCTTGCCGGCCGCCATGCGCCTGCGGGCGGCTGGCCGCCTCCAGTAAATCAGTCGTTCGTGTAAATCACGCCTCGAGGTCCACAGTGCGGGCCGTGTCGGCCTGGACCGCGGCGGCGATGTCGTCGAGGACGTTCGGGGCGATCTTCGAGTCGACCGACAGCGCGACCAGGGCCTTGCCGCCCTTGCGGTCGCGGCTGACCTGCATGCCGGCGATGTTCACGTCGGCGTCGCCGAGGATGCGGCCGATCTGGCCGACCGCGCCCGGACGGTCCTCGTAAGTGAGGAACGCCAGGTGCGCGGCGAGCTCGATCTCGACGTCGTACCCGTCGATCTCGACCAGCCGCTCCGACTGCCGTACGCCGACCAGCGTGCCGGACACCGAGACCTGCACACCGTCGGCCAGCGTGCCGCGCAGCGTGATCAGGTTGCGGTGCTCGGGGCTGTCGTGGTCGGTGACGAGCCGGACCTCGAGGCCCCGCTCGGCCGCCAGCAGCGGCGCGTTCACGTACGAGACGTTGTCCTCGACGACATCCGCGAAGACACCCTTCAGCGCGGCCAGCTCGAGCACCTTCACGTCGTACTGCGTGATCTCGCCGCGCACCTCGACGTCGAGCTGCTGCGCGACGCCACCGGCCAGCGCGGTGAAGATCCGGCCGAGCTTCTCGGTCAGCCCGATTCCCGGGCGGACGTCCTCGGCGATCACCCCGCCCTGGACGTTGACCGCGTCCGGGACCAGCTCGCCGGACAGTGCGAGGCGGACCGACTTCGCGACCGCGATACCGGCCTTCTCCTGCGCCTCGTCGGTGGACGCGCCGAGGTGCGGGGTGACGACGACGTTCTCGAACTCGAACAGCGGCGAGTCCGTGCATGGCTCGGATGCGAACACGTCCAGGCCGGCGCCGGCGACGCGACCCTCCTTGAGCGCGCTGTACAGCGCCTGCTCGTCGACGATTCCGCCGCGGGCCGCGTTCACGATGATGACCTCGGGCTTGACCTTGTGCAGCTGCTCGTCGCCGATCAGGCCGATGGTCTCCGGGGTCTTCGGCAGGTGCACCGAGATGAAGTCACTGGTCGCCAGCAGCTCGTCCAGGGTGGCGAGCCGGACGCCCATCTGCGCGGCCCGGCCGGCCTGCACGTACGGGTCGTAGGCGATCACGTTCATGCCGAAGGCGGCGAGCCGCTGCGCGACCAGGACGCCGATCTTGCCGAGGCCGACGATGCCGACGGTCTTCTCGAACAGCTCGACGCCGGAGTACTTGCTGCGCTTCCACTCGCCCTTCTTGAGCGACTCGTTCGCCGCCGGCACTCGCCGCGCGGAGGCGAGCAGCAGGGCGACGGCGAGCTCGGCGGCGCTGGTGATGTTGGAAGTCGGCGCGTTCACGACCATCACACCCGCCTGGGTGGCGGCCTTCACGTCCACGTTGTCGAGGCCGACGCCGGCACGGGCGACGACCTTGAGCTTCTTCGCGGCGGCGAGCGCCTCGGCGTCCACCTTGGTGGCGCTGCGGATCAGGATCGCGTCGACGTCGGCGATGGCCGGGATCAGCTCGGCGCGGTCGGCGCCGTTCGCGTGACGGATCTCGAAGTCGGGGCCGAGCGCCTCGACGGTGGCCGGGCTGAGCTCTTCGGCGATCAGGACGACGGGCCGGGTTACGTCAGTCGGTGAAGACATGGAGGAATCTCCTGCAGAAGCGGTAGGGGCTCATGATGAACAGAGCACCGCGCTGTGCCCGCTGACTCGATGGTACCGCGTCCGGTCCCGGCCCGGTTCGCGGGCCCGGATGACGGTCAGTCACTGTCGCAGCTGACCGGCGTCGTCATCGGAACGGTGCGATCGATCAGCAAGTTGCCGTTCACCCGGACCAGCTGGAAGCGCACGTCGAGGTGGTTGCAGTTCTGGCCGCCCGCGCCGGTTGCGGTCGGCGCGAACAGGATGTCGTACGACATCCGGGCGTACGAGCCGTCCGGTGCCACGTCGGTGATCTTCGGGTTGAAGAAGTACGACGTCTTGTGGTTGTACAGGTCCCGCTCCTCGGTCATGCCCTTGGCGAACCGCGCCGAGTACAGCGACTGCAGCGCACGGAAGTCCTGCTGGTTCTCCAGCGTGACGTAGTTGCCGAACAACCGCCGGACCTCGACGTTCAGCGGCGTCGCGGCGACCTGCAACGCCGGGACGACGGCGGCCTGCGGACCGCGCGACTGCGGGCAGGTCCCGGCTGTCGCGACGTCGAGGCCCGAGGGCGACACATCGACGTACCCCCGGAGGTTCTCGAGCGGGACGATCGCGCTCGCCTGGACCGTTGCGCCGGTGACGAGCCCGATCAGGTCGCCGGACTTGTCGACGACCGGACCGCCTAGCTTGGCGGTGTTCACGACCTCGCTCAAGGCTCGCGGGTCGGCCGTCGAGCCGACCTCGTTGATCGTCTGCTTACCCGCCGCGGTGTAACCGATCAGGGCCCGCTGCGCCTTCGGGTCGGGGTCGGCCGCGGCGACCTGCATCGGCGTACCGGTCTGCCCGATCGACTGCAGTACGGCGACACCGTCAGCGCTCGTGCCGAGCAGATTGGCCCGCCGGATCCGGCCGTCCTGCGTCACGATCACGATCGACCTCGGGTTGGCGACCGCCGACGCCGCGGTCAGGACCCGGCCGTTGTCGATCAGTACGCCGGATGCCTCGCCGGTCGAGCCGCAGGTCGTCGCAAGCACCCGGACCACCGCCAGCCCGACCGACTTCAGCACTTCGTCGGTGTTGATGCCCAGGCGCCGCTCGTGGACGAACCAGCCCGCACCGGCGCCGCCCGCGGCAATCACCAGCACGACGACGAGACCGGCCAGGATCCGGCCGAAGATCCACGGCCGCCGGGCCGGCGGTTGCGGTGCGGTGAGCCGGCTCGGAACCTCCAGCTGGGTCAGCGAACCGGCGTTCGGGGGGATCCGCCGAGGCGGCCGCGGCAGCCCGTTCCTGCCGTCCTCCACCGCCGGTCACCTCCCCGCAATCACCTACCCGGACCACCACCGTCACACATTGTGTCAAATACCGGCGTCAGTCGGCGGGACCGCGGACATGAACGCGGGGCCCTGGACAGGAAATAACCTGTCCAAGGCCCCGAGAAGGTGTTCAAGGCCCCGAAACCTGTCCTGGGCCCGGAGGGGTCAGCGGGCGGACGTGCCCTCGACGTAGTCGTCGTCGTGGGACTTGACCCACGCCATCAGGCCGCGCAGTTCCTTGCCGACGGCCTCGATCGGGTGCGACTCGCTCTGCTTGCGGAACTCGGCGAACTCCGGCGCGCCGGCGTCCTGGTCGGCGATGAAGCGGGCCGCGAAGGTGCCGTCGGTGATGTCGCCGAGGACCTCCTTCATCCGCTGCTTCACCGACGCGTCGATGATCCGCGGGCCGGACACATAGTCGCCGTACTCGGCGGTGTCGGAGACCGACCAGCGCTGCTTGGCGATACCGCCTTCGTAGATCAGGTCGACGATCAGCTTGAGCTCGTGCAGGCACTCGAAGTACGCGACCTCGGGCTGGTAGCCGGCCTCGGTCAGCACCTCGAAGCCGTTCTGGATCAGCGCCGACACACCACCGCAGAGGACGGCCTGCTCACCGAACAGGTCGGTCTCGGTCTCCTCGGTGAAGGTGGTCTTGATACCGCCGGCCCGCAGACCGCCGATGCCCTTGGCGTACGAGAGCGCCAGGTCCCACGCCTTGCCGGTCGCATCCTGCTCGACCGCTACCAGCACGGGTACGCCGCGGCCCTCGGAGTACTCGCGGCGGACCAGGTGTCCCGGGCCCTTCGGGGCGACCATGAAGACATCAACGCCGGCGGGTGGCTTGATGTAGCCGAACCGGATGTTGAAGCCGTGACCGAACACGAGCGCGTCGCCGTCGACCAGGTTCGGCTCGATGGCCTCCTTGTAGAGCTTGCGCTGGGCCGGGTCGGGCGCGAGTACGACGATGACGTCGGCCTCCTCGACCGCCTCGGCCGGGCTGAGCACGCGCAGGCCCTGGGCCTCGGCCTTGGCCCGGCTCTTCGAGCCCTCCGGCAGACCGACCCGGACGTCGACGCCGGAGTCACGCAGCGAGAGCGCGTGGGCGTGGCCCTGGGAGCCGTAGCCGAGGACGGCCACGTGGCGGCCCTGGATCACCGACAGGTCGGCGTTGTCGTCGTAGAACATTTCAGCTGCCACTTGCGGCACTTCTCCATTCCATTGAGTTCTGGCCTTGCGGGCCATACTCCCCAGGTGGGGCGTTGAACGCGTTCAGTGTTGATTCGGTACGGCGGCGGCTCGGCCTGGCGGCGGGCCCGGCACCGGGTGGTTCGCGTGGTGAGAACGTTCGGCGGGTCGCGCCTGCACGGTCGGAGGACCCGACTGGACGTGCGGCGGAGGCACCGGGACCGGCCGCAGCGTGCGGTCGGAGATGGAGCGGCTGCCCCGGCCGATCGCCACCATGCCGGACTGCACCAGCTCGCGGACGCCGAAGGGTTCCAGCACCCGGAGCATGGCTTCGAGTTTCTCGGGATTGCCGGTCGCCTCGATCGTGATCGCGTCCGGTGCCACGTCCACCACCTTCGCACGGAACAGCTGGACGGTCTCCAGCACCTGTCCGCGGGTCAGGGTGTCCGCCTTGACCTTGACCAGCAGCAGTTCGCGCTGAACCGTCTGGCTGGGCTCGAGCTCGACGATCTTGATCACGTTCACCAGCTTGTTCAGCTGCTTGGTGATCTGCTCCAGGGGCTGCTCGTCCACGCTGACCGCGATGGTCATCCGGGACACCTCGGGGTGCTCGGTCGGACCGACCGCGAGCGAGTCGATGTTGAAGCCCCGCCGCGAGATCAGTGCCGCGACCCGGGCCAGCACACCGTGCTTGTTCTCGACCAGGATCGACAATGTGTGCTTACTCATCTACAGCTCCTCGCCGTCCCACTTCGGGGCCATGTCGCGGGCGATCTGGATGTCGTCGTTGCTGGTGCCGGCGGCGACCATCGGCCAGACCATCGCGTCGCGGTGTACGACGAAGTCCACGACGACCGGCTGGTCGGTCACCGACATCGCCTTGTCGATGGTGGCGTCGACGGAGTCCTTGTCGGAGCAGCGCAGCCCGACGCCGCCCATCGCCTCGGCCAGCTTGGCGAAGTCCGGGATCCGGGCCGAGTGCAGGTCGGTGTTGGAGTACCGCTTGTCGTAGAACAGCGTCTGCCATTGGCGGACCATGCCCAGCGACTGGTTGTTGATCACGGCAACCTTGATCGGGATGCCCTCCAGCGCGCAGGTGACGAGCTCCTGGTTGGTCATCTGGAAGCAGCCGTCGCCGTCGATCGCCCAGACGGTCTTGTCCGGGCGCGCGACCTTGGCGCCCATCGCGGCCGGCACGGCGTACCCCATCGTGCCGAGGCCGCCGGAGTTCAGCCAGTGGCCGGGCTTCTCGAACGGCAGGTAGTGCGCGGACCACATCTGGTGCTGGCCGACGCCCGCGGTGTACACGGCGTCCGGTCCGGCGATCTGGCCGATCCGCTCGATCACGTACTGCGGGGACAGCGTGCCGTCCTCGGGCTCGTCGTACGCCACCGGGTACTTCGCCCGGACCGCTTCCAGCTGGCCGCGCCAGGCGTCGTACGACGGGGTGCGGCCGGAGCTCGCGATGTCGGTCCGCAGCGCCGCGATCAGGTCGGTGATGACCTCCTTGCAGTCACCCACGATCGGCACGTCGGCGGCGCGGTTCTTGCCGATCTCGGCCGGGTCGATGTCGGCGTGGATGACCTTCGCCTCGGGTGCGAACGAGTCGAGCTTGCCGGTCACCCGGTCGTCGAACCGGGCGCCCAGCGTGATCAGCAGATCGGAGCGCTGCAGCGCGCCGACCGCGGACACCGAGCCGTGCATACCGGGCATCCCGAAGTGCAGCTCGTGCGAGTCCGGCAGCGCGCCGCGGGCCATCAGCGTGGTGACCACGGGGATACCGAGCAGCTCGGCGAGCTCCTTCAGCTCGGCGCTGGCCCGGGCGCGGATCACGCCGCCGCCGACGTACAGCACCGGCTTCTCGGCCGCGGCGATCAGGCGGGCCGCCTCACGCACCTGCTTGGGGTGCGGGCGGGTCACCGGCCGGTAGCCGGGCAGCGCGAGCTCGGTCGGCCACTGGAAGTCGACGCCCTGGGTCTGCATCGCGTCCTTGGTCACGTCGACCAGCACCGGGCCGGGCCGGCCGGTGGAGGCGATGTGGAACGCCTCCGCGATCGTGGTGGCGATCTCGCTCGGGTCGGTCACCAGGAAGTTGTGCTTGGTGATCGGCATCGTGATGCCGCGGATGTCCGCCTCCTGGAAGGCGTCCGTACCGATCGCGGCACCGGCCACCTGACCGGTGATCGCGACCATCGGCACCGAGTCCATGTACGCGTCGGCGATCGGCGTCACCAGGTTGGTCGCGCCCGGGCCCGAGGTCGCCATGCACACGCCGGTCTTGCCCGACGCGGCGGCGTACCCCTGGGCGGCGTGGCCGGCGCCCTGCTCGTGACGTACCAGGATGTGGCGGATCTGGGTCGAGTCGAGCATCGGGTCGTACGCCGGGAGGATCGCGCCGCCCGGGATGCCGAAGACGGTGTCCACTCCGGCATGTTCCAGTGCGCGGATCAGAGCCTGTGCCCCGGTCAGCTGCTCACTCATGAGAGAGCCTTCCTGTCCTGTCACGATTTGACTGTTCGCGACCGATCCATCCTCGCTTGTGGCTGTTGTCCCGGCTCTACTGGGTCTCAGATAGTCGCCCGTGCAACAAAAAACCCCTTCGGCCGGGTTGGCTGAAGGGGCGCGCTCGACTCGGTGGTCGCGTCAGTCGGCGCGCCGCACAAGTACGAGGAGAATCGATCGCATGTAGGCATTATTCGCCGACTGACCGCGACCGGGTCAAGTTCGACGCCTCCGTGTCTCATATTTTGATACATCCGTCCCTAAATGCAGACAGCGCCCTCGGACGCAGACCGCACCAGGCGGGTGTACTTGCCCAGGACACCCTTGGTGATCGCGGGTGTGTTCGGGGTCCAGCCTTCCTTGCGGCGTTCGAGTTCCGCGGCGTCGACGTTCAGGTCGAGCGTGCGGTTCGCGACGTCGAGGGTGATGCGATCGCCGTCGCGGACGAACGCGATCGGTCCGCCGTCGACCGCCTCGGGCGCCACGTGTCCCACGCAGAGTCCCGTCGTACCACCGGAGAAGCGGCCGTCGGTGAGCAGCAGCACGTCCTTGCCGAGGCCCGCGCCCTTGATCGCGCCGGTGACCGCGAGCATCTCGCGCATCCCCGGCCCGCCCTTCGGACCTTCGTACCTGATCACGACGACGTCGCCGGGGTTGAGATCCGGTACGGCGTCCATCGCGGCGCGCTCGCCGTCGAAGACCCGCGCCGTCCCTTCGAAGACGTCGGAGTCGAAGCCCGCGCTCTTCACGACCGCGCCTTCGGGGGCAAGCGAGCCGTGCAGGATCGTGATGCCGCCGGTGTGGTGGATCGGCTTGTCGAGCGCACGGATGATCGTGCCGTCGATATCGGGCGGGGCGATGTCGGCCAGGTTCTCCGCCATCGTCTTCCCGGTCACGGTCAGGCAGTCGCCGTGCAGCAGGCCGGCATCGAGCAGCGCCCGCATCACGACCGGAATCCCGCCCACCCGGTCCACATCGGTCATCACGTACCGCCCGAACGGCTTCAGGTCGCCCAGGTGCGGCACCCGCTCCCCCACCCGGTTGAAGTCGGCGAGGGTCAGCTCGACCTCTGCCTCCCGGGCGATGGCCAGCAGATGCAGCACCGCATTGGTCGAACCTCCCAGGGCCATCACCACGGCGATCGCGTTCTCAAAGGCCTCCTTGGTGAGGATCTGGCGGGCGGTGATGCCCTTCTGCAGCAGCCCCACGACGGCCTCGCCGGACTTGCGCGCGTAGCCGTCGCGGCGACGATCGACCGCCGGCGGTGCGGCTGAGCCGGGGAGCGACATACCGAGGGCCTCGGCGGACGCAGCCATCGTGTTGGCGGTGTACATCCCGCCGCAGGCGCCCTCGCCCGGGCAGATCGCACGCTCGACCGCGTCGACCTCCTCCCGCGTGATCAGGCCGCGGACGCACGCGCCGACCGCCTCGAACGCGTCGATGATCGTGACGTCCTTGTCGCCGAGCCTGCCGGGCATGATCGAACCGGCGTACAGGAAGACCGATGCGAGGTCGAGCCGGGCGGCGGCCATCAGCATGCCGGGCAGGGACTTGTCGCAGCCGGCCAGCAGCACCGAGCCGTCGAGCCGCTCGGCCTCCATCACGGTCTCGACCGAGTCCGCGATGATCTCCCGGCTGACCAGCGAGTAGTGCATGCCGACGTGGCCCATCGAGATGCCGTCGGAGACGCTGATCGTGCCGAACTCGAGCGGGTAGCCGCCGGCCGCGTGCACGCCTTCCTTGACGGCCTTCGCGAGCCGGTCGAGGGACAGGTTGCACGGGGTGATCTCGTTCCAGCTGGACGCGACTCCGACCTGCGGCTTGGCCCAGTCGTCGTCACCCATCCCGACCGCGCGGAGCATCCCCCGGCTGGCGGTGGCCTCCAGCCCGTCGGTCACTGTCCGGCTGCGGGGCTTCACATCGACCATGCGAGTCACTCTATTCCTTCGTCACTCGACGACGCCTGTGATTGCATTCGCGGGTGAGTGACGATCCGTACGGCGACGAACGACTGGTCGAGTTGTACGACCTCGACAACCCACCGGGTGACGACCACGCCCACTACCGCGCGCTGGCCTCCGGTGCCCGTAAGGTCCTGGACTTCGGCTGCGGCACCGGCCTGCTCACCCGCTCGCTCGTCGCCCCGGGCCGGGCGGTGATCGGTGTGGACCCGAGCCCCACGATGCTCGGCTACGCCCGCCGTCAGCCGGGAGCGGATGCAGTCACCTGGATCGACGGAGACTTCCGCGCCGTCGATCCCACCGGCGACGCAGACCTCGTCATCATCACCGGCAACACGATCATGCACATCAACAACCAGGGCGAGGTTTTCGCCGCGCTCGCGAAGGCGCTCCGCCCAGGCGGCGTCATCAGCTTCGAGTCGCGCAATCCGGCGGCGCGGGCGTGGGAGCAGTGGACCCGCGAGACGACGTACGGCGAACGCGACACCTCCGTCGGCCACCTCGTCGAATGGCTCGACCTGATCGAGGTCGGCGGTGATGCCGACGGCCGAGTGGTCTTCGACGCCCACAACCTCTTCCCGGACGGCCACGACGCCGTCTACCGCAACACCCTCTACTTCCGCTCCCCCGCCGACATCACAACCGACCTCGAGTCAGCCGGCTTCACCAACATCACCGTCCACGGCGGCTGGCACCAGGAGCCGCTGACCGACGACTCGCGCCTACTGATCTTCCACGCCACCAGGAGCTGACCGACCGTGGACCGACTCGAGGCCTATATCGACGGATGGCGGCGGCATGACATCGCCGGCGTTCTAGACACTCTGACCGACGACTGCGTCGTGATCGAGTGCTACGGGCCGGTCTACCGCGGCAAGGCCCGGGTCGAGCAGTGGATGAACGCCTGGTACGGCGCGGGCGGCACCGTCGACGCGTGGGAGATCACGTCGCGGGACGGGGCCGGCGAGCTGCTCGTTGCCGAGTGGCATTTCGAGTGCACGTGGAAGGGCGAGCCCGGCGCGTTCGACGGCGCGACGGTCGCGCGGCTCGACCAGGGGCGCATCGTGTATCTCCGCGAGTACGCCACCACGGCCCCGCTGTACGACTGGACCGGGACGTGGCGCGACTAAGCTGATTGGACCGCGACTGGCGAGGGTGGGGTACCACCGGGGAGCGAAGAACAAGGCGTCGTCCGCCTGGGCGCCTCCGACTGACCTCGGAGGTCCTCGTGCGTTATGGGATGAATCCGCATCAAACGGCCGTGATGGCGCCGGTCGATCGCGCGCCGTTCACGGTGGTTTCGGGCGAGCCGTCGTACATCAATGTGCTGGATGCGCTGACCGGTTGGCAGCTGGTGCGCGAGGCTGCTGCGACGTTCGGCGTACCGGCGGCTGCGTCGTACAAGCATGTGTCGCCGGCCGGCGCGGCGCTCGGCGGGAGCGTGGTCGAGGCCTATACGCGGGCGCGCGACGTCGATCCCAAGTCGTCGTACGGCGACTTCGTTGCGGTCTCGCATCCGGTCGACGCGGAGCTGGCGGCGGTGTTGAAGCGGGTCGTGTCGGACGGCATCATCGCGCCCGGGTACGACGAGGGCGTGGTCGACATCCTGGCGGCGAAGAAGCGCGGGACCTTTCTCGTACTGCAGGCCGACCCCGGCTTCGAGCCGCCGGCAGAGGAAGCGCGCGAGCTCTACGGCCTGCGGTTGACGCAGGAGCGGGATGCGCGGCCGCTGACACGAGACCTGCTCGACGATTCGCTGCCGGACGACGCGGCCCGGGACCTGCTGCTGGGGTTGATCGTTGCCCGCTACACCCAATCCAACACCGTCGTGATGGTGAAGGACGGGACGGCGATCGGCATCGGGGCCGGGCAACAGTCCCGGGTGGACTGCACGCGACTGGCCGGCGAGAAGGCGCAGCTGTGGTGGTCACGCCGGTCGGACGAACCGCTGACCGGCGTCTCGATGGTGTCCGACGGCGCGCTCCCGTTCACCGACAACGTCGAGGAGGCCCATCGCCGCGGCGTCAGCCACATCGCCGAGCCCGGCGGATCGATCCGCTCACCCGAAGTCGCCGCCGCGTGCGCTGCCCTCGGGATCACCTGGTCGGCGACGGGAGTTCGGCTGTTCAGGCATTGAAACCTCAAGCGCTGAGCAGATAGTCGCCTGAGGCAACGGCTTTGCGGACCTCGGCCGCGGTGTCCGCGGGATCGAGCGAGGACGTGTCGATCGCGTGCGGCTCGAGCTCGCCGAGATCCGCGAACGCCCCGTGCATGCCGGTGATCGCGTCCGCGTCCGTCAGTTCCACGCCGCCGCGGGACCGGCCGCGCCGCAACGTCGTGTCCAGGTCCGGCCGCAGGACGACGTACGACAACCTCCAATCGGCCGCGGCCGCGGCCGCGCGGAACGGGGCGAGGAACCACGGACCGATTACGCCGTCCACCACCACGTCGTACCCGCCGCGCGCATAGACCGCGACCGTCGCCACGATCACGTCGACCACCACCTCGTTCTGCCGTTGCGCGCCGGGCAGGTACGGCGGGACGAAGCCGGTGCGGATCGCCCGGTAGAACTCGTCGGTCGTCACATGCACGGTCGGCCGCGGCGCATCGGTCGCGACGAGGCGGGCCACGGTGGTCTTGCCAGAGCCCGGCGGGCCGGTCAGCACAACGACGTCGCTCATGACGCCCGACGCTAACCAAACCCGCCGGCAAACTGCAGTCTTTTCTTTTCGTTCCAGGTCAGCCGGGCAGGTCGATCTTCTCCCGTTCCGGCTCCGGCGGTGCGGGCGGCGGGCCGCCCTCGAGCTGGATGTCGGGGACGATGCGGTCGAGCCAGCCCGGCAGCCACCAGGCCCGATCGCCGAGCAGCGTCATCACCGACGGCACCAGGATCATCCGGACCACGCTGGCGTCGATCAGCACCGCGACCGCCATCCCGACCGCGAGCATCTTCACCGTCGGGTGTTCCAGGTTGTTTCAGCCGCCGGCCACGCTTGGCAGGATGAGGAGTTCGTCGCCGTCGGTGAGTGGGGTGTCGAGGCCGTTGAGGTCGCGGATGTTGTCGTCGCGGAGGTAGATGTTCACGTGCCGCCGGACCGCGCCCTGCTCGTCGGTGAGCCGACGGCGCAACGGCGGCTCCAGCGCAGCGAACGCTTCGGCGACGGTCGTGCCTTCGACCTCGACACGCTCGGCGCCCCCCGCGAACGGGCGGAGCACGGTGGGCAGCCGGACGGCGATCATCCGGCCGTCATCCGATCACCGCGGCGCGCACCGTGAGTACGTCGGGGAGGTGCCGTGCGACCTCGACCCAGCTGTCGCCGGCGTCGGCGCTCGCGTAGACGCAGCCGTCACGCGTGCCGACGTACACGCCGGCCGGATCCGCGGTGTCGGTGGTCATGGCGTCCCGCAGTACCGGCACATACGACACGTCGGGCAGGCCGGCGGACAAGGGCTCCCAGGTCGAGCCCGCGTCGCGGGAACGGTAGACGCGGCACTTCGCATCGGTCGGGATCCTGTTGCCGTCCGCAACCAACGGGAATACGTATACAGTCTCGGGCTCGTGCGGGTGCACCACGATCGGGAAGCCGAAGTCCGAGGGCAGCCCGTCAGCGATCGACTTCCAGCTCGTCCCGCCGTCGTCGGACCGGTAGACGCCGTGGTGGTTCTGCGCGAACATCCGCTCCGGTACGTCGGGATGCCCGGCGAGCTTGTGCACACACTGACCGAACTCGGGGTACGGGTCGGGGAAGAACTTCGCCTGGATGCCCTGGTTGGCCGGTTCCCAGGTCGCGCCGCCGTCGCCAGTCCGGTAGACACCGCCGGTCGACATCGCGACGCTGACCCGATCGGCGTCCGTCGGGTGCGGCAGCACGGTGTGCACGGCCTGGCCGCCGAAACCAGCACCCCACTCCTTGCGGTGCGGATGGTCCCAGAGGCCTCTGACCAGGTCGAACGTGACTCCGCCGTCGGTCGACTTCCACAGTGCCGACGGCTGCGTCCCGGCGTACACGACTCCCGGCTGGCCGGCCGGCGCGGCCTGGATCTGCCAGACACGTTCCAGTGAGGCGTCGGAACCCTCGGGGAACCCGATCGAGCCCTCCGGCGGCTCGGCCCAGGTCGCGCCGAGGTCGTCGGAGTGGAACACCGCCGGACCCCAGTGCTCGCTGGTGCCGCCGACGAACAGCCGTGGCCGGTCGCCGCGGGTGTCGATGCCTACGGCGTACACACCCTGCATCTCGAACTCCGGGACCGGTCCGTCGAGACGCCACTCCGTTCGGGCAGCGTCGCTCCGGCCGATCCAGAGACCCTTCTTGGTCCCGATCAGCAGTACGGCCTCGGACATCGTCGTTCTCCTACCTGATGATTACCGTTGCGGACCTGCCACCACGTTGATCAGCGGTTCTCCGGACGCGTAGCGCTCGAGCTGCGCACGGACGAGCCGCGCCACCCGCGGGGCGAACGCCGTCGACGCGCCGCCGCGGTGGGGGTTGATCAGTACGTTCGGAGCAGACCACAAGGGATGTCCGGCAGGCAACGGCTCGGGGTCGGTGACGTCCAGGGCGGCGCTGATCCGGCGCGTGCGGAGCTCGGTCAGCAGTGCGTCCGTGTCCACGACGACCCCGCGCGCCACGTTCACCAGCAGCGCGCCGTCCTTCATGCTCGCCAGGAACTTCGCGTCGACCATCCCGCGCGTCTCCGCCGTCGCGGGCGTCAGCAGGACGACGACGTCCGCGCGGGGCAGCAGCTCCGGCAGCTCCGAGATCGGGTGTACGCCGTCCCGCTCCCGCCGCGCGACCCGGATCACCTCGCACTCGAATCCGCTCAGCCGCCGTTCGAGCGCCTCGCCGATGGCGCCGTACCCGAGGATCATCACGGTCCGGTCCGCGAGCGAGTCGTCGACCTCGTCGTACGAGTCCGGCCAGATCTCGCGTTCCTGGTTGCGGACGGCCCGCGGCAACCGCCGGTACGTCGCCAGGATCAGCCCCACCGCGAGCTCGGCCGTCGAGGCGTCGTGGACGCCGCGGGCGTTGCACAACGTGACGCCCTCGGCGAGCCGCGACTGGACGTGCTCGAAACCGGCCGTCTGCAGCTGCACGACCTTGAGCGCGGGCATCTCGCGGACGATGTCGAGCACGTCGCCGCCACCCATGTAGCTCGGCACGTAGAACTCCACCTCGGCCGGCGACGCGGGCGGCTCACCGCCGGCGTAGAAGTCCACGTCGTACCCCTTGGGCACGCCGCCGAGGAAGTCGTCGGGGTTCTCCCAGGGCAGCCAAGCCCTCACATCCGCCATGTGACGAACCTACTATCCGCCGCCTTTTCCAGTGCCGGAACGGGTGCATCGTCGTACTCTTGATCGGTGCCTTCGACATCGGATCTGGCGGCGACGCTCGCACACGATCAGGCCGTCGGGCGGCTGCGGGAGTCGTACGAGCGGATCCCGCAGGGCGACCCGGTCCGGCTCGCGAAGCGCTCTTCGAACCTCTTCCGGCCGCGAACCGAGCTCGACCGGCCGGGTCTGGACGTCTCGAAGCTGACCGGAGTCATCAGCGTCGACCCGGCCGCGCGGACAGCCGATGTCCAGGGCATGTGCACCTACGAGGACCTGGTCGCGGCGACCCTGCCGTACGGGCTGACGCCGATGGTGGTGCCGCAGCTGAAGACGATCACACTCGGCGGCGCGGTGACCGGACTCGGCATCGAGTCGTCCTCGTTCCGGGCCGGGCTGCCGCACGAGTCGGTGCTCGAGCTCGACATCCTCACCGGCGCCGGCGACCTCGTCACCGCGCGCCCGGACGGGGAGCACGCGGACCTGTTCCGGATGTTCCCGAACTCGTACGGCACGCTCGGGTACGCGACCCGGTTGCGGATCGAGCTGGACAAGATCTCGCCGTACGTCGCGCTGCGGCACGTGCGGCTCGGCCTGGACGAGCTGGCTCCGGCGATCGACGAGATCGTTGCCTCAGGCACGTACGACGGGGAGCCGGTGCACTTCGTCGACGGGGTCGTGTTCAGCCCGGCCGAGGCCTACCTGACGCTCGGCCGCAACAGCGACGCCGCGATCAGCACGAGCGACTACACCGGCCAGCAGATCTACTACCGCTCGATCCAGCAGCGGCAGCAGGACTTCCTCACCGCACACGACTACCTCTGGCGGTGGGACACGGACTGGTTCTGGTGTTCCGCGGCCTTCGGCGCACAGCAGCCCGTCATCCGGCGGTTGTGGCCGAAGCGCTGGCGGCGGAGCGACGTGTTCCACAAGATCGTCGGCTTCGAGAACCGGCACCAGGTCGCGGCCCGGATCGCCCGGCGCCGCGGTCAGCCGGATCGTGAGCGAGTCGTCCAGGATGTGGAGATCCCGGTCGGGCGGCTCGCGGACTTCCTGCGCTGGTTCGACCTGAATGTCGGCATGCGGCCGGTCTGGCTCTGCCCGCTGCGGCTGCGGGGTTCCGCGGAGTGGCCGCTGTATCCGCTCAAGCCGGACGAGACCTACGTGAACGTCGGCTTCTGGGGCACCGTGCCGATCGCGCCCGGCGCCGCCGACGGAGACGTCAACCGGCGGATCGAGGCGGCGGTCACCGAGTTCGGCGGCCACAAGTCGCTGTACTCCGACGCCTACTACGACCGGGAGACGTTCGACCGGCTGTACAACGTGCCGGCCCTCACCGAGGTGAAGAAACGCTACGACCCGAATGCCCGGCTCACCGGGCTCTACGAGAAGGCGGTGACGCGCCGATGACGACGCTCGCGACCCAGGTATCGATCGCCGAAGCCCTCACGACCGTGATTCCGGACGGGCTCCCGTTCCGCTTCACGGCGTACGACGGCAGCTCGGCCGGCCCGGAGGACTCGCAGATCCACATGCACCTGGCCACCGAACGCGGGCTGTCGTACATCCTGACGGCGCCCGGCGACCTCGGCATGGTCCGTGCGTACGTGATGGGCGATCTGGAGATCACCGGCGTCCACCCGGGCAACCCGTACGAGCTGATGCGGCTGATCCTCGACAGCTTCCACTTCCAGCGGCCGTCGGCCGCGGAGGCGCTGCGGATCGTCCGCAGTCTCGGCTGGAGCCACCTCAAGCCGCCGCCTCCCCCGCCGCAGGAGCACCTGCCGAAGTGGCGCCGTACGTTCGAGGGGCTGCGGCACTCGAAGGCGCGCGACAAGTCGGCGATCCACCACCACTACGACGTGTCGAACACGTTCTACGAGTGGGTGCTCGGGCCGTCGATGACCTACACCTGCGCCGTTTACCCGACTCCTGACGCGACGCTGGAGGAGGCGCAGTACGAGAAGTACGACCTGGTCGCGCGGAAGCTCGACCTGAAACCGGGCATGCGGCTGCTCGACGTCGGCTGCGGCTGGGGCGGGATGGTCCGGCACGCCGCCCGCGAGTACGGCGTACAGGCTCTGGGCGTGACGTTGTCGGCGGCGCAGGCGGAGTGGGCCGCCCAGGCGATCAAGCGCGAAGGGCTCGAGGACCGGGCCGAGGTGCGGTACCTGGACTACCGCGACGTACCCGAGCGGGACTTCGACGTGATCAGCTCGATCGGGCTGACCGAGCACATCGGCGTCCGCAACTACCCGTCGTACTTCGGGTTCCTGCTCGACCGCCTGAAGCCGGGCGGCCGGCTGCTCAACCACTGCATCACCCGGCCGGACAACCACTTCCGCCACACCGGCGCCTTCATCGACCGCTACATCTTCCCCGACGGCGAACTGATCGGCTCCGGCCGCATCATCGCCGAGGCCCAGGACGCCGGCTTCGAGGTCCGCCACGAGGAGAACCTCCGCGAGCACTACGCCCTCACCCTGGCCGCCTGGAACGACAACCTCGTCGCCCACTGGGACGAGGCCGTCGCCGAAGTAGGCGCCGCCACCGCCAAGATCTGGGGCCTCTACCTCGCCGCCAGCCGAGCCGGCTTCGAACACAACACCATCCAGCTCCACCAGGTCCTCGCCGTAAAACCGGACGCCCGAGGCAACTCCCACTTCCCCCTGCGCCCCACCTGGGGAAGCTGAACCATTCGTTGACCTGCGGTGTAGTAAGTAGGCAGGTCTAACGGAGGAGATGGCGTGAGTCGTAGGGTCAGGCGGCGGGGGCGGGCCGCGGTGGTCGTTGCGGCGTTGGCGTTGGCCAGTGGGTGCTCGGAGGCGACTCCGAGTAGTTCGGGGTCTGCGTCGGCGCCGCCTACTGCGAGCACGGTGGGCGGGCCGGCTGCGGTGAGGTTGACCGTGGCGTCGACGGTTGCGACGGGCATTGAGGTGCCTTGGGGGCTTGCGTTTCTGCCGGACAAAAGTGCGTTGGTGGCGGAGCGCGACTCGGGGAAGGTCAAGCGGATCGCCGGTGGGCAGGTGTCGGACGTCGGCACGGTCGACGACGTGAAGTCCTCGTCGGAGGGTGGGCTGCTGGGGCTGGCGGTGGATCCGGCGTACCCGGGGAAGCCGTACATCTACGCGTACTACTCGGGCAGCGACGACAACCGCATCGCGCGCATCACGTACCAGGACGGGAAGCTGTCCGACCAGCAGGTGATCTTGCAGGGGATTCCGAAGGCGGCGATCCACAACGGGGGCCGGCTGCGATTCGGGCCGGACGGATTCCTGTACGCCGGGACTGGTGACGGCTCGGATCGGCCGAACTCGCAGGACGACAACTCACTCGGGGGGAAGATCCTGCGCATCACCACCGACGGAAAGGCCGCGCCTGGGAATCCGGACGGACGGGTGTGGATCACCAAAGGCCACCGGAACGTGCAAGGGCTCGCCTTCGACGGGAACCAGCTGTACGCCGCGGAGTTCGGGCAGAACACCTGGGACGAGCTGAACGTGATCACGCCCGGCTCGAACTACGGCTGGCCGGCCGCCGAGGGGATCAGCCACCTCGACGGCATGACCGACCCGATCGCGCAGTGGCACACGGCCGACGCCTCGCCGTCGGGGATCGCGTTCGCGCAGGGGCACATCTTCATGGCGTCGTTGCGGGGTGAGCGGTTGTGGGTGATACCAGTTGCCGACGGCAAGCGAATCGGCGAGCCGCAGGCGTTCTTCACCAACAAGTACGGACGTTTGCGCACGGTCGAGGCGGCGCCTGATGGGTCGTTGTGGGTGACGACCTCAAATACCGACGGCCGCGGTCAACCGCGCGACGGCGACGACCGGATTCTGCGGGTGACGATCAGCAGCTGAGAGATGAGGCACGTCCTGAGCTGTCAACCGTTTCAAGTCTTGGGTCGTCTGGTACTTGTGAAGTAAGCAGACGACCTGAGGAGGAGATCGGTATGCGCACCGGCCAGGGGCCTGGCGTTCCCAGCAGTGTGATCGCTGCGGTGAGCACCTACGAGGATGCTCAGCAGACAGTGGACTACCTGCGAAGTTACGGGATGGACGCGGGACGCCTGGAGGTGGTCGGCGCCGGACTCCGCCAAGCAACCAGACACAGGATGGTCCCGGTCGCACGCCTCACCGGCGTCGGCGCGCTGCAGGGCGCGGCCCTCGGCGTACTCGCCGCCGTCTTCGTCACCCTCGTCGCCGAGACCACGCTCAACGGCCTGGCCGTCGTGGTCTGGGGCTTCGTGTACGGCGCCATCGTCGGCACCCTCTGGGGCCTGTTCCGCGGCCTCATCCACAACCGCCCCGACGCGGTCATCACCCAGGTAGTCCCCACCACCTACGAAGTCCGCTGCCCCACCGACGAACTAGCAGTAGCCCGCACCCTCCTCGCCAACACCACCATCTCCGCCCCCACGGCCACCCCCAGGGCCACCCCCACGGCCGCCACCACCACCACCGCCAACGCCACCGCCAACGCCAACGCCACCGCCAACGACGCCGACGGCCGCCCCGAACGCGAGGTCATCGCCGAGGCTCACCCCTCGACGGAAGAACGCAAGAACGCCGCCTGACCGTCTCAGGGGTCAACCCCTCGGCTGGTCGGTTGCGGACCCAGAATCCCGGCGGCCAACCGGCCGTCTCAGGGGTCAACCCCTCAGCTGGTCGGTTGCGGACCCAGAATCCCGGCGGCCAACCGGCCGTCTCAGGGGTTGGCCCCTGAGACGGCCGCGGCGGAAGGTGCCGGGATGCCACGTGGCGAGTGAGGTGCGGCCGGGCGCCTCGGGCGCCGGGGCGGCGCTCGGGTGTGACCGGGCGCGTTGGGCGCGGATCGGCGCTCGGGTATGGCCGGGCGCGTTAGGCGCGGATCGGCGCTCGGGTATGGCCGGGCGCGTTAGGCGCGGATCGGCGCTCGGGTATGGCCGGGCGCGTTAGGCGCGGATCAGCGCTCGGGTATGGCCGGGCGCGTTAGGCGCGGGCGGGCGCGTTGGGTGCGGGCGGGCGGAGCTAGGACAACGGTCAGCCGGGCGCTAGGTGGGTACCTTGCGCCCGGCTGAGTGTGCTGCTGTCAGATACCCAGCTTCTCGTTGAGGAGTTGGCGGACCTTGGCGGCGTCGGCTTGGCCGCGCATGTCCTTCATGACGGCGCCGATGAGGGCGCCGGCGGCGGCGGGTTTGCCGGAGTTGACCTTTTCGACGACGTCCGGGTTGGCGGCGATCGCGCGGTCGATGGCCTCCAGGAGCGGGCCGTCGTCGGAGACCAGCGCCAGGCCGCGCTTCTCGATCACCTCGGCGGGGGTGCCCTCGCCGGCGAGCAGGCCCTCGAAGACCTGTCGGGCCAGCTTGTCGTTCAACGTGCCGTCATCGACGAGCTTCTGCACCTCGGCCACCTGCGCCGGGCCGACCGGCAGCGCGTCGAGGTCGACACCCTGCTCGTTCGCCGAGCGGGCAAGCTCACCGAGCCACCACTTCTTCGCCGCGGCCGCGGGAACCCCGAGCTCGATCGTCGCGACGATCGACTCGAGCGCGTTGCCGTTGATGACGTCGCGCATCTCCAGGTCGGTGAAGCCCCACTCCTCCTGCAGCCGGACCCGCCGCAAAGACGGTGCCTCGGGCAACGAAGAACGGATCTCCTCGACCCACTCGCGGGACGGGGCGACCGGCACCAGGTCGGGCTCCGGGAAGTACCGGTAGTCGTCCGCGTCGGACTTCTCCCGGCCCGACGTGGTGACGCCGGTGTCCTCGTGCCAGTGGCGGGTCTCCTGCACGACCTTGCCGCCGGACGACAGCACCGCCGCCTGCCGGGTGATCTCGTAGGTGATCGCACGCTCGACCGAGCGGAACGAGTTCACGTTCTTGGTCTCGGTCCGGGTGCCGAGCGTCGAGGAACCGCGCGGCTTCAGCGACACGTTCGCGTCGCACCGCAGCGACCCCTGGTCCATCCGGACATCGGAGACGCCGAGAGCCAGCAGCAGGTCGCGCAGCATGCTCACATACGCCCGGGCAACCGCCGCGGCCTTCTCGCCCGGCACCTCGATCGTCTTGGTGACGATCTCGATCAGCGGGATGCCGGCCCGGTTGTAGTCGACCAGCGAGTGCGACGCGCCGTGGATCCGGCCGGTCGCGCCACCCACGTGGGTGGACTTGCCGGTGTCCTCCTCCATGTGCGCGCGCTCGATCTCGATCCGGTACGTCTCGCCGTCGACGACGACCTCGGTCCAGCCGTTGAACGCGATCGGCTCGTCGTACTGCGAGGTCTGGAAGTTCTTCGGCATGTCCGGGTAGAAGTAGTTCTTCCGCGCGAACCGGCACCACTCGGCGATCTCGCAGTTCAGCGCCAGGCCGATCTTGATCGCCGACTCGACGCCGCGAGCGTTCACCACCGGCAGCGCACCCGGCAGACCGAGGCAGACCGGGCAGGTCTGCGTGTTCGGCGGCGCGCCGAACTCGGTCGGGCAGCCGCAGAACATCTTCGACTTCGTGTTCAGCTCGACGTGCACCTCGAGACCCATCACCGGGTCGTACTGCGCCAGCGCGTCGTCGATCTCGAGAACATCTGCAGCAACAGTCATCGGGTCACCCCCAGCTCCGGAGCCTTGGTCATCAGTACGCCGCCCCACTGTTCGGCCAGCGCGGACTCCAGCGCGGCGCCGACCTGGTAGCACAGGTCGTCGCGCATCACCGGCGCCATCACGTGGAAGCCGACCGGCAGGCCGTCCTCGTCGGCGAGGCCGCACGGGAACGACGCGGCCGCGTTGCCGGCCAGGTTGGACGGGATCGTGCACAGGTCGTTCTTGTACATCGCGATCGGGTCGTCGATCCGGTCACCGATCGCGAACGCCGTCGTCGGCGTCGCCGGCGAGACCAGGACGTCGACCTGCTCGTAGGCCTTCGCGAAGTCGCGGGCGATCAGCGTCCGCACCTTCTGCGCCTGGCCGTAATACGCGTCGTAGTACCCGCTCGAGAGCGCGTGCGTACCGAGGATGATGCGGCGCTTCACCTCGGCGCCGAAGCCGGCCTCGCGGCTCAGGCTCGTCACCTTCTCCGCGCTGTTCTCGCCGTTGTCGCCGACGCGCAGGCCGTACCGCATCGCGTCGAACCTGGCCAGGTTGGACGAGGCCTCGCTCGGCAGGATCAGGTAGTACGCCGGCAGCGCGTACTCGAAGTGCGGGCAGGAGACCTCGACCACCTCGGCGCCGAGCTTGGTGAGCAGCTCGACCGCCTCGTGGAAGCGTGCCTCGACACCCGGCTGGTATCCCTCGCCGCCGAGCTCCTTGACCACGCCGATCCGCAGACCGGCGACATCACCGTTGCGCGCGGCCTCGACCACGGCCGGCACCGGCTGGTTGATCGAGGTCGAGTCCATCGGGTCGTACCCGGCGATCGCCTCGTGCAGCAGCGCCGCGTCGAGCGTCGTCCGTGCACACGGACCGGGCGTGTCCAGCGAGGACGCCAGCGCGATCAGCCCGTACCGCGAGGTGCCGCCGTACGTCGGCTTCACGCCGACCGTGCCGGTGAACGCACCGGGCTGACGGATCGAGCCGCCGGTGTCGGTGCCGATCGCGAGCGGCGCCTCGTACGCCGAGATGGCCGCGGACGAACCGCCGCCGGAACCGCCGGGGATCCGGGTCAGGTCCCACGGGTTGTGGGTCGTGCCGTACGCCGAGTTCTCCGTGGAGGAGCCCATCGCGAACTCGTCCATGTTGGTCTTGCCGAGAATCACGATCCCGGCCGCCTTCAACCGCTTGACGACGGTCGAGTCGTACGGCGGCTTCCAGCCCTCGAGGATCTTCGAACCGGCCGTGGTCGGCACACCCTCCTGGGTGAGCACGTCCTTCAACGCCAGCGGCACGCCCGCCAGCGGCGCGAGCTGCTCGCCCGCCGCGCGCTTGGTGTCGACCGCCTTGGCCTGCGCCAGCGCGCCTTCGGTGTCGACGTGCAGGAATGCGTGCACGTCACCGTCGACGGCGGCGATCCGGTCCAGGTGGGCCTGGGTCACCTCGACCGAACTGGCCTGCCCGGACGTCATCAGCTCCGCGAGCTCGGCCGCGGTCTTCCTGGTGAGGTCGGTCATCGTCAGTCCTCCTCCAGGATCCGCGGCACCCGGAAGCGCTGCTCCTCCTGGGCGGGCGCGCCGGAGAGCGCCTGCTCGGGCGTGAGGCACGGAACGTTCTCGTCCGCGCGCATCACGTTGGTCAGCGGCAGGGCGTGCGAGGTCGGCGGGATGTCGTCCGCCGCCACCTGGCTGACCTGCCCGACCAGTTCGATGATCTGGTCGAGCTGCGGCGCAAGGTGGTCGAGCTCGTCGTCGGTGAGCTCGATCCGCGCCAGTCGCGCCAGGTGCGCGACCTCTTCGCGGGTAATCGATGGCATGAACTATCCAATGGTTCGCAGGACTTCCGGGCGAAATCCTCCCGGCCCGAGCCATCCTAGTGGGCGCCCGTGACGGTCGCGTTTCCTCGTCCCCCGACCTGTGGACAAGACCTCGATGAGATGGGCGCGCGTGTTTGTGGCTACCGCTCTGTAACATGGGCGGCGACAGGGCGTTACGCGCTTGGTGATCGGCTGGGAGATGATCGTTCGGTGTTCTTGCTGCGCTTGATCATCCCCGACCGGCCCGGTTCGCTGGGCACCGTGTCAACGGCCCTCGGCGAGGTGAACGCCGACATCCACGCGATCGAGATCGTGGAGCACCGGCGTGAGAACGGCACGGCCGTCGACGACATCGTGGTCGACCTGCCGCCCGGCGTGCTGCCCGACCGCCTCGTCTCGGCGTGCAACGGCGTGCCCGATGTCGAGGTCATCTGGTTCTCGCGGTACGGCGCCGGCGGCGGTCTGCACATGGACCTCGAAGCGGTCGAGCAGATGACGTCCGCTCCCGCCGACGCGATCGACATCCTGGTCGAGCAGTCGCCCGCCGTGCTGCACGCGGACTGGGCCGCGCTGCTGGACGGCACCGGTAGCGAGGTCAAGGTCGCGCTGGAGACGAGTGCGACGCCGGAGTTCGGTGACGTAGCCGGCCAGTGGCTCCCGATGGAGAAGGCGACCACGCTGGAGGCCCCTGATCACAAGGGTCTGTCGGAGTCGGTGCTGGTCGCGGCGCCGCTGGAGTCCGATCGGCGCATTCTCGTCATCGGCCGTCGCGGCGGGCCCGAGTTCCTGGGCTCCGAGGTGGCGCGGCTGTCCTACCTGGCCTCGCTGGCCGTCACGATCCGCGCCTCCGCCTAGGTCCCCTGGGCCCGCCTGGGGCCACCTGGGGCCACCCGGGTCCACCTGGGTCCACGGACACACCGAAGCCCCCGCCGGCCGGCGGGGGCTTCGCTCTGCGTGGGGTCAGGTGAGCTGGAAGTAGGCGAACGCCCAGAGCGCCGCGATGATCAGCAAGACCACCACGCCGACCAGCGCGACGATCAGGATCGCCTGGCTGTTGCTGCCGTTCCGGTCCGGGAGGTCGAACTGCGTGGGACCCCACGCCCCGCCGCCGTCGACGCGCCGGCCAGCCTCGGGCGGTGGGGCGACCACCGTCCGCGACTCCCGCTTCTCCCGGGGGAACTTCATCCAGCCTCCGACTAACAACAGACAGCTACCGACGACTAACCGAGCGAAAACTCAAGCGACAACTCAAGCGATTGCTCAGACGTAGAACGACTCGTAGGTGATCTCGACCTGCTGCGAGGAATAGCTGTCCGAGCTGTTCCCGCGGATCTCGACCCGCCAACCGGCCACGTAAGAAGCGTACGACTTCCCGTCACTGTGCGCCTGGATGTACGACTTCAGCGCCCCGGTATCGCCGCCCTTGAGCACCCCGAACGCGTCGTTGAGCGCGGTCGGCAGCGCCTTCTTCACGTCCGCGGTGTCGCCGGAGGCACTGACCTGGATGTCCTTGATGCCCTCGCCGTCACTCGCGTAGAAGTACACGCGCTGCTGGCCGTACTTACCGATCTCCTTGGTGCAGGAGCTCGTGCACACGTACGACTTCGCCTTCAGCGCCGCGAGCATCTGCGGCTTGGTGGTGTCGAACGTCTTGTCCGGGATGTCGAGCGACTCCTCGCCGGACTTCGCGCCGGTCAGCTCGTAGGTGTCACCGTCGTTGCGGAGCTGGAACTCGCCCCAGCTGCTGTCGATCTTCTCCGACTTCTGGCCCTGCTTGACCGCGTCCTGCACCTTCTTCACCTGGTCGCCGCCGAACGTGTCGTTGCCGACCGCCTGCAGCACCTGGTCGAACACGACCGCGGCGTTGTTGTTGTTGTCCTCGTTCACCGACTCGAACTCGATCGCGATGATCGTGCCGTCCGGCTTGAACTGGAACAGCGCCTCGGCCTGCGAGCGGTCCTCGTACTTGAAGCAGCCGCGGTGTGCGCCCTGCGCGGTGTTGAACAGGTCACTGCACCCGAAACCGTTGCCCTGCAGCTTCTCGGTCGCGTTCTTCGCCTGGCCGGTCGCGTCGCCGAGCTCACCGTCGTCGCCGCCCGTGGACTGGCCGCCCGTCGGCTGCGCCGTGGTGGTCGGGTTCGACTCAGGGGTGTCGTCGCCGCCGAACTGGTGGATGCCGAGGAAGACGAGCAGCGCGATCACGATGATGCCGACCACACCGCCGCCGATCACGAACGGCAGCTTGTCCTTGCTGATGCCGAACGGGCCCTTGTCGCGCCCGCCCGGACCGCCGCCAGCTCCACCGGGCTGCCACGGCGACTGCCCCGGTTGCTGCTGCCACCCGCCCTGCTGCTGAGGCCGCTGACCCCAGGACTGCTGCTGGTACGGACCGCCCTGCTGCGGCTGCTGTCCCCACCCCTGCTGCAACGGCCCCTGCTGACCACCCTGACCGGGCTGCGGACCCCACCCACCTTGCTGGGGAGGCTGACTGTGCGGCGGCTGCCCGTGTGGCGGCTGACCATATGGCGGCTGGCCCTGAGGAGGCTGACCCTGCGGGGGCTGACCCTGCGGCGGGTGTCCCTGGTAAGGGGGCTGTCCCTGCTGTGGTGGGCGCTGACCCCAACCGCCGCCCTGCGGCGGGGGCTGCTGTCCCCAACCGGCCTGCTGCGGCGGCCGTCCGTCCTGTCCCCCGTGCTGCCCGCCTGGCTGGCCCCCCGGCTGCCCAGGACCCCATGGCCCCTGCGGCGGCGTCGTCATATCTGCTCCTTCTGACCCACGTCTCGACGTGCAAAGTTAACAGTCCGACGGCTCAGCACAGCCGCCGGATCCACCGCGCACACAGAGCCGTATCAGGGGCAGATGTGAATCGTTATCCCGCGTCTGGTGATCCAGTGGTCGCGACCGCGCTCGCCGCCTCCGCACCGTCGGCCAGCAGGACCTCGAACCCGGCCGCGTCCAGGATCGGTACGCCGAGCTGGACCGCCTTGTCGTACTTCGATCCCGGCGAGTCACCGACCACCACGAACGACGTCTTCTTCGACACCGAGCTCGCGACCTTCCCGCCGCGCGCCACGATCGCCTCGGTCGCCTCGTCCCGGCTGAACCCCTCGACGGTCCCGGTCACCACGACCGACAGGCCGGCCAGGATCTGCGGAAGGCTAGGCCCGGTGCGCTCCTCGCGCATGACGACGCCGGCCGCGAGCCACTTGTCCACGATCTCCTGGTGCCACGGCACCTGGAACCACTCGATCATCGCCCGTGCGATCGTCGGCCCGACGCCCTCGATCTCGGCCAGCTGCTCCTCGCTCGCCGAACGGATGTCGTCGATGTTGTCGAACACCTCGGTCAGCGCGGCCGCCGCGGTCGGGCCGACGTGCCGGATCGAGAGCGCGACCAGGGCGCGTGACAGTGGTTTGGTCTTGGCCTCTTCGAGATTCGCCAGCAGTTTCCGCGCGTTCGCCGACAAGGCTCCGGCCTTGGTCGTGAAGAAGGCGCTCTCGGCGAGCTTCTCCTCGGTCAACGCGAACAGGTCGGCCTCGTTGACGATCAGGCCGCCGGTGATCAACGCATCGGCCGCCTTGAACCCGAGCCCCTCGATGTCGAACGCGGACCGCCCGGCCAGGTAGAACAGCCGCTCACGCAACTGGCCCTGGCAGTACTGCGAGTTCGGGCAGCGGATGTCGACGTCCGACTCCTTGGCCGGCGCCAGCACCGTGTCGCACCACGGGCACCGCGTCGGCATCTCCCATGCCGGCAGGCCCTTCGGACGCAGATCGACCACCGGCCCGAGCACCTCGGGGATCACGTCGCCCGCTTTCCGCAGTACGACGGTGTCGCCGGGGCGGACGTCCTTGCGGGCGACCTCCTTGGCGTTGTGCAGCGTCGCGTACTCCACGGTGGATCCGGCGACGCGGACCGGCTCCATGTGCGCGAACGGGGTGACGCGACCGGTGCGGCCGACGTTCACCTCGATCTCGATCAGCTTCGTGTTGACCTCTTCGGGCGGGTACTTGAACGCGATCGCCCAGCGCGGCGCGCTCGACGTGGACCCGAGCGCGCGCTGCAGATCGACCTCGTCGACCTTCACGACGACACCGTCGATCTCGTGGTCGACCGAGTGGCGGTTCTCGCCGTAGTACGCGATGAACTCGTTGACTTCCTTGAGCGTGCCGACCCGCCGGGCGCGGTCGCTGACCGGCAGGCCCCAGGCGTGCAGCTGCTCGTACGCCTCCGAGAGGCGGCCGATGTGGTGCCCCTCGACCTTGCCGAGGCCGTGTACGACGAAGCGCAGCGGGCGGGCGGCCGAGACGCGCGGGTCCTTCTGGCGCAGCGATCCGGCGGCGCTGTTGCGCGGGTTGGAGAAGACGTCCTTGCCGGCCTCGACGAGCTGAGCGTTCAGCTCCTCGAAGTCCTCGACGCGGAAGTAGACCTCGCCGCGGACCTCGAGGAAGGACGGGAGGTCCTCGCCCTTCAGCTCGTTCGGGATGCTCTTGATCGTGCGGACGTTGGGGGTGACGTCCTCGCCGGTGCGGCCGTCGCCGCGGGTGGCGCCGGTGACGAGCTTGCCGTTCTCGTACACCAGGTCGAGGGCGAGGCCGTCGACCTTGAGCTCGCAGATGAACCCGCTGTCGTGGATCTGCTGGAGCGTGACCTCGCGCTCGAGGCGCTTGGCCCAGGCCTCCATCTGCTCGGCCGAGAACGCGTTCGCGAGGCTCTCCATCCGCATCGGGTGCTCGACCGGGGAGAACAGCGTGGAGATCGGGATGCCGACCTTCTGCGTGGGTGAGTCCGGGGTCCGCAGCTCCGGATACTGCTCCTCGAGATCCTGCAGCTCGTGCATCAGCGCGTCGAAGTCCGCGTCCGAGATGATCGGATTGGCCAGGTAGTACCGCGCCCGGTGGTCGTCGATCTCGGTGCTCAACTCCGCATGCCGCAACCGTGCCTCAGGCGTCGCGGGCGCCTTCTCCTCCGTAGCCATGAGCTGAACTTACAGGGGACGACGGACGTTTTGGCGCAGGCGTTTGATCAGGCTTCGGCGGCTTCGCCGACGATCTCGACGATGCGGCGGAGCAGTTCCAGTCGCGCTCTGGCGTCGGCCGGTGACGGAGCGGCGGCGAGCCCGCACGCCGGAGTGATCGTGATCTGGTGGAGGAGGGCCGGGTCCAGGCCCAGTTCCCGCCAGCGGCGTACCAGTGGAGCCGCGGCCTGGTCTGCGGCTGGGATGGGGCCGGTGGTGGGAACCAGTCCGGCGTAGAGGGTGGTGCCGGCTTCGGCTGCGATCGCGATCTGGTCCCACGCAGCGTTGCCCAGGAGCGACACGTCTACGGCGACACCGGCTGCGCCGGCCTTGGTGAAGACCTCGATCGGCGGGCGGGCTGCGCAGCAGTGCACGATGGTCGGCGCATCCGTGGTGAACATGCTCAGAAGCTCCACAGCCCCCGGACCGTCGACCGAGCGGTGCTTGCTCCAGCCAGACGCCGTCGGCACGGCTCCAGCCAGTACGGCGGGCAGTCCGGGCTCATCCACCTGCAGCACGACCTCAGCGCCCGGCACCCGCTTCCGTACGTCGGCCAGGTGCTGCTGGACTCCATCAGCCAGCGCCTGCGCCAGATCCCGCCGCGCACCGTGGTCCGCCAGCACCTTGTCACCGCGTGGCCGCTCCAGCGCCGCAGCCAGCGTCCACGGCCCGGTGACCTGTACCTTCAGCGGCCCCTCGTACTCGTACGCGTACTCCTCAAGCACGTCGAGGTCTTCCTGCAGCAACGCCCGCGCCCGCCGCTGATCCAGACTCGCCCGCGCGCCCCCACCACCGGTCAGCCGCCACCCGACAGGCTGCAGGTCAGCAGCCAGCTCGGTCAGTACGGCGACGGTCCGGCTCAGCATGTCGCCGTACGGCCGAGCTGGAAGCTCCGGAAGGAACGGGATGTCTACCAACTCGAGTACGGCGCGCATCCATTCGCGGACGTCATCACCGGGGACCGAACCGAGCCCGGTGGTCCTCATACGGCGGCGGTGACGCGCTGGACGGTGTCGATGGTCGCGGAGCCGATCACCCGGGTCCCGTCGTACAGCACGACGGCCTGACCGGGCGCGACAGCCGACGTCGGCTCCGTGAACTCGACCTGCACCTGGTCACCGTCCAGCAAGGCGGTCACGGACACCTCGTCGCCATGGGCTCGGAGCTGAGCCTTCGCGGTCAGCTGGTCGGTCGGAGCCGGACCGCACCAGCGGGGCTTCGAGGCGGTCAGTCGCTCCACCGCAAGCTCCTCGCGCGATCCGACCGTCACAGTGCGGTCGACCGGGCTGATGTCCAGCACGAACCGCGGCTTGCCGTCCGCGGCCGGGGTGCCGATCTTGAGTCCCTTGCGCTGGCCGATGGTGAAGCCGTGCGTGCCCTGGTGCGAGCCGAGCTTGTTGCCCTGTGCATCGACGATGTCCCCGGGCGCCTCGCCCAGCTGTGCGCTGAGGAAGCCGGGCGTGTTGCCGTCGGCGATGAAGCAGATGTCGTGGCTGTCCGGCTTGGCGGCCACCGACAGCCCGCGCCGCTCCGCCTCGGCCCGCACCTCGGTCTTCACCGTGTCGCCGAGCGGGAAGAACGCGTGCGCGAGCTGCTGCTGCGTGAGTACGCCGAGCACGTACGACTGGTCCTTGGCCGGATCCACCGCCCGGTGCAGCTCACGACCAGACGCCGTGTCGACGATCCGCGCGTAGTGACCGGTAGCGACCGCGTCGAAGCCCAGTGCGAGCGCCCGCTCCAGGACGGCGCTGAACTTGACCTTCTCGTTGCAGCGCAGACACGGGTTCGGCGTACGGCCCGCGGCGTACTCGTTGACGAAGTCCTCGACCACATCGGCGTGGAACCGCTCGGCCAGGTCCCAGACGTAGAACGGGATGCCGATCACGTCGGCGGCCCGGCGGGCGTCGCGGGAGTCCTCGATCGTGCAGCAGCCGCGGGCACCGCTGCGGTACGACTGCGGGTTCCGGCTGAGTGCCAGGTGTACTCCGGTCACGTCGTGCCCGGCCTCGGCCATCCGCGCCGCCGCGACCGCGGAGTCCACTCCGCCGGACATGGCTGCGAGTACCCGCATCAGGTGTTCCTTCCCACGTTCTGCAGGCCGGCGGACTTCGCCCGCTCCACGACCGGCCCGATGTTGTCCAGTACGGCGTCGATGTCGGCGCGCGTACTCGTGTGCCCGAGGGTGAACCGGAGCGAGCCGCGGGCCCGCTGGTCGTCGTACCCCATCGCCAGCAGGACGTGGCTCGGCTCGGCGACCCCGGCGTTGCACGCGGACCCGGTCGACACCTCGATCCCGCGTGCGTCGAGCAGCAGCAACAGCGAGTCACCCTCGCAGTCGCTGAAGGACAAGTGTGCGTTACCGGGCAAGCGGGCCGCCGGGTCCCCGGACAGCTGGGCGCCCTCGACGGTGCTGGTGATGCCCTCGATCAGCGCGTCCCGCAGCTCGGTCAGGCGGCGTGCCTCGTCGGCCTGGTTCTTGATCGCGTGCTCCAGCGCCACCGCGAACCCGGCGGTCGCCGGTACGTCGAGGGTGCCGGACCGTACGTCGCGCTCCTGCCCGCCGCCGTGCAGGATCGGCGTCAGCTTCGTCTCCTTGTGCACGACGAGCGCTCCGATCCCGTACGGACCGCCGAGCTTGTGCGCCGTCACCGTCATCGCGTCGACGCCCAGCTCGCTGAAGTCGACCGGCACCTGCCCGATCGCCTGGACCGCATCGGTGTGCACGGGTACGCCGTAGTGCTGGGCGAGCTCCGCGATCTCCCGGACCGGCTGGAGCGTGCCGACCTCGTTGTTCGCCATCATCAACGTGATGAACGACACGGACTCCGGATCGCGCTCGACCGCCCGCCGGACGTCGTCCGGGCTGACCCGGCCGAGCTCGTCGACAGGAAGCCACTCGATCTCGGCCTGCTCGTGCCGGCCCAGCCAGATCGCCGGATCGAGGACCGCGTGGTGCTCGATACCGCTCAGCAGGATCCGGCGGCGGCGCGGGTCCTCGGCCAGGCGGGACCACCACAGGCCCTTCAGCGCGAGGTTGTCCGCCTCGGTCCCGCCGGAGGTGAACACCACTTCGCTGGGCTGCGCACCGAGCGCGGCAGCGATCGATTCGCGCGACTCCTCCACCGTCCGCCGGGCACAGCGGCCGGAGCCGTGCAGGGACGACGCATTGCCGGTGCGGGCGAGGTGATGGGTCATCGCCTCGATCGCGGCCGGGAGCATCGGAGTCGTCGCCGCATGGTCCAGGTACACCGTGCGGCGGTCAGAGGTAGCCATAACTGGTTCAAGGGTATGTCCGCCCGCGTTGTTCCCGCTCGCCGGGCTTCCACCAGCCCTGCTCGGGGCGCTCGATCACGGCAGACCTGCTTCGTCGGATCGAACGAATTCCGGACCGCCCGTTGTGCGCCGGCACCAATACCGGCAGGCGGCGGCGGGCCTAGCGTCGGCGCATGGCGACTCTGAGCGAGATCGAGACGTGGCTACAAGACCAGCTGGCGACGCTGCTCGCCGAGCACGAGGTCCCCGGTGCAGCAGTCGGCGTACTCCTGGACGGCGAGGTGATCGCCCACGCGGCCGGGGTACTGAGCACATCGACCGGAGTTGAGACAACAGCCGATTCGGTGTTCCAGATCGGGTCGATCACCAAGGTCTGGACGACCACGCTGGTCATGCAGCTGGTCGACGAGGGCAAGCTGGACCTCGACCAGCCGATCCGCTCGTACCTGCCTGAGTTCGTCATCGCGGACGAGGCAGCGGCCGCCGTGATCACCACGAGGCAGCTGCTCTGCCACACCGCCGGGTTCGAGGGCGACATCTTCAACGAGACCGGCAAGGGCGACGACGCCGTCGAGAAGTTCGTCGCCTCGATCGCCACGACCACCCAGCTCTTCCCGCCGGGCGAGATGTTCTCGTACAACAACGCCGGCTTCGCAGTACTCGGCCGTCTGGTCGAGGTACTGCGCGGCACGTCGTACGACGCTGCGCTGCGGGAGCACGTCTTCACGCCGCTCGGCCTGGCCCACGCCGCGACCGATCCGTACGAGGCGATCCTGCACCGGGCTGCCGTCGGGCACATCAGGCCGGAGGCCGACGCGGCACCCGTACCCGCACCGATCTGGGCCATGACCCGCGGTATGGCGCCCGCCGGAGCGATGCTCGCGATGAGCGCCCGTGACCTGCTGGCCTTCGCCAAGCTCCACCTCGACTCCGGTACTGCGGCCGGCGGGAACGCTGTGCTCAGCGCGGCGAGCGTCAAGGCCATGCAGGAACCGCAGGTCAAGCTGCCCGCTCTCGGGATGATGGGCGAGTCGTGGGGCCTCGGCTGGGAGCTGTTCGACTGGGGCGGCACCAAGGTGATCGGGCACGACGGCGGCACGATCGGCCAGAACGCCTTCCTGCGGGTCGTTCCCGAGCGCGGGCTCGCGGTCGCGCTGCTGACCAACGGCGGCGAGACGATCGAGGTCTACAAGAAGGTCTTCGGTCACCTCGTCCAGGAGCTCGCCGGGCTGACCCTGCCGGCGTTCCCCGTCCCGCCGACCGAGCCTGCCGCGGTGGACGTGGACCGGATCCTCGGCACCTACAGCTGCGAGGTCGTCGACATCACCGTGCGCCAGGGCGAGGACGGGAAGATCTGGCTCGACCAGACACCGAAGGGCATCTTCACCGAGCTCGGTCCGAAGCCCGACCCGGTCGAGCTGGTCGGTCGCGACGAGCAGAGCCTGATCGCCGTCAAGGCCGAGCACGGCATGCACCAGCCGCACGTCTTCGTCGGCGACGACGGCTCCGGCCGCGCCCTGTACCTGCACAGCGGCCGGGCTCTCCGCCGCGCGGCCGTCTGATTCCCGGAGGCAACATGCGATCCGTACGCACCGCTCTGGCGGCCGGAGCCCTGGTCACCGGTCTCGCCGCTTGTCTGGCACTGTCCGCCTGTAGCTCGGGCGAGCAGGCCGCCGGCACCGGTCAGGCCGCGGAGGGCAAGACCATGACCATGGCGATCAGCGCCGATCCCGGCAACCTCGATCCGCAGTTCACCTCGTTGTCGGTCACCATGCAGGTCGACTGGTTCCTGTACGACTCGCTGGTCGGTATCAGCCCGGACGGCAAGCAGGTGCCCGGTCTGGCCGACAAGTTCGAGGGCAACAGCACCACCGCGAAGTACACGCTGCGCAAGGGAGTCACGTGCGCGGACGGGACTCCGCTGACGGCCAGTACGGTCGCGCAGAACATCAACTTCGTCGGCAACCCGGCCAACAAGTCCACGCGGATCGGTGTGTTCATCCCACCGGGTGCCAAGGCGACCGGTGACGACGCGACCGGCACGGTCACCGTGACAGCGCCGGCTCCGGACGCGTTCCTCGTCCGCAACGTCGGCGGGCTGCACATCGTGTGCAGCAAGGGGATGAAGGATCGCAGCATCCTCAAGCAGAGCTCGGACGGCACCGGCATGTACAAGGTCGCGGAGGCCGTCCCGGGCGACCACTACACACTCACCCGCCGCAAGGACTACGCGTGGGGTCCGGGTGACTTCAAGCAGGGGCAGTCCGGTCTGCCGGACAAGGTCGTACTCAAGGTGGTCAGCAACGAGACCACAGCGGCCAATCTGCTGCTGTCCGGGCAGGTCAACATCGTCGCGATCGCCGGACCGGACAAGCAGCGGCTGCAGGCTCAGAAGACGTTCCAGCGTGAGGCAGGGACACCACTCGGTGAGCTCTGGTTCAACCAGAAGGCCGGTCTGCCCACCGCGGACCTCGCAGTACGCAAGGCGCTCACGCAGGCGCTGGACCTCACTCAGCTCGGCAAGGTGATCACGAGCGGCACCGGTTCGCCGGCTACCCGGTTGGTTGCCCCTGGCATGGGTCCGTGCCCCGACGACACCGTCACCGGCAATCTGCCCGGCCACGACCTCGACGCGGCCAAAGCAGCACTCGACGCGGCAGGCTGGCGACCCGGAGCGGGCGGCATCCG
Source organism: Kribbella sp. NPDC049584 (assembly GCF_040675555.1). Classification (NCBI taxonomy): domain Bacteria; kingdom Bacillati; phylum Actinomycetota; class Actinomycetes; order Propionibacteriales; family Kribbellaceae; genus Kribbella; species Kribbella sp. NPDC049584. Next base: position 62,670 of record NZ_JBFAPF010000010.1, read on the forward strand.
GCAGAAAGCCGGTACGAAGCTGTCGCTGGTCTTCTACTACCCCACCAGCCTCGGCCCGACGCTGCAGTCCGGCGCAGAGCTGCTCCAGAAGGCGTGGAGCGAGCTGGGTGTCGACGTGTCCCTCAAGGCCGTGTCCACTGCCGAGATCAGTACGGTCGTCCTTGCCGGCCAAGGCACCTGGCACGCCGGCCTGATCCCGCTGACTGTGTCGCTGCCGAGCCAGCTGGTCAGCTTCCTCTCCGGCACCGGTCCCCCGAACGGCAGCAACTTCTCCTCGATCAAGAACCCGGAGTACGACGCTGCCGTGGCCAAGGCCGCCGCGATCCCGGGCGCCGACGGTTGCGCTGACTGGGCCACGGCCGAGCGGGCTCTGTTCAAGCAGGTCAACCTGGTGCCGTTCGTCAACGCAACCGTGCCGATCTTCGGCAAGGGCGCGACGTTCGACCTGAGCGAAGGCAGCGTGATCCCGTCGTCGATCAAGATGCTGGGGTGAGCCAGTGACGACAACCGCGACGTCAGTCAGCGCCCCGGTCCTTACCACTCACCCGTGGCTCGGCTTCGCCGTACGGCGACTCGGCCGGTTGGTCGGCTCTGTCCTCATCCTGGTCAGTGCTGCGTTTCTCATGATCCACCTGATCCCTGGTGACCCGGTCCGCGGAGCGTTAGGACCTGCTGCCGCACAGAGCCTCGTCGACGCCCAGCGTGCTTCGCTGGGCCTCGACGACCCGCTCTGGCAGCAGTACCTGAACTTCCTGCACCACCTGGTCACCGGCAACCTCGGTACGTCGATCACGACCGGACTGCCCGTTTCCGACGTGATCCGGGACCGCCTGCCCGCCACAGTCGAGCTGGCCGTCGCAGCGTTCGTCGTGGCGGTGCTGATCGCAGTACCGCTGGGTCTGGCGATGGGTGTCTTGACGAGGGGCGGCCGACGGCCACGGGCCGAGCTGGGCTTCACTTCGACCGCAGTGGTGCTCGCAGCGATTCCTGAGTTCCTGTTGGCCGTTGGCCTCGTCTACGTGTTCGCGGTGACGCTGCACTGGTTCCCGGTCGCAGGGCGCGGCGGCGTCGCGTCGTACGTGCTGCCGGTGTTGTCGCTGGCTGTCGGTCCGGCTGCTGTGCTCGCGCGGATCTGCCGCGTGGAGCTGCTGGCAGTGCTGCAGACCGACTATCTGCGCACCGCCCGCGCAAAGCGACTGCCTGCGCCGGCCATCTACCTGCGGCACGCTCTGCCGAACGCAGTGACCGCCACGATCACACTGGGCGGCCTGCTACTCGGTGGCATGGTCGCCGGGACCGTGCTGGTCGAGAACGTCTTCGGCTGGCCCGGGCTCGGCAGCACGATCGTGTCCTCGATCATCGCGAAGGACTACCCGCTGGTGCAGGGCGTGGTCCTCGTGTACGGCGTCGGCGTACTGCTGGTGAATCTGGCCGTCGACGTGACGCTCGCCCTGCTCGACCCCCGATCCACCATCAGGGAGAGCTGATGCGCCGTTGGATGGCCGTACTGCGGACCCCGGTTGGCGCCGGTGCCGGCCTGCTGCTCCTCGGCGTACTGCTCCTCGCCGTCTTCGCACCGGTCCTGTGGTCACACCAGGCGAACGCGATCGACACCGACCATCTGCTGCAGGGATCGTCCGCGGATCACTGGCTGGGCACCGACAACCTCGGCCGCGACATCTTCTACCGGGTCCTCGTCGCCTCGCGTACGTCGATCCTGCTGGCGCTGCTCGCGACGTCGATCGCTGTCGTCACCGGGCTCGCGCTGGGCAGTGCGCCCGCGATCCTCGGCAAGCGCGGCGGCCGTGCGGCGACCGCTGTGGTGAACATCGCGGTCGCCTTTCCCGGGCTGTTGCTCGCGCTGTTCTTCGCGGTGGTGTTCGGAGTTGGCGCGAAGGGCGCCGTGCTCGCGATCGGCTTCGCGGGTGCGCCGTCGTTCGCGCGGCTGACGCAGACGCTGGTCGCGGGGGTGGCGGAGCGGGACTTCATCGCGGCTGCGCGGATCGCAGGCGTCGGACGGTTCCGGATGCTCGTGCGGCACATCCTGCCGAACATCGCGGAGCCGCTGGTCGTGAACGCGACGATCGGCGCGGGCGGCACGTTGCTCGCGTTCGCCGGGCTGTCGTTCATCGGGCTGGGCGTGCAGCCGCCGGCGTACGACTGGGGCCGGATGCTGGGCGAGAGCCTCAGCGGCATCTACGTGCACCCAGCCGCGGCACTCGCTCCCGGAGTCGCAGTGGTCATTGCAGGGCTGGCGTTCAACCTCTTCGGCGAAGCGGTCGCGAAGGGCTTCGGCGTACAGGTCCCTCGAACGCGGTGGACCGACCGTACGCCGGAGGCCACGCCGGCTCGGGACGACGACAGCGACGCCGTGCTCGTGGTGGAGGACCTGCACGTCACCTTCCCTGGCCCGGTCACACCGGTCCGCGGTGTGAGCTTCACGATCCACAAGGGCGAGATCGTCGGCGTGGTTGGCGAATCCGGCTCCGGCAAGAGCCTCACCGCGCTCGCTGTCGCCCAGCTGATCGAACCGCCGGGCCAGGTGCGCGCGGCCGAGCTCTCGTTCCTGGGCGCTCCACTGCTCGGTCGGCTGCCGGTCCGTAGTACTGCGGCCGTACGGCGACGGCTACTGGGTACGTCGTTCGCCATGGTGTTCCAGGACCCGATGACATCGTTCAACCCGACCAAGCGGATCGGCGTACAACTGGCTGAGGGTGCGCGCGAACATCAAGGCCTCACCCGTCGTGCTGCGATGGACCGGGCGATCGACCGGCTGCGGGCGGTACGGGTACCCGCTGCGGAGCGCCGGGCGCGGCAGTACCCGCACGAGTTCTCCGGCGGAATGCGGCAGCGGGCCATGATCGGTATGGGCCTGATGGGCGCGCCGGCGTTGATCGTCGCCGACGAGCCGACCACCGCCCTCGACGTCACCGTGCAACGGCAGGTACTGCGGTTGCTGGAGACGATCCGAACCGAGGACGACGTCGCGGTGCTGCTGATCAGCCACGACATCAGCGTGGTCGCACAGATCTGCGATCGCGTGCTGGTGATGTACGCCGGGCGCATCGTCGAGGACCTGCCGTCGACGGAGCTGGCCACTGGTGCGCGGCACCCGTACACGCGGGCCTTGCTGGCCGCAGTACCCGATCTGGACACCGCGCTCGACGAACCACTCGCAGTCATCCCAGGGCGTCCGGTGGATCCGGCGCGGATGCCGGAGGGGTGTGCCTTCGCGGCGCGGTGTGCGTTCGCGTCGGACCGGTGCCGGGTCGAGGACCCTGTGCTGATCGATCAGGTGGCGTGCTGGCATCCGCAGGCGCAGGCTGAATACTCGAGCTTCCGGACGGGGCAGCGATGAGCGAACTGCGCTTCGAAGGCGTGACGGTCCGGTACGGACGAGCGCTGACAGCTGTCGACGGCGTCGACCTGACCGTCCCATCAGGACAGGTGGTCGGACTGGTCGGTGAGTCGGGGTCCGGCAAGTCGACGTTGGCGCGTGCTGCGGTCGGATTGGCCGAGCCCGCGGGCGGGCAGATCCTGCTGGACAGCGTACCGCTGCATCATCGGCCGGGGGCGCGGCGTCCGCTGCAGATGGTGTTCCAGGATCCGTACTCCTCACTGGATCCACGGATGACCATCGGCGACTCGATCGCGGAGGCCATGCCGAGAGACTCAAGCAGGCCCAGTCGACGCGACGAGGTGGTGCGGTTGCTCGAGCTGGTCGGACTGGACGCCGACCGCGTGTCGGCGTACCCGGGTGCGTTGTCGGGTGGTCAGCGCCAGCGGGTCGCGATCGCGCGGGCGCTGGCGGGCAAGCCCGAGGTGCTCATCGCCGACGAGATCACCTCGGCTCTGGACGTGTCGATCCAGGGCACTGTGCTGAACCTCGTCCGCACCCTGCAACGCGAACTGCGGTTGTCGATGCTGTTCATCTCGCACAACCTGGCGGTCGTGCGGTACGTCAGCGACATCGTCGCGGTGATGTACTTGGGCCGGATCGTCGAGGTCGGGCCCGCCCACGACGTCCTCGGCAACCCGCAACACCCTTACACCAAAGAGCTTCTCGCGGCGGCTCCGCGGCGCGGTTCGACCTCGTTGCCGCCACCGGACGAGGCCCTGGTCGCCGACGCCGAGCCGGCCGATCCGCATTACCCGCCGGCGGGCTGCCGGTTCCATCCGAGGTGCCCGATCGGTCCGCTGATCCGGACCGACCGCGAGCACTGTCTGACCCTCGATCCCACCGCCGAGGCCGATCACCGTCTGCACCGCGCCGCCTGCCACCACGCAGCCGGCGTACTGCGGGCCGTCGGCTCGAACCCGCCTGTGCTCATGCAACTCAAGGAGGACTCCCAGTGACACGTCTGCGCATCGACGACCTGACCGAGCTTGAAGTACCGGAGCAGCCGGCGCTGTCACCGGACGCCGCCCAGCTCGTGTATGTCCTCCGGACTACCGACGCGAAGGCCGACCGGACGCTGCGGAGCCTGTGGCGGATCCCTGCCTCCGGTGGTACGCCGCATCAACTCACGCGCGGCGAGGCGGACTCGACACCGGTCTGGTCACCGGACGGGACGCAACTGGCGTTCTTGCGGGCCAAGGACGGTTCAGCACAGATCTGGGTGCTGCCGGCCGGAGGCGGTGAGCCGGAGCAGCTCACTACGCTGCCGCTGGGCGCGGGAACACCGAACTGGAGTCCTGACGGGACGCGGATCGCTTTCTCTGCGCCGGTCGACATCGCTGCCTCCAGTGATAGCGAGCATGCACCGATCGCGACCGAGCGGCTGGACTACCAGGCTGACGGCGCCGGCTGGCTGCGAACAATCCGTAAGCATCTGCACGTGGTGGACGTCGAGTCCAAGGAGTGCCGTCAGTCCACGGAGGGAGACTGGCACGCCGGCGACCCGGCCTGGTCACCAGACGGCGCGAAGCTGGCGTTCGGCGCTGCCACCGCGCCTGACGCGGACCTCACCCCAACAGCTCCTGCCTACGTGCTCGACGCATCGGATCCCAAGGCGAAGCCGCAACTGGTTGGCCTGGCTGACGGACTGACCGGCACGGTGACCTGGACCGCAGACGGCGGCGCACTGCTGATCGTCGGCATGCTCTCAGGACCGGTCGGTCACGCCGGTCTACTGCGGCTCTCATTGGACAGCGGCGACGTGGTGAACCTGGCGGCTCCGCTCGACCGCAACGTGATGTCCGGCGGAGCGGCGTACCCGGGTGCTCAGCCGACGCTCACGGACAACGGACGCACTGTCCTGTTCGCGGCCCGGGATCGCGGGTGCACGCACCTGTACTCCGTCCCCGTTGAGGGCGGCACGCCTCAGCGCGTGTTCGGCGAGCCTGGACAGGTCGTGTCCGGGCTGTCCGTTGCCGCGGGTGTGGCGACGTTCGCGGTGACCACGCCCACGTCGTTCGGGGAGATCGTCACACTCGATCTGACAACTGGTACGGCGACCACGCGGACGACGTACGGCGAGAAGGACGTGTTTGTCCGGGTGGAGCGCGAGTTCACCATCTCTGATGGGACTGTGGTCTCGGGCTGGCTGGTTCGCGACCCTGCCGCCGAAGGATCGCAGCCGCTGCTGCTGGACATCCACGGCGGTCCGCACAACGCGTGGAACGCGGCGGCCGACGAGGTGCACCTCTACCACCAGGAGCTCGCCGCCCACGGATGGACTGTGCTGCTGCTCAACCCCCGTGGCAGCGACGGGTACGGCGAGGAGTTCTTCAACGCCGCGCTCGGCGCCTGGGGTACGGCAGACGCGCGCGACTTCCTCGAACCCCTCGACGAACTGGTTGCCGAGGGCATCGCTGACCCCGATCGGCTGGCCGTAGCCGGCTACAGCTATGGCGGGTTCATGACCTGCTACCTGACCAGCCGCGACAACCGGTTCGCTGCAGCGGTCACCGGCGGTGTGGTCAGCGACCTCACCAGCATGGCCGGTACGTCGGACATGGGCCACTTCCTCGACGTGTACGAGCTCAACAGCGCCACCGACTACAGCTCCATGTCGCCGTTCGCCGAGGTCAGCAAGGTGGCCACTCCGACGCTCATCCTGCAGGGCGACGCCGACGTACGCTGCCCAGTCGGACAGGCACAGCAATGGCACACTGCACTGCGCGAGAACGGCGTACCGAGTCAGCTGGTGCTGTACCCGGAGGCCAGTCACCTGTTCATCGTCGAGGGCCGTCCGTCCCATCGCCTCGACTTCAACCGGCGCATCCGCGACTGGGTCGAGCAGTACGCCGGTGACGCGAGCGGTCCGCGCCGGGCGAAGATCGACGCGGCGCACTGGCAGCGTCGACTCACCACGCTGGCTGCGCGGCACGGCGTACCGGGTGCGACGCTCGGGATCCTGCGGGTGCGGCCGGGAGTGGAAGACGAACTGGTGGAGGCGGCGACCGGCGTACTGAACAAGGACACCGGAGTGGCGACCACGACCGAGTCGGTCTTCCAGATCGGTTCTATGTCGAAGGTCTGGACCGCGACGCTCGCACTGCAGCTCGTCGACGAAGGACTGCTCGAGCTGGACGCACCGATCAGCCAGGTGATCCCCGAGCTGCAGCTGGGCGATCCGGACGTCGCCAAGCAGGTGACGATGCGGCACCTGCTCACGCACACCAGCGGGATCGACGGCGACGTGTTCACCGACACGGGTCGGGGCGACGACTGCCTGGAGAAGTATGTCGACCTGCTCGCGGACGTCGTACAGAATCACCCGCTCGGGGCGACCTGGTCGTACTGCAACTCCGGCTTCTCATTAGCGGGTCGCGTGATCGAGAAGCTGACCGGCTCTACCTGGGACCAAGCGCTGCGGGACCGGATCATCACACCGCTCGGACTGCAGAACACGGTCACGCTGCCGGAAGAGGCACTGCTCCGATCGGCCGCGGTCGGGCACGTCAGCGAAGGCGAAGAGGAGCCCAAGCGCGCACCGGTCTGGGGACTCCCCCGCTCCCTGGGACCGGCCGGACTGATCACGTCGACGGCGGCGGACGCGCTGGCGTTTGCCCGACTCCACTTGAACGGTGGTGTGGCACCTGACGGCACTCGCCTGCTCAGCGAGGCCTCGGTGACGGCGATGGCCGAGCAGCAGGCGGAGCTGCCCGACAAGTACTCGCTCGGTGACTCGTGGGGGCTGGGCTGGATCCGGTTCGGCTGGGACGGCCGACGGCTGATCGGCCACGACGGCAACACGATCGGCCAGGCCGCGTTCCTGCGGGTGCTGCCGGACGAGGGGCTGGCCGTCGTACTGCTGACGAACGGCGGCCACACGCGTGACCTGTACGAGGACCTCTACCGGGAGATCTTCGGTGAGCTGGCCGACGTCTCGATGCCCACGCCGCTCGCTCCCCCGGCAGAGCCTCCTGTTGTCGACGTACGCCGGCACGTGGGCCGGTACGAACGCGCCAGCACGATTCAGGAGGTGCTGGTCGACGACGAGGGCCCGCTGCTGCGGATGACGCTCACCGGACCGCTGGCCGAGCTGCTGCCGGAGCCGACCGAGGAGCTGCGCATGACTCCGGTCGACGAGAGCGGTGACCTGTTCGTGGTCCGGGCGCCCGGTGCGCTCACGTGGACTCCGGTGACGTTCTACTCGCTGCCAACCGGCGAGAAGTACCTGCACTTCGGGGTCCGCGCTACGCCGAAGGTCGGCGGATGACCGAGCTGGTCGAGCAGTTCGCGGCCCGGTTGCCGCAGCTGCTCGCGGATCTCGAAACCCTGGTGACGTGTGAGTCGCCGTCGTCGGATGTCGCGGCGGTGGCTCACAGCGCGGACGTCGTGGCCCAGCTCGGAGCGGAGCGGCTCGGGTCCAAACCGGAGTACGTCGTGGTTGACGGCTGCACGCACCTGCGCTGGCGGCTCGGTGACGGGCCGCGGCGGGTCCTGGTTCTCGCACACCACGACACCGTCTGGCCTGTTGGCTCGCTGACCACGCATCCGTTCACGAACGAGGACGACGTACTGCGAGGGCCGGGCTGCTTCGACATGAAAGCCGGCCTGGTGATGGCACTGCATGCGATCTCCACATTGCCGTCGGCAACCGTCACACTGCTGGTGACCGGCGACGAGGAACTGGGTTCGCCGTCGTCCAGGGAGCTGATCGAGACGGAGGCGGCTGGTTGTTCGGCCGCTCTGGTGCTGGAGGCGTCGGCCGATGCCGGTGCGCTGAAGCTCGAGCGGAAGGGCGTCTCTGTCTACGAGGTGCGCATCACCGGGCGGGCCGCGCACGCGGGCCTGGAGCCCGAGCTCGGCATCAACGCCTCGGTCGAAGCCGCGCATCAAGTGCTTGCCATCAGCAACCTTGGCAATGTTGACCTCGGTACAACGGTGACGCCGACCGTGCTGACCTCGGGGACGACGCGGAACACCGTGCCGGCGACCGCTTACTTCTTCGTCGACGCGCGGGCTTGGACCGTCGAGGAGCAACTGCGAGTGGACGAGGCGATGCACGCGCTCCGACCGGTTCTGCCCGGGAGCTTACTGGAGATCATCGGCGGACCGAACCGGCCGCCACTCGAGCGCAAGATGTCCGAGGAGCTCTACGCGCGAGCTTCCCGGCTCGCAATCGATCTGGGGCTGCCGGCGCTGCGCTCGGTCGCGGTCGGCGGCGGATCGGACGGCAACTTCACGGCCGGCATCGGTACTCCGACTCTCGACGGACTGGGCGCTGTCGGTGGTGGCGCCCATGCCGACGACGAACACGTCCTGGTCGCCGAACTCGCCCCGCGGACGGCGTTGCTGGCCGCGCTGATCGCCGACCTGCTGGACACGCCATGACGCTCGATCTGAGCCCGTCGATTGCCGCCGCTACGGAGGCGGGTCTCGATGCGGCGGCTGCGGCCGGAGTGCGGGTGCGCGAGTTGCGGGAGCTGTCGGAGCTCGACGAGGTCTACCGCTTGTACGACTCGATCTGGCGGCCGGACCCGAGCAATCCGCCGGTGACGACCGAGCTGTTGCGGGCGTTGACGAAGGCCGGCAACTACGTGGGCGGCGCGTACGACGGCGACGAGTTGATCGGCGCCTGCGTCGGGTTCTTCTCGGCCCCGGCGGAGGTCTCGATGCACAGCCACGTCGCCGGGGTGTCGGGATCGGCGCGCGGGCGCAACGTCGGGTTCGCGCTCAAGCTGCATCAGCGCGCCTGGGCGCTGCGCCGAGGAGTGTCGTCGATCTCGTGGACGTTCGATCCGCTGATCCGGCGCAACGCGTACTTCAACGTGGCGAAGCTCGCGGCGCAGCCGACGGAGTACCTGACGAACTTCTACGGCGATATGCGCGACGGGATCAACAGCGGCGACGACACCGATCGGTTGCTGGTGCGCTGGAAGCTCGATGCCCCGGCTGTCGGTGCCGCCGCGGCTCGCCGGGCCGTTTCGACCGATGTCGGGTTGATGCCTGAGGCAACGGTCGCGCTGGCGTGCGGGGCGGATGGGTGGCCATCGCTTGCCGGTCCCGCGGGCGACGGCGTCGTGCTGATCGCCGTACCGCCTGATGCCGAGGGGTTGCGGCGTACCGATCCGGGTGCTGCGAAGGCGTGGCGGGCCGCGTTGCGTGAGGTGCTGGGCGGGTTGCTGGCGGAGGGTGCGCGGGTGACCGGGTTCGATCGGTCCGGGTGGTACGTCGTCGCGCAGAAGGGGTTGTGATGAAGCTGACCGGATTCGAACTGCGGCGGATCTCGATGCCGTTGGTATCGCCGTTCCGGACCTCGTTCGGCACCGAGACGACGCGGGACGTGCTGCTCGTGCGCGCCGTGAGTACGGAAGCCGAGGGGTGGGGCGAGTGCGTCGCGATGAGCGGGCCGCTGTACTCGTCGGAGTACGTCGACGCGGCGGCCGACGTACTGCGGCGGTTCTTCGTGCCCGCGCTGGCCTCGGTGGAGTCCGCAGTCGGGGTCGGGCCGGCGTTGAGCCGGTTCCACGGGCACCGGATGGCGAAGGCCGCGGTCGAGACCGCCGTACTCGATGCCGAGTTGCGGGCCGAGAACCGTCCCTTGGCTCGCGAGCTGGGCGCCGTGCGGGACCGGGTGCCGTGCGGCGTGTCGGTCGGGATCATGGACTCGATCGGCGAATTGCTCGACGCGGTCGGCGGGTATCTCGAGCAGGGGTACGTGCGGATCAAGCTGAAGATCCAGCCCGGGTGGGACATTGAGCCGGTGCGCGCGGTGCGTGAGCAGTTCGGCGACATCCTGCTGCAGGTCGACGCCAACACGGCGTACACGCTGGCCGACGCGCGCCACCTGGCGCGGCTCGATCCCTTTGATCTGCTGCTGATCGAGCAGCCGCTGGACGAGGAGGACGTGCTCGGGCATGCGGACCTGGCTCAGCAGATCAGCACTCCGGTGTGCCTCGACGAATCGATCACATCGGCGCGCGCGGCGGCCGCTGCGATCCGGCTGCGTGCCTGCGCGATCGTCAACATCAAGCCAGGTCGCGTCGGCGGGTATCTGGAGGCGCGCCGGATCCACGACGTCTGCGTTGCCAACGACATCCCGGTCTGGTGCGGCGGCATGCTCGAAACCGGCATCGGCCGAGCCGCGAACGTTGCCCTCGCCGCACTCCCCGGTTGCACGCTGCCCGGCGACACGTCGGCCTCGGACCGGTACTACCGGACCGACATCACCCCGCCGTTCACGCTCGACAACGGGTACCTGCCGGTGCCGACCAGCGCCGGCATCGGGATCGAGCCGCTCGAGGCCGAACTGGCCGCGGTGACCACGAGCACCGAATGGCTGCCGCTCTGACGCTCGGGCTGCCGCTTCAACGCTTAGGGTGCTGCTCCGACGCTTAGGCTGGGGGCTCTCGGAGGTGATCGGTGACGAATCGACCGCGGGCAAGCCTCGGCCGGGTTCTCGACGACCTGGGCGCGACCTTGCTGGAGCTCGTGCACGGGGAACCGGATCGGCCGGCGGAGATCGGCGGCATCGTCATCCTCGATCCGCTCGACGAGCCCGTGCTCCCCTCGCACGCCCTCGTCCTCGGCGTCGGGCTGCACGAGCCCGACCGGATCGCCGACGTACTGCGTGATCTCGGCCGTCAGCAGGCCGCCGGGCTGGTCGTCCGCTCCCCCATCGCGGCCGGCGACCTCTTGGCGGCCGCGGTGGCCGAGTCCGGAGTCGCCCTGCTGGCGTTGACTCGCGGCGCGTCGTGGGACCAGCTCGCCGTACTGCTGCGGTCTCTCCTCGCCGACGGCGACGTCGGTGAAGTGCAGACGCTCGCGGGCATGCCGTCCGGTGACCTGTTCGCGCTCGCCAACGCGACCGCCGCGCTGCTCGACGCACCGGTCACGATCGAGGACCGCAGCTCCCGCGTGCTGGCGTTCTCCGGTCGGCAGGACGAGGCCGACACCGCGCGGGTGGAGACCGTGCTCGGCCGTCAGGTGCCGCAGCGGTATTTCCGGCTGCTGACGGAGTACGGCATCTTCCGCGAGCTCTACCGCACGGACCGCCCGGTGCACGTCCCGCCGTTGCCGACGACCGGCGAGACGTTCACGATCCCGCGGGTCGCCGTCGCGGTCCGCGCCGGCGACGAGATTCTTGGCTCGATCTGGGCTGCCGTCCGCGACCCGCTGACCGCCGAGCGCTCCCAGGCTCTTTGCGACGCTGCGAAATTAGTTGCCTTGCACATGCTCCGCATCCGCGCCGGTGCCGATGTCGAACGCCGCCTGCGCGCCGACCTCGTCAGTACGGCGTTGGAAGGCGGACCCGGCGCACGCGCTGCGCTGGACCGGTTGGGTCTGGCCGACCAGCACCTCGTCGTACTCGCATTGGGGATCATCGCCTTCGACTCGGAAGACTCCCTTGTTCAGACCGACGAATCGCTGGTCAGTCAGGCCGGACTGGCCGGGGAGCGTCAGCGGCTGGCTGATGCGTTCGCCATGCACCTGGGGGCTGTGCACCCCAGGGCAGCCGCTGCGTTGGTCGGGGATGTCGCTTATGGGCTGATCCCGGTACGGCCGGACCGGTCCGACGGCGAGGAGCGCGCCGTACGCATCGGCAAGCACTTCCTCGAACGAATCGGCGATCGCGTCACCGCCAGCATCGGCGTCGGCCCGGTCGTCGCTGAGGCCGCGCATCTACCCAATGCCCGTGCTGGTGCCGACCGTGCTCTGCGGGTACTGCGAACCGGCCGCGGCGCGCCACGGGTCGCCCGGCTCGCGGATGTCCACGTCGACACGCTTCTACTCGAGCTGCGCGACCTGATCGAAGCGCGGGGCGACGAGCCGACCGGTCCGATCGCCCTTCTCGTCGCGTACGACCGCCAGCACAACACCGACCTGGTCGAGACCCTGCGGGCATGGCTCGACGCCTTCGGCGATGTCGCGGCGGCTGCTGCGGCGGTATACGTGCACCCCAACACCTTCCGGTACCGCCTACGCCGGCTGGCCGAGGTCGGCGGGCTGGACCTCGACGACCCCGACTCCCGCTTCGCAGCCATGCTCCAACTCCGCCTGGTCAGCCCACCCCACCGCCTAATGACCCGCTGACCGGCCTGGTCAGCCCACCGCACCGCCTGATGACCCGCTGACCCACCTGATCAGCCCACCACACCGCCCGACGACCCGCCGACCCACCTGATCAGCCCACCACACCACCCGACGACCCGCCGACCCACCTGATCAGCCCACCACACCACCCGACGACCCGCCGACCCACCCGGCCAGCCCACCACACCACCTGACGACCCGCTGACCCGCCTGATGACCCGCTGACCCGCCATCCTTCCGGAGAGCAATCGCGGACGAGAGACGGGGCACATGACTGACTGGTGGCGGGAACGGCGACAGAACGAGCAGCTCGAAGACCTGCAGAGTGAGATGTCGTATGCGCGGCAGGAGACCTCGCGACTGCAGTCCCAGCTGTCCAAGATCCAGGGTGGTCTCCAGGAGCGCGTCAACCGCCTCTCAACCGCCTTCGACGCCTTCGTAGAGCTATCCGACCTCCGCTACGAGATGTCCGGCTTCCTCAACGCCGCCGAACTACGCCGCTACACCACCCGCGTCCTATCCGCGATGGCTTCCAACACTCCGCTCCCACCCCCCACCAACCCGGTCCCGCAGTACTGGCTGGCCCCGGCCACCGAGGCACTGATCGCACTCACCGGTGGAGAGCGCGATCAGGCGCGCCGTACGGCCATGACGCTCGACGAGCAGACGCCCGATACAGCGAAGGCGCACGACGAGCAGGTGCCCGGTACGGCGATGGGACTCGAGGAGCAGGCGCTCGGTACTGCGATGGGGCTCGACGCGCGTCGTACGGCGACGTTCCTGGTGCTGGCGTTGGCTGCGCTCGGGCAGCGGCATCGGGTACGGAGCGAGTGGCTGGACGTGGCGTTCGGCGTACTCCCGGAGGATGGGACAGTTACCCGGGTCCAGCGCGGACTGTGGGCTACTGCGGCGCGCGGCGGGTTCGGGGCGGACGGTCTCGCGCTGGTGGTGAAGCGGCTGCAGGCGGTCGCACCACCCGCAGACGGCTGGCTACCGAAGCTGGAGAAGCTCGGCGAGACGCCCCGCTCATCCGGCCCCCGCTTCGACGCCGTCGCAAACCAGCTAACCGCAGCCACCCGCCTCGCCCGCCTCCGCTCCGCCATCGAGTCAATCGCCGGCAACCTGGAAGCCCGAGAACCAGCTCCCACCCTCACCTACATCCCGGCCGACGACGACTCCGCCCGTGCCGTTGACCGCGACACCGCTCGTGCCGCGGACCGCGACACCGGACGCAACCCCGGGCGCCGTTCGGGACGTGACACAAGGCGCGACTCCGGGCGAGCCACAGGGCGTGACGCAGGACGTGAGCAGGGTGGCCGTGGGCGAGGTGCGGCTCCGAAGGGTGCGGTTGCGCAGGACAGCACCGCGGCGCTGCTGCGGTTGCTGATCGCCGAAGGGAGCGAGCCGGAGCGTGAGTCGCTGGCGCGCGTCGCCGTACTGCGGGCTCAGATCAGCGGCGCCGGTGAATCCGCTGCCGAGCGGCTCGAGGACCCGGTCGGTACCGTCGAGGAGCTGCTCGCCGACGACCTGAGCCAGAACGACGACCCACATCTGGCGGCGACCGTACTCCGCGTCATCGGCCCGTCGCTTCTGCCTGCCGTCGAGGATCTGGCGCAGATCGCGGGCCAGCCAAGCCCCACGCAGATCGACGTGACCGGCGACGGCCACACGATCGTGATCCGGCCCGACGGCCCCGATCAGCTCCAGCTGAACGCTGCCGTGTCGTCAATCAAACAGTCCGCAGGTGTCGTGTCCGCCGGCAAGTACGCCGTCCCGGCCGTTCTCGTCGGCGTCGGTGCGGTCGTCGCTGTCGGTCTCGGCTTCCTGAACGCGATCTGGATCGTCGCCGGCCTGATCCTGATCGGCATCGGCGCCTTCCACTACTGGAACATCCGCACCGCCGCCAAGGCCGACCAAACCGCAGCCGCCGACCGCGCCACCCGCCTCACCGACCGCTGCACCACAGCCGCCAGCCAACTATCCGACTACACCAACGCCACCAACACCCGCCAAGCCACCATCACCACCAACCTCACCACCATCCGCAACCACCTCACCACCTAACCCGTCCCCCACACCGGCTAGCAATCACGGCCCGAGCCGTGACCGAACGGGGCCGAACCGGACGGGCCGGACAGGGCCGGGGCAGGACCTGCGGACCGGACGGACCGGCGTGGCCAGGCGAGGCGAGGCGAGGCAGCACGGACTGGACCGATGGACGGGACCGGACGGTCGGGGCCCGGGACCGGACGAGGCGAGACGAGGCTCGACGGTCCGGGCAGGATCCGCGGGTCAACCGGGCCGGACCAGCCGGACGGACAAGGCGACACGGATCTGGTGACGCGAACCAGGGCGAGACCGCACCGAACGGCCCGAAGCGGGGACCAGGGCAAGAGCGGCGGGACCAGCCGGCGCTGGGGCCAGCCGGGGCAGGACCGGGCCAGGCCAGCCGTGCCGGACTAGGCGGCCCGGGACCGGGCGAGGCGGACGGACGGGCGGGACCGGGCGAGGCGGGCCTGACGGTCCGGGCAGGATCGGCGGGGCCGACCGGGCCGGGACCAGGCGGCCCGGGACCACGCGAGGCGGATGGACGGGCGGGACCAGGCGGCCCGGGACCACGCGAAAGTCGGACCGGACCACACGGGACCGGGTGACCGGGCCGGACCGGCGGCCAGCCCTGGCGAGAGCGGCGGGGCCAGCCGGGGCCGAGACCATTCCTGGGCAGGACCCCCACGGGCCGGGCGGAAGCGGCGGGCGGGGTTGGCTAGGGGTTTCGCCAGGTGGAGTGGTGGGTCCAGTGGATGAGGGTGGCGGCTTGGGTGGTGTTGTAGAGGGAGGCGGTGCCTGTTAAGGGGGTGTGGATTTTGGTGTAGGGCGAGTAGCGGGACAGGAGGTCTGTGGTCGGCTCGGGGCGGCCGGTGTCTTCGGCGGCGATTACGAGGGTGACGTAACGGGTGTGGGTGCGGGGGTGGAGCGCGAGGATGCAGGCTCGGGCGGCTTCGTGGAGGTCTACGTAGCCCCAGAGGTTGCGGCGGTTGTCTTCCGGTGGGGCGTCGGCGATGTAGCGGCGTACCTCGTCCGGGGTGAGGATCCAGTGGAAGCGCAGGGCGGTGACCTGTACGCCGCGGCGGGCGTACGTCTGGCCCATGCGTTCTAGGACGTCCTTGGTGAGCGCGTACGGGTCGACGTAGCGGAGCTCGGTGTTCTCGTCGATCGGGACGTCCGGCGTACCGATCTCGTCCGGGGACCAGGCGGTGCCGTAGATCGAGCCGCTGGAGGCGAGCACCGCGGTACGGATGCCTTGCGTCCAGGCTTCTTCCAGGGCGTTGAACGTCGTGATCGTGTTGATCTCGAAGAGGCGGACCGGCTCGATGTTCTCGGGACTGGCGATGCCGGCACAGTGGACGATCGCGTCGGCTCCGCGCAGCGAACGGGCGACTGCATCGCGATCCATCAGATCGACAGGGTCAGGGCCGGTGAGGTCGGCTTCGATCACCTCGTGACCGGCGGCGATCAACTGCCGGCAGACCTCCGCACCCAGCTTGCCTCGTGCACCACTGACCCAGATCCGCATCGCCGCATGCTAGCCCGCGCACACCGGCAGCCGCCCTCGGGCGCCGACCCGGCTGAAGTGCGGCCGGCCCGAATCCCGCCAGTCCGAATGCCGCCGGCCCACTGCAGCCGGCGCTGCGACCGGTCCGAACCCGGTCATCGCCTCGATCAACGCCGTCGCCGTTGCGCTCCCGGTCTGGAATCCGCCCAGCTCGTCCACGAGCTGCTCCCCACCCAACGCGCGAGGCACCGACCCGGTGCTGACCAAGGACGGCGGTGCCGATGGGCCGAATGCGGACGGCCCGGCTCCAATTCGGCCGACCCGAATGCCCGGCCGAATCCCGCCGGACCGAATCCCCGCCGGACCGAATCCTGCCGGACCGAATGCCGGCCGTTCGAATGCCGCCGGTCTGATTCCCGCCGGTCAGGCTCGAATGGGGACGCCCGGCTCGGGAGGGGGACCGAGCCGGGCGTCTGTCGTGAGGTCAGGTTGTGGACCTCGTGGGTGTCAGGACTTGCGCTTGGTGACTTCTTCGGTGGCCGTCGGGAGGACCTTGTGGAGGTCGCCGACGACGCCGAAGTCGACCAGTTCGAAGATCGGGGCCTCGGGGTCCTTGTTGACCGCGACGATCGTCTTCGAGGTCTGCATGCCGGCGCGGTGCTGGATCGCGCCGGAGATGCCGGCCGCGACGTACAGCTGCGGGGACACGGTCTTGCCGGTCTGACCGACCTGGTACGCGTGCGGGTACCAACCCGAGTCCACCGCGGCGCGCGAGGCACCGACGGCCGCACCCAGCGAGTCCGCGAACGCCTCGACCGGACCGAAGTCACCACCGGTGCCGCGACCGCCGGACACGATGATCGCGGCCTCGGTCAGCTCCGGACGACCCGTCGCCTCCCGCGGCTTGGACTCGGTGATCCGCGCCGTCTTCGCCGCGTCCGAGATCGACACGTCGAACTCCTCGACCTCCGGAGAGGTTTCTGCGGCCTCGGGCGTCGCGGCGTTCGGCTTGACCGTGATGATCGGCGTGCCGTGGGTGATCTTCGACTTGACCGTGTAGTTGCCCGCGAACACCGACTGCGTGGTCACCGGGCCACCACTGTCACCGGCCTGCACGTCGACGGCGTCAGTGATCAGCCCGGAGTCGAGCTTGACCGCCAGCCGGGCGGCGATCTCCTTGCCCTCGGCGTTCGACGAGATCAGGATCGCCGACGGCTCGACCTTCGCCGCAACCTGCTGCAACGCCTCGGCCTTCGGCGCGACCAGGAACTGCGAGAGCTCCGGGTTCGACAGGGCAATCACCTTGGTCGCGCCGTACTGCCCCAGTGCCGGGAGTGCGTCCTGCACACCCTCACCGACGAACACCGCGACGGGCTCACCGAGGCGGCGGGCGATCGTAAGGAGCTCGGCAGTCGTCTTGCGGACCTTGCCCGCGGCGTGGTCGACCAGAACCAGAACGTTCGACATAACTAAGACCCCGCTCCTCAGAGGAACTTGTTCGTGGACAGGAACTCGACCAGCTCGGCGGCACCGCTGCCGTCCTCGTCGGTCACGATCGTGCCGGCGCTGCGCGGCGGACGAGCGGTCACCTCGACCACCTCGGTCCACGCCGACGAGCCGCCGACCTGGTCAGCGGTCAGCTCCAGATCGGCCAGCGACCAGGTCTCGACCGGCTTCTTCTTCGCCGCCATGATGCCCTTGAACGACGGGTACCGCGGCTCGTTCGCCTGGTCCGACACCGACAGGACCAGTGGCAGCGTGCCCTCGATCGTCTCGCTCGCGGTGTCACCGTCGCGGCGGATCCGGACGGTCTGCCCGTCGACGGTCACCTCCGAGCCCAGCGTCACAGCCGGCAGCCCGAGCCGCTCCGACACCATCGCCGGCACGACACCCATGCCGCCGTCGGTCGAACCCATCCCGAACACGACCAGGTCGGCCTCGAGCTTGGCCAGCGCCTTCGACAGGATCAGCGATGTCGCGACCGCGTCCGAACCGTGGATCGCGTCGTCGACCACATGCACGCCGGCATCGGCGCCCATCTGCAGGCCCTTCTTCACCGCGTCAGCAGCCTGCTCCGGGCCGACGGTGAGAATCGTCACCTCACCGTCGCCCGACTCCTTCACGGTGAGCGCGGTCTCGACGGCATACTCGTCCAGCTCGGACAACAGCCCGTCGACACCGGCGCGATCCACCGTGTTGTCCTCGGAGCGGAAGCGGCGGTCCGCCGTGGCATCCGGCACGAACTTCGCGCAGACGACGATCTTCATAGCGTGTGGGACCCCTTCTGGTTAACGGTCTCTCCCAAGCCTGCCACGGATGTTACCCGCGAGAAACATACGCCTCGTGCGAGTCCCATCACAGTCCCGGCACCGCGGAGGGCACGATCAGACCCTCCCTCGGTCCGACTCAGTAGTCTGACTCGGGTGACCGAGACGTTACCGCTCACCGGCGAGAGGACCGCACCCGGGATCTGGCACGAGAACTATTGGTTCGCGCGCCACGACGCGGCCTATCGCTGGATCACGGCCCATCTGCCGATCGAGCGGACCGGCCGGATCCTCGACGCCGGCTGCGGCGAGGGCTACGGCGCGGAGCTGCTGCGCCTGGCGGGCGGCGCGGACTCCGTGACCGGTCTCGACTATGAACATACGACGTTGCGGCACGTCCGCCGGGTTTATCCACAGACCAATGTCGTGCGCGGCAATCTCGTGCAGACGCCGTTCGCGGACAGCGCGTTCGGCTTCGTCACCTCGATGCAGACGATCGAGCACCTGTGGGAGCAGCCGCGGTTCATCGCGGAGTGCGCGCGCATCCTCGCGCCGGGTGGGACGGTCGTCCTGAGTACGCCGAACCGCCTGACCTTCCCGAGCGGGAACTGGTACCACACCCACGAGCTGACGGCGGCCGAGTTCATCGAACTGCTCGAGCCGTACTTCGCCATCACGCACGCGCTCGGACTCCACCACGGCGAACGGCTCACGTCGTGGGAGACGCAGTACGGATCGTGTGTGGATGCGCAGCTCGCCGCCGAGCACGGCCAGTGGGACGACAACCTGGCCGCGCTCGTGCGGAGCACCACCTACGAGGATTTCGAGATTCGCCCCGGTCAGCTGGACGAATCTCTCGACCTCATCGTGGTGGCTACGGGCGGATGACCCGCTCGACGATCTTGCCGGCGATCAGGTAGACCAGCGCCGCGATACCCCAGTTGACGAGCAGAGTGTTCTTCGCGGTCTCGAGCCGGAACAGATCCTTGAACGGGCCGACCAGCTCGTGACCGCGCTCGAGGATCCAGCGCACGATCTCGTTGCTCTGGTTGGTCTGGTCCAGCGCGGTGAACAGCGCACCGAGCGCCAGTACGGCGGCCGCGAGCACCGCGATCAACCAGATCAGCGAGGCGATCAGGTTGCGCAGCTTGCGCACACCGGAGCCGACCGAGGACAGCGCCTGCTTCCCCTTGCCGGAACCCGATCCCGATGCGCCACCCCGGGCCGTCGGCGGTTTGTTGCCTGAGGCACCGGTCGGGCCGGAGGCCTTGCCGCCCGGCTTACCCGCAGCGGCCGCCGACCCGGTTGCGCCGGTCGAGCCGGTCGCGGCGCCCGCAGTCGCGGCCGGCTCCTTCGCAGCAGCGTCCTTGGTCGCGGCCGGCTGATCGGCTGCGGCATCCTCCGAGGCGGCCGCACCCGATGAGGCCTCGGCCGCCGCCTTCTCCCGCGCCCGCTGCTCGGCCACGATCTCGGCCGCGGTCTTCGGCCGGGCCGTCTTCGTCGCCGTACCCCCGCCACTCGAGGCAGCCGCGGCCGCGTCAGTCGCCGTACCCGCGTCCTTGTCCGGCGTCACGTCCGCCTTGGCGGCCGTTCCCTTCTCGTCCTGCGTACCCACGTCGTCCATCTCCTCAGCCGGGGTCCGTTCCTCGTCCGTGGCCACCGAGCCCACGCTGTCCGCCTTCTCGACCGGGTCGAGATCAGCTTCGGTCGGTGCGGCCGGCGGTCTCCTACGCCGACTGACCGGGACCGGGCGCGGCGACAACCGGCGGCGGGCACCCGCCACCGGGGCCGGCGCCGCTGTGCTGCCGTCTGCTGCCTGTGCTTCCGAGCTCATACCTGCATTCACGCCCATGTCTGGTTCGTTTGTTTCAAGCACTGGTTCCAACGTAGCGCTACCGGGTGCTGCGACGATCGGCACCGGGTCGACGGCGCGCGTCCTGGCCTGCGTGATCGAGCCGTCGGCCGCGGCCTGGTCGAGCAACGACCGGCCTGCCGGATCCGCCGGATCGATCGCAGCCGGGTCCGCCACGCTACTTCTCCTCTCCGACGCTCAACCGGTCGTGGGCGTCCGACCGGACGTGGGGGCCATAGTGCCCGACTGGTGAGTAACTTGAGAACCCCTCACGGTCCTCTTTTTCACCATCTGCTTCTACCTCATCACCACCCGCATCCCCCTCACCGACGCTCCGGGGAACCGCGGGCGGGTTTTCGGAAGCAGGCGGAACGGACGCCTCCACAGACTCGACAGACTCGACAGACTCAACAGGCGGAGCGCCGGCGTGCAGCTGAGCAGTCGTCCGGTCGTTGGCCGCGGCGAGGCCGGCCAGGTATTTACGGCGTTCGGCGCCCGCCATGTACCGCTTCGTGCGGTCGGCCTGCACGACCGCCGGGACGCCGGCAGCCACGGCGTACGCCGGGATGTTGCCTCGGGCAACACTGTTGGCGCCGATCACCGCGCCGCGGCCGATGTCGGCACCGCGCGTGACGGTCACCTTCGTGGCCAGCCAGCAATCGGGACCGATGCGGACCGGGGACTTCACCAGGCCCTGGTCCTTGATCGGCAGGTCGAGGTCCTCGGTCTTGTGGTCGAAGTCGCAGATGTAGGTCCAGTCCGCGATCAGTGTCGACGCGCCGATCTCGATGTCCAGGTAGCAGTTGACGGTGACGTCGCGCGCGAACACGACCTTGTCGCCGATCCGCAACGTCCCCTCGTGCGCCCGCAGCCGGGTCTCGTCACCGAGGTGCACCCACTTGCCGAGGATGATCCGGCCGTGACCGCGGCGCGCCACGATCTCCAGATGCTTACCCAGGAAAACGAAACCCTCGGTGATCACCTGCGGGTGGCGCAGCTTGAACCAGGCGAACCGCCAGTAGCGCTTGAGGTAGTACGGCGTCCACGCCCGGTGGCGCACCACCCAGCGCAGATTCGCCACGGACAGCAACCGCATCAACACACCCTACTGCTTGTCCTACTCCTTGTTACTGACCCCGGTGATCGAGACGTTGTAGTACAGCTCATCCGGCACGACGGTGGAAAGCACCTTGTCGACCTTGGACAGCTGCAGCCACGACTTGTACGCGAACATCCGCCAGCCGAACCCGAGCTTCTGCTCCGGTACGGCGGCCTCGAACGTCCGGATCGGCCACCCGACCCACGCCGCCAGCAACTCCTCCGTGACGGTGCGAACCTGCGAAGCACCCGCCCGCGTCGCCATCCGCGCCAGCGTGTCCGGGTCGAACGTGTGCAGATCGACGACGGCCTCGAGCGCGGCCGCCCGCGAGGACTCGTCGAGCTCGGACTGCGGCCGTCGCCAGTTCGCCAGGGCCGGCAGCTTCGTCACGTTCGTCGTCGCCCACCACGTGAAGCGGGACAGTCGCCGCGCAACGAAATCGCCGTACCGCGTGGGCTCGCCGCAGATCACGAACCGGCCGCCCGGCTTGAGCACGCGCAGCATCTCGCGGAACGCCAGCTCCACATCCGGGATGTGGTGGATGACCGCGTGCCCGATGACGAGGTCGAACGTGTCGTCGTCGTACGGCAGCTTTTCCGCGTCCGCGACCTGGCCCTCGATCGCGAATCCGAGCGTCTTCGCATTCTTCTTCGCCGCCTCGACCATGCCCGGCGAGAGGTCGGTGACGTGCGCCTCGTCGAGTACGCCGGCCAGCTTCAGGTTCAGCGTGAAGAAGCCCGTACCGGCGCCGATCTCGAGCGACTTCCCGTACGGCCAGCCGCGCGAGCCGGCGACCGCGGTGAAGCGGTCCCGGGCGTAGTCGACGCAGCGTTCGTCGTACGAGATCGACCACTTCTCGTCGTACGTCGACGCTTCCCAATCGTGGTAGAGCACCTGGGCGAGCTTGTTGTCGTTCCAGGCCGCCTCGACATCTTCGGCGGACGCGGCGGGCTTCGAAGTAGCAGACATCACTTTCCCTTGAATTCAGCTTTACCGGGACCGTTCTCGACGAACGACGTCATGCCGATCGAGCGGTCCTCGGTGGCGAACAGCGCGGCGAACTGCTGCCGCTCGATCTCCAGCCCGGTGGTCAGGTCGACGCCCAGTCCGGAGTCGATCGATTCCTTGGCCGCGCGCAGCGCCATCGCCGCGCCCCGCGAGAACTGCGAGGCCCACGCAACCGCTTCTTCATAGACGGAAGCGGCCGGCACGACCTTGTCGACCAGCCCGATCGCGAGCGACTCGGCGGCGTCGACGAAGCGACCCGTGTAGATCAGGTCCTTGGCCTTTGACGGGCCGACCAGACGGGACAGGCGCTGCGTACCGCCGGCGCCCGGGATGATGCCGAGCAGGATCTCCGGCTGGCCGAGTTTGGCGTCGTCCGCGGCGATCCGGTAGTCGGCGCAGAGCGCGAGCTCGCAACCGCCGCCCAGCGCGTACCCGGTGATCGCGGCAACGGTCGGCTTCGGGATCGCGGCGACCGCGGAGAGCGACGACTGCAACGGACCGGAGCGCTTGGCCATGTCTGCGTACGACATGTCGGCCATCTCCTTGATGTCCGCGCCGGCCGCGAACACCCGCTCGCCGCCGTAGATCACGACCGCACGGACGACGTCGTCCTCGGCCGCCGCGGTGGCGGCGGCCCGGATCTCCTCCTGGACCTGGACGTTCAGTGCGTTCATCTTCGGCCGATCCAGCCGGATCGTGCCAACCCCATCACTCACGGTCAGGTTGACGAACTCGCCCATAACCCAGCTCCCTACGGTTCCCGGGGACTACCCATCGGTCACATCCCCGGGAACCGTACCGGACCAGAGCAAGCCGGTGTACTACGGGCTTCTAAAGATCGACGGCCTGGCCGGAAGCCGCGGAGCGACGGGCTGCGTCGACGATGCGGAGGGTGCGGAGGCCTACAGCGCCGTCTGGCTGGGGTACTACGGCCGGCGGCCGGCCGGCGACGGCCGGTCCGGACGTACGGACCGCGTCCAGGAAGGTGTCGAGCATGGACTCGTCGAGGTTGCCGCCGATGCCCAGGAACACCTCGCCGTTGGCGTCCGTGCCACCCACGTGTGGGCGGAACGGCTCGATCTCGACCGAACCGTTGGTGCCGGTCACCTGCAGCGAGACGCCGCCCCAGGTCGGACCGTTGTCCGGGACACTCCAGGAGAAGTCGATGGTTGCCAGCAGCCCGTTGTCGTAGTTGATCGTCACCAGACCGCCGGTCTCCACCTCCACCCCCTTGTCCTGGTGCAGGATCCGGTTCGACGCGGCGTACACGCGGGTGGCGGACGCACCGCCGGTCAGACCGTCGATCAGGTCGGCGCAATGCACGGTGTGGTCGACCATGGCGCCTCCACCGGCCTGCTTGGCGTCGACGAACCACTGCCGCGCGGCGTACGGGATCTTCCCGTTGTTCGTTCCCAGTACTGCGAAGACGTCGCCGAGCCGGCCGGCCTCGACGTTCGCCCGGAGCTGCAGGTACGACGGCGCGAACCGGACCGGGTACGCGATCATCAGGATGACTCCGGCCGCCTCGCACGCTGCGAGCATCGCCTCGCCGTCGGCGACCTCGGTGGCCAGCGGCTTCTCGCACAGCACGTGTGCACCGACAGAGGCAGCACGCTCGACCAGTGCGCGGTGGCCGGCGTTCTCGGACGTCACGATGACGGCGTCGGGTCCCCACGCGAACAGTTCGTCGTACGTGTCGACGTACGGGACGCCGAACGCCTCGGCAAGCGCCGCACCGCGCGGTCCCTCGTCCGGTGCGGACGCACCGTCAGGGTCAGCGGCCAGTACTTCGACGTCCGGCATCGCAGCGAGCAGATGCGCATACGAGCCGGCGTGAACGTGGGCAAACGAGGCCAGAGCAACCTTCAGGGTCATGCCACTGCTCCACTCGAGACGAAGGTCTTCATGTCGATCGGCTGGCCGGACTCCATCGACGCACGCGCCGCCTCGGCCAGGTAGACAGCGGTCGCGCCGTCGGACGCGAGCACCCGCGGCTCCGGTCCTCCGCGCAGCCCGATCGCCAGCTCACGCAGCTGTGTGAGGTAGGGGCTCTCCCCCAGCGTCGACGCCGGAATCAGCAGGTCGCCGCCGGCACCGCCGTTCTGCAGCTCTTCCCGGTAGCCGGTGTCGGCGTCCGAGGCGAACTTCAGTACGCCGGTCGACCCCGCCACCTGGAACCCGGTCTGGAACGTCGTACCCGTCGCTCCCCAGGTCGCGCGGCAGTGGCTGATCGCACCGCTCTCGTGCGTGAGCGTCACGTGCGCCGCCACGTTGACCGGGCTGATGCCGTCGACGGTCGGCGGGTTCTGCACGGCGTACACCGCCGTGACCTCGCCGCACAGCCAGCGTGCCTGGTCGAGGTCGTGCACCATCAGGTCCATGATCACGCCGCCGGAGTGCGCGACGTCGCGGTACCAGCCGGCACCGGCCGGGGAGGACGCCTGCCGGTAGAACCGCGCCACCGCGACCTCACCGATCCGCCCGGCCTGGATCGCGTCGTACGCCGCCTTGTACGCCGGGAAGAACCGCACCACGTGCGCCGGGTACAACCGGACGCCGGCCGCGTTCGCCGCGTCGATCACCTCGTGCGAGTCGGCCGCCGTCAGCGTCAGCGGCTTCTCGCAGATCACGTTCTTGCCCGCCTTGATCGCGGCCAGCGTGATCTCCTTGTGCGTCGCCGACGGTGTGATGATGTCGACGAACTCCACCTCCGTGGCGAGCAGCTCGTCCCGTGACGGCACGACCTCCAGCCCGTACTCCTCCGCCAGCTCCTCGGCGCCTTCCAGCGAATACACCAGGACCCGGGCCCCGACGGCCTTCCACGCGGCCACGTGCACGTGGCTGATGTTGCCCGCGCCGATCAGACCCACGGTCAGACCGGCAAGCTCTTCCGACATGAGATCCCCTACAACCCTGTGGGTAAATTAGTAACGGTCCCTGCGTATCACTGCGCACAGGCGTTCGCAACCACCGTCTCACGAACATAAGTGCCTCACTATCGAGAACTCACCCCGAACTGTGCAGAATGTGCCGGTGAAAGAAGCGACCGCCGCCCCGAGCGCTCCCGGCCCGACCGCCGGCACTGGTCCGCGTCCGGGCGCAGTGGTCCAGACCGATGGGACCACCTTCACGCTGTGGGCTCCGGCCGCCGAACGCGTCGAACTGGCCCTGATCGCGGACGACGGCAGCCAGCGGAACCTGGATCTCAGCCACACCGGCGAGTTCTGGACCGGGTTCGTGCCGGGCGTGGGCGCCGGCCAGCGGTACGGATACCGCGTGCACGGCCCGTTCGACCCTTCACACGGTCTGCGCTTCGATCCGTCGAAGCTGCTGCTGGATCCGTACGCCCGGGCCATCGACGGTTCGCTGGATTTCTCCAGTCCGTTGATCTATGACTCGTCCGACGGCGATTCGGCCGGCCATGTCCCGGTCGGCGTGGTCGTCGCGGACTCCGCTCCGCCGCCCCCGATCAGCAAGCCGGTGCACTGGGGCGAGACGGTCATCTACGAACTGCACACGAAGGGCTTCACCAAGCGGCACCCCGACGTACCTGAGCATCAGCAGGGCACGTACGCCGGGCTCGCGCATCCGTCGGTGATCAGGTATCTGACCGAGCTCGGCGTGACCTCGGTGGAGCTGCTGCCGATCCACCACTTCCTCACCGAGCCGGCGATCGCGGCGCGCGGCCTGCCGAACTACTGGGGATACAACAGCCTCGGCTTCTTCGCGCCGCACGCGCCGTACTCGTCGTCCGGTTCACGGGGTGAGCAGGTCGCCGAGTTCAAGGCGATGGTCGCCGCGTTCCATGCCGCGGGCATCGAAGTGATCCTCGACGTGGTCTACAACCACACCGCCGAGGGCGGGTTCGACGGGCCGACGCTGAGCTTCCGCGGGATCGACAACCGCGCGTACTACCGGCTCGCGCACGGCGCCGCGATGTACGACGTGACCGGCACCGGCAACTCGGTCGACACCTCGCACCCGCAGGTACGCCGGCTCGTGATGGATTCGCTGCGCTACTGGGTCGAGGAGATGGGCGTCGACGGGTTCAGGTTCGACCTCGCGGTGACCCTGGTGCGGAACGAGCAGCACGAGGTGGACATCCCCGGCCATCCGTTCCTCGCCGAGGTCGCGGCCGATCCGGTGCTCGGCCGGGTGAAGCTGATCGCCGAGCCGTGGGACGTCGGCCCGTTCGGCTACCAGGTCGGCAACTTCGGTCCGCCGTGGTCGGAGTGGAACGGTAAATTCCGCGACAGCGTGCGCGACGTCTGGCGGAACACGTCCGACGGTGTGAAGGACCTCGCCTACCGGCTTTCCGGCTCGAGCGACCTGTACGGCGACGACGGGCGGTACCCGTACGCGTCGATCAACTTCGTCACCGCGCATGACGGGTTCACGCTGCGGGATCTGGTCAGCTACGACCACAAGCACAACGAGGCGAACCACGAGGACAACCGCGACGGCACCGACGACAACCGCTCCTGGAACTGCGGCGTCGAAGGCGAGACCGACGACCGGCGCGTGATCGCGTTGCGGAAGCGGCAGATGGCGAACCTGATGTCGACGCTGATCCTGTCCACCGGCGTACCGATGATCACCGCCGGCGACGAGTGCGGCCGGACGCAGCACGGCAACAACAACGCCTACTGCCAGGACAACGAGATCTCCTGGTTCGACTGGTCGTTGCCGGCAGCATGTTCCGACCAACTCGAGCTGACAAAGCAGCTGATCGCACTCCGCGCTGCCCATCCGGCCCTGCGCCAATGGCACTACTTCTCCGGCCGGCCCGTCGTCGCCGGCGGCCGCAAGGACCTGTCCTGGATCGCTCCGCACGGCGGCGAAATGACCGACGCCGACTGGTTCGACGGCAACCTCCGCACGATCGGCATGTTCCTGGCCGGCGACGCCCTCCGAGCCACCGACACCGAAGGCAACGCCCTCACCGACAGCTCGTTCCTCCTGGCCCTCAACGCCACGCCCCAAACCCAGCCGGTAGTAGTCCCCGACGCCTCCTGGGCCCCGGCCTACGAGGTAGTCCTCGACACCAGCCACAGCATGGTCACCGAGGTCGAAGCCGGCGCCACCGTCCCCCTCGCCCCGCGCTGCCTAGTACTGCTCCGGGCGCTCTAACAAGTCTTCACGTAGGACCGATCCCCGAAGTTCTCCCGCCACTCGTCGGCCGTCAACTGCCGCCCGGCCATCCGGCACGCCAGCTCGACCGCATGTTCCAGGCGGGTGTCCCAGTGATAGACACCGTCGTCGTACGACGCGATCACCACGGTATGGCTGTCCGGCAGGAAGTCGGCGGTCACGAGTTGCTGGTTCGGCGTCATGATCGTGCCGAGCAGCGCCGCGCTCTTGCCGTCGAAGAGCGCGATGCCGCCGTCCCAGCCGGCCGTCACCAGCAGCGCGCTGTCGGCCGAGAACGCGATCCCGTTGACCAGGCCCTGGTGGACGGTCCGCGGCGCGGCGAGATACTCACCGGTGGTGGGGTCCATGATCAGCACGTCACCCTTCTCGTTGCCGACAGCTACCCGGGTCCCGTCCGGCGAGTAGGTCACGATGCTGGGGTAGTTCATCGGGAAGCTCCCCCGCCGCAGGACCCGGCCTGCGACGAGGTCCACCACCGCCCAACGGTCGGACGGGATGTCCAGCCAGGTGGAGACGTTGCGGCCTCCGATCACCAAGAAGGCCGTCCGGTTGTCGGGGCTCGCCGACAGCCAGGCGATCGGTCCGCCGACCTGAACGGGCTTACTCACCGGACGGAGGGTTTCCGCGTCCAGCAGCGTCGCGAGCCCGGACTGGTCCCCCACGACCAAGTGGCTGCCGTCGCGCCCGCTGTAGTCGAGGTCCCCGATTCTGCCGGCCGTCACCCTCCGGCCGACCACCAGGCGACCGGTGCGAGTGTCCTCCACCATCACCTGCCCGGCCGAGTTGCCGAGCGCGAACCTGTCTCCGGTCGGGTGCCACGTACCGCAACTGAAGGTTGTCGCACCGAGGTGGGTCGCGTCGAAGTGGACGACGTTGTCGGTCACGGTGTCGACGAACGCTCCGTCAGGTATCCCGGCGTCCAGGTAAGCGGGGTCGTAGTTGAGAAGCCGGAAGTAGCTCCTCCCGCCGGGAGCGATGAAGCGACAGCCGTAGGCGAAGCCGGGCGGAGCCTTCTGCTGACTCAGCAGGTGCTGACGACCGGTCAGATCCCAACTCCGCAAGGCGCCGTCGCCTGCCGAGGTGTACAGCGTGTCGTCGCGCGGGCTGAAGGCGCCTGCCAGGGAGTCTCGTTCGGAGATCGGTATGTTCTCCAACGTCGTTCCGTCGTCGGTCTGCCAGACGATGACGTGATAGTCGGCGCCGAGCGTCACCACCGACTTGCCGTCGTGCGAGAAGCGGACATTCAGCGGGTTGGCCCGATGCCCGTCCAGACGGTGCAGCGTCGCACCGGTCGCAGCGTTCACGAGCACGACGACGGCGTAGTCGCCGGTGGAGATGTCACGCGCCTCCTCCGCGAACGCCAGGGTCTTGCCGTCCGGTGCGATATCGGACACGACGAAGACGAGCTTCGGCTTCGACCACAGTTGCTTGCCGGTAGCAACGTCGTACGCCGACGCCGGCTTGCTCAGATAGAGCTTGTCGCCGGCCGGGCTGAGAACAGCGTCCTGGACGGACGGGGCGGCCAGCGGCATGACTCGTCGTACGGACGGCGCGCGGCCCGGGGTGACGTCCCAGACGAAGACTGCACCGCTGCTGAAGTCCTTCGTCACGCCGTTGCCGTAGTAGTGCAGCACCGCTACGAGGGAGCGACCGTCGTGGCTGTAGGTGACATGGGTCGCGCGGGCGGGTGTCTTGGTGAACCCGGGCAGATGGCGACCGGTCGGTTTCAAGGTCATGGGATCGAGGAACACCACTGGCTCGGTGGTCGGGGGTGGCGTCCCGACGGCGAGTTCGCGGTCTCCCGGGCTCAGCGCGATCGGGTCCAGGTAGTCCAGGTGATCCGCACCATGCGACCTGTTCGGCGGCTTGTACGACGCGAGTGGTTTGCCGGTGGTCAGGTCGTAGCTGAGGACATGGCCGCTCGCGGCAAAGATGTACGCTCGCCGGCCGTCCGCGCTCACCTCGAGGCCGTACGAATCCACTCGCTCGGTCACGACTGAACTCATCAGCTGCGGGTGTTTCGCCATCGTGGCCAGGAGGTTCGACCGGGACTCGGGTGAGTCGTGCATACGGACGGCAGCAACAGCAAGCAGCAGCGAGGTGTCGATATCGGTCTCTACGACGGCCTTCGCACCTGCTCGGCCGGCTGCTGCGACGGTTGCGGACTGTTCCGCGGCGGCGGCTTGGCGGTCGGCTCGGCGGGCCTGGACGGTCGCGAGGAATCCGGCGATGAGCGCGCCGACGAGGAGTACGGCGGCCATGCTCAGCGCCGCGCGCAGCCGGCGGTTGATCCGGGACTCGTGCTGGGCCCGTTGCTCGGCGGCGTGGAGTTCTGCGTCGGCCAGGCGTTCGCTCGCGGCGAGGTAGTCGCGCTCGGCCGGGGTCAGATCCGGAGCGGTTCGGTCCCGCCACTGGACGGCCTTCGCGAGCCGGACACCTCGATACAGCTCACTGTCCGGACGGCCCAGCGAATCCCACGAGTCGGCTACCTGGGTGAGGTGGTGAAGGATCTGCTGGCCTTCGAGGTCGTCCTCGAGCCAGCCGCGCAATCGCGGCCAGGCTCGCGCCAGAGCTTCGTGCGCCAGTTCCACAGCCTCGTCATCACTGGTGACCAGTCGCGCACCGATGAGCAGGTCGAGGAGTTCGTCCGACTCCGGACCCGTGACCACCGTGCGTCTCGGCAGCCGGCTGCGGACCGGTTCGCCGTCAGGACCGGGCGCCACGAGTCGCAACAGCAACGCCTTCAGCATCGGCCGTTGCTCCGGGGTCAGGCGTGCGTACACCTGTTCGGCCGACTGCGCGACTGCTCGCCGGATGCCACCCGTTGCGCGGTAGCCGGCGATGGTCAGCGTCCGGCCTTCCCTGCGTTGCCAGGTCTCCGCGAGTGCATGCGACATCAGCGGCAGTGCGCCCGGCTGACCGGCGACCTCACCGATCAGCACATCGACCAGCCCGGGTTCGACGACCAGTGCGGCCAGCCGTGCTGGTTCGGTGATCGCCGATCGCAACTCGGACTCGGACATGCTGCCGAGCAGGTGCAGCCCTGCTTCTACGACGTGCGCGAACTCCGGATGGAACGACAGGTCGGCGAACCGGTCGGCCCGGAACGACAGGACGAGTGGAGCCTCGGCAGCGTGATCGGCGAGCCGGGCGAGGAACGTCGTACGCTCGGCGAGGTCCTGGCAGAGCGAGAAGACCTCCTCGCATTGATCGACGACCACAGTGGGCAGTGGTCCGCGCCCGGGCAGGGCGCCGGCCAGCGCGGCCATCGGGTGTCGACCGGGTGTGATGGTCACTACCCGCCGGCCGTCTCGTAGCAGGGAAGCGGCGATGCCGGCGCGGATCAACGAGGACTTCCCGCAACCGGACGGCCCGACGACGGCAAGGACCGAGCCGTCCGCGAGCTTCCGCAGACCTGCGGCGACCTGGGACTCACGGCCGAAGAAGAGGTCGGCGTCATCGAGGTCGTACGGTTTCAGGCCCTGGTACGGGCAGACGCTGCTCGGCTCCGGGAGCACATCCGGAACAGCCAGATCCGGATCCTGCCGCAGAATCGCCTGTTCGAGTTCGTCGATCTCCGGGCTCGGGTCGAGCCCGAGTTCGCGGCTCAGCACCGCGCGGAGCCGGCGAAGTGTCTGTAGCGCCTCGCCCTGCCGGCCGTCGTGGTACTGCGCGGTCGCGAGCAGGGCCCATCTCCGCTCGCGCAACGGCGCCGCCGCGACCATCGCCTGCGCCGTACCCAGGATGGTCCCGTGAGCCCCTGAGCGCAGCGACGCCTCGACGTAGAGCTCCTCAGCGAGGTGGCGCAGCTCGTCAAGGCGCGCGATCTCGATCCGCGCCGGATCCCAACTCGACACCTCCTCGAAGGGAGGCCCCCGCCACAGCGTCAGTACGTCGGCGAGCAGCACAGCAGCACGTTCCGGGTCATCGGTGAGCAGAGCGCGAGCCCGATCAAGCGCGTGCTCGAATCGCAGGCTGTCGATCTCGCCATGTGCAACGGTCAGGCGGTAGCCGGCCGGTGAGGTCTCGATCGAGTGATTGCCGAGCACCTTGCGCAACCGGACGACGCAGCCCTGCAGGATCTTGGTCTCCGAGACCGGCGGCTGATCGCCCCAGAGGGCGTCGGCCAGCGCCCCAGCACTCACAACCTCTCCTGGATGCACTGCCAGCGCGGCCAGGACGACGCGATCGCGCCGTGCGAGGTTCTTCCGCCCCCCATCGAGTGTGAGCGGGCCGAGTACGGCGATACCCACGTTTCGACTCTCCGACCGTTGCCGGTGGACGTCAAGGTCTCCGATACCGCGTTGATACCGGTGGCAGCGGCGTCGATACCGCGTGGCCGGACAACGGTGCTGTCCAGTTCGATCGGAAATCGGAAGAGGCAGGCCGATGAACACCAAGTCCACCAGCACCACGAAGCACTCCATGTCCCGCCGGCTCGTCCGGCTGGTCGCCAGCGCCACTCTCGGCGTCTCCGCCCTGACCATCGCGGCTCCGGCGATGGCGATGAACAAGCCCGAGCCCTCAGGTGGCTGCGTCGATTGGACGCCGGTCACGCCGGACACGGTCTCGGACTCCTTTGACGTCAGCGAGGCCGGCCTGGGTGTGCTGGCCGGTCTCGCACTCGGCGGCATCGGTTTGGGGGTCGGGCTCGTCGTCCTGCGACGCCGCGACAACATGACGTCGGATCAGTCCTGATCAACGTCGCAAAGCCCGGCCCTCTCGCGAGGGCCGGGCTCGTCGCTGAGGTTGTTAACCTTCCGCCTGTACATTCGTCGGTCACCTGCTGTTCATCTCTGGGGGATCGATGTTTCTGCTGCAGCGCGGGCGTGAGCGGACGACTCCTATCGGGGCGCTGCACCGCGCGATCATGCGGTGGGGGGAAGCTGAGCGGACCAGTTCGCGGCTCGCGATTCAGCGGTGGGTTGACGGTGTGGCGTACGTCGATGTGCAGGCGCGGACGTATGCGGAGTACTGGACGCGGCAGAACTCGGCGGCGTTGTCGTCGGACGGACCGCTCTGGGTTGTGCTGGGTGACTCGACCGCGCAGGGCCTGGGGGCGTCCTCGCCGCTGCACGGGTACGTCGGACAGGTGCTGAATGCACTGCGTCGGAAGGGCACGCCATGGCGGGTGCTCAACCTGTCGCGGTCCGGTGCGCAGACGCGGCATGTGCTGGACGACCAGCTGCCACTGCTCGACGGACTGGCGCCGGCGCTGGTCACCTGTGGCATCGGCAGCAACGACATCCTCGCCACGCCGCCGAAGCGGCTGCGCGACCACCTCCGTCAGGTGATCGACCGGCTGCCCTCATCGTCAGTTGTGATGGACCTGACCGTTCCGGACCGGCTCTGGCGAGTCGGCGGAGCTGTTAGCCCGTACGTCGCCGGCATCAACCAGCTGATCAGCAACACGGCCACGTCCCGCGGGCTGCCTGTCGCCGAGGTCTCCCGGTACGCCCGGCCGCCGTGGCGCGGCATGCTCGCGCCAGACGCGTTCCACCCGAACAACCTGGGCTACCGCCGCCACGCCGACGCCCTGCTCGCCGCACTGCCTGCCGACGTACTCAAGCCCTGAGCAAGCGCTCCAAGCGTCATGGCACCGGGAGGTCTCACGCCTCGGGGGTTTTCGGGGGCTCGGGGACGACTGGAGCGTCGGCCAGGAGCAGGTAGAGCGAGCGGCGGGCTTCGGCCAGGACCTTGGCGGCGGCGGTGCGCTGCTCTTCGGAGCCGGTGCGGGCGACCTGTCGAGTGGCTGACGCCAGCTCGTCGAGCAGTCCGCGCAGGTCGGCCCCAGGACCTGTGCCGGCGTACGGAGCGAACGGGTCGATCGACGTCTCACGACGGCCTTCGACGTACTCGCGACCGGCGTCGGTCAGTGTGACGAGCTTGCGGCCGGCCTCCGCGGTCACGGTGACCAGGCCCTCGTCTTCCAGTTGGTTCAGGGTCGGGTAGATCGCGCCGGGGCTGGGGGTCCAGCGCCCGCCGCTGCGGTCGGCGATGGCCTGCATCAACTGGTAGCCGTGCATCGGCTCCTCGGCAAGCAGCATCAGGACGGCCGCTCGGACATCACCGCGCGGCGCTCGGCCACGCCCGGAACCACGGCCCGGGCCGCGTCGGGATCCACGCTCGCCACGGCCGCTGTATTCGCCGCGTCCGCCGTGTCCACCGTGCATCGGCATGCCTTCTCCCATCCGCGGTCCACCGCGGCGGGGGTGATGGTGGCCGCCTCGGCGGCGGCCTCTGATCTCGTTGGGGGTGTTCATAATATCCTCCTCGATATTGTTCATGACACTAACGATATATCGTTACTGTCTCCAAGACAACCCCTTCGCCCAAATCGGTTGCGGGCGCACCTCGGCATGCCGAACGTGGGGAGATGGACACCTTCGAGGAACTGATGGGCGAAGTGCTGGCGACCGCCGACCGGTTCGGCCACCGCGAGCACGTGCGGCTGACCTGGCTCGCCGTACGACGCTGCGGGACGGCCGGCGCGGTCGACCTCGTCAGCAACGGGATCAAGCAGACGGCTCGGTACGCGGGGGCGCCGCAGAAGTACAACGCCACGGTCAGCCGGGCATGGGTCGAGCTGACGGCGTACCACATGAACGAGGCACCCGACGAGACCTTCGACGACCTGCTGGAGCGCAACCCCGGCCTACTGAACAAGCGCCTACTGACTCACTTCTACGAACCCCGCACCCTCGCCTCACCCGAGGCACGCACCGGGTGGGTAGAGCCCGACATACGGCCGTTCCCGGTCTGACAACCCCCGCCCCGCCCCACCACGAGCCACGAGCGAAGCGAGTGGCGGGTTTTCTTTACCTTGCCCCTGGGGCAGAGGGTTTGATGGTTGCGTGTTGACGATCAGTGAGTTCGGGCGCCGAACCGGCCTTTCCCACAAGGCGTTGCGGTTGTACGACGTATCCGGCCTGCTCGCGCCCGCCCAGGTCGACCCGGCCAACGGTTACCGCTTGTACGACGAGGCGCAGCTGGAGCGAGCCCGACGGATCAGTGTGCTGCGGCAGTTGGACATGCCGCTGACCACGATCGCCGAAGTACTGGCGGGGACCGACGAGGAGGGCTTGATCCGGCTGGACCGCTGGTGGGCCGCCGAGGAGGCGACAACGGAAGCCCGCCGGTCGACCCTGCAGTACCTGCGCGACCGCCTGTCCCGCTCCGGTACGACGGGCCTCGCGCCGCGCCCGGTACTGACGCGCGACGTGCCGGCGACCAAGATCGCGTCGATCCGCGCCGACACCAATCAGCAGCTGCTGGTCGGCATCATCGTGACGTGTACCGACGAGATCATGGCGCACCTGCACGCGGCCGGCGCGAGCGCGACCACCGGGTCGTGGGTGATCTATCACGGCGCGGTGACACCGGAGGGTGAGGCGACGGTCGAGGTGTGCGTGCCGTTCCACGGCCTCGTCGACCCGGCGGGCCGGATCGGGATCCGGGTCGAGCCCGCGCACCGGGAGGCGTACTGCACGATCACGATGAACGAGTGCGCGTACCCGCGGATCATGCTCGCCTACGACCTCGTGACGGACTGGGTCCGGGCGAACGGCGTACCGGAAGCGGGTCCGCCGCGAGAGGTGTACCTCCCGGACTGCCAGCTGATCCCCCGCGACGAACCGGCCGTCGACATCGCTCTGCCCATCCTCGAGAGGAACGCCTGATGGACTACACGACCCAGAGCCGGTTCAGCGATCCCGGCGACCACGCCGGATTGTTCGACGCGCTGCCGGACGACATCCCCGGCATCGCCGCCGTGACGCGCGGCCTGATCATCCACTATCGCGGCGGCGGCATCGAGTTCACCGGCGAGCGCCTCGCCGAGATCGACAGCCGCTGGGTTTCGGCCATCCTCGCCACGGATCAGGAGCGCAACGGTACGCCGCTCGCCGTACCGCGGGAGCCGGTCGACCGGGTCGTCGGCTGCTGCCGCGACCACACGCTGCTGTTCGTGTCGGCCCTGCGGCACAAGGGGATCCCGGCGCGGAGCCGGGTCGGTTTCGCGGAGTACTTCGCCGAGGGGTTCAACCACGATCATGTCGTCGCCGAGTACTGGAACGGCAACCGCTGGGTGATGATCGACACCGAGCTGGATCAGGCCGACTACCCCTTTGACGTGGAGGACATGCCGGCCGGTCCGTTCCGGTCGGCCGCGGAGACCTGGCTCGGGTACCGCGCCGGCGAGCTGGACGGCGACAAGTACGGAGCCGATCCCAACCCGGACGCACCGCTGAAGCTGCACGGCGGCTGGTTCATCCGCAACTACGTGCACTACCAACTCGCGCACCTGAACGGTGACGAGCTCCTGCTCTGGGACAACTGGGGCGCGATGTCGGACCGGCTCGACGGCGCCGACCTCGACCTGACCGACCGGATCGCCCGGCTGATGGTTGCCTCTGACAACGGAGACGAGACCGCGACGAAGGAGGTCAACGAGCTCTACCGCACCGACCCCGACCTGACCTTCGCCGGCCGGTCGTTGCACACCTCACCCGCCGGCGCACCGCCCTACGCGTGGGTCGAAATCAGCTGACGAGGTCTGCGACCACCTGGTCGACGCTGTTCAACAGGGAGAGATGACCTTCGGCCGGCAGGAAATGGAAGGTGCAGGCCGAGACGTGCGCGGCGAGCCAGTGGCCGTGGTCCGCAGGGACCATACGGTCCTGGCCGCCCTGCCAGATCGCCACCGGGGTGGTGATCTGATCCAGGGGGAAGCCCCAGTCCTTCACGAACGCGAGGTCGTCGTCGCGCCAGCCGGCGATGCTCTCGGCAACGGAACGCCGGCACGACGTCGCGAGCCAGTCCAGGATCGGACCGGTCATCGCCGCCTTGTCGACCTCGGACACCAGGTCGCCGAAGGCAGCCGCCAAGTCAGCCGGGGCAGCCGCGGCCAGCCCGCTCGACGCCGCTTCCAGCAGTGGCTCGAGCGCGTCGATACCCTCGAACGCGGCGCCGAACTCGGCAAGGTTCTCCTCGCCCATACCGACCATGAAGTCCAGCCCGTCCGCGCCGGCCGGACCGACGCCGGCCACTGAGGCCGCCGCGATACAACGCCCTGGAAGCAGCGCGGCACAGGCCAGCGAGTGCGGTCCCCCGCCGGACATGCCGATGCTGTAGAACCGGTCGGCACCGATCGCGTCGAGCAGAGCGGCCGTGTCGGCGGCCACATCCGCGATCGAGCGTCCAGGATGCGGTGTCGACGCGCCGTACCCGGCCCGGCCGGGGCTGACCAACCGCAGCCCGTGCCGCGCGGCCGACTCCGCGAGCGGAGCAAACCGCACCGCGCCACCCGGAGTGCCGTGATGGAACACGAGCGGTACGC
The DNA here is from genome assembly GCF_040675555.1 of Kribbella sp. NPDC049584. Taxonomy (NCBI): domain Bacteria; kingdom Bacillati; phylum Actinomycetota; class Actinomycetes; order Propionibacteriales; family Kribbellaceae; genus Kribbella; species Kribbella sp. NPDC049584. The sequence continues at coordinate 99,424 of NZ_JBFAPF010000010.1, forward strand.
CGTCCGCCGGCCCCTCGATCAAATACTCCAACTTGCGGCCATCGGCGAGCTGCACGAACTCCATGGCGCACAGCGTAGCCTCACCCGACCCCGTTCCGGAGGCTGTCGAACAACCGGTCGAGCCGAACGCGATGGTCGGCCGCCACGTCCTTCGGTGCGTCGCCCGCGGTCATCCGCCGAGCGGTCTCGACGAGCACGGCGGTGTAGCCGGCGATGAAGAACGCGGCCAGCAGTGATGCATCGCCCTCGAAGGCCGGGTCCCGGTCGAGCTCTTCCTCGAGCGTCTGCTGGAGCTCGGACGCGATCTCCCGCGACCGGGCGATCAGTGCGGGTGAGGCCGCGACGGTCCGGTAGAACGGGACCGATCCGTCCTTGACCCCGGCGAGCGCGTGCTCCTCATCAAGCAGGCGGATGGTTGCCTGCTGCAACGACGTCAGTACGTCGGCACGGCGGTCGCGGACGGCGGATCGCAGTACCTCGACGGCCTCGTCGGTGCGGTCGAGGAGCAGGTCCTCCTTGCGGGGGAAGTGCTTGAAGACGGTCACGCTCGAGACACCGGCCTCCCGCGCGACCTCGGCGACCGTGACGCCGTCGAACCCGCGCTCGAGGAACAAGCGCGTCGCGACGTCCGAGATCCGGGCCCGCGTCTGCGGCCCGCCCCGCGCATCGGTTCTGGGCATCTTCCCTCACTTTCTTGTGTCACTAAGCTTAGTGAGTTAACTTAGTGGCATGACCTCTCCACAGGCAACCGTCATAGCAGCTCGCCCGCCCCGCTCGCTGCGGGACGCGTGGGTGGCACTGTCCGGACTGTCGGCGGTGTTCCTGTTCGAGATGCTCGACAACTCGATCCTGAACGTCGCCCTGCCCACGATCGGGCGCGAACTGCACGCGTCGACGACCGCCCTCCAGTGGGTGACAGGCGCGTACGCCGTGGTGTTCGGCGGGCTGATGCTGGCGTTCGGGGCGGTGGCCGACCGGTTCGGACGGCGGCGGATCATGCTGGCCGGGCTGGTTCTGCTCGGTGTCGCGAGTCTCGCGACGGCGTTCGTGTCCTCGGTGGAGCAGCTGATCGCCGTACGGGCCGCGATGGGGGTCGCTGCTGCGATGACGACGCCGGGGTCGCTCGCGTTGTCGTTCCGGTTGTTCGAGGAGGACGAACTGCGCGTCCGCGCGACGACGCTGATCTCCACCGTGGGTCTGGTCGGGCTGGCGATCGGTCCGACGGCGGGTGGTTTCGTCCTCGCGATCGCGCCGTGGCAGGTCCTGCTGCTGGTGAACGTGCCGATCGCCGTACTCGCTCTGTTCGGAGTGCGTCTCGGCATCGCGGCGGATGTCCCCGCCGAGCTGCACCGGGATCCGATCGACGTCGCCGGTGCGGTGCTCGGTACGGCGGCGATCGTGCTCGCGCTGGTCGCGCCGACGCTGTTCGTCAACCTCGGAACTGGTTCGTGGGCTCCGTGGGCGACGGCTGCGGGGGCCGTCCTCGTCCTGGCGCTCTTCTATCTCCGCGAGCGTTCGACGACGTACCCGCTGCTCGATCCCAAACTCGTTGCCCATCCCCTGGTTTCCAGCGGCCTCGCGTTCAAGGCCGCCGCGGGCCTCGCGACGGCCGGCCTCGGCTACGTCGTGACGCTACAGCTGCAGCTCGATTGGGGCTGGACGCCGGCGCTGGCCGCGATCGGCATGCTCCCGCAGGTGGTCGTCCTCGTCGCAGGCGGTGCACTGATCGGCCCATTCGTACGACGAGTCGGTCTCGGGCGCGCTGCCTGGCTCAGCGCAGCGGCGGTCGTTTTCGGGCTCGCCGTGTACGGGTCACTGAGCAGATTCGGCTACATCTGGGTCGCGGTTGCGCTGGTGCTCGTCGCCGCCGGGATGCGCGTGGTCGGAGTAGTTGCCGGAGTCAACGTACTCCGAGGTCTGCCGGCCAACCGCACCACGATCGGGGCGGCCCTCACCGACACCGCGACCGAAGTCACCTCCGGCGCCGGCATCGCTATCACCGGCACGATCCTCGCAGTGGTCTTCACCGGCCCACTCACCACGCCGAACTGGAGTGCCGGCCAGACCAGCGAGTTCCACCAGGCGACGACCACCGCTGCGCTGACGTTGACTGCCCTCGCCGCGGTGTTGGTTGCCTACGGCATCGTCCGCACTCACCATCTTCGGGAGGAATCCGCCGCCTAGCGATGGAAAGAAGGCAAGAACGCCCCCGCCTGGTGAGGCAGGCGGGGGCGTGTCTGTTGCAAAGGAGGCTCAGAACTCCGAGCCGCCCGGTAGGTCGGGAGCGGACGGGTCGTCGGACTCGGACGGACCGGCGGCCAGACCGAGCTCGGCGACGCTGGCCAGCGCCGGGTGGTTCGGGACGACACGGACCGTGTAGCCGAACGGACCCGTGCGGTCCAGCTTCAGCTCGCCTTCGTAGCGGTGGCGGTTGCCCTCGTACGTCTCGGCCAGCGACAGCGGCGCCCGGACCGGGTCCGTGATCTCGTCGTTGGCGTCGACGCGACCGTGCAGCACCTCGACACAGATGTCGTCGGGAGCGAGATCGCCGAGCGCCGCGAAAGCGCGGATCCCGACAGTCGTCCCGAGCTGCGGCACGTCGCCGAGACCCTGCAGTTCCACGTGGTCGACGCGGATCTGCGGCCAGGCCGCGACCACCTGCTGCTTCCACGCGGCCAGCTCACGGGCACCGTCGTACGTCGAGTTCAGCGAACGCGACGACTGCGCGGCCGGCACGTACAGCTGTTCGACGTAGTCGCGCACCATCCGGGTGGCGAGCACCTTCGGGCCGAGATCCTTGATCGTGTTCCGCAGGTTCTGGATCCACCGGGCCGGCACGGCGCCGTCGTAGAAGCGCGGTGCGACCTGCTTCTCGATCAGGTCGTACAGCGCGTGCGCCTCGAGGTCGTCACGCCGGTCGGTGTCCTCGATTCCGTCCGCGGACGGAATCGCCCAGCCGAACTCGTCGTCGTACCACTCGTCCCACCAGCCGTCGCGGATGGACAGGTTGAGCGCACCGTTCAGCGCGGCCTTCATGCCGGACGTGCCGCTCGCCTCGTACGGGCGGAGCGGGTTGTTCAGCCAGACGTCGCAGCCCGGGTACATCGGCTGCGCCAGCGCGATGTCGTAGTCCGGGACGAACACGATCCGGTGCCGCACGTCCGGGTCGTCGGCGAACCGGACGACCTCCTGGATCAGCTTCTTGCCGCCCTCGTCGTGCGGGTGCGACTTGCCGGCGATGACGATCTGGATCGGCCGCTGCGGGTGCAGCAGCAGCGCCTTCAGCCGGGCCGGGTCGCGCAGCATCAACGTGAGCCGCTTGTACGACGGAACCCGCCGGGCGAAGCCGATCGTCAGGATGTCCGGGTCGAGGATCGAGTCGACCCAGCCGAGCTCGGCCTCGCTCGCACCGCGGTTGATCCAGGACTGCCGGACCCGCGAACGGGTGTCGTCGATGAACCGCTGCCGCAGCAGTCGCTTCGTCTCCCAGATCTGCTGGTCGGTGGTCTTGTCGAGACCGTCGAAGATGTTCTCGTCGGCCGTGTAGTTCGCGTACGTGAGGTCGTGGATCTCGCGCGCCACCCAGGTCGGCGCGTGCACGCCGTTGGTGATCGAGGTGATCGGCACGTCGGTCGAGTCGAAGCTCGGCCACAGCCCGGAGAACATCCCGCGGCTGACGACGCCGTGCAGCTTCGACACACCGTTGGCCCGCTGCGCCAGCCGCAGACCCATGATCGCCATGTTGAACAGCGCCGGGTCGCCGCCCTCGAAGTCCTCGGCGCCGAGTTCGAGGATGCGGTCGATCGGCACCTCAGGACCGAACACGTCCGCGGAGAAGTGCTGCTGGATCAGCTCGACCGGGAACCGGTCGATACCGGCCGGGACCGGGGTGTGCGTGGTGAACACGGTGCCGCCGCGGTTGACCTCGAGCGCGGTATCGAAGTCGAGGTCCTTCTCGGCGGCCAGCTCGCGAATCCGCTCCACACCGAGGAAGCCCGCGTGGCCCTCGTTGGTGTGGAACACCTCGGGCGCCGCGTGACCGGTGATCCGGCAGTACGTGCGGACCGCGCGGACACCGCCGACGCCGAGCAGCAGCTCCTGGAGCAGACGGTGCTCGGTGGTCCCGCCGTACAGCCGGTCGGTCACCTCGCGCTCGGAGGGCTCGTTCTCCTCGATGTCGGAGTCGAGCATCAGCAACGGGACCCGGCCGACCTGGGCGACCCAGATCTGCGCGTGCAGCTGCCGGTTGCCCGGCAGGGTCAGCGTCACGGTCGCGGGTGCCTCGCCATCCCGGAGCAGGCTGATCGGCAGCCCGTCCGGGTCCACCAGGGGGTAACGCTCCTGCTGCCAGCCCTCACGGTTCAGCGACTGCGTGAAGTACCCGTGCCGGTACAGCAGGCCGACGCCGATCAGCGGTACGCCGAGGTCGCTCGCCGCCTTCAGGTGGTCACCGGCGAGGATGCCCAGACCACCGGAGTACTGCGGGAGGACGTGGGTGATGCCGAACTCCGGGGAGAAGTAGGCCACCGCGTTCAGCGGCGATCCGGCGCTCTGGAACCATCGGTCCTCGGTCACGTAGCTGTCCAGGTCGGCTACTGCCAGTTCCAGCCGGCGCAGGAAAGCGTGGTCGTTCGCCAGCTCGTCGAGCCGGGCCGCCGGTACCTCGCCGAGCAGCTTGACCGGGTCACCGCCGGTGGTCCGCCACAACTGCGGGTCGACGGCCTCGAAGACGTCCTGCGTCTCCGGGTGCCAGGCCCAGCGGAGGTTGTTCACCAGGGTGCCCAGGCCGGTCAGCGGCTCAGGCAGGACAGGGCGGACGGAAAATCGTCGTATCGCTCGCACCGGGACACCGTACCGGGCCGGGGTGCGCAAAACACCTTCGGCGTGCATCGATCTTGCAACGCGAGCAAGATTTTGCAGGCACGTGTGTCACAGAGGACTCCTGGGAACCGATAACGTCAGTCCTGTAGTTCCCGACGTAGTTACCCACCCGCCGGATCCGCATGCGGGCGGATCGACATTGAGCAAGGGAAGGTTCACCTACGCCATGACTGGGCGCATCCCGATCACCGAGGTCACCCCGACCGTCGACGCCGGAGCGTATCCGGCCAAGGCGGCGGTCGGCGAGACGTTCACCATCGCGGCCACGGTTTTCCGCGAAGGACACGACGCGGTGAACGCGAACGTCGTGCTGACGTCGCCGTCGGGACAGACCAGACGCATGCTGATGAGCCCGGTGGGCCAGGGTTCCGACCGTTGGACCGTCGACGTGACGCTGCAGGAGCAGGGCGCGTGGACGTTCGCCGTCGAAGGCTGGAGCGACCCGTACGGGACATGGCGGCACAACGCCGAGATCAAGGTGCCGGCCGGCATCGACGTCGACCTGATGTTCGCCGAAGGCGCCGCGTTCTTCGATCGCGCGGCGGCCGGCGTACCACCGGCAGTGCGCGCCGACCGCGGGACGTTGAGCGATGCAGCGCATGCGCTGGCAAACGGCGCCTTGCCGCCGGAAGCACGGTTGGCGGCAGGCATCTCGCCGCAGGTCCGCGCTGCTCTGGGTCGGTACCCGGTGCGTGAGCTGATCACGTCCTCGGAGACCTATCCGGTGTGGGTCGACCGGACGCGTGCGCTCTACGGCAGCTGGTACGAGTTCTTCCCGCGCTCCGAGGGTGCGAAGTACGACGAAGAGTCGGGTCAGTGGACCTCCGGCACCTTCCGTACTGCGGCGCAGCGGCTCGAGGCTGTCGCGAAGATGGGCTTCGACATCCTCTACGTGCCGCCGATCCACCCGATCGGCCACTCGTTCCGCAAGGGCCCGAACAACACCCTCGACCCGAAGCCGGGCGACCCGGGTTCGCCGTGGGCGATCGGCTCCGAGGAGGGCGGCCACGACGCGATCCACCCGGAGCTCGGCACGTTCGAGGACTTCGAGTACTTCGTCGGCCGCGCGCGCGAGGTCGGTCTCGAGGTCGCGATCGACCTTGCCCTGCAGGCCTCGCCGGACCACCCGTGGGTGAAGGACCACCCGAAGTGGTTCACGAAACGCGCCGACGGTTCGATCGCGTACGCCGAGAACCCGCCGAAGAAGTACCAGGACATCTACCCGATCAACTTCGACGACGACCCCGAAGGCATCTACGCCGAAGTACTGCGGATCGTCCGGCTGTGGATCTCCAAGGGCGTCACGGTGTTCCGCGTCGACAACCCGCACACGAAGCCGGTCAACTTCTGGGAGTACCTGCTCGGCGAGATCCGCAAGACCGACCCGGACGTGGTGTTCCTGTCCGAGGCGTTCACCCGCCGCCCGATGATGCGCGAGCTCGCGAAGGTCGGCTTCCACCAGTCGTACACGTACTTCACCTGGCGCAACGAGAAGTGGGAGCTCGAGGAGTACCTCACCGAGCTCACCAAGGAGACCGGGCACTACCTGCGCCCGAACTTCTTCGTGAACACGCCGGACATCCTCACGGCCTACCTGCAGTACGGCGGACCCGGCGCGTTCAAGATCCGCGCCGCGATCGCGTCGACGTCCTCGCCGGCCTGGGGTGTGTACGCCGGGTACGAACTGTTCGAGCATGTCGCGCTGCGTCCGGGATCCGAGGAGTACCTGGACACCGAGAAGTTCCAGCTGCGTCCGCGGGACTGGGCCGCGGCTGAGGCGGAAGGGCGCTCGCTGGCGCCGTACATCACGCTGCTGAACAACATCCGCCGCCGGCACCCGTCGCTCCAGCAGCTGCGCAACCTGTCGCTGCACACGGTCGATGACGAAGCGATCATGTGCTACTCGAAGCGCTCGACCGCGCCGGACGGCCACACCGACACGGTCATCGTCGTGGTGAACACCGACCCGCATTCGGTCCGCGAGTCGATGGTCCACCTCGACATGGCCGCCCTCGGCATGCGGCCCGAGGACACCTTCACCGTCTACGACGAGATCAGCGGCGCGACCTGGCGCTGGGGCCAGCAGAACTACATCAAGCTCGACCCGAACGGCGAGCCGGCCCACATCCTCGCGGTCCGCCGCGGACAGGCGTAGGTCACAGCGGCACAGTTTCTGGATACTTCAGTCCGGCGCCGGTGTTCAGGGCAACTACCTGGTCATCGGCGCGGATCCAGCCGGACTCGCGCAATGAGCGAATCGCGGCGAAGTTGGCTGCTCCCTCCGGGCAGATGAACGAGCCCTCCAGGCGAGCGACCTGGTGTTGCTCCGCGAGGATGTCTTCGTCGTCGACGGCGACCGCGCAGCCGTTGGTCTCCGCGATCGCTTGCAGGACGAGGAAATCGCCCAGTGCCTTGGGTACAGTGATGCCGAAGGCAACAGTTTTCGCGTCCGGCCACGGCTCGCTCTCCGGCAGGCCCTTCTCCCACGCGCGGACGATCGGCGCGCACCCGGTCGACTGGACGGCGACCAGCCGCGGCAACGGACCGGAGATCCACCCGAGCTCGAGCAGTTCGTTCAGCGCCTTCCAGATGCCGATGATGCCGACACCGCCCCCGGTCGGGTAGACGATCACGTCCGGCAGCTGCCAGTTCAGCTGTTCGGCGATCTCCAGCCCCATCGTCTTCTTGCCCTCGATGCGGTACGGCTCCTTCAGCGTCGACGCGTCGAAGTACCCGGCCTGCTCCCGGACGTACGCCGCAGCGTCGCCGATCAGCCCGTCGATCAGCACCAGCTCCGCGCCGACCACCGTCACCTCGCGCCGGCAGATCTCCGGCGCCGCGATCGGCATCGCGATCAATGCCTCCATGCCGGCACGGGCGGAGTACGCCGCCCACGCGGAGCCGGCGTTGCCGTTCGTCGGCATCGCGATCTTCCGTACGCCGACCTCGTACGCGCGCGAAACACCGACAGCCGCGCCCCGCGCCTTGAACGTCCCCGTCGGGATCAGGCCCTCGTCCTTCATCAGCAGCCGGTCGACCCCGAGCTCAGCGCCGTACCGGGGCAACGGCAGCAGCGGCGTCATCCCCTCCCCCAGCGTCACCACGTTGTCCGGCGATCGGACGGGCAGCAGCTCGTGGTACCGCCACAGGTTCGGCGCTCGATCGGCCAACGCGGCAGGCGTCACCGTCACGGACGGCAGGTCGTACCGGGCAAGCAGCGGCGATCCGCACGGGCAGAGCCCGATGATCTGGTCGGCGTCGTGGGTTGCTCCACAACGGGGGCACTCGAGATGACTCAGCGCAGAGAAGGTCACAACCTCAGAAACTACCCCGCGCGGCGATCGGTGATCATCGGGCGTTGGTGATCGGTGAGACGGAAGCCGATGCCGCGGACGGCGTCGATGGTGACCGTCGTGCCGAGTTCGTCGAGTTTGCGGCGCAAGCGCTTGACCACCGAGTGGACGTCGGCGGTGCCCCGGCCGTTCAGGTCGCGCCAGACGGCCTGGTGCAAGGCGTCGTACGACCAGACGCGGAGCGGGGTGGACATCAGCCGGGTGAGCAGATCGTGCTCGAGCTCGGTCAGCTGGATCTCGCTGTCGCGCCAGCGGGCCACCGAGCGGGACCGGTCGATCGTGAGTACGTCGGCGTCCGGCTCCTCGGCCGGCGCTCGGACCGCGGCGGCTTGAACCGCGTCGGGCTCAGGCGGTTCCGGCCGCTCGGGCGCGGCGGGCGGCGGCTGCTGGGCCGGAACCAGCAGCCTGCGCAGTTCGTCGAGGCTGGACACCAGCAGCAACGGCGCGACGTCGTCGACGAGCTCGGCCAGCCGGACACGTTGGTCTGCGGAGGCCGCGACGGCGATCAGCAGCGGGAACGGCTCTTCATCGGATGTGGAAGTGGTCAGGTCTATACGGGCGGTGACCATCTGATCACGATGTCAAGCGCTGCCTCAGATCGTCAACGAATTGCCAGGCTTTGCCCACGTTGCCTCGATCTGCGCGACAGCTAGTCACATCTTGCTCACGAAGTGTGCTTGTTACCACGTTGTTCTGACACATAGATTCCACGTCAGGCTTGCGGTGTCACATGCCGCGACCTGGGGGCACGGAGCGTTCTCACGCCCTCCGGCAGCAAATGACTCGGGGGAGTCGAACTCGGGGTCGTTCAAGTGAGGGGCTGCAGAGATGTCATATCAACGAAAGGGACTCACCAGATCAGTGGTGAGCACCCTGGCGGCACTGGCCGTCGTCGCGACCGGGATGGCCGCCGCCGGCCAGGCCCAGGCGTCACCGCCGGCCAAACCCGCATCCACGCCGTCGCCGGCCGCCAAGATCAAGCCGGAACTGATGGCGAAGCTGGACGGCAAGGACGCCAAGTCCGCGACGGACTACTGGGTCCGGTTCGGCGCCAAGGCCGACCTGACCGCCGCCAGCAAGATCACCAACTGGAACGAGCGCGGCACGGCTGTGGCCTCCGCGCTGAAGAAGGCCGCCGCGGCCAGCCAGGCGCCGATCCGCGCCGAACTGGACGCGCAGCATGTGAAGTACCAGGCGTTCTGGGGCACGAACGCGATCCGGATCGAGAGCGGATCGCTGGCCCTGGCCCAGGACCTGGCCGCCCACAACGAGGTCGAGGGCCTGTACGCCCCCGTCCAGATCGAGGTACCCAAGGTCACGCCGGGCCAGCAGGAGAAGGCCATCCAGTCCGTCGAGTGGGGCGTCGCGAACATCAAGGCGAACCAGGTCTGGTCGCAGTACGGCGACAAGGGTGAGGGCATCGTCGTCGCCAGCATCGACACCGGGGTGCAGTACGACCACCCGGCGCTGGTGAAGCAGTACCGGGGCAACAACGGCGACGGCACCTTCAACCACAACTACAACTGGTTCGACGCGGCCGGCACCTCGCCGAACGCACCGTCCGACGGCAACGGCCACGGCACCCACACGATGGGCACCATGGTCGGCGACGACGGCGCGGGCAACCAGATCGGTGTCGCCCCGGGCGTGAAGTGGATCGCCGCGAACGGCTGCTGCCCGAGCGACGCCGCGCTGATCTCGTCCGGCCAGTGGATGCTCGAGCCGACCGACCTCGCCGGGCAGAACCCGGACGCGAGCAAGCGGCCGAACGTCATCAACAACTCGTGGGGCTCGACCCTGCCGTCGAACGACCCGTTCATGGAGGACATCACCCTGGCCTGGACCGCGTCCGGGATCTTCGGTGCGTTCGCCAACGGCAACAGTGGTGAGGGCGGCTGCAACACCTCCGGTTCGCCGGGCAGCCTGACCAGCAACTACTCGGCCGGTGCCTACGACATCAACAACAACATCGCGTCGTTCTCCGGTCGCGGCGTCGGCCAGAACGGCACCATCAAGCCGAACATCTCGGCTCCCGGTGTCAACGTCCGGTCCAGCCTGCCGGGTAACACCTACGGCGCGTTCAACGGTACGTCGATGGCGACACCGCACCTGACAGCCACCGTTGCCCTGCTGTGGTCGGCATCGCCGTCCCTGAAGGGTGACGTCGCTGCCACGCGGGCGCTGCTGAACCAGACCGCGATCGACACCCCGAACAGCCAGTGCGGTGGTACCGACGCGAACAACAACGTCTTCGGTCAGGGTCGTCTGGACGCGCTCGCGCTGCTGAACGCTGCCCCGATCGGCGACACCGGCACGCTGTCCGGCACGGTCACCGCCGCCACCGGTGGTGCCCCGCTCGCCGGCGCCAGCGTGACGGTGCACCAGGACGGTCAGGCCGACAAGTCGCTGACCACCAGCAGCAACGGAACGTTCTCGTCGGTGCTTCCGGCCGGCGACTACACCCTCACGGTCGCGTCGTTCGGGTACAAGACCCAGACCGCCACGGCCACCATCACCACTGGTCAGACCACCACCAAGAACTTCGCCCTGGAGAGCACTCCGCAGGTGAGTGTCGGTGGCACCGTCACGGACGGCTCCGGCCACGGCTGGCCGCTGTACGCGAAGGTATCGGTGGAGGGTCCGGGTGGCGTGTTCGACTACACGACCCCGAGCAACGGCCGGTACAGCCTGAAGGTCCCGTCCGGTGCGGCGTACTCGCTCAAGGTCGAGGCGAAGTACCCGGGCTACCAGACCGTCAGCCAGCCGATCACGGTCGGCAGCGGCAACCTGACCAAGAACATCGCGGTCCCCGCGGACCCGACTTCGTGCACCACCGCGCCCGGTTACAAGTGGGGCTCGGACGGCGTCTACGAGACGTTCGACAGCGGCTCCGTGCCTAACGGCTGGACCGTCGTCGACGGCAAGGGCAACGGGCAGGTCTGGAAGTTCGACGACCCGGGCAACCGGGGCAACCTGACCGGCGGCAGCGGCAAGTTCGCGGTCGTCGACAGCGACAAGTACGGCAGCGGCGGCTTGCAGGACACGTCGCTGGTCAGCCCGGTCGTCGACCTGAGCTCGGTCACCGCTCCGGTGATCCGGTTCAACCAGGATCTGAACTGGTACCAGGGCGAGAAGGCCGACGTGGACCTGTCGGTCGACGGTGGCGCGACCTGGACCACCACGCTGACCCAGATCGCGGATGTCCGTGGAGTCAAGGAGATCGCGATCCCCGAGGCGGCCGGCAAGTCCGCCGTACAGGTGCGGTTCCACTACTGGGACGCGGCGTACGCCTGGTGGTGGGAGGTCGACAACGTCCTGATCGGCAGCCAGGTCACCTGTGAGCCGACCGGCGGCGGTCTCGTCGTCGGCAACGTCAAGGACGCGAACACCAGCGGTTTCGTGAACGGTGCGGTCGTCACCCATGACGGCACCACCGAGAGCGCGACCACCGTGGCGACGCCCGACGACACCGGCCTGAACGACGGCTTCTACTGGCTGTACTCCGCGGCCGACGGCGACCAGAGCTTCACCGCCAAGGCCGGCAACTACGTCAGCTCGACCGCGACCGTTCCGGTCGAGGCCGACTGGACCACCACGGCCGACTTCACGCTGAAGGCCGGCCAGCTGGCGGTCACGCCGGGCAGCATCACCGGCAACCTGAAGCTGCCGACCGGCACCGTGACCAAGTCGTTCAAGGTCACCAACACCGGCGGCGCGGCGGTCGATGTGAAGTTCGGTGAGAAGGACAGCGGCTTCGTCCTGGAGAACGCGAACGGCACCAAGACCACCAAGGCGCAGGTGGACAGCGGGACCGGCGCACCGCTGCAGCGGCTCGCCGTGAACACCTCGTTCGCCCGGATGCTCTCGGGCAAGACCGGTGCCGGGCCGGTGGCTGCGCAGCCGCAGGCGGCTCCGTGGGCCGACATCGCCGACTACCCGGCGACCGTGATGGACAACCGGGTCGTCAACCTCGACGGCAAGGTCTACTCGATCGGCGGCGGCAACGGCAGCGCGTCGACGGCTAACAGCTACGTGTACGACCCGGCCACGCTCGCGTGGACCGCGATCGCCCCGCTGCCGGGTGCTCGCAACGCCATCACCGTCGGTGTCGTGGGCGGCAAGATCATCGCCAGCTCCGGCTGGGCGGACGCCGGCCCGGCGCCGGAGACCTGGTCGTACGACCCGGCCGCCAACGCCTGGTCCACGGTCGCTGCCAACCCGGCTCCGCGTGCGGCTGCCGGTCAGGCTGTGCTCGACGGCAAGCTGTACGCCGTCGGCGGGTGCACCACGTCCGGCTGTCTGCCGATGAGCAACACGGTGGTCCGCTACGACGCGGCCGCCAACACCTGGGAGACGCTGGCGAACTACCCGCAGTCGGTCGCGTTCGCATCCTGCGGCGCCATCGACGGCAAGCTGTACTGCGCCGGCGGCAACGACGGCACGAACTCGCTGAAGTCGGCCTACGTCTACGACCCGGGAGCAGACTCCTGGACCGCGATCGCGGACGCTCCGGCCGACCACTGGGCGGCGTCGTACGCCGTCGCCGGTGGCAAGCTGCTCGTCGTCGGCGGTGTACAGGCCGGTGCGGTGACCAACGCAGGGTTCTCCTACGACCCGGCGTCGGACAGCTGGACCGCGCTGCCGAACGCCAACCTGCCGCGGTACCGCGGTGGTGCGGCGTGTGGCTTCTACAAGATCGGTGGCTCCTCCGGTAGCTTCAACGCCACCGCGGACAGTGAGGCCCTGCCGGGTCTCGAGGACTGCACCGAGTCGTCGGCGGACGTGAGCTGGATGTCGCTCGACAAGACCGAGGCCACCCTGGCCCCGGGACAGTCGACGACGGTCAAGGTCACGCTCACCGCGAACGTCGACCAGCCCGGCACCTACAGCGGCGCCGTGACGATCGGCGAGAACACCCCGTACACCGTTCCCGCGGTCGGCGTGACGATGAACGTCACCCCGCCGACCACCTGGAGCAAGCTGCAGGGCACCGTCACGGGCGTCAGCTCGTCCGGCGCCACCGCCGCCCTCCCGGGTGCGATCGTCGAGGTGGACTCGTGGGCGCAGTCGTACACCTTCATCACCGACAAGAACGGTCAGTACGCCTACTGGCTCGACCGTCGCAACAACCCGCTCACCCTGATCGCCGCCAAGGACGGCTACAAGCCACAAACCCGTACGACGAAGTTGGTCGCCGGCACGCCGGTCACCGAGAACTTCGCACTGAAGTCGATCAAGTAGTCAGCCAGTAAGACTCGGCCCCCGGACCGCACTGGTCCGGGGGCCGAGCCCTGTTCAGGCAGTTCGCAGGAGCCTGTTCAGGCAGTTCGCAGGAGCCTGTTCAGGCTGTCGGCAGGAGATGGAAGCCGACGCCGCGGACCGCGTGAATGGTGACGGTGGCGCCGAGGTTCGAGAGCTTCTGGCGCAAGCGTTTGACGACCGAGTGGATGTGGGAGCCGTGGCCCAGGTGCTCGTTGCCCCAGACGGCGTGGTGCAGACGCTGGTACGTCCAGACCCGGCCGGGCTCTGTCACCAGGCAGTGCAGGAAGTCGTGCTCGAGCCGGGTCAGCGGCATCTCGCGGTCCCGCCAGCGGACCACGCGGCGGTCGACGTCCAGGCGCAGTTCGGCGACCGGCTCCGGCACCGCCCTGATCGGCTGGGCGACCGGTGCCGTGCGCTGAGCAGTGGTGGAGGCCATGGTTGGAGCCATGAGAGCCGAGCTCGGCGCGATCGTGACTCCGGTGAGCTCCAGGAAGGCGCGGGCCTGGTCCGCGCTCGACACCAGCAGCAGTGCATCGGCTTCGCCGAGCAGGCGAGCCAGCTCTACCCGTTCGGCCGTGGACGCGGCCACGCCGATGATCAGGGACGAATCGGACTGCCTCTCCATCGACATCACAGCAAGCGCCTCCCCAGTCGAACTGCCCGCCACAAGTACGGTTCACGGCACGAACTAAGTCAAGGGATTCCCTGCGCAGCGGGCTGGCACATATGCGTCCTGTCCGAGACAGGACAGCTCCCCCAGGCAGCTCCCTGGACAGCTGCCCGCCAGCTCCCTAACCCGCTGCTGCAGAACGAAAATCGGCGACGCTCCCCCGTGGAGTGTGCGGAGCCGGGGCGATGCGGAGTAGTCTCCTCGCGCACGGCCACTCTGACCGCATCCACGGAGGAACAGTGCCCGGTCTGGTTCGGCGGCCGCTCGTCATCTGGTTGCTCGCGGCCCTCGCAGTACCTGTACTGCTGACGGCTGTGCTGATTCCCGCCAAGGCCGGCACCACCGAGGACGATCTGCGGGACCGTACGGTTGCGGCGTTGAAGGCCCGCGGGATCGAGAACGCGTCAGTCGATTTCGACGGCCGGGACGCGAAGATCGTCGTCACCGGAGACGTGGATCCGGCGCAGATCCAGGCGATCGCTGCCGGGGTCGAAGGGGTTCGCTCGGTACGAGTCGAGGGCGGGTCGACACCGACTCCGACGCCGGCTTCTCCGAGTGCGCCGGCCGAGGAGTCCGGCGTACCGGCGTTCGAGGTCGGGCGGTCGAATCAATCGATCCGGGTGCAGGCGCCGGTGCGGAGCCAGGCGGTCAAGGACGCGATCTCCGCGGAGGTCGAGCAGTTGCTCGGCCCGGATCGCCAGTACGACGACCGCACGACGATCGATCCGGCCAACGGGATCGCCGATGCCGCGACGCTCTCCGCACTGCTGCGGGCGCTCGCGATCGGGACGGGCGACGCCTCGGTGCGGTACGACGGGGACACCGTCACGCTCTCGGGCGAGGTGCCGGACCAGGCGACCAAGGCGACCGTCGGACGGGCCGCCGCGAAGGCGGTGCCCGGTGCGGTCCTTGCCGACCAGTTGCAGCTGCCGAAGCCGCCGAAGACCGCGCTGAGCGAGCCGTGCCGGACGTTCCAGACCCGGCTGGCCGAGTTCAGCCGGCAGTACAAGATCAACTTCCTGTCCGGCACGTCGATCGTGAACGACGCGTCGAAGCCGTCGGTCGTGCGCGCTGCCGCCTTGCTGAAGACGTGTACGACGGTGCGGGTCGAGGTGGCCGGTCATACCGACAACCTGGGTTCGCCGGCGACCAGCCTGCCGTTGTCCGAGCGTCGCGCCGCCGCGGTGAAGGCGGAGCTGGTGCGGCTCGGGGTCACTGCGAACCGCATCCTCGCGCACGGGTACGGGCAGGCCTTCCCGATCGCTTCCAACGCCACCGGCGCCGGGCGGATCGCGAACCGTCGGGCCGAGCTCCGAGTAGTGCAGGGGAACTGAATGAGTTGGCTGATCGCCGAGACCTGGATCCTGCTACTGGTCGCCTTCGTCCTGGGCAGCGCGGCCGCGTGGCTCGTACACCGCCTGGTGAGGGAGGCGCGCGGATGAGCTGGCTGTTACGCCACAACTGGCTGTGGTCACTGCTCGCGTTCTTCCTCGGCGCGGCGATCACCTGGGTCCTGCTCGACCGCCGCCGCCCCGCTCCCGCCCTCGCCGACGAGCCGCCCGAAAAGGAACCCGTCCTCGTAGGAGCCACGGCAGCCACGTCGCAGGCCCCGACCGCCGCACCGCAGACCTCCGCCGCACCGCAGACGTCCGCCGGGCCGCAGGCCCCCGCGGCCCGGCAGACTCCCGCCGCCCCGCAGACGTCTATCGCACGGCAGGCGCCAGTTGCCCCGCAGACTCCCGCCGCGCCGCAAACGCCAGCGACACCGCCGGCGCCCGCCGCGCCACCAGCGGCTGCACCTCCGGAGGCTCCTGCTCAGGAGGCGCCGCAGCCTGTCTTCTCCCGGGTGATGGAGTCCGAGCCGACGCTGTTCGAGGTCGACATGGCAACGCCCGAGCCGCAGGCTGCCGACGTAAAGCCCGGACGGTACGGCGAGGGCTCGGCAGACGCCGTCCCGCACCAAGGTCCGCCGGACGGCTTCACGATCAAGGGCAACGCGCAGTCGATGCTGTTCCACACGCCGGATTCGCCGTACTACGGCCGGACGAAACCCGAGGTCTGGTTCCGCACCGAGGCCGACGCCGAGCGAGCCGGCTTCACCAAGTACACCCGCCGCCCCCGCAAGTCCGCCGACCCCCGCGACTGAGGATCCCCGTGCCCCGACTCCACGTCCCGTACGTCGTCGAACAGGACGAAGACGGCACCTGGCTGGCCGAAGCAGCCCTCACCCCCGACATCTTCCTCCAGGGCGAAGGCGAAACCCGCGAAGCAGCCCTCGAAGACCTCCGCACCTCAATAACCCAAGCCACCACCGAATCCGGCATCCCCGACCAACTGATCATCGACCTCCCCGACTGACCCACCCCGCCCCTACGATCGCGACAACACTCAGTAGCCAGGAGGCGAAGTTGCGGCGCGAACTTCAGATCCCCTTCACTGTCGAGCAGGACGAGAACGGTGACTGGTGCGCGGCGGCGGCGTTGACTCCCGACGCGTTCGCGAACGGCCAGGGCGGTACGCGGGAACAGGCGATCGAGGACCTGAAGGCAGCGATCGTGCTGCTGGCCGACGAGGTCGGCGTACCCGAGCAGCTGACGGTCACCGTCGAGGACACCGCAGGAAAGAGGAGCCGACCGTGAAGAACGATGTCACCGTCCCGTACACGATCGAGCAGGACGAAGACGGCGTCTGGTGCGCCCACGCGCTCCTGCGTCACGGCGTCGGCGCGAACGGCGAGGGCGACACACCGGAGGCCGCCGTCGAGGATCTCCGGGAGGCATTGACCGGCCTGATCAAGGCCTTCGGGGTCCCGAACCAGATCACCGTCACGGTCGAAAGTCCCTGATGGCCAGCAGGATCCCGGCGATGCGCGGCGCGGACGTCGTCGCCTCGCTGGAGAAATGGGGCTTCGACGTCGACCGGGTCGAGGGCAGCCACCACATCATGAAACACCCCGACGGCCGCGGTACGACCGTGCCCGTGCACAACCGGGACGTGGCCAAGGGAACGATGGGCAGCATCATGCAGGACACCGGTCTCACGGCCGAGCAGCTGCGCAACCCGAAGCTGGCGAAGCGCGCGACGCGGGAACTGACGCCGCAGGAAGTCACCGAGGGAAGCGCACCCGCAGCGGGCGCCGTGACGTCCGGCGGCAGATCGGGCCGGGCCGGCGGACGCGGAGCGTCGAGACAGCCGCCGAGGGAGAAGGGCGAACGCGGAAGCCGCCGGTAGACCGCGGTACCGCGGACAGCAGTACGCCGAGCAGCAGCGCCCCGAACAACAGTGCCTCCGAACAAGGGAGAGCGGCCGATGGAGCCCGAGGCGACCGAGCCGCTGGAGCCGGATCGGATCTTTACGGCTGAGGAGTTACTCAAGCAGCGGGATCCGCGGGACGGGGTCGCGGATGCCAACGGAGCGGTGAAGAGGCGGCCGCGGTGGCTGCGGGGTGGAGGTCGGCGTGGGCCGGCGCAGTACACGCAACGGGAGCAGGAACGCGGACCCCGGCGCTGACCGCGGGGGCCGGCGAAGCGCGTGTGTGCGAGCCCATTTGCTTGTACTGGCAAAGGGCCGTCAGACTAGGCGGAACGCCTTGCGGGACCGTCCGGCCGACGGCGTCACCACTTCACCGCGGTACCCCCGGGGATCCTCCGGGAGCAATGCACTGCCCTCCCCTTTTAGGTGCGCCCGAACGGGGTACGGGAAATAGGTTTGAAGACACCCGATGGAGGTGAGCGTGACCGACATGCTGCCGGAGCAGCACCACGGACTGACGAAGAGTGACCCGCTGTGGTTCAAGCGGGCCGTCTTCTACGAGGTCCTCGTGCGGTCCTTCAAGGACTCGAACGCCGACGGCATCGGCGACCTGCAGGGTCTGACCGAGAAACTCGACTATCTCGAGTGGCTCGGGGTCGACTGCCTCTGGTTGCCGCCGTTCTATCCGTCGCCGCTGCGCGACGGCGGCTACGACATCTCGCACTACACCGAGGTGATGCCGGAGATCGGCACGGTCGCCGACTTCGCCGCGTTCCTGCAGCAGGCCCACGCCCGCGGCATCCGGGTGATCGTCGACTTCGTGATGAACCACACCTCCGACCAGCACCCCTGGTTCCAGGCGTCGCGGTCGGATCCCGACGGCCCGTACGGCGATTTCTACGTCTGGTCCGACACCGACGACAAGTACGCCGACGCGCGGATCATCTTCGTCGACACCGAGCAGTCGAACTGGACCTGGGACCCGGTCCGCGGCCAGTACTTCTGGCACCGGTTCTACTCCAACCAGCCCGACCTGAACTTCGAGAACCCCGACGTCGGCGACGCGATGATCGAGGCGCTGAAGTTCTGGCTCGACCTCGGCGTCGACGGGTTCCGGCTGGACGCGGTCCCGTACCTGTTCGAGTCCGACGGGACGAACTGCGAGAACCTCCCCCGCACCCACGAGTTCCTGAAGCGGGTCCGCAAGGAGGTGGACGCGAACTACGAGGACCGCGTCCTGCTCTGCGAGGCGAACCAGTGGCCGGCCGACGTGGTCGAGTACTTCGGCGACCGCGACTCCGGCGGCGACGAGTGCCAGATGGCGTTCCACTTCCCGGTGATGCCGCGCATCTTCATGGGCGTCCGCCGGGAGTCACGCTTCCCGATCTCGGAGATCCTGGCCCAGACGCCGGAGATCCCGGACACCTGCCAGTGGGGCATCTTCCTGCGCAACCACGACGAGCTCACGCTCGAGATGGTCACCGACGAGGACCGCGACTACATGTGGTCGGAGTACGCGCAGGACCCGCGGATGAAGGCGAACATCGGCATCCGCCGCCGGCTCGCACCGCTGCTGGACAACGACACCAACAAGATGGAGTTGTTCACCGCGCTGCTGCTGAGCCTGCCCGGCTCCCCGATCCTGTACTACGGCGACGAGATCGGCATGGGCGACAACATCTGGCTGGGCGACCGCGACGGTGTCCGTACGCCGATGCAGTGGTCCCCGGACCGTAACGCCTCGTTCTCCACCGCGACGCCCGGCAAGCTCAGCCTGCCGGTGATCATGGACCCGGTCTACGGCTTCCAGGCCGTGAACGTCGAGGCCGAGATGGAGAACGCCTCGTCGCTGCTGCACTGGACCCGCCGGATGATCCAGACCCGCAAGCAGCACCCGTGTTTCGGCATGGGTACTTTTACGGATCTGGGTGGTTCCAACCCGAGCGTGCTGTCCTACGTTCGCGAGTTCGGCGACGATGTCGTGCTGTGCGTGAACAACCTGTCCCGCTTCCCGCAGCCGATCGAGCTGGACCTGCGGCAGTGGCAAGGAGTGGAGCCGATCGAGTTGCTCGGCGGTGTGCACTTCCCGACCATCGGGGAGTTGCCCTACCTTCTGACCCTCGGCGCCCACGGTTTCTACTGGTTCCGGCTGGCGAAGCCGGCTGACCACGAGGAGAGCATGTAGTGAATTCGCATCTGGACCAGGTCCAGTCCTTCTGCTCGGGCCAGAGGTGGTTCGGGGAGAAGGGACACGACGTCCACGTCGAAGCGATGGCCACCTCGGTGTGGCTGTCGGACGAGGGCGCCTGGCCGGCGGTCCGGATCGGGTTCGTCTACTGTGCGGGTCCGCCCGGGGTGGAGATCCCGATCCGGGTCTACCAGCTGCCGCTCAGCTACCACCGCGCACCGGTCGACAACCTCGGCCACGCGCTGGTCGGCGAGTGGGCGGAGCCGGACCTCGGCGACGCCGACGTCTGGGTGTACGACGCCTTGCACGACAAGGAAGCAACGCCGTACTGGCTGGAGGGGCTCACGCACGGACGGCAGCTGGACGGGCTGGAATTCCACCCCGTCCAGGCTCCGGACCGGACCATCGAAGTACCTGAGGACGCGCAGTCGCTGGTCCTCACCGTGGAGCAGAGCAACACGTCGCTGGTGTTCGGCGATGTCGCGCTGCTGAAGGTGTTCCGCCGGCTCGAGCCCGGGAGCAACCCGGGGGTCGAGATCGAGTCGGCGCTCACCGAGTACGGGTCCGAGCTGGTCCCGGAGGTGCTGGGCTCCGCCCGCGGCAGGTGGCCGCGTGCCGGCGGCGGCAACGACTCTGGTGAGCTGGCGATGATGACGGCGTTCCAGAAGAGCGCGACCGACGGCTGGTCGTTCGCGACCTCGTCGGTGCGTGACCTGTACGCCGAGGCCGACCTGCACGCCGAAGAGGTCGGCGGTGACTTCGCGGGCGAGTCGCACCGGCTCGGCGCGAGCACCGCGCAGGTGCATTCCGAGCTGGCCAAGGCGCTCGGCACGGACATCTGGGAGCCGGCGAAGCTGGTCGAGCACGCGGACGCGATGCGTCGCCGGCTCGAGAAGGCCGCGGCCGCGATCCCGGAGCTCGCGCCGTACGCCGATGGTCTGGCGCGCGCCTTCGACGCGCTCGCGGCGTACGACCAGCCGGTCACGGTGCAGCGGATCCACGGCGACTTCCATCTCGGACAGGTCCTGCGGACGATCGACGGCTGGAAGCTGATCGACTTCGAGGGCGAGCCGGCCAAGTCGCTGATCGAGCGGCGGGCGCTGGACACCCCGGTGAAGGACATCGCCGGGATGCTGCGCTCGTTCGACTACGCGGCGCGGTCGCTGCTGCAGGACCACGAGGGCGACCAGCAGATCGCGTACCGCGCGGCCGAGTGGGCCACGCGCAACCAGGAGGCCTTCTGCGACGGGTACGCCGAGGTGGCGGGCACCGATCCGCGCGAGCAGACCGTCCTGCTGAACGCGTTCCTCGCCGACAAGGTGATCTACGAGGTGCTGTACGAGGCCCGCAACCGCCCGACCTGGCTGCGGATCCCGCTGTCCGCAGCGGCTCACCTGGCCGAACAGTAGTTCGCCGCATCTCCGGCCGTTGAGGGCCGGATGACGATTGTGTACGTCGTGACTCCGCGGGTACGGGGTGCAGTGAAGACGGTGCTGATCGGGCAGGATGGGATTCATGGGAGAGCGCGAAGCTTTTGAGGAGCCTGTGGTGGCGGTTGAGGAGCCTGTGGTGACAGCGGTTCGGGTCGATCGGACCGACCTGGACAGACTCGTCGCCGGCACGTATCACGATCCTCATCAGGTGCTCGGCCCCCACCTCGGCGAGCACGGTGTGACGGTGCGCGCGCTGCGGCCGTTCGCGAAGAGCGTCACGGTGCTGTACGGCGATGACACCGAGCAACACCGCCTCGACCTTCGGCATGAGCACGACGGCGTCTGGGTCGGCGTACTCGACGTCGACAAGGTCCCGGACTACCGCCTCGAGGTGACCTACACCGATGGTCCCGCGGTCGTGGTCGACGACCCGTACCGCTATCTCCCGTCGCTCGGCGAGGTCGACCTGCACCTGATCGGCGAAGGCCGGCACGAGCAGCTGTGGACCGTGCTCGGTGCACACGTCCGCCGGTACGACGGCCCGACCGGGACCATCACCGGCACGTCGTTCGCCGTCTGGGCCCCGAACGCGCAGGGGATCCGGCTGACCGCGGACTTCAACTTCTGGGACGGCCGCGCGCACCCCATGCGTTCGCTCGGCTCGTCCGGCGTGTGGGAGCTGTTCGTGCCCGGCGTCGGCGCGGGCACGCGGTACAAGTTCGACATCTGCGGCCGCGACGGCGTCTGGCGGCAGAAGGCGGACCCGATGGCCAACCTGGCCGAGACGCCGCCGGCGAACGCGTCCGTCGTCACCGAGTCGTCGTACGAGTGGAGCGACGCCGCGTGGCTCGAGCGGCGCGCGCGAGCCGAGGCGTACGCCGAGCCGATGAGCGTCTACGAAGTACACCTCGGATCCTGGCGGAAGGGCCGCTCGTACCGTGAGCTGGCCGACGAACTCGTTGCCTACGTCAACGACATGGGGTTCACCCATGTCGAGCTGATGCCGGTGATGGAGCACCCGTTCGGCGGATCGTGGGGCTACCAGGTCACGTCGTACTTCGCCCCGACCTCGCGCTTCGGCGACCCGGACGACTTCCGGCTGCTCATCGACAAGCTGCACCAGGCCGGGATCGGCGTCATCGTCGACTGGGTGCCGGCGCATTTCCCGAAGGACGCCTGGGCCCTGGCCCGCTTCGACGGTACGCCGCTGTACGAGCACCCGGACCCGCGCCGCGGCGAGCAGCCGGACTGGGGCACGCTGGTCTTCGACTTCGGCCGCCCCCAGGTGCGGAACTTCCTGGTGGCGAACGCGATCTACTGGGCCGAGGAGTTCCACATCGACGGCCTGCGCGTGGACGCGGTCGCTTCGATGCTGTACCTGGACTACTCGCGCCAGGACGGCCAGTGGGTCCCGAACCAGTACGGCGGCCGCGAGAACCTGGAGGCCGTCTCGTTCCTGCAGGAGATGAACGCGACCCTCTACAAGCGCGTCCCCGGCGTCATCACCGTCGCCGAGGAGTCGACGTCCTGGCCGGGCGTCACCCGCGCGACGCACCTCGGTGGGCTCGGGTTCGGCTTCAAGTGGAACATGGGCTGGATGAACGACTCGCTCCGCTACCTGGAGCACGAGCCGGTGCACCGGCAGTACCACCACTCCGAGCTGACGTTCTCGATGATGTACGCGTACTCCGAGAACTTCGTCCTCCCGCTCTCCCACGACGAGGTCGTGCACGGCAAGGGATCGCTGCTCCGCAAGATGCCCGGCGACCGCTGGCAGCAGCTGGCGAACCTGCGTGCGTACCTGGCGATGATGTGGGCGCATCCGGGCAAGCAGCTGCTGTTCATGGGCTGCGAGTTCGGCCAGGAGTCGGAGTGGTCGGAGAAGGGCGAGCTGGACTGGTGGCTGCTGGACCACAGCGACCATCAGGGTCTGCAGCGCCTCGTCCGCGATCTCAACCGGGTCTACAAGGACAATCCGGCGTTCTGGCGGACCGACCACGACGCGGAGAAGTTCAGCTGGATCGACGCGAACGATGCCAGCAACAACATCTTCTCGTTCGTCCGGTACGGCGACGAGGGTGAGCCGACCGTGGCGTGTGTCGCGAACTTCTCCGCGATCCCGCACTACGGCTACCGCCTCGGTCTCCCGTACGCCGGCCGCTGGGAAGAGGTCGTCAACACCGACGCCAACACGTACGGCGGCTCCGGTGTCGGCAACCTGGGCGCCGTCGAGGCCGACGGACCGAGCTGGCATGGGATGACCACCAGCACCGAGCTGTCCGTCCCACCCCTGGCAACGGTGTACCTGCGCTTCACCGGGTAGCGTTCAGGGGGTGACCGCCGTGGAACCCCTGTCAGATGGTGAGCTGACGCTGCGCCCTTCGCAGCCGAACGGGCAGGTGACGACGTTCACCGTCGAGCACAGCGTCCCGGGCATCACAAGCGACACGATGGGCACGGTTGAGGTGCGCCAGACCTCGCCAGGTGTCGCTCTGGTCGTCTGGTCGCTCGACGGCGGCCCCGGGGTGGCGGAGCAGGCTATGCGGCTCGTGACGGAGTACGCGTTCGGTCAGCTCGGGTTCGAGCGGCTGCAGGTGGAGGTGGACCCGGAGCTGCATTCGACCGCGCGGGTCGCCATCCGGTCCGGTTTCCGGCGCGAAGGGGTACTGCGTGGAGCCGCGCTCGTGGACGGTGAGCGCCGGGACGTCGCGATCTACGGCATGCGCGTCGACGACCCACGGCCGAACACGGTGACGGGCTGGACGGCGTTGATGGACTCGGCGCTGCCCAAGAAGCGGGTGATCGCCCACGTCGTCGTACGCGACACCGCTGGGCGCGTCCTGCTGTGTCAGGTCAGCTACAAGAAGGACCTGGAGTTGCCCGGCGGTGTGGTCGAGCCCGACGAGGACCCGGCGACCGGTGCGTCTCGCGAGATGCAGGAGGAGATGGGTACGGCGTTGCCGCTGCTCGGCGTACTGGCCATCGACTGGCTACCGCGCTGGGAGGGCTGGGGCGACGCGGTCGAGATCCTGTACGACGGCGGCGTCCACGACCCGTCACTGATCGACGAACTCCAACCGGACGGCTTCGAGATTCGCGCCCTGTCGTGGCACGCGCCCGAGGAGCTGGAGGGCTTGGTCTCACCGCTGAACGCCCGCCGTCTCCCGATGCTCCTGGCCGCGCCGAACCAGCTCTACAACCTACGAGCCGGCGTACCGATCACCTCGTGAGCTGGTTGACACACCAGACGTAGTGCCCGTCACCGGCGTTCTCGTCGTAGATGGTCGCGGTGATGACGGCGTACGCCTGCCGGTACAACCGCATCCGCTCCCGATCGTGCCCTAGCTCGGCAAACCGATCCAGCAACAGGTTGTCGAGCCGCCGCGCCTCCGGCCCGTACATGTCGAAGAACCCCGCCGCCAACGACGCCTCGAACGTGTTGTCCCCGGCCGTCGACAGAAAACCCCAGTCGAGCACCGCGGCAACCTCTGAGCCGTGCATGAGCACATTGGGCGGGCAAACGTCCCCGTGCACGACGCTCAACTCGAGCTCCGGCAGACCGCTGAGCCCCTCGACCACTGTCTCCAGCAGTCCAGGGAAACCGGGTACGTCCCGCTCGAAGTGAACCTTCGAGGCTGCCGCACGACGACGTACGAGAGCGGCCAGACTCTCGCCCCAGGACCGTCCGCCGAACGGCTCGTCGATCACCGGTAGCGCTCGGCTCGCCGGACCAGGCCGCGCTGTGCGAAGCGCCTCGACAACCAGGACGAACGCATCCAACGCCTGCTTCTCGGGCAGCCCAACCTCATGCAACGGCACGCCGGTCAGCTTGTCCTCGACGCTGACCGCGAATCCGTTCTCCCCCACGCCGACCTCGCGGATCCGCGGTGTCCGGAACGACAGCTCGGGCAGCTCGTCCAGGAACGCCTTCAGCGGCAACACATCCTCCGGTCGCCGGTCGAACCAGACCTTGCGCACGGTCCCGTCCCCGAGGTCGTAGACCGCGCCTTCCATCCCCTGGCCGATGAGCTCCACCGGCCAGACCCTAGCGGACGAACCGGAACGTCAACGGATACCGGTATTCCTGCCCGCTCGACGCCGCGATCGTCGCCAGCACGATCACCACGACCGCCGCGACCGCGCCGATCACGATCAGCGGCACGATGATCAGCACCCCGAGACCGAACGTGATCAGCACCAGCACGACAGCGATCGCCGTGTAGATCAGCAGCGAGATCTGGAAGTTCAGCGACTCCACCGCGTTCTTGCGGACGAACTCGGACCGGCCACGGAACAGCAGCCAGATGATCAGCGGACAGAGGAACCCCATCGCGAACCAGGCCGCGATGAACACCCCCACATGAGCGAGCATCGCCCACGTGCGTTCTTCCGAGGCCGACAACGCCGGCCCTGAGCCCGGAGTGCTCATGCTCCCAGTGAAGCACGCCGATTCCTTTTCGCGGCAGCGCTGGTCAGTACCGATAACGACCAGCAACGAAAGGATCCACGATGCCGAGGACAGGCGGACACGATCCCATCCAGCGGATGGCAGGCTGGGCACGGCCGGTGCTGGGACTATGACGACGGAAGAGGTAGAAGAGGTAATGGTGAGCGACTTCGACAGCCGGACCGAACCGTTCCGCAAGGAGCTGCTCGCGCACTGCTACCGGATGCTCGCGTCAGTGCACGAGGCGGAGGACGCGGTCCAGGAGACCTACCTGCGGGCGTGGCGGTCCTGGTCGGGATTCGAGGAGCGTTCGTCGGTGCGGGTCTGGCTGTACCGGATCGCGACCAACGTCTGCCTCACCGCACTCGAACAGCGCGGCCGCCGAGCACTGCCGTCCGGGCTGGGCGCTCCGGCATCCGACCTCTCCCCCGGCTCACCTCCCGACGACCCGTCCGTGCTCTTCGTGGAGCCGATCGCGGAGTCGTTGGTGCTCGATGATCCGGCGACGATCGTCACCACGCGGGAGAGCCTGCGGCTGGCGCTCATCGCGGCGCTGCAGTATCTGCCGGCCAAACAGCGCGCCGTACTGATCCTGCGCGAGGTCCTGGCGTTCCCGGCCGCCGAGGTCGCCACGATGCTGGACACCTCCGTCGCGGCGGTGAAGAGCACGCTGCAACGAGCCCGTGCCCGGCTCGACGAGAACCCGACCGAGGCGATCGTCGAGCCGGACGACCCCCGGGCGCAGGCTCTTCTCGCGGATTACGTCAGCGGCTTCGAGAATGCGGACATGGCGGCGCTCGAGCGGGCGCTGCGCGCGGACGCGGCGATCGAGATGGTCGGTACGACCGCCTGGTTCAACGGCCGGGTGATGTGCCTGCAGCTACTGGCCTCCGCGGTCGGCTCGCCGGGCGACTGGCGGATGCTACCGATCGTCGCGAACGGTCAGCCCGCGGTCGGCGCCTACTTCAAGGGAGAGGCGTACGGCATCGCCGTGCTCACTCCGACGGCCACCGGGCTCACTCACATCCACGTGTTCAGCACACCCAGCCTGGTCACGCACTTCGGTCTGCCGCTCACACCGCCTGCACCGTGAGGAGTGCGCGGCGGCTCGTGCTCACCAGGGCCAGCGCCAGTACGACGAGTCCCATCGCGACGATCGGCCACCAGACGAGATGGGCGGCGTGGACGAACGCCTGCGGATCGGTCGTCGCCTTGGCACCGACGATCGATCCGGCGATCGCGACACCGAGCGACGTACCGGTCTGCCGGCCGACCGACGCGAGCGACGCCGCGAGCCCGGTCATCGACGCGGGCATCCCGGAGACCGCGGAGTTCGCGATCGGCGGGTTGATCGTGCCCAGGAAGACGCCGAACAGCAGAAAGATCGCGAGGATCACGGGCAGCGGGGTGGCGATGCCGATCGTCATCGACGCCGCCGCTCCGAGGGTGAGCGCCGTACCCGCGACGACCAGCGGCAGGCGCGGGCCTAGCGAACCGACCACGCGGCCGGTGAGCGGCGAGAGCACGCAGATCAGAAGACCGACCGGCAGCAGCGACAGGCCGGCGTCGAGGGCGGACAGGTTGCGGACGCTCTGCAGATAGAGCGTCGTGACGAAGAGGAACGCGCCGAAGCCGCTGTAGGCGAACAGCGCGATCAGTACGGCGGAGCTGAACGGGACGCTGCGGAAGAGGCGCAGCTCGAGCAGCGGCTCCTCGCGACGACGTTCGTACGCGATCAGGGCGACCGCCGACACGGCCGCGATCACCAGTAGTCCGACGATGAACGGCGTACCCCAGCCGTGCTTCTCGGACTCGATGATCGCCGACACGACGCCGCCGAGGACGAAGATCACGAGGAGCTGGCCGATCGGGTCGAACCGGCGGCCGTGGGCGGCGCGC
This sequence comes from Kribbella sp. NPDC049584, assembly GCF_040675555.1. Classification (NCBI taxonomy): domain Bacteria; kingdom Bacillati; phylum Actinomycetota; class Actinomycetes; order Propionibacteriales; family Kribbellaceae; genus Kribbella; species Kribbella sp. NPDC049584. Next base: position 126,809 of record NZ_JBFAPF010000010.1, read on the forward strand.
GACTCCGGGACGAACAGGCTGGTGAAGACGACCGCGAGGACGACGATCGGGAGGTTCACCCAGAAGATCGACCGCCAGCCCAGGCCGTCGACGAGCGCGCCGCCGAGGATCGGGCCGAGGACGAGCGACAGCCCGGCGGTCGCGCCGAAGATCCCGATCGCCCTGGCCCGCTCGGCGCGGTCGGGGAACACGGTCACCACGATCGCCATCGCGACCGGGTTGAGCATCGTGCCGCCGACCGCCTGCACAGCCCGCGCGGCGATCAGCCAGCCGATACCGGGCGCCAGACTGCACAGCAGCGAACCGATCCCGAACACGATCAGCCCGAGCCGGAACATCCGGCGGCGACCGAACCGGTCGGCGGTCGATCCGGCCAGCAGCAGGAAGCTCGCAAGGACGAGCGTGTAGGCGTCGACGGTCCACTGCAACCCGGCGGTCGAGGCGCCGAGCCCGTCGCGGATCGCGGGCAGGGCGACGTTGACGATCGAGATGTCCATCACCGAGATCAGCAGGCTGGCGCAGCAGATCACCAGGACGGCGTACCTGCGGGCAGTGGTCAGAGTGGTGGACGGGGTGGTCAGACCAGTGTCCTCGAGCGTTGGAAGGGTCATACCGACCACGCTAGGATTTAGAGCGTGCTCGAAGTCAATGAACGCGGGATCAGCATTGCCGAGGCCGCCGAACGCACCGGCGTCAGCGTCCACACGCTGCGGTACTACGAACGCGCCGGCCTGGTGGTCACCACCGTCGACCGCACCGCCGGCGGGCGCCGGCGCTACCGCCAGATCGACCTGGACTGGATCAAGATCTGCACCAAGTTCCGCGCCACCGGGATGCCGATCCGCACCATCCGCCAGTACGCCGAACTGGTCCTCGCCGGGCGTGGCAACGAGAAGGATCGGCTCGAGCTACTCGAGGCGCACCGCTCCGACGTACTCACCCAGCTTGCCGAGCTGCAGGAGAGTCTGGAGCTCATCGACCACAAGATCGACGTGTACCGCGGCCGGATGGAAGCCGGCGACGCCGATCAGCTCTGGGCCCCACGCGCCTGAAGTCTCGCGGTCAGGAAGCGGCGTTCGGTCTCGTTGGCGGTGAGCTGGATCGCCTCCCGATAAGCCTCAGCGGCTTCCTCCGTGCGGCCGAGCCGAGTGAGCACGTCGGCGCGAGTCGCCGGCAGATAGGCGTACGTCGCCAGCGCGGGTTCCTTGCTCAAGGCATCCAGTTCGTCGAGGACCGTGTTCAGGTCCGCGCCGGGGACGAGGCTGTGTGCCGCGGCCCGGTTGAGAGCGACGATCGGCGTCGGCCAGCTCACCAGCATCGCGTCGTACATGCGGACCACCTGGCCCCAGTTCGTCCTCGACCACGACGGCGCGGTCACGTGTAGCCCGGCAACCGCTGCCTGCAAGGCGAAGCGTCCGTGGCCGCGCTCCAACGCCGCCGTCGCGCGCGAGACACCCTCGGCAAGCAGCTGCGCGTCCCACCGCGACCGGTCCTGATCCGCGAGCAACACCAGCTCGCCGTCGGCGCTCACCCGTGCATCGCCGCGCGCCTCGGTCATCAACAGCAACCCGAGCAATGCCTGCGGTTCCGGCTCGTCCGGCATCAGCCGCTCGAGCATCCGCGCCAGCTCGACCGCGCGGCCGGTCAGATCGGTCCGCGTCAAGGCCGACCCCGCCGCAACGTGCCCGGCCGTGTAGACCAGATGTACGACGGTCAGCACGACGTCCAACCGCTGGGGCAGCTCGTGATCCGCCGGGATCCGGTAGGGAATGCCGGCCGCCGCGATCTTCTTCTTGGCCCGCGTGATCCGGGCCGCCGCCGTCGACTCGCTGATCAGCAGGACGGCCGCCACCTCGGGGGTCGTCAGTCCGCAGATCAGCCTCAGCGTCAGCGCGACCTGCGATTCGCGCGCCAGCGCCGGGTGGCAGCAGGTGAACACCAGCCTCAGCGGATCCGTCGGCTGCTCGATCTCGCCGGGTTCCTCGACCAGCAGTGGGAGCTTCCGCCACAGGTTCGTCTCGCGCCGGAGCCGGTCCAGGGCGAGGCGTCGCGCGACCGTGGTCAGCCAGCCGCCCGGGTTCGACGGGATCCCGTCCGGCCAGGTCCGCAACGCCTGCACGAACGCGTCCTGCGTGCAGTCCTCGGCCAGGTCGAGGTCCCGGGTCAGTCGCACGACCGACGCCAGTACGGTCGACCAGCTCTCCCGATGGGCCTGATCCACCACCCGGGTGACCTCTACCGCCTCAGTCATCGCTCGTCCCCCGCTCGTCCCCCCGCTCGTCCCCCCGCTCGTCCCCCCCGCTCGTCCCCCGCGGGTACGCCGACAGCACGGAGCGTCGGCGTACCCGGCTCAGGCATGTCAGGCCGGCGGCTGACTGTCCGACGAGGTGTTCATCACCGGACGGACCTCGACGTTGCCGGACGGGCAGATCTTGGCCAGCTCCAGCGCCTGGTCGAGATCACGGGCCTCGATGACGTAGTAGCCGCCGAGCGCCTCCTTGGTCTCGATGAACGGACCGTCGGTGACCAGCGGCTCGGCGCCTTCGCGCTGCTTCACGGTGCTCGCCGTCGTCGACCGCTCGAGCGCCTCCCCGCCGAGGATCCGCGCCCCGGCCTTCTCCACCGCCTCGGCGAACGCCCCGTGCAGCTTCATCGCCTGCTGCCAGTCATCCGGCGTGACGTTGTCGTACCACTCTTCGCTGTCGTACAGCAGGAACATGTACTGCGCCATCTCAGGCTCTCCCTCATGTAGGGCTTGTACTGAACATCTTGCTGACGATCGCCGCCACACGGAATCGACAACACCCGGGAAGAATCTTCATTACTGTTGAGTACCTGTGACTTCGATGGAGCATCTGGACGTCCTCATCGTCGGCGCGGGGCTGTCCGGCATCGGCGCGGCGTACCGCCTGCAGACGCGCTGCCCGGACCGGACGTACGCCGTACTCGAGGCCCGGGACGCACTCGGAGGCACCTGGGACCTGTTCCGGTACCCGGGGGTGCGGTCCGACTCCGACATGTTCACGCTCGGATTCCCGTTCCACCCGTGGAAAGCGGCCAAGGCGATCGCGGACGGGCCGGCGATCCTCGACTACCTGTACGAGACGGCGTCGACGTACGGGATCGACAAGCACATCCGCTTCGGCCAACGCGTCGTACGCGCCTCGTGGTCGTCTGTCGACGCGCTGTGGACGGTGGAGACAGGCGACTCGGTTTACACCTGCTCGTTCTTGTATGTGTGCAGCGGGTACTACGACTACGACTCGGGGTATGTGGTCGACTTTCCCGGGCAGAGCTCGTTCGCAGGCAGGATCGTGCACCCGCAGCACTGGCCGACGGACCTGGACTACACCGGCCAGCGAGTGGTCGTCATCGGCAGCGGCGCGACCGCCGTGACGCTGGTGCCGGCCATGGCCGGTACGGCGGAACACGTGACGATGCTGCAGCGTACGCCGAGCTACGTCGCCTCGCGCCCCGCCCGCGACGCCTTCTCGGACCGCCTCCGCGCCGTACTGCCGGAGAACCTCGCGCACCGGCTGATCCGCGGGAAGAACGTTGCCCTGAGCACCGCTCTCTACAGCGCGTTCCGGAAGTGGCCGGCGCATGCGGCCTGGTTGCTGAACGCCGGTGTGGCTCGCGAGTTGCCCGAGTCGGTCCCGGTCGACCCGCACTTCACCCCGCAGTACAAGCCGTGGGACCAGCGGTTGTGTCTGGTGCCGGACGCCGATCTGTTCAAGGCTTTGCGGAACGGGTCCGCTTCGGTGGTGACCGATGAGATTGAGCGCTTCACTCCTCGGGGCCTGCTGCTGCGGTCCGGTGTGGAGCTGGAGGCGGATCTCGTGGTGACCGCGACCGGTCTGCGTATGGTTGCGCTCGGCAACATCCAGGTGACGGTGGACGGGCGGTCCGTTGCGCCGCACGACACCTTTGTCTACAAGGGCATGATGCTGAGCGGCGTACCGAACCTTGCCTGGTGCATCGGCTACACCAACAACTCCTGGACATTGCGCTCGGACCTGACCTCGCAGTACGTCTGCCGGCTCCTCAACCACCTCACCGCGACCGGCACCCGGATCTGCGTCCCGGAGGTCGACCCGGCCGAGTACGACGCTCCGCCCCGGCCGGTCGTCGACCTGTCCTCCGGCTACATCCGCCGTGCCGCCGCAATCCTCCCGCGGCAGGGTAGTCAAGGGCCCTGGCGCCTCCGGCAGAACTACCCGCGCGATCTCGTGACGTTGCGCTTCGGCGCGGTCGAGGACGGCGTCATGCAGTTCGTCGCCTAGTCGCTCCGTCGCCTAGTCGATGGGCGCCGGCGGCTGTGGGCCGACGTACGTGGCGATGGGGCGGATGATCTTCGGGTCCTCCGACTGTTCGAGGATGTTGGCAGACCAGCCGATGATGCGGCTGACCGCGAAGGTCGGCGTGAACATCGCGCGCGGGATGCCGCAGAGCTCCATCACGACGCCGGCGTAGAACTCGACGTTCGCGTAGAGGTTGCGGCCGGGCTTCAGCTCGGCGAGGACGTCGACGATGCGCTGCTCGACGGTGGTGGCGAAGTCGACCAGGTCACCGCCGATGCCGCGGGCGATGTCTCGGAGCATCAACGAACGCGGGTCCTCGGTGCGGTAGACCGCGTGCCCGAAGCCCATGATCCGATCGCCCGCGGTCACCTTCGCACGGACCCAGGCGTCGATGCGGTCCGGCGTACCGATCTCGTCGAGGCTGGCGAGAGCGCGGTCCGGGGCGCCGCCATGCAACGGGCCGGAGAACGCGCCGATTGCTCCGGCAACGGCCGAGACGACGTCGGCACCGGTCGAGGCGATCACCCGCGCGGTGAACGTGGACGCGTTGAAGCCATGGTCGAGCGTCGAGACGAGATAGTGCTCGACCGCGGTCGCATGTACTGCGTTCGGCTCGGCGCCGGTGACCAGGTAGAGCCAGTTGGCCGCGGCCGAGAGGTCGGCGCGCGGCTCCAGCGGCTGCTGGCCTTCGCGCAGGCGGTAGAGGGCCGCGAGGATGGTCGGGGTGACAGCGCAGACGAGCATCGCGTCGGCCTTGCGGCGGGTCGGGTCGGCATCCCAGAGCGGCGGGAGGCCACGTACTGCTGCCAGTAGTGACAAGGCAGTGCGGAGACCGGCGAGCGGGTTGAACTTCGCGCCAGCGGCCGCGATCGCCGGGAGGACCGCGCTGACCTCCTTGGGCAGGACCCGCAGCGGCGCCAGTTCGGCGATGAACCGGTCGCGCTCGGCGTCGGTCGGGAGGCGGCCCTCGAACATCAGGTACCAGACGTCTTCGAGCGTCTTGGACTTGGCGAGATCGATCGCCGAGTACTGGCGGTAGTGGTAGAACCCCTCGTCACCACGGACGTCGCCGAGGGTCGTCTCGGTGACGACGACGTTGCGCAGACCGGGCGGAACATTGATCACTGTTGACATAGCTTCAGAGTTGACACGCAATCAACTATTGTCAATATTGATCCAGTCAATGTTCAGCTGGGTGGATCGCTTGAGGAGCGGGGATGACGGCCGAAGGTGACGAGAATTACCTGACCACCGCGGAGGTCGCACGCCGCCTGCAGGTCAAGCCGGAGACGATCTACGCCTACGTCAGCCGAGGCCTCCTCACCAGCACCCGAGCCCGAGGCCGCCGCGGCAGCCTCTTCTCCGCCACCGAGGTAGAACGCCTCGCCAGCAAATCGGTCGACCACTCCGGCGTAGTAGAACGCATCGAGTCCGAACTGACCCTCCTCCAAAACGACGACCTCTACTACCGAGGCCACTCAGCCCGAACCCTCGCCACCACCTGGACAGTCGAACAAGTCGCCACCCTCCTCTGGACCGCCCAATCCCCCACCCAATCCTCCGGCCGATCCTCCGAGCCCAGGCCTGCACCCACTCCCGAGCCCACGCCTCCGCCCGCAGCCGCTCCCGAGCGCACGCCTCCGCCCGCAGCCGCTCCCGCGCCCACGCCCAACCCCTCCCGCTCTACCCCGAACACCGCTTTGGCGGTGTTCGGGGTAGAGCGGGAGGGGGTGCTGCTTGCTCGGGCTGCGATGGGGGTGGTGCCGGACGGCGCCCGGTTGACGGATCGGTTGCGGGTGGCAGTGGCTGTGCTGGGGGCTGCTGATCCCCTGCGGTTCGACCTGTCTGCGCCATCGGTGACTACTGCTGCTGGGCGACTGATCGGCACACTGGTGACCGCGCTGCCTGGCAAGCACGTGGACTCCGGCGCGACCCTCGGCGCGCGCCTCTGGCCCAAGCTGTCTGACGAAGCACCTCGACCTGAGGTGCTCGATGCCGCGCTGATCCTGCTGGCCGACCACGGGCTGGCGGTCTCGACGGTCGCCGCGCGGGTCGCCGCCAGTGCACGTGCCAACCTGTACGCCGTGATCTCCGCGGGGCTCGGCGCGCTCGACGGGCAGTATCACGGCGCCGCACCGACCCTCGCGTACGAGTTCCTCCGACGCGCCCAGCAGGATCCGTTGAAGGCCCTGTCAGACCAGTTGCGGTCCGGCGAACCGATCCCCGGCTTCGGGCACCGGATCTACCAACACCGCGACCCACGCGCCGAAGTACTCCTCGGACTGCTCGGCGATCACCCGATCGTCGGCACGATCGCCGCGATCGCCGAGCGCACCCCGATGTTCCCGAACAGCGATCTGGCCATCGCCGCAATCATGCACGCCTACAACTTCCGTCCGGATGCCGGCGACGCCCTGTTCGCACTCGCCCGGATGATCGGCTGGACCGCGCACGCCCTGGAGGAGTACGCGGCCCCGGCCCTCCGCTTCCGCGCGATGGGCATCTACACCGGTCAGACCAGCTGACTACTTCGCCGCGAGCTTGATCAACTTCGCGGCACCAGCATCCAGCGAGACCTGCACTGGCCCGACCCGCTGCGACACGTACGTCTGCCTCGCCGGCTGGAAGACGCCGACCGACCCCACCGTCTGATCGTTGACCGCGACAACGGCCCGAGCTGGCGCACTGTGCGAACGGTTGGCGACCAGCACCCAGCGATCACCTGACGCGGCATCCCGTGACCGGAAGGTGCCGACGACAACCGAATCCCCGGAGATCGCCGAGACCAGGTTGGTCGGCGTGAACCCGACAGCACCGTTCGGCAACGGAGTCTCGTTCGCATGGACGGCGGACTCCGACACCAGCGGTTTGAGCTCGCGCCCGACCTGATGCAACCACTCCGTGTTGATCCGCTTCGCGGCGTCGTACCGCGACGTCCGCTTGCCGTCGACCGTGATGAGCGCAGGCCCGAAACCCTCACCGCGAGCGGCTTCCGGCGTCCAGTACGTGAAGTACTGGATGCCCTTCGCGCCGTACGCGAGGCTGATGTTGACCTGCCAGAGCAACTCCGCCGCGGTCGGTTCGCGATGGTTGTTGTAGGCAAGCGTCTGGATGTACACCCAGGCCGGGATGTCGCCGTGCAGCGCGGCGTCGCGGACGATGGCCCAGTTGTGGAAGTAGTTGGCGTCCTCGCGACCCTCGGAGAGCAGCGGGTACCGGTCGAACGAGATCAGCGACGGCTGCACGACGTCGACGAAGTTGCGATAGTACGTCGCGTCGTCCGACGGCAGCAGGTTGATGTACGGCAGCAACTGCGGCGCCAGCTCACGCGAGATCGAGAGCGCCTTCGCCAACGTCGCGAACCAGCCCGCGCCCGGTTCGTCGTAGAAGTTGAAGCCGGCCAGCGACGAGTACGGCCCGTACGCGTCGCGAGCGCGGATGTAGAGGGCACTCGCCTCGGCCGGCGTCACGCTGAGGAAGTCGGTGGGTGTGTCCGAGATCGAGAACCAGCGGGACATGTTGCGGATCTGGATGTCGTCCGAGATCAGCATCTTCAGGCCGGCGTCGCGGGCCAGACCGAGCTGGTACTGGAAGATGTTGCCGTCGCCGGCGTAGTTGCCGGAGATGATGAAGTCGAAGCCGGCGTTCTTGATCTCCGCGAACCGTTGCGCGGTGCTCGCGTACGGATGCGGCGGCCAGAACAGCCCGATCGGGAAGTCCGGCCCGCCGGTCAACGGCAACGTGTCCGGCGACGGCACTGCCGCCGTGGCCGCCCCGACCCCAGCCGCCCCGATACCGGCCGCTCCGGCACCAGCCGCCGTGGCGCTCGTCGCGCCGCCCGCGGAGGTGGTCGCGCCCGCGCTGGTCGTCGCGGCGGCGGTGGTCGTGGAGGCGGCTGTTGCGGCTGCCGCGGTGAGGGCGGTGGCGCCGGCACCGAGCAGCAGGCTGCGTCGGCTGGGCTGGCTGGGGCCAAGGATCTGGTGCGGACTCTGCATGGTTCTCCTTCGGAAGGCGGTCGAACGGAGCTTGCGGCAGAAGACTTCTCAGGACCGTCGACGATGATCGGCGACGGCATCGGCGGTGGCGTCGAAGGCCTGTTCGGCCGACGGATAGTCGCGCTGGGCGACTCCCAGGTACAACGCGTCCAGCACGATCATCTGGGCATGCCGGCCGGACAGTCCCCCGGTCCGGAACGTGACATCGCGAGCCGCGGTGACCAGCACGATCTCGGCCGCCCGCGCCAGCGGCGAGCGCGGATAGTTGGTGATGGCAACAGTCGTGGCGCCTTGCCGCCCGGCCCTGGTCACGGGTTCGAGAACCTCGAGCGTCTCGCCACTGTGCGAGATCCCGATCGCGACATCACCGTTCCCGAGCAGTGCCGAGCTCGCCAGCGCAGTGTGTACGTCGCTCCACGTACTCGCGCCCCGCCCGATCCGGTGCAGCCGCAACCGCAGATCCTCGGCCACAGCCGCCGACCCCGCCACGGCGTACAGGTCGATCCGCCGCGCATCCGAGATCGCCCGCACGGCACGTCCGAGCGCGTCGATGTCCAGCGAAGCGACCGTGTCCTCGAGCGCCCGCGTGTCGGCGCGCAGCAGCGTCCGGAGTACGTCGTCCAGCGAGTCGTCCGGTCCGACCTCCGACCCGGTACCGCGTTCCCAGCTGAGACTGGTCCGACCACTCTCGGCCGCGAGTGTGAGCCGGAGCTCGGCATACCCGGACAGACCGAGCGCGAGGCAGAAGCGCGTGACGCTCGGCAGCGACGTACCGCAGCGGGCCGCCAATTGGCCGATCGTCGATCCCGCGACCGCCGCCGGATCCCGCAGTACCTCGGCGGCGATCCGGGCCTGCGCCGGACTCAACGCCGGCAGCAGGCCGTGGATCCGCGCCTCGAGACTCGGCGGCGGCGATGCGACAGCACTCATGTGAAGAATTCTCAGAGCACCTCAACGACAATTACAAGAATTCACACTGGCCGATTCCGGTCAGGGCCGTCAGTGCGCCGTCATCCGTCGGATAGTGAACTGGTCAGACCAGCCGCCCGCGATCAGGACATCGATCCGCCCGCTCAGCACATACGTCCCGAACGGCGTGATCGCGGCCGTCGTCGGACCTGGGACCGGCCACGGCTCGACCGACCGCACCTGGGCGGTGCGGTAGTTGTCGCGACTGCTCAGCACGGTCGCCCGCTCGACGCCGGCCGCACCGAGCTTGTTGGTGATCGCGATCAACCGACCATCACGCGTCAGCGCCAGGCCGTCTCCCCCGACCAGTGCACTGGTCAGACCAGTCGTACTGAGTTCACCGCGCAGCGAGATCCGGAACAGCGTGCCCACGTCGTACCGGACGACCAGCAGATAGCCGCCCGGGTGCCAGACGATGCCGTTGGCCCCGATCGTGTCGCTCCGCAACCGCTCGTCGCGGACGAGAACCGACGCCGCACCACCAGGCGTGATCCGGTAGATCGCGTCTCCCGCCGGGTCGGTGACATAGGCGTTGCCCATGGCATCGATCGCCAGGTCGTTCACGCCATGACGACCGCCGTCCGGATTGAGCCGCGGGGTGTTCAGATCAACCCGCCGCTCGAGCCGCCCGGTCCGCAGGTTGTAGATCGCGACACCGGACTGCTTGTAGAGCGTCGCATCCGACGTCCGCTCGCCGTTCCCGATATCGGCGTACGTGACGAGCACACGGTTGCGCACGGCATCGACATGCAGCCCGAACGTCGACACCCCGGGCGCGACACCGAACGGATGCGGTACGCCGTCCCGGCCGACGACCGAGATCCGCCCGGTCGCCAGCGACCCGATCAGGAACGCCTGCCGGGTCGGATCCCAGGCGATGCCCTCCGGGTACCGATCAGCCGTCCGGCCGTCGATCTGCACGGGAATCCCGTGCGAAGCAGCAGCCGTCACGGGAACCGCGGCCGGCGACGCCGTCAAGGCGAGCAACGTCACCACAGCAGCAGTCAACACACGAAACTTCATCAAGAACTCCTCCGCTGGATGTATACGAGCACAGACACTAATCAGAGTTCTGATGGTCGTCAATGCATATATCACCGACGCCGTTCGTAGGATGGTCCGCATGCGGATGTCCTTCGACGAACGGCTCGGCAGTCACTTCAAGCGGGTCGAGCAGGAGCTGCAGGCGGCGAAGTCAGCTGCAGTGAAACCGGCCGGGCTCACGGTTCCGCAGTACGCCGCTCTGTTCGTGCTGGACGAGCAGCCGGGCATCTCAGCCGCCGAGCTGGCCCGCCGCTGCGCTGTCACCCCGCAGACGATGACGACGATCCTGCGCAATCTGGAGGCCGGCGGGCTGATCGAGCGCACGCCGCACCCACTGCACAAGCACGTGATCGAGACCCGTCCGACGCACGCCGGGCGCAAGGCTCTCGATCAGGCGGACAAGCGCGCCACCGGCGTCGAGCGCCGACTGGCCGCGGCTTTCAGCGAGGAGGAAGCGGAGACGCTCCGCTCCCTCCTCGCCCGGGTCTCGGAGACCCTGACAACAGATCCGATCCTGAAGGGTTAGAACAGGGCGGACATCAGCCGACGGCGGGCCTTCATTACCCGGTCGTCGTCGGCGCCGACTACCTCGAACAGCTCCAGCAGGTGCAGCCGGACGGTGTTCCGCTCGTCGCCCGAGGTCGCCTGGACCGTGCTGATCAAGCGCGCGAAGGCGTCGTCGACGTGCCCGCCCATCAGATCGACGTCGGCGACCAGCATCTGCGCTTCGATGTCGGTCGGGTTCTCCGCCGCCCGCGTCCGTACGTCGGCGGGCACGTCCTGGGTCCGCTTCACGAGTTGCACCCGCGCCAGCCCGGACTTCGCCTCGGCGTCGGCCGGCGTCTCCTTCAGCAGCTCCTCGTACGCCGCGATCGCGCCGTCCAGGTCGCCCGCGGCGACAGCGTTCTCCGCCTTCTCGTACCGCGGGTTCGGCGGCGGCTCCTCGGCCGAGTCAGCGTCCGGACCAGCCGGTCCGACCGGCTCGGCGCGACCCGTGATGCCGTTCGCCACCGCCACGGTCAGCAGTTGGTCGAGGTACTGCCGGACCTCGGGCTCGCCCAGGACGCCCTGGAACAGCGGGACCGGCTGACCGCGCAGGATCGCGATCACGACGGGCACCGACTGGACGCCGAACGCCTGCGCCACCTGTGGGTTGGCATCGACGTCGATCCGGGCCAGCAGGAACTTCCCGGCGTACTCCGTCGACAGTTGGGCCAGCACCGCGCCGAGGGCGTTCGAGCCCTGCGAGCGGGGCGACCACAGCTCGACCACCACGGGCGCCTGCAGGGAGCGCTCGATCACGTCGGGCTGGAAGTTCGCCTCGGTAACGTTCAGCACATACGCGCCGGAGGCGGCACCAGCCGGAGCGCCGGGACCACCGGCAGCACCGGAGGCCGCACCGGCCGGCTTACGCAGGCCCGACAGGTCGATCGCCCCGGGACGGGAGAAGTTGGACTGGCTCACCACTGTCCTCGCATTCCGTGCGCACATACCCGATCTACGTTCACAGGTCCATCCTCTACGACGACGCCGGAGTGCGCTGCGCCCGGGTCGCCATCAACAACCGTGCCAGCCCGCTCCGGGTCCCTGCCACCGCCATCCGGTCCCCCGCCCGGAGTTCCCGCTCGACCGCCGGAACCCGCCCTGCTGCCCGGCTCTCGCGCTCGGACGCCGCCGTACGACCACCAGGCCGAGACTCGGGGCCCGACGTGGGACTCCAGTCCCAGGCTCCGCCCAGGTCCTGCCGCGCCAGCACCCGCAGTCCCCCGGCCTCGTCCAGCTCCCCCATCCGCTTCCCGACGGCGACCGACCCGGGCTCGACAGTGACCTCGGTGAGCAGCAGAACGCGACGACCGGCCGGGACCGTCACCTGACTACGCCGGTTTGCCACCGCAGCGGCCACGGCGGGCGCGACAAGCATCGACACCGATCGGCTGTTGCCCAGTCCTAGCCGGCGCTCGACCCGCTGCGCGAGGTCGTGATCGAACATCCGCATCGTGATCCCGGCCTCCGGGTTCAGATCCCGCGCCATGATCGCGCACTCCAGGTTGGTGATGTCCCCGTCGGTGATCGCCAGCACCGACTGGCACCGCTGGACGCCGGCCAACCGCAGCGTCTCCTCGTTGCTGCTGTCCCCGACCACCACAGGGATCTTCAGGCGATGCGCAGTCTGGATGCCGGGAGCATCATCGTCCTGGTCGACCCCTACCACCGCAACACCCCGCTCGGTGAGGATCTCGAGCACTCGCGACCCGACCGTCCCCAGGCCGCACACCACCACGTGATTGCGCGGCCGTCCGCGGACGCCGCCGATGAGCCGCGACAGCCGCGCCCCGATCAGCGAGTCGACCACGACCGCAGTCAACAGCGCCATCAGCACGATCCCCGTCAACTGCACCAGCACCGCACTGACCTTCACCCACGGCTGCGCATCGTTGAACTTGTCGTCGTCGATCCCCGCCGACGTCACCACACCGGCCGCGAGGTACAGCGCACGCCACCACTCGATCCCGCCGAAGTAGTGGATGACGCCCGTACCGGCCACGATCAGGAACGCCATCACCGCGGCGATCTTGCGCACCCGGCTGTCGAGGATGTCGCGCAGCGCCATGAACCAGCCGGCCGGGCGGACGTCGCGACTCCGCCAGAGCGTCCGCACGCCGGTGCCCAGCACGATGTCGCCGTCAGGGTCGGAACTCGACAACGGCAGCAGAGTCGGCGTCGCGGACGAGGTCGTGTCCGCGAGCACGGTCAGGTGCGGCTCCCGGATCAGGTCGGCCTGCCCGGCCACCAGCCGTCGGCCGCCGAGGTCGAGCCAGGTCAGCTCGTCGTCCTCCAGCGCGTCCGACACGAACGCGGGCGCGGCAAGCGACGGCCCGTTGATCACCACGCAGTCCCCGAGCAGCCGATTCATGTGCTTGCCCAGCCGCGGATTCACCATCTGTACGACGATCCGCAGCTCCGGATCCATGTCGCGCGCCGTCAGAGCCGTGTGCACGTTGTGGACGTCGTCGTTGTCCAGCAGCACCAGGGCGCGCGCCGTGGACGGCGCCCCGTCGTCGGCAGCGTCGACCCCGGCGCGCCGCAGCAGCGACTCGCTGATCACCCGGGCGCCCATCACGTTCGCGCCGAGCTCTTTGATCCGGTCGTAGTGACGCGAGTCCGGGTTCACGATCGCGGTGACCCGCTCGCCCGAGCTCACCAGTTCCGTTGTCACCCGCAACATCGTGCGGTCCGACCCGCAGACCACCACGCGACGCCCGTCGGCCGGCCCGATCGCGCTGGTCGCCGCGGCAGTCAGATCGGGCTGCGGCTGCTCCTCAGAAGCGGGCGGGCTCTCGGTACTCGCCCCATTGTTCCCGAAGAACGTGACAGATTTCCCCCATCGTGGCCTCCGCACGCACTGCCTCCAGCATGGGCTCGATCAGGTTGCCAGTGCCGCTGGCCGCCTCCACCAGAGCCGATAGCGTACGCCGTACCAGGTCCTCGTCACGGTTCGCCTTGCGTTCCGCGAGCACCCGGCACTGCTCGATCTCGACCTCGTGCGAGACGCGGAGAATCTCCAGGTCGCCGGATACCGTGTCGGTCAGCGTGTTGACGCCGACGATCTTCTTCTCGCCCTTCTCGAGCTTCTGCTGGTACTCGAAGGCGGCGTCGGCGATCTCGGCCATGAACCAGCCGTCCTCGATCCCGCGCAGGATGCCACCGGTCATCGTCTCGTCCGGGCTCATCTCCTTGATCCGGGCGAAGATCTGCTCGGCCTCGGCCTCGATGGCGTCGGTGAGCGCCTCGACGTACCAGGAACCGCCGAGCGGGTCGGCGACGTTCGTGACCCCGACCTCTTCCATCAGCACCGACTGCGTCCGCAGCGCGATCTCGGCGGACTCCGCGGTCGGCAGCGCGAGCGTCTCGTCGAGCGCGTTCGTGTGCAGCGAGTTCGTCCCGCCGAGCACCGCGGCCAGCGCCTCGACGGCCGTCCGCACGACGTTGTTGACCGGCTGCTGTGCGGTCAGGGACACGCCCGCGGTCTGGGTGTGGAAGCGCAGCGACTGGGCCTTGTCGGTCTTCGCGCCGTACACGTCGCGCAGCCAGCGGGCCCAGATCCGGCGGGCCGCACGGAACTTCGCGATCTCCTCGAAGAAGTCCAGGTGGCTGTCGAAGAAGAACGACAGGCCCGGCGCGAACACGTCGACGTCGAGTCCGCGGGACAACCCGAGCTCGACGTACCCGAAGCCGTCGGCGAGCGTGTACGCGAGCTCCTGCGCGGCCGTCGAGCCGGCCTCACGGATGTGGTACCCGGAGACACTGAGCGGCTTGTACGCCGGGATCGTGGTCGCGCAGTACTCCATCAGGTCGCCGATCAGACGCAGATGCGGCTCCGGCGGGAACAGCCATTCCTTCTGCGCGATGTACTCCTTGAAGATGTCGGTCTGCAAGGTGCCGTTGAGCTTGGTGATGTCCGCGCCCTGCCGCTCGGCCGAGACGAGGTACATGCAGAACGCCGGCACGGCCGGGCCGGAGATCGTCATCGACGTCGTGACGTCCTGCAGCGGGATGTCCTTGAACAGCCGGTCCATGTCGGCGGCCGAGTCGATCGCGACACCGCAGTGCCCGACCTCGCCGAGCGCCTTCGGGTCGTCGGAGTCGCGGCCCATCAGCGTCGGCATGTCGAACGCGACCGACAGGCCGCCCCCACCGCCGTTGAGGATCATCCGGTACCGCTCGTTGGTCTGCTCGGCGTTGCCGAAGCCGGCGAACTGACGGATCGTCCAAGTCCGGCCGCGGTACCCGGTCGGGTACAGCCCGCGGGTGAACGGGAACTCCCCCGGCCAGCCGATTCGCTCCATCCGCGGGTCGTCGACCCCCTCGGGCGGCCCGTAGACAGGCTCGACCTCGGTGCCGGAGAGCGTGGTGAAATCCGCCTCCCGCTTCCGCGCCGCGTCGTACCGCTGTTGCCACCGGCTCCGGCCGGCCGCAATCGAATCGGCATCCATCAGTCAGACCTCCTCGAGAACTGGTCCCCAAAATACTAGGACGTCCAACTATTTCCAACCGGGCGAGCCCTGCGAGTCAGGCAACTGCGGGTCAGAAATCGCCGGCGTTGTGGCGGAGGGGCTCGAGGACGGTCCAGAGCATCTTCAGCTGCTCGTCGGTGAGCCCGGAGAGGGCGAAGTCGGCGGCCACCAGGTCGGCGGTGGCGCGCTCGACCAGCTCACGGCCTTCCGGGGTGATCTCGCACAGGATCGCGCGGCCGTCGTCGGGATGCGGCGTGCGCGTCACCAGCCCGGCCGCCTCGAGCCGGCGGACGATCGAGGTGACCGAGGTCGGATGCACCTGCAGCCGCTCGCCCATCTTGCCGAGCGGCAGCGAACCGCGCCGCGAGAACGTCAGCAGCACCAGCGCCTCGAACCGCGCGAAGGTCAGGCCGTGCTTGCGGAGGATGTCGTCGAGTTCGTTGATCACGATCTGCTGCGCGCGCATCAGCGACGTGACGGCACGCATTTGCTCGACCGCGCCCCACCGCCGTCCCCACTGCCGCGACGCCTCGTCGATCGGGTCGAACGGCAACGCCCTCTTCCTCGCCATGGGCCGAAGATTAGCCCGACACTAGGCAGACCATGTCGAAACTCAGAGATTCGGACTTCCCCGCTCTCGGGACCGAGACCCCCGCCGAACAACTGATCAGCCTGCGGTTCCAGTGGTACAACCGGCAGGCCAACTGGGCCCGGATGGCCTACCGCGGCCTCGGGACCGTGCAGCTCGTCGCCGCCCTGCTGATCGCGATCTCGGTCGCGTTCGACGTACCGAAGTGGTTCGCGGCCGCGCTCGGTGGCGTGATCGCGCTGGCCGAAGGGATCCGGACGCTGTTCGGGTTCAAGGACTCCTACCCGACCTATCGCCGTACCGCCGAGGACCTGCGGAACGAGGCGTGGCTGTACGTCCAGCGCGCCGGGCAGTACGCGACCGCCGAGGACGCCGGCAAGTTGCTGACCCAGCGAGTGGTCGAGATCAGCCATTCGGAGACTTCCGACTGGGAGGAAGCGCTCAAGGCGCGGAGCGTATGAAACTGTCCGCGGGATCTGGGAAGGTGCGGGCATGAGATTTCTCGAGCAGGTGCGGGCCGAGAGCGCGCGGCTGGGTGAGGTGGCGCGGATGGGGCTCCAGGCGCCGGTGCCCAGCTGTCCGGGATGGACCGTCGACGACCTGGTCCGCCATGTGGCGATGGTCTACGCGCACAAGGTCGAGGTGCTGAAGCTCGGCGCCCGCCCCGACCCGTGGCCGCCGGACTTCTCCGCCCGCGAGACCCTCGAGTGGTACGACGAGGCGCGCGCGGCACTCGTCAGTGCGTTGGAGGCAGCCGGGACCGAGACGCAGACGTGGACGTTCAACCCGCGCGACACGACCTCCGCGTTCTGGCACCGGCGGATGGCCCACGAGAGCGCCGTGCACCGGATCGACGTCGAGCAGGCCCACGACGTCGTCACGCCGATCGACCCCGACCTGGCGCTCGACGGCATCGACGAAGTGCTGTACCCGAACCTCGGCGGACCGTGGTGGGAGGAGGGCGACACGGAGTACCCCATCGACGCGACGCTCCGCATCACCGCGGCCGGCCGGTCCTGGACGATCACCGCCGACGCGACCAGCATCGACATACAGCAGGATGCCGAAGGCGAACCCGCGGCGGAGATCTTCGGCGATCCGACCCCGATCTATCTGTGGCTATGGGGCCGGGTCGGCGAGGACGCCATCCAGACCGTCGGCGACCCGAACGTCATCCGGGCCTTCCGCGGCAGGATCTCAGAAGCAACGCAGTAGCAACGCGGGAGCAACGCAGTAGCGATGTCCTCTGCGGGTCCGGCTGTTCGTTCCTTTCCCGAGAGACCACAGTGGTCTCAGCGAGAAGGAGGACTCCGATGGCGCAGTACCTTGCACTGACCTACACCGCCGACGTGGACTGGTGGGCGCCAGAGCAGGCGGAGGAGCTGGCCAAGTACCGGAAGTTCGGCGTCGAGTACGCCGAGCAGGTCAAGGCAAGCGCCGTGCTGCATCCGACCGCGACGGCGACCGTCGTCCGGGTCGACGGCGCGCGCGGAGGCCCGGTGATCACCACCGACGGCCCGTACGCCGAGACCAAGGAAGCGCTGACCGGTTACTACCTGATCGAGGCCGACGACCTCGAAGCGGCGGTCAAGATCGCCGCCGAGATCCCGGCAGCCTGGGGCGGCGCGGTCGAGGTACGCCCGGTGATCGTTGCCAGATGAGTCAGCGGGCCAACTTGAACGAGCGGTATGGCGCTGTTGCCGACACGATCCGGATCGAGGGGACGCGGATCCTCGCCACCCTGATCCGGACGGTCGGCGACGTACAGCTCGCCGAGGACGCCGTCCAGGAGGCCGCGCTGGCGGCTCTCGGCGCGTGGCCGGTGACCGGCGTACCGCCTGAGCCGCGCGCCTGGCTGACCGTGACCGCGCGACGCAAGGCGATCGACATCATCCGGCGCGAACGCGCCCGCGCCGGCAAGGAACGGGCCGGGGCCGAGCTGCAGGATCTCACTCGCCGCGACCTCGACGGATCGCTCGAGGCCCTCGCTCCGGACGGCGCGCTCGACCCCGACGACGTCGTGCAGGACGATCTCCTGCGGCTCATCTTCACCTGCTGCCATCCGTCGCTGTCACCGCCGACCCGGGTCGCGCTCGCCCTGCGTACGCTCTGCGGGCTGTCTCCCGCGCAGATCGCCGACGTGCTGCTCACCACGGAGGTCGCGACGACCAAGCGTCTCGTCCGCGCGCGCCAGAAGATCGCCGCCGCCCGCATCCCGTACCGCGTGCCGCCCGAGCACGAGCTGCCCGAGCGGCTGCCGGCGGTCTGTGCGGTGATCCACAGCCTCTACACCGCGGGCCACGCTCCCTCTGAGGGCGAGGCGGCGTACGACGTCGACGTCTGCGCAGAGGCGATCCGCCTGGCCGAGCTGCTGCACACGCTGCTGCCCGACCAGCCGACGCCGACTGCGGTGTTGTCGCTGCTCCTCCTGACTGAGGCCCGCCGACCGGCCCGCGTCGATGACGCCGGCGACGTGGTGACCCTCGACCTGCAGGATCGCTCGCGCTGGGACCAGAGCCTGATCACCCGCGGCGTCGCGCTCCTCAACGAGTCGCTGGAGCGCTCGGACCGGCAGGCGGACGCGTACCAGCTCCAGGCCGCGATCGCGGCCGAGCACGACCGCGTCCCGAGCTACACGGCCACCGACTGGCGCGAGATCGTCCGCCTGTACGACCTACTCCTCGAGGTCTCCCCCAGCCCGGCCGCCGAGCTGGCCCGCGTCGTCGCCATCGCCGAAACCGGCGAGGTCGACGCCGCACTCAAACTTCTCGACGGCATCTCGCAAGGTTCACGCTGGCACGCGATCCGCGGCGAACTACTCGCACGCCAAAGCCGCTACGGCGAAGCCGTCAAAGAGCTGGACGAAGCACTCGCCACCGCCCCGGCCACCCACCCCGAGCGAGCCCACCGGGCACGCCGCAGGGACCGCTTCCAGCAACTCGCCGCCGAGCATCCCGCTCCCGCACAGTCCGCCAGGGAGCCGCACGCTGCCGGCGACTAATCCTCGTCGCTCCAGTTGCCGCGTTCGCTGTTGAAGATCGACTTGGCGCCGCTGGACGGCGGAGCGGGGCGTGCCTCCGGAGTGGTCTTGGTGGTCGCCGTGACCGGGGCATAAGCGCCGCCGACCTCTTGCGCGGAGTCCATCCCGATCGGGCCGGTGCCGTCGTCGTCGGAGTCCTCGTCGCCCTGCAGTACGTCGACACTTGCCGACGCGCGCAGTCCGGTGCGCTGGATGACGCGCTGGATGGTCAGGTCGCGGTCATCGGGCCGGCTGACCCATTTGATCTCACGGAAGCCCTGGTCCTGCGCGGCCGACTCGAAGACGAAGTGGCCGTAGCCGAGCATCCGGCCGATGATCGGCTTCTGCAGGGTGATGTCGAGGACCCTGGCGATCGGGGTGGTCGCGACGGTCTGGGAGAAGACGCCGCGGATCCGCATGACCCGCATGTTGGTGACCACGAAACGGTCCCGGTGGTGGGTGAGGAACTGCCAGAAGGCATGAGCCAGCAACACCAGCACGATCGCCAGCAGCACCGGCTGCACACCGATCGCGGTGGTGGCCATCGTCAGCAGCAGGGCGGCCGCCAGCGCGACCTCGAGCATCGGCACCGAATACACCACCCAGTGCTGCCGAACCTCGTCGATGACGACCTCGCCCTCGTCCGAGATCAGATGGCGCCGGACCTTCGGATCGAAGATCCGGAACACGCCTATTCCGGCCATCCACTCACTCCCCTGGCGCGCTGTTGTGTGACCCCGTACAGCCAAGTGTCCCGCACGATCGCTCGCAACGGGACACTAGGACGGCAGATCAGCTGAACAGCGCGGTCAGGAAGGTGATGACGCTCTGGAACGCGTCACCGACGGCCGAGAACGCGCCTCCCACCGCGTCGGCGGCGTTCGCCGGCTGAGTGAAGAGATAGAA
Organism: Kribbella sp. NPDC049584; assembly: GCF_040675555.1. Taxonomy (NCBI): domain Bacteria; kingdom Bacillati; phylum Actinomycetota; class Actinomycetes; order Propionibacteriales; family Kribbellaceae; genus Kribbella; species Kribbella sp. NPDC049584. The sequence goes on from NZ_JBFAPF010000010.1 coordinate 146,647, forward strand.
GCCGGCAAAGGCGATGAGCGACCAGATCAACAGCTTCTTCGGCATGTCGCCACTCCTTGTTCCTAACCGCTCGGTCGACTGTGTTGGAATTTGTATCACGGACCGTCACCAATTGTCACTGACTGAACACAGCCCACCGCACATGCTCACCAGCTACAAGTTCTATTCTGTAACGGATTCGGGGGCAAGGTGGCTACCGGCGCGCCGCCCTGAGACGCCCACCGGCCCCGGCAGCGGAAATCCTGCGGCATTTGCCCGAATTCGGCACAACCTCCGATGAACGGAAAGCAAAGACACATTGTGACACTGTGTGGTCGACTGTTCCACAGCGAGACCGACGTCACAATGCCGCGATCAACTCGTCCGCCGCAGAATACGGGTCGGTGCCGCCGTCCGCGACCTTGGCCGCCAGGACGTCGAGCCGCGCGTCGCCGTGCAGGTGCGCGAACCGGGCCCGCAGCGCCGTCGTCGCGATCGCCTCGATCTCGTCCCGGGCCCGGGACCGCCGGCGCTCGGTGAGGACGCCGTTCCCGCGCATCCAGACCAGCCGGTCCTCGATCGCCTGCACCACCTCGGCGACGCCTTCATTGCGGGAGGCAACCGTCTTGAGGATCGGCGGCGTCCAGGCGCCCTCGGCCCGCTCGGCCAGCGCCAGCATCGAGCGCAGGTCGCGGGTGACCGACTGGACGCCGTCGCGGTCCGCCTTGTTCACCACGTAGATGTCGCCGACCTCGAGGATCCCGGCCTTGGCCGCCTGGATGCCGTCGCCCATCCCGGGCGCCAGCAGGACCAGCGTCGTGTCCGCCATACCGGCGATCTCGACCTCGGACTGCCCGACCCCGACCGTCTCCACCAGCACCACGTCGAACCCGGCCGCGTCCAGCACCCGCAGCGCCTGCGGCGTCGACCACGACAGCCCGCCGAGATGCCCGCGCGAAGCCATCGACCGGATGAACACGCCACGGTCGGTCGCGTGATCCTGCATCCGCACCCGGTCCCCCAGCAGCGCACCACCGGAGAACGGCGACGACGGGTCCACCGCGAGCACGCCGACGCGCTTGCCTGTCTCGCGGTACGCCGAAACCAGCGCCGACGTCGACGTGGACTTGCCGACGCCCGGCGAGCCGGTGATGCCGACGATGTGCGCGTGCCCGGCATGCGGCGCCAGCGCGGCCATCACCTCGCGCAGCAGCGGGGACTCGTCCTCGACCAGCGAGATCAGCCGGGCGACCGCCCGCGAGTCCTCCTCGCGGGCGCGCTCGACCAGCTCACCGACCGGCGGCGTACGTCGTGGCATCAGGTGTGTGTCAGCTCTGTGTTGGCTCTGTTGGCTGTGTTGGCTCTGGGGTCAGCTCTGGGCCGGCCGCTGCGGGACCCGGACGATCAGCGCGTCGCCCTGACCGCCGCCACCGCACAGCGCGGCCGCGCCGACGCCACCGCCGCGGCGGATCAGCTCGAGCGCCAGGTGCAGGACGAGCCGGGCGCCGGACATCCCGATCGGGTGGCCGAGCGCGATCGCGCCGCCGTTCACGTTGACCTTGTCCTCACTGACGTTGAGCTCGCGCGCGGATGCGATGCCAACCGCGGCGAACGCCTCGTTGATCTCGATCAGGTCGAGATCCGCGGGCTCGATGCCCTCCTTCTTGCAGGCCTTGGCGATCGCGTTGGCCGGCTGGCTCTGCAACGTCGAGTCCGGTCCGGCGACCGAGCCGTGCGCACCGATCTCGGCGATCCAGCTGAGCCCGAGCTCCTCGGCCTTCGCCTTGCTCATCACGACGACAGCGCAGCCGCCGTCGGAGATCTGCGACGCCGAGCCGGCCGTGATCGTGCCGTCCTTGCCGAACGCGGGCCGGAGCTTGGCCAGCACCTCGACGGAGGTGTCTCCACGGACGCCTTCGTCGGCGTCGACCACCAGCGGGTCACCCTTGCGCTGCGGCACCTCGACCGGCACGACCTCGTCGGCGAACACGCCGTTCTTCCAGGCCTCCGCGGCGCGCTGGTGCGAGCGAGCGCTGAACGCGTCCTGCTCCTCGCGGCTCAGCTTCTCGTCCGCGTTGTTCTTCTGGTCGGTCAGCGCGCCCATGGCCTGATCGGTGAAGGCGTCCCACAGTCCGTCGTACGCCATCGAGTCCACCAGCGGGACGTCGCCGTACTTGAAACCCTCGCGGGACTTCGGCAGCAGGTGCGGCGCGTTCGTCATCGACTCCATGCCGCCGGCGACGACGATCTCGTACTCGCCGGCGCGGATCAGCTGGTCGGCGAGCGCGATCGCGTTCAGCCCGGACAGGCAGACCTTGTTGATCGTGATGGCCGGAACGTCCATCGGAATGCCGCCCTTGACCGCGGCCTGGCGGGCGGTGATCTGGCCGCCGCCGGCCTGCAGCACCTGGCCCATGATCACGTACTCGACCTGGTCCGGCGCGACGCCGGCCTTGTCCAGCGCGCCCTTGATCGCGAGGCCGCCGAGCTCGGCGCCGGTGAAGCCTTTGAGTCCGCCCAGCAGCCGCCCGATCGGGGTCCGCGCGCCGGCGACGATAACGGTGGTGTTCCGCGTGTCAGACATATCGTCACGATACCTGCGGCGGCACTGGTACGCCGCTGGTCGGACGCGTCAGACGGGTCACACGGATCGTGTCGACTGGACCACTTTCGATGGCCTCCGCACGTGGATTTGCGCCACGCTGGCGGGATGGATCAGCTGTTCGACGCGATCGACCATGTCGGCATCGCGGTCGCCGACTTCGACGAGGCCGTCCGGTACTACGCGGACATGTTCGGCATGACGGTCGCCCACGAGGAGATCAACGAGGAGCAGGGCGTCCGCGAGGCGATGCTCGCGGTCGGCGACTCGGGTTCGTCGATCCAGTTGCTGGCCCCGCTGTCGGACGCGTCCCCGATCGCGAAGTTCCTCGACCAGCGCGGTCCCGGCATCCAGCAGCTCGCCTACCGGGTCAGCGACCTCGACGCGGTCTCCGAAGTACTGCGCGAACGCGGCGCCCGCCTGCTGTACGACGAACCCCGGCGCGGCACGGCCGGATCGCGAGTGAATTTTGTTCACCCGAAGTCGGCCGGCGGCGTGCTGGTCGAACTCGTTGAGCCACCGGCGTAGAACAGTCGGTGACGGCGCGCGCTGAGACCCTCGCCGGTCCGGTCGGCGGACTACTCTGTTCAGGTGCTGAAGGACAGCGCCACCGACTCCTTGCACGGTGCGCCGGCCGGGTTCAAGCATGACGCCTTCGTCCACGGAACGGACGAGGAGTTCGTGCTGCGCGCGGTTGCGTTCGTACGCGAGGGGCTGGCGGCGGGGGAAAGAATCGTGGCCCTGCTCCCTCCGGAGCGGACTGCGGTACTGCGTGACGCCCTGGACTCGCAGTACTCCGAGGTGACCGTCGTCGACGCGACCGTTGCCGGGGGCAACCCTGCGCGGCTGATCCCGTTCTGGCGCGGCATCCTCGAGCAGGAGCCCGGCCGACCGGTGCGGGGGCTCAGCGAGGCCGCCTACCCGGGCCGGAGCGCCGCGGAGTACGACGAGGTCCTGCTGCACGAGGCGTTGAGCGATATCGCTTTCGCCGCGGATCGTTCGTTCCGGCTCTGCTGTGCGTACGAGGCGTCGGTCGGCATCGACCCGACCGCGACTCATGCGGGCCAGAGCGGGATGGAAGCCCTTGCGGACAAGTCGTTCCGGACGGCGCTCGGCGACGTACCGGATCGCGCCGAGAGGTGGGAGTTCGGGCCGGACGAGCTCGGCCAGGTGCGGCAGTGGGTCGGCGGCCAGGCCTCGTCGCACGGGGTCTCGCGGGACCGGCTCGAGGACCTGGCGCTGGCGTTGCATGAGATCTGCACGAACAGCATCCGGTTCGGCGGCGGCCGCGGCGCCCTGGCGGTGTGGTTCGCGGACCGTTCCTTGATCTGCGATGTGACCGACCGCGGCCGGATCGACGACCTGCTGGTCGGACGCGTGCTGCCGCCGCTCGACGGTCTCGGCGGGCGGGGCGTCTGGCTGGCGAACCAGCTCTGCGATCTGGTCCAGCTGCGCTCCGGCGACGACTTCACCCAGGTCCGGCTGTCCACCCGGCTGCGCTAATCGGCGAGTAAGACCACTGACAACGGTGGACTGATGAAGTGACGGTCGTCTCAACCGTCGCTCGCTGTGTTACAGCGCACAGCCAGGCGTGCATACTCAGCGGTAAGTTCCGCTCACTGCGTGACCTTGGCCGCCGTTGCAGGAGGTACTTCCGTGAAGCAGATCCTCGAAGCGATCTTGTCCGGCGACAGCGCCGCCGTCGGCGAGCTCGACGTACCGGAGCACTACCGCGGGATCACCGTGCATGCCGACGAGGCGGGCATGTTCGAGGGGCTGGAGACCAAGGAGAAGGATCCGCGGAAGAGTCTGCACCTGGACGACGTGCCGACGCCCGAGCTCGGCCCGGGTGAGGCACTGGTCGCGGTGATGGCGAGTGCGATCAACTACAACACCGTGTGGACGTCGATCTTCGAGCCGGTGTCGACGTTCTCTTTCTTGAAGCGGTACGGGAAGCTGTCGCCGCTCACGGCCCGCCACGACCTGCCGTACCACGTGGTCGGCTCCGACCTGGCCGGCGTCGTACTGCGGACCGGGCCCGGCGTGAACGCGTGGAAGCCGGGCGACGAGGTGGTCGCGCATTGCCTGTCGGTCGAACTGGAGTCGCCGGACGGGCACAACGACACGATGCTCGACTCCGAGCAGCGGATCTGGGGATTCGAGACGAACTTCGGCGGTCTCGCCGAGCTCGCCCTGGTGAAGTCGAACCAGCTGATGCCGAAGCCCGCCCACCTCACGTGGGAAGAGGCCGCGTCGCCGGGGTTGGTGAACAGCACCGCGTACCGGCAACTGGTGTCGGCGAACGGCGCCAACATGAAGCAGGGCGACGTCGTACTGATCTGGGGCGCGTCCGGCGGGCTGGGCTCGTACGCGACGCAGTTCGCGCTGAACGGCGGCGCGATCCCGGTCTGCGTGGTGTCGTCGCCGGAGAAGGCGGAGATCTGCCGGGCGATGGGAGCGTCGCTGATCATCGACCGGTCCGCCGAGGGGTACAAGTTCTGGAAGGACGAACACACCCAGGACCAGAAGGAATGGAAGCGGTTCGGGGCGCGGATCCGCGAGCTGACCGGTGGGGACGACCCGGACATCGTCTTCGAGCACCCGGGGCGGGAGACCTTCGGAGCCTCGGTGTACGTCGCGCGACGCGGCGGGACGATCGTGACGTGCGCGTCGACGTCCGGATTCATGCACGAGTACGACAACCGGTACCTGTGGATGAACTTGAAGCGAATCATCGGCTCGCATTTCGCCAATTACCGCGAGGCCTGGGAGGCGAACCGGCTGATCGCCCGCGGGATGGTGCATCCGACGGTCAGCAAGGTCTATTCGCTCGAGGACACCGCGCAGGCGGCGTACGACGTCCATCGCAACCTGCACCAGGGCAAGGTCGGCGTCCTCACCCTCGCCCCCACCGAAGGCCTGGGCGTCCGCGACCCTGCTTTGCGCGCACAGCACGAGGACGCGATAAATCGCTTCCGTAACAGGTAGTTGTCCACAGCCTCGATTGGCTGGTTTCGGGTGGGTTCTGACAGGCTTATGGTGGGGGATTCACGCTGAGCCGCCAGAAGGGAATCTCGGGAGATGCCTGACGAGTCGAGCCTGCCGTTCTTCGACCGCACGGCGACCGCGGCCGGGGGCTTCCCGGTCAGCCGTCGTGGGTACGACAAACAGGCGGTGGACGACTATGTTCGCGCGCTGGAGATGCAACTCGTCCAGGCGCGCAACCGCGCCGACGAGCTCCAGCAGAGTGTCGCGCCGCTGCAGCACCAGCTCGAGGAGACGCGACGCCAGCTCGAGGCCAGCGCCAACCCGTCGTACGCCGGACTCGGCGACCGGGCCGCGCAGATCCTCCGGCTCGCGCAGGACCAGGCGTCGGAGGCGCTCGAGGAGGCCAAGCGCGAGGCCGAGGAGCTACGGGCGAACGCGGCCAAGGAGGCAGCCGCGGCGCGGGCGACCGGTGAGCGTGAGGCCGAGGACATCCGGACCGTCGCGCTCAACGAGGCCGACAGCGTGCGGCGTACCGCGGAGGGCGACGCGGCGGAGGTCCGGCGTACGGCCGAGACCGAGGCCGCCGAGGTGCTCGCGGCCGCGCGGCGGAAGGCCGAGCAGCTGCAGCTCACTGCCGAGTCGCAGGCGAGCACGCTGAAGAACGGCGCGCTGCACGAGGCGGAGAAGATCCGGACCGCGATCCAACGCGAGTCGGCGGCGCTGCGGGCGCGGCTGGCGGACGAGCGCGAGCAGCAGGCCAAGGAGCTCGCCGACAAGCACCAGCAGATCGCGGCCGACACCGACAGCCTCACCACCCAGATGAAGGAGGCCGCCGAGGCGTCCGAGCGCCGGGTGGCCGAGGCGACCGAGCAGGCCCGCAAGATCCGTGCCGAGGCCGAGGAGTCGGCCGAGCGGACCCTCTCCCGCGCTCGCCGCGAGGCCGAGCAGCTGCTCACCACCGCGCGGACCCGCGCCGAGGCCGAGCTGGCGAACGCCGCCGACGAGGCGGAGCGGTCCCGGACCGTCGTCGCCCGCGAGACCGAGCGGCTGGCGAAGCGCCGCGACGGCATCCTCACCCAGATCGCCGGGCTCAACGAGATCGCCAGCAACATCGCACGCCAGGCGGCCGAGCTCGACTCCGAGACCGCGGCACCGGCGTACGTCAACCCTTTCGCCCGACCGAACACCGGCCCCACCACTGGTGGAGCCGGCACCAGCGCTAGCGCCGGCTCGACGAGTGGTGGGGACGACGCGTTGACCACGAGCCCGTTCAGCCCGGCTCCGGGTTCGGCGACCGGCAGCCCCTTCGCGGCCTCCGGCCAGTCGGAGGCCCCGTTCGCCCCTGGTGCAGCGGACCGTGGAAACAGCCCGTTCAACTCCGGCACGACGGACTCGACCGACAGCCCGTTCGCCTCGGGCTCGAAGGACCCCGCCGACAGCCCGTTCGCCTCCAGCTCCAAGGACTCGGCCGACAGCCCGTTCAGCTCCGGCGGCACGGACTCGGCCGACGGGCCGGTCGGTGCCGGTGAGCCGGAGTCCGCGTCCGGCCCTGGGACCGTCGGCTCGACTGCGCCCGGATCCAGTGCCGACGACAACCCGTTCCCGGGTGCCACGCCGGCGGCGAGCCAGTACGCGCCGTCGAGCACGTCCGCTGCGTCCGGCGCGATCACGGGCGATTCGGCGTACGACGACGGGGACGGACCGTTCACCGGAGCGAGCCCGTTCGTGGGGATCGCCGCCGGCGACGCGCGCGTCGACGAGACCCGCATCGACACCGCGCTGCGCGTCGACCCGAAGGACGCGCCCGACCTGGCCGACAAGACCAGCAAGTCCGCCGGCGGTCCGGCCAACGCCGATTCCCCTGTTGGTTCGCTGAACGGCTCTGCCGACGCTGCCGACTCCAAGGGTGCTGAGGGCTCGGATGACGAGGACGAGCCGAAGGATGCGACCAAGATCGACGAGTTCCGGCTCGATGACCTCGCCGACGAGGAGACTCGGGGCCAGACGCGTCCGACCGCCTCGGTGAAGTCCTCCGGGAGCAAGTCGTCCGTCGACGACGCGAAGACCGATGCGGCCACCTCGAGCGCGCGATCCCCGAAGGACAAGATGTGACGCCAGCCGGCGACGACTCCTCCACAGCGACCGATCCGGACCTCGCGGCAGCCACCCGCGAAGCGAAGACCGCCGCCGCCCAGGCCGAGGCCGCCGCCGACAAGGCCGAGGACTCGGCCGACGAGGCGGAAGCTGCTGCTGGACAAGCCGCCGGCTCGGCGCGCGCCGCCGACGCATCCGCCGACAAGGCTGACTCGTTCGCCGACAAGGCCGACGCATCTGCCGACAAAGCTGACTCCTCTGCCGACAAAGCCGACTCGTTCGCCGAGAAAGCTGACTCCTCTGCCGACAAGGCTGACTCGTTCGCCGACAAGGCGGAGGAGTCGGCTGAGGAAGCTGACGATGCCGCCGACACGGCAGCGGCGACCGCCAAGGATGCGGAGGACGCCGACGAGAACATCGCCGACGAACTACTGATCGAGGAGCGGCACCCGTCCGTCGGGATGGGTGTCCCCGGTCCGCCGCTGCGGCGCGGCAACCCGTTCACGTTCGGATTCTTCGCCGCGCTCGGCGTACTCGTCGCCTGGGGTCTGTGGAACGCAGCCGGCCAGGCCCGATCGGTGCTCATCCTGCTGCTGGTCTCGATGTTCATCGCCGTCGGCCTGAACCCGCTGGTCGAGTGGTTCATGCGCCGCGGACTGAAGCGCGGGTGGTCGGTCGGCGTGGTGTTCCTGCTGATGATCCTCGCGGTCGTCGGCGTCGGATTCGCGATCGTCCCGGTCGTCACGGATCAGATCGACAGCCTGATCAAGAACGCGCCGGGCTATCTCGACCTGCTGCAGAAGTCGAAGACGCTCAACCAGCTGGACGACAAGTACCACTTCATCCAGAAGGCCCAGGACTACATCCAGGACCCGGCGCTGGCGCAACGGGCGTTCGGCGGCATCCTCGGCGTCGGCAAGGTGGTCGCGAACGCGCTGTTCAACACGTTTACGATCCTGGTCCTGACGCTCTACTTCCTCGCGTCGCTGCCGTCGGTCAAGCGCGCGGCGTACAGCCTCGTCCCGCGCACCCGCCGGACCCGCGTCGCGATCCTCGGCGACGAGGTCCTCGGCCGCGTCGGCGGTTACGTCAGCGGCCAGTTCCTGGTCGCGCTGTGCGCCGGCGTCTGCATGTTCATCTTCCTGGAGATCATCGGCCTGCGTGACTACGCCGTGGCGCTGGCGATCGTGGTGATGTTCTGCGACTTCATCCCGATGGTCGGCGGCCTGATCGGCGTCGTCGTGGTCGCCCTGATCGGCTTCACCGGCGGCCTGTGGACCGGCCTCGCCTGCTTGATCTACGGCATCTGCTACCAACAGGTCGAGAACTACTTCGTCGCCCCCCGCATCATGCGCCGCGCCGTGGACATCCCCGGCGCCGTCACCGTCATCGCCGCCCTCCTCGGCGGCGCCCTCCTCGGCGTAGTAGGCGCCCTCCTAGCCATCCCCTCCGCCGCCGCCATCCTCCTCATCATCCGAGAAGTCTGGGTCCGCAAGGCCGACGCTTCTTAGGTCGACGTGCAAGCGCTCGCGTCCGCACGTGGTCGAGCGAGCCAGGGATACCTGACTGAGGCCTGGGTGCTGGGGCTTCTCTAGACCTTCTGTCTTTGCGAGGCTGTGGGGCTGGCGGCGGGACGCTTGGATGAGCTAGATCCCTTCCGGGCTGGACGATGGTTCGCCTGCCGCGCGGGGCCTTCGGTGCGAGGCTCCTCAGGCCGCCTCTTCTTCGGCCCGGTTACCTCGACGATCCTGACTGCTCGGCCGTCGGTGAGTTGGATGACGAGGTCGTGCGCGAATTCCTGTCGGGACTTCCGGATCACCCCTGCCGAGTCACCCTCGGCTGCCTGCACCAACTGGGAGACGCGTTGATGGGAGACGCCGAGCACGCTGCTGACGTCTCTCACCGGGACACTCGCGTCGGTCAACGCAGACGCGACCTCGCGTGTGAGCTCTCCGACCAACGCTTCGAGGTCCTTCGCGCGACGACGGAGGCCGTCGACCAGGATCTTCGCTTCCAGTAGATCCTGGCCGTCGGCCGCGATCCCGGAGACTCGGACCGCGACGCGCGAGAGCGGAACATCGGTTGTTACCGCGATGTACTCGCGAGCCATCTGCTCGACCTCGTCCAGCCGGCGGGCCTGCGTCAGTCCGTCAAGCTCAGGAATCGCCACCATCCACCACCGGCCGTCCCGCTCCACCGTCACGTCATAGGTCTTCACTGGGCTGCCCCCTCACATTCGGCGAGCGCCTTGCCGGCCTTCCTCACAACGCCAGGCGAGATCATCCGATGGCCGTCCGGCAACGCGAACGTGTGCTGGCCACATGAGCACTCGTACAAGCTGTGGGACCCTTCCGTCCTGACCTGCCGCCACCCAGCGTCCTTGAACGCCTTCACGATCTTCCGTGTCGGCTGCTCACTGACCATGGATTTTAGTCTAGGAAGCTAGACAGTTTCAAGGCAAATCACATAGACAGAGCTCAGTTGGTGACGTCGAGGATGAAGCGTTGGGCTGGGGTTAGGCGTTTGTAGGTTTCGACTCGGATGTAGGTCTGCTGGTCCAGTTGCTGCGGCAGGTGGCGGAGGGCGAAGTACGCGTGGAGAGCGCGGCGGGGGGATTGGGTTCGGTTCTGGGTGCCGCCGTGCCAGAGGTGGCTGTTGAAGACGACGACGGTGCCGGCTTTGCCGGTGAGTTGGATCTGGTCGGGGTGGGGGTCGCCTGGGTTGGGCATCTCGTCGCCGGGCATGGTGCCGCGGCGGTGGGAGCCGGGGACCACGCGGGTGGCGCCGTTCTCGGGGGTGAAGTCGTCGAGGAGCCAGATCGAGTTGCAGACCTCGTACTCACCGGGCTGGACGGGATGCCCGAAGTCCGCGTGGAGACCCTGGTGACCTTCACCGGGGAGAGCGGCGCGGCTGTTGAGGGACGACAGTTTGAACTCGCCGAGGACGTGCTGCATCGCGGCCAGCACGCGGGGATGGCTGAAGCAGACCTCGAACTTGGGGTCCTTGTTGACGAGGTCGGCAAGCCGGTCCGTGCCCTTCTCCTGATGTACTTCGAGGCCGGCCCGGTCACCCTCGGCCGCGGTCAGCTCGGCCAGCCGTTTGTTGAGCGCCGACACCTCTTGCAGGGTCAAGATCCCTTCGAGCGGGAGGTATCCGTCCCGGTCGAGCTGGTCCTTCTCGGCTTGGGTGAGTACGTCGTCGGTCACGCCGAGCTCGGTCAACGCGGTCGCCATATCCATCGCCAGATCCATCACGGGCTCCTTCCCAAGATGCACGAATCGATGCCAGCATCAATCCGACGTACCCGGGAAACAATGCAGAAGGCGACAGGGCTTATGCACAAATCGCTACGGCTGCTCGGCGCCGGCGTACACACCGCGGCTCCCGGCAAGGACTACCCGCTGCACGCGCATACGTCGTGGGAGCTCGTGTACTACGTTCGCGGCCGCATCACCTGCCCTGTCGGCGAGGAGACGTACGCCGCGACGCCCGGCACCGTACTGCTGACTCCACCGAGCACCTGGCATGCCGAACAGAGCCGCACCGGGTACGCCAACCGCTTCCTCCAGGTCGACGCCGCGGCCGCCCACCCGTGGCCCCGACTCTGCTACGACGACGCCGATCACACCCTCGGCCGAGTCTTCGACGCTCTCGTACGCGAGAACAACGAAGAGCTCCGCGCACTCCTCCTGTCCGAGCTGGACCTCCGCTTGCGCCGCTCAGCCGCGGCCCCACCCACAACCCCAGCGGAGCAACTCGTCATCGAAGCTGAGCGCATCTTCGAGGAGCGCTTCGCCAGTGGTCTCCGGATCGCCACCGTCGCCGCCGACCTGGGCATCTCCCCGTCCGGCCTCCGCGCCGCGTTCACCCGACTTCGCAGTACCAGCCCGCAAGCCGCAATCCAAGCGGTACGCCTCCGCCACGCCCTCTCGCACATCCGCAACTCGACGCTCCCACTACAAGCGATCGCCGAACTCACCGGCTACCACTCCGTCAGCCACCTGACCCGCCACATCAAGGCAGCCACCGGCTCCCCACCCGGCGCCCTACGCAGCACCGAGTTCACCCTCAACCAGTGACCCAATCCACGCATCAACCCGCTGCCCGCGATGCACCAGCCGCTTACGCAACTGCCCCTCCATCACAAAGCCAACCTTCTCCGCTACGCGACGGGAGGCGTGGTTGCCGATCTCCGCACGCCACTCGATGAGCTCCAGACCCTTCGTCGCGAACGCCCACCGGCAGACCGCTCGCACGGCCGCCGGCGCAACGCCCCGACCGCGCGCGGCCGGGGCGGTCCAGTAGCCGACCTCCGCAGTACCGTCCCCGCGCAGGCCGAGCCCGACGCGCGCGAGCCGCTCGCCGGCCTCCTCGACCACGAACTCGGCCCGCTGGTCATTCCCGATGGCAAGATGCTGCACGAAGTACTGCGCGTGATCCATCAGGTACGGCGAGGGCACGCCGACGTACTGCTGCAGCACGGGGTCCTGCGAGACCTCGTACACCCACGAGACATCCGCCATCGTGAACGGCCGCAGCAGCAGCCGGCCTGCACTGATCACGAGAAGCTGCTCACGAGAAGGCGGCGCTGACCGTTGTGAGCTCGATGCCGCGTTCCTCGATCGCCTTGCGGATCTCGGGATCTGTGACGAGCTCCTGGTCGGACAGCCGGTACTCCTCGGCCCAGCGATACGTGTACGACCCAGGCTTGTGCAGCGCTCCGAGCTCAGGCTCCGCGGCCGCGCAGTGCGTGACCAGCAGATGCACTCCCGGCGTCAGCTTGTCGAGGTACTCGAGCAGCCACGCCCTCTTCACGTCCGCGTCCCGATCGCTCAACGTCTCGATCGACGCGAACCGCTGCGACTCCACCTCCCCATAGATGAACGGCTTCCCGGCAGCACGCGACACCTCGTCGTACGCCGCGGCCGTCGCCGACTGCCCCATGTGTACGTCGAGGTACTCGATCGCCAGCCCCTCCGCCGCGAACTTCGCGACCTGAGCCGTCAGCTCACGCACCGCGTCCTCATGAGTCACCGACGCCTGCGCCTCAGCCACCGACCGCAGGAACGTCCCGTCCTCCCCCACCAACGACGCCCCATCCGTCAACGGCCGCCACCGCAGGAAGTCCCACTCACATGTCAGCGTCTGATGCACCCCCAACGGAATCCCGAACTCCCGCGCCAACGCCGCCGCCTCGGTAAACCAAGGACATGCCGCCATCGTCGACACCTGCGTCAGAATCCCGTCCCGGAACCCTTCCACCGTCCCCACGTTGACCGCATGACACATCCCGAAGTCATCCCCCTGCACAACCAACCGAACCTCAGCCACGCCCACTCCACTCATAGCCCAACAGATCCGACCACGACCGTACGTCCTCCACCCCCGCACGCGCACCGAAGGGCACGTCGCACCCCGCGTGGGAACCCCTACGGCCCGGCGAGTTTGGTGACTTCCGGGGCGTGGTTGGTGTGGAAGGCGCAGGCTCGGGGGTAGGAGGCCAGGCAGCCTCGGGTGGTCATGAGGGCGGTGTAGTAGTCGATGTAGCGGAAGCCGTAGGTTTCGCCGCGGGCGAAGGCCTGGTGGCGGATGGCGGAGACCCAGCGGTAGAAGGCCTCGTCGGGGATGGGGACGTAGAGGGACGGAGTGAAGCCCTCCATGTCCTCCCAGTTCTCGGCGTGGAGGAAGCTACGCACGCCGTGCCGCCGGAGCTCGGCCAACTTGCGGACCAGGTCCGGGTACGGCGTGGCGAAATCGTCCGTCGGGTCGATCGGCAGGCCGGCCAGGAAGCGGGCCCGCTCGGCGAGGACGGCGGCGTTCTCGTGGTCGCTGTGGATGGAGTGTTTCCAGTGGGTGATGATCGTGTCGGGTTGCTTCTCGCGGATGATCCGGGCCAGCTCCAGCGCCACGTCGTCACCGGCGGAGAGGAACCCGTCGCTCTGGTCGAACACCACGAAGCCCGCGCCGATCGCCTCCGCGAACGCCGCACCCTCGGCGATCTTCTGCTTCTTGTACTCCGTCGGCGTGAGCCGCGGGTGACCGCGTTCGCCCGGGGTCAGCGCGACGATCGTGGCCGACGCGCCTTCCAGGATCAGCTTTGCCAGCGTCGGCCCGGCGGTCAGATCCATGTCGCCGATATGCGCCCCGATAGCGAGCACGTTTCTGTTCACAAGGGTCTCCTCATTTCAGGCCACTGAGTACGACACCGCGCACGTAGTACTTCTGGAACAGCAGGAACACGACCAGCACCGGCAGCGTGCTGATCACCAGGCCGGCCATCACGATCGGCATCGTGCGGTCCGGGTCGAGGAAGCTCTGCAGCAACTGGATGCCGACAGGCAGGGTCTGCAACGAGGGATCCGAGGACGAGATCAGCAGCGTCCAGATGTACTCGTTCCAGGTCCCGATGAACGTGATCAGCCCGAGCGTGATCGCCACCGGCTTGGTCTGTGGCAGCACGATCAGCCGCCAGGTCTGCCACTGGTTCGCGCCGTCGATCTTGGCCGCCTCGAGCATCTCGTCCGGCAGCGACACCATGAACTGCCGCATCAGGAAGATGCCGAACCCGCTGACCGCGAACGGCAGGATCAGCGCGACCAGACTCGTCGTCAGTCCGCCGTCGCCGCCGCGGCCGAGAATGTCGTTGCCACCGGCAAGCGGCCAGTTCAGCATGATCAGGAACGTCGGGATCAGCAGCAGGAACGGCGGCAGCATCATCGTCGCGAGGATGAACCGGAAGATCACCGCCCGCCCGCGGAACCGCAGCTTCGCCAGCGCGTACCCGGCCATCGAAGACGTGACGAGCACCGAGATCGTCACCGAGACTGTGACGATCACGCTGTTCCGGAACAGCCGGCCGAGTTCCAGTTGCGCGAAGGCGTCACGGTAGTTGTCGAAGTTGAAGGACTCAGGCAGCAGCTTGTACGGGATGACGCCGTACTCCCCCGGACCCTTGAACGAGCTCATCACCATGTCGAGGAACGGCATCACCATCGCCACTCCACCGAGGACCACCACCAGATACGCGAACCACGGGAACCTGCCGCGCCGCTTCACGAGGTCTCCTCCCCGCGCCGCCGGGCGATCCACAGCTGCAGCAACGTGATCGCGAGGATGATCACGAACAGCACCATCGCCATCGCGCTCGCCGTCCCCCACGCGCCGAACTTGAACGCCCGCTGGTACATCTCGAACGCCGCCACGTTGGTCGCGTTCACCGGCCCGCCGTCACCGGTCATCACGATGATCAGCGCGAACGACTGCAACCCGCCGATGAACTGCGTGACCAGCACGAACAGCAATGCCGGCCGCAGCAACGGCAACGTGATCGACCAGAACATGTGCCACGAGTTCGCCCCGTCCACCTCGGCGGCCTCGTAGTACATCTCCGGGATCGCTTTCAGGCCGGCCGTCAGGATCAGTACGGCGCCGCCGATCGAGGCCCAGGCGTGTACGACGGTCACCGACGGCAGCGCGTACGACGAATCGGACAGGAACCCGACGCTGTTCACACCGAGCTTGTTCAGTACTGCGTTGATCAGGCCGGCCGGCTGGTACATCATCTTCCACACGTTGCCGATCGCAACCACCGTGGCGACCACCGGCAGGAAGTACAACACCCGCCAGAACCCCTGGAACGACAACCGGTCGATGCAATAGGCAACCAGCACCGAACCGAACGTTGCCAGGAACACCGATCCGAAGGCGAACAGCAAGGTGTTGACGAGGATCGGCTTGACGAAGGTCCCGTCGAAGCTCAGCACGTCGCCGAAGTTCGAGAACCCCGCCCACTTCAGGGTGCTGAGGTCGAACCCGCCCCAGTCCGAGAAGGCCAGCACGATCGCGAAGATGAACGGCAGGATCAGGAACAGGCAGAAGAACAGCAGCGCCGGCGACAGGAACAGGTACGCCGCCAGCCCCTCGCGGTGCAGCTTGCCGACCCGTCGGGCCGGCGACACCACCATGCCATCGTCGCCGACCCTGCTGACCGCGGTCGTCATTGCGGTTTGACGGCCTTCGCCGCCTGCGCCAGCGCATCGTCCGGATTCTTGCCATCGGCAAGCACCGTCATGATCGCGTTGTGCAGCGCGGTCTTCGCCTCGTAGGCCCCCGGCTGGTTCGGTTCGGCCATCGCGTACGTCGCCGCGTCGTAGATCGGCGCCAGGTTCGGATCGGACAACGACTTCTTGTACTCCGCCTGGTCGGCCGTCCGCGGCGGGATCAGGCCCTGGTCCGCGAGCCACTTCCCGGTCTCGGTGACGTTGCTGCTCTCAGCTTTGTGCTCGTTCATCCACGTCAGGAACTTCCACGCCTCGTCCGCGTGCTTACTGCGCTGGTTCACGCCCATGAAGAAGCCGTACGCCAGCGAGCCCTTGCTGCCCGGCGTCGGTCCGGGGATCGCGGTCACGCCGACGTCCGAGGCGTACTTGTCCTTCATCTGGGTCTTGAGGCTGCCGATCCACCAGCCGGCCTGGATCGCCATCGCGACGCCGCCGCTGCGGAACTGCTTGGTCGGCGAGATCGACGTGTTCGACGCCTTCGCGGCCGCCAGATCGCCCTCGAACTTCAGCGCCGCCTTGCCCTGGTCGTTGTCGAACTGCGGTGTGCCGTCCGTGCCGAGGAACTTGCCGCCGGCCGAGTCGAGCAGCGACAGGAACGGGTGGACGGACTTGTTGTCGCCGTCCTGGATCAGGCTCAGGCCCTCGACCTGGATGTTGCCCTTGGCATCCCGCTTCACGGTCTTCTTCGCATCGTCGGCGAGTTCGGCCCAGGTGGTCGGCGGTTTGGTGATGCCGGCCGCGGCGAGGATCTTCTTGTTGTAGAAGAGCACGTAGGTGTTCAGCTCGGTCGGGTAGCCGAGGAGCGTGTCGCCGGTGGTCACGGCGCCCAGCGCGGCCGGGCTGTACTCCGCCTTGATCTTGGTCGCGATGTCGTCCGGCACCTTCGCCACGACGTTCGCCTTCATCAGCTGTCCGCCCCACAGGCCGTACGCGCTGACGATGTCCGCGCCACGACCGCCGGTCTGCCGGACCGTCATCGTGGTCAGCAGGTCGTCGAACTGAACCACCTGCGCCTTCACCTGGATCTTTGGGTTGTCCTTGTTCCACTCGGCGATCATCTTGTCCAGCCCGTCCTTCGACGGGCCGTCGCTGTAGTGGCTGAGCAGCGTCAGCTCGACCTTGCCATCACTGCCGGAGCCACCGCCCGAGTCGCCGCTGCCGCCACAGGCAGCGGCCGAGGCCAACAGCCCGGCAACGACCGCGAGTCGCAGTCCCTTCGAGATACGCATGTGGGTTCCTTAAGCGTCGGACCGGGCAAGGGGCGCCCGGAGGATGGTGAACGTGCGGGTGATCTCGAACCCCGTCTTCAGGTAGAGCTGTCCGGCCGCGGACTTCTCGCCGGTCCACAGGAACCAGGCCGAGTGGGCGCCGGTGGCAACCATCCGCTCGAGCGTCAGGTGCAGCAGCACCTTCCCGAGCCCGGTGCCGCGCGAGGCCGGCAGTACGCCGAACGGCCCGAACCGGTCGATCACTCCTTCGTACGTGCCGTGCATCGCCCAGCCGAGGATCGCCCGGCCGGACGGTGTCGGACCGGGTTGGCGCGCCACCACGATGCGCTCCAACGGCAGACCGGATACGACGCCCTCGCGGATCGCGCGCGCCCAGTCCGGGTTGAACTCCGCGCCGGCGATCGTGATCAGCGCGGTCAGCTCGTCGTCGGTTGGTGTACCAAAGCTGTAGCCCTCGCCCGTCAGCGCATCGATCCGCTTCCGGACCTCGCCCGGAATGGCATACCCGACCAGTCCGCGGTCCATCGCAACGGCGTCGTACTGCCGCTCGAAGCTCAGGTTGGCCAGCAAGCGAGCGGCATCCGGATAGCGAGCGCCGTCCAGGCCGGGGAGGAAGTAGTTCGGTGTGTACGACGAGAAGAAGACCTCGGTCCGCCCGTGCGACCGCAGCCAATCCATTGCCGCCGACAACAACGAGCGACCGATACCGCGCCGCCGGTACTCCGGATGCACGAAGAAGAATGGGATCCACCCAGCCGCCGGCTCGAGATCATCCGCGTCGACCGCGATCAACCGCCGGACCGCGTACGCCGCCCCGACGAGCTGATCGTCGATCACGGCCACCTGCAGACCAGCCGCGTCGAAGTTGCGGTCGAGCAGGAACAGGTCGCGGAACCGCTGGTAGCTGATCGGATCGGACGGCGCCGCGGTCGTCCACGCTGAAGCCAACGCCGGTCCGTCGCCAACCTGGAACGAGCGGATCGTCACGTCCGAGATCGTCATCCAGCAGTCCCTTCGTAGAGCAGCACGTCAGGTCGCACCCAACCCGCGGGCGTGGTTGCCGCGGGCAAGAGATCGACCGGGTCGTCGCCGGCCTCGAGGGCCTTGCGCAGCGAGTCCGAGCCCCACAGCCGGTCGAGCGACGGCAGCATCCCGAAGTCGTCCGGATACAGCTCGTTCAGCACCCGGAGCATCACCAGCGCGGTTCGCACCGGCTCGAACGCCTCGCGATCGACAACATGGAGCTGTACGCCGGATACGGCCTGGCCGGCGTACTTGCTGAACACAGGCTCGAACCAGGTCCGCCGGAAGATCACGCCGGGCAGCCCGCACGCGGACAACGCCGGCACGAGCCGATCGTCGACGTACGGCGCCCCGATCGTCTCGAAGGGCCGCGTCGTACCACGGCCCTCGCTGAGGTTCGTCCCCTCGAACAAGCCTGTCCCGGGGTATACCAAAGCGGTGTCCGGCGTCGGCATGTTCGGCGACGGCGGCACCCATGGCATACCGGTCCCCGACGACTCGCGGGTCCAGCCGTCCACCGGGATGACCGTTGCCTCACCCAACTGCCGGGCGAGCTCGCCGACGGTCAGTCCGTGCCGCAAGGGAATCGGCGCCCTCCCGACGAAGCTCTCGAACCCCGGCTGCAGCAGCGGACCCTCGACCCGGACACCGCCGAGCGGGTTCGGCCGGTCGAGGACGACAAATGGCATACCAAGCCGCGCCGCCGCCTGCTGGCAGTCGTACATCGTCCAGATGTAGGTGTAGAACCGCGTCCCGATGTCCTGGATGTCGAACAGCAGCACGTCGACACCGGAGAACAGGTCGTCGAGCTCCCGCCCCTGCCGCAGATAGGTGTCGAAGACCGGGAGACCGGTGTCGGGATCGACGCCTTCACCTTCACTCGCACCCGCTTGCGCCGTACCGCGGAGGCCGTGCTCGGGACCGAACAACGCCGCCAACGGCAGCCCGGCCGCACGCAACGCGACCGAGGTCGGCGTGAGGTCCGGCAGGACGCCGGTGAAGTTCGTGATCAGTCCCAGGCGCCCGTCGGGCACCAGCCCCCGGTCCTCGGCCAGACACTGTGCGCCGGTCCGGACCACCATCGCCGCCACCACCAACCCAGATCATGGATCCTGCAGGAACTGGGTTGAAAACTTACCGACGATTTCGGGTGAAGGTCAATGGATTACGGACAAACGTTTACCAGGGTCACCCGAGGAACGGCGTGAGCGCGGCCAGGAAGTCGTCGAGCCGCTCGGCGTGGACCCAGTGCCCGGCCTCGGGCACCTCGGCGTACTGGACGTGCGGGAAGTACGCGGCGATCGTCGCGCGATGGTCCTGCTGCACGTAGTCGGACTTCCCGCCGAAGATGAACAGCGTCGGCCCGTCGTACCGCAGACCGGCCGCCTCCGCGGGCCAGCCCGAGATGGCCGGCAGCGCGGCCTCGATCACCGGAAGGTTCGGCCGCCAGCGAGCACCGTCGGCGTCGAGGATCAGGTTCTGCAGCAGAAACGCACGGGTCCCGGCCGTGGGTACGGCGTCGACCAGCTGGGCGTCCACCTCGGCACGACGGGCAACCGAGGACAGGTCGGCGTTCCGCATCGCCTGCGCGTACTCGACGAAGGCAGGCGGATACTCGACCGGAGCCGCGTCGACGACGACGAGGCGCTCGACCACGTCCGGGTACTGCAGCGCGGTCAGCATGGCGGTCTTGCCACCCATCGAGTGCCCGACCAGCGCGACCGGCCCGACCCCGAGTGACTCGATCGTCTCGCGGACATCGGCGGCCATCTCCGGGTAGCTCATCGTGTCGACGTGCGGCGAGGACCCGTGGTTGCGCAGGTCGAACGCGAACACCCGGTGCTTGCCGGCCAGCCGGCGCGCGGCGGTCATCCAGTTCCGCCCGGAGCCGAACAGCCCGTGCATCACCACGACCGGCGTACCGGTGTCGCCGTACGACGTGACCGGAAGCTTCATGCAGATACCTTTCCGTACCGAACCCGCGCCGAGCTCAACGGCTCCGTTGCCAGCACGCAGTGTGCCAGTGACGCCGCTCGTCGAGCGACTGGGCGCCACCGATCGCGCCGAGCAGGCTCGGGTTGTCCGGCCACACCACGACGTGCGGGGTGACGGGCGGGATCAGCTGGTCGCAGCCGGGGCAACGGTACGACTTCGCGGACGCGGACCCGGAGACCCGCCGGACGTTCCACTCACCGTCGGCCTTCACCTCACGCGACTGGGTACCACCGAGCAGCGGCCGGTCACTGACCGGCCGCTGCCACTTGGAAGGCCTTCTGCGCGACATAGCTCTTCAAGGCTAGCCGTATGAGCCAGGTCACCCCGGCGGCAGGCAGCTCAGGCCGCGCGCAGTTCCTCGCCGACCTCGTGCATATGGCGCAACCCCATACGGTACGAATCGATCAAACCCGTCGAGATATAGGGCATTCCGATGCGCTCGCAGTACGCGCGGACGATCGGCTGGGCGAACCTGAGATTGGCCCGCGGCATGCTCGGGAAGAGGTGGTGCTCGATCTGGTAGTTGAGTCCGCCCATCATCCAGTCGGTGACCAGCCCGCCGTTGACGTTGCGGGACGTCAGGACCTGCTTCTCGAGATGACCCCAGTTGCTGTCGTCGTCGGGCATCTCCATGCCCTTGTGGTTCGGCGCGAACACGCTGCCCAGGTGCAGCCCGAACACCATGTGGTGCACCAGCGCGAACACCAGCGCCTGGGCCGGCGACATGATCAGGAACAGCGCGGTCAGGTACAGCACCACGTGCGCGGCCATCAGGCCGAGCTCGAGCTGATGCGTACGGCGACGAGCCAGCAGGAAGCGGATGCTCGACACCTTGAGGTTGAAGCCCTCCAGCGTGAGCAGCGGGAAGAACACCCGCGCCTGGTTGCGAGTGAGCCAGCCCTCCAGACCCTTGCGGCCCTCGGCCTGCTGGAGCGTCCAGACGAACACGCCCTCGCCGACATCGGGGTCCTTGTCGGTGTGGTTCGGGTTGGCGTGGTGGCGGTTGTGCTTGTCGCTCCACCACGCGTAGCTCATTCCGAGTACGACGTTGCCATGCAGCATGCCGATCCAGTCGTGCAGCTTGCGCGAGCTGGCGATCTGCTGGTGACCCGCGTCGTGCCCGAAGAATGCAGCCCGGGTGGTCAGGATCCCCAGCGGCAGGGCAAGCAGCACCACCCACCACGAGGCGCCGACCGCCGCGATCGCTGCCCAGATGAGGGCCATCAGGACCACGTTGATCCCGATCGCCATCGCGTACGCCGCCGTACGGCGTTCGAGCAGGCCCGCGGCCTTGATCTCCCTCAGCAGTGGCGAGAAGTCGCTGCCCTTGGTCCCTGGTGGGGTCACTGTCGCTGTCATGGATCCAGCCTCATCCTCGGCACCGCTGAAAACATGAGCGCTACTACCCAGATGCCGGGGGGTGGCAGCCCTCCGGCCAGAGGGGACTTAACACCACCGCGCCTGAGCACACGCTGAGTCATGATGGAGGGCATGAGCACCGTCGTGACCACCGAAGCACCGCCGATGCGGTATCCCAAGCTTGCGCAGCCCTGGATCGCGCTGTTCCTGGCGATCCTGGCCGAGCTGGGCATCGCCCTGTTCGTGCTCAGCGTGGTCTCCGTGCCGCTGATCGCGGTGTGGGTGGGCATCCCGCTGCTGCTCGTGGTGGTGCCGGCCGCGCGCTGGTTCGCCAACTGCCACCGGACGATCCTCGCGGGCTTCCTCGGCGAGCGGATCCCGCGCCCGTACAAAAAGCCGCCGATGCCCGGTATGCTGATGCGGCTGCGGACGATCCTTACCGACCCGCAGACCTGGCGGGACATCATCTGGCTGCTCGTGAACGCCGTCGTCGGGTTCACGCTGTGTCTGCTGAGCGCTGTGCTGTTCCTGGCCATGCTCTTCTATCTCGTCTACCCGCTGCTCGTCGGCGTGACGCCCGAGGGCGTGTTCACCGAGCCGTTCGGCGGATTGCTCACGGTGAACTTCTGGACCAGCTTTCTGCTGATGCCGGTCGCGCTGATCGCGTTCCTGATCTGGCAGGCCGCCGGCGAGCGGCTGCTGAAGGCGAACGCGTTCCTGGCCCGCTCGCTGCTCGGCCCGACCGAGAGCGCGAAGCTGGCGATGCGCGTCCGCGAGCTGGCCGAGTCCCGCGCCGAGACCGTCGACACCCAGGCGGCCGAACTGCGCCGGATCGAGCGCGACCTGCACGACGGCGCCCAGGCTCGCCTGGCCGCGCTGAGCATGAACCTCGGCATGGCCGAGGAGATGGTCGCCCGCGACCCGGCGCAGGCGGCCGCCCTCCTCACCGAGGCCCGCGAGTCGGCGAGTACGGCGCTGTCCGAGCTGCGCGACCTGGTCCGCGGGATCCACCCGCCGGTGCTGGCCGACCGCGGTCTCGACGGCGCGGTCAGGGCGCTGGCGATGTCCTGCCCGTTCAAGGTCGACGTCACCTTCGACGTGCCGGGCCGGCCGCCCGCGCCGGTCGAGTCCGCGGCGTACTTCGCGGTGGCCGAATGCCTCGCGAACACGGTCAAGTACTCCGCCGCCACGACCGCGTGGATCCAGATCACCCACGAGGACGAGAAGCTGCACATGATCGTCGGCGACGACGGCGTCGGCGGTGCGGTGATCAGGCCCGGTGGCGGTCTGTACGGTATCGAAAGGCGGCTGGCCGCCTTCGACGGTACGTTGACCGTGGTGAGCCCGAGCGCCGGGCCGACCACCGTGATCATGGAGCTGCCTTGCGAGTCCTCATCGCTGAAGACCACGCCCTCCTCCGGGACGGCCTGATCCGCCTGCTGGAGGCGCACGACTTCGAGGTCGTGGAGGCGGTCGACAACGGACCCCGGCTGGTGCCCGCCCTGGTGGAGCACCGGCCGGACGTGGCCGTGGTCGACGTCCGGCTGCCGCCGACGTTCACCGACGAGGGCCTGAAGGCGGCGATCGAGGCCCGCAGCCAGGTCCCCGGTCTGCCGATCCTCGTGCTCTCGCAGTACGTCGAGCAGCTGTACGCGCGCGAGCTCCTCACCGGCGGTGGCGGCGGCGTCGGGTATCTGCTGAAGGACCGGGTGTCGAATGTCGCCGAGTTCCTGGACGCGGTACGCCGGGTCGCGGCCGGCGGTACCGCGATGGACCCGGACGTGATCGGTCAGCTGCTGGCCCGCAACACCCGCGACGAACCGATCGGCCGGCTCACGCCGCGCGAGTCCGAGGTCCTCGGTCTGATGGCCGAGGGACGCTCGAACGCCGCGATCGCGAGCGCGCTCTTCGTCACCGAGAAGGCGGTCAGCAAGCACACCAACAACATCTTCGCGAAGCTCGATCTGCCGCCGTCCGAGGACGACAACCGGCGCGTGATCGCCGTGCTGACCTACCTGTCGTCGCGCTAGGTCCGGATCCGGCGCAGGAACTCCTGGGTGCGCGGCTCACGCGGCGCGTCCAGGACCTGGGCGGGCGGTCCGATCTCGAGCGGGCGGCCGTGGTGGAGGAAGCAGACGCGGTCGGCGACGTCGCGGGCGAAGGCCATCTCGTGCGTGCAGACCAGCATTGTCATGCCCTCGGACTTCAGCTCGCGGAGCAGGTCCAGCACCTCGCCGACGAGCTCGGGGTCGAGCGCCGAGGTGACCTCGTCGAGCAGCATCAGCTGGGGCGAGTTCACCATCGCGCGGGCGATCGCCGCCCGCTGCTGCTGACCGCCGGACAGCTCGTCGGGTTTGGTCAGGGCCTTGTCGGCCAGTCCGACCCGCTCAAGCATCTCCAGCGCACGTGCCCGCGCGACCTCACGCCGTACGCCGTGGACGCGGATGGGCGCCAGCGTGATGTTGTCGAGCACGCTCAGATGAGGGAACAGGTTGTACGACTGGAAAACGATCCCGATCCCCGAGCGCACCTTGTCGGCGTCGACGCGCGGATCCGTGATGTCCACGCCGGCGAGCTCGACCACGCCGTCGTCGACCGTCTCGAGCAGGTTCACGCACCGCAACAACGTCGACTTCCCGGACCCGGAGGCGCCGATCAGTACGACGCACTCCCCCGCGTCGACGTCCAGATCGAACCCGTCCAGTACGACGTTGTCGCCGTACACCTTCCGTACTCCACGCAAGGAGAGCAGGCTCATACCGGACCGCCTCCCCCGCCGTACCAGCCTTGGCGGCGGGCGACGTAATCGGTCAGCCGGGTCAGCGGGATCGTCAGCGCGACGAACAGCAGGCCGGCCACGACGTACGGCGTGAAGTTGAAGTCCTCGGCCGTCTCGAGCTGGGCGGCGCGGATCGCGTCGATGACGCCGAGGACGGCGATCAGGCCGGAGTCCTTCTGCAGGCTGACGAAGTCGTTCAGCAACGGCGGCATCACCCGGCGTACGGCCTGCGGGAGTACGACGAAGCGCAGCGTCTGGCGATAGGTCAGCCCGAGCGAGCGCGCCGCCGCCCGCTGCGACGGATGCACCGATTCGATGCCGGCGCGGAACACCTCGGCGACGTACGACGAGTAGGTCAGCACGAGCGCCGCCCCACCCCAGATCACCGCCTGGTTCGGCAGCCCACGCAACTGCAGCGCCGGTACGCCGAAGCCCAGCAGGAAGATCACCAGCAACAACGGGAGGCCGCGGAACACGTCCGTGTAGGCGGCCGCGAAGACGCGCAGCGGGAAGAAGACCGGGCCGCGCAACGTGCGCATGATCGCCAGCGTCATCCCGAAGATCACGATGAGTACGGCACAGGTCAGCATCACCCGGATGTTCAGCCAGAGGCCCTGGGCAACGACCGGCAGTGCCTCCCAGCCGCGGTGGAAGTCGAAGAACGTGGCCCGGACCCGCGGCCAGCCCGGCGTCGAGCCGATGCCGAAGGCAACCAGCGCGAGCAGGACCACCGAGCTGACGCCGGCGATCAGCGTCGATCGCCGCGCCTGCCTGCGCCGGTACGCGATCCGCTCGAGCTGGAGCGCCGAGGGCTGCCAGTCACTCACGAGAGTTCGGGAGCGCCGGACTCGGTCAGGTACTGCTTCTGCAGGTTCGCCAGGGTGCCGTCGGTCTTGAGCGCGTCGACCGCCTGGGTGACGCAGCCGGTCAGCTTCGAGCCTTTCTCGAGCACGAAGCCGAACTGCTCGGTGGTCCCGGTCGACGGCAGCTGCCCGACGATCTTGCCGTTGTCGAGCTGCGCCCCGGTCATGTAGAACGCGGTCGGCAGGTCCACCACGATGCCGTCGATCTGCTTGTTCTTCAGCGCCTGGACGGCGAGGTCGTTGGTGTCGAACACGGCCGGGGTCTGCTTCGGCTTCACCTGGTCGCGCAGGGCGGTGTAACTCGTCGTACCGACCTGGGCACCGAGCTTCGCATCGACCAGTTCAGCGACCGACTTGGCGTTCGCGATCTTGCTGCCCGCGGTCGTGATCACGGTCTGCCGGACGTCGTAGTACCCGGACGAGAAGTCGACGGCCTTGCGCCGGTCCTCCGAGATGGACACCTGGTTCACGTCCAGGTCGAACGGCTTCGTCCCGGGCGCGAACGCGGTGTTGAACTGGACCGTCAGCCACTTGACGTCGGCCTGCTCGAACCCCAGCTTCTTCGCCACCGCATAGGTGACGGCCGATTCGTACCCCTTGCCGTTGCTCGGGTCGTTGTTGCTGAACCACGGCTCGTACGCCGGCTTGTCGGTGCCGACCGTCAGCTTGCCGCCAGTCTTCACCGCCAGCTTGTCCTTCGCACAAGCATCCGCCCCCGACGGTGTCGACGAGCCGGACGAGTTGTTGTCCTCCGGCGCACACGCCCCGAGCCCCACCACCGCAAGCACCGCCAGCCCCACCACTGCACGCGTTCTCATGCGGAGAAGCCTAAGACCTCTTGCGGTACGTGGTGGGGCTTGATCCGGTGTGTAGACGGAAGCGTGTTGAGAAGTAGAGCGGGTCCGCGTAGCCGACCTGGGCCGCGATGGAGGCGACCGGGCGGCTGGTCAGCTCCAGGAGGCGGGCTGCAGCGTCGAGGCGGCGGCGTTCGACGAACTGTTGGGGGCTGACGCCGAGCTGGTCGCGGAACAGGTGCGCGAACCGCGAGACCGAGAGGTTGACCGCCCGCGCGAGCCGCGGGATGTCCAGGTTGGCGGTCAGGTCCTGGTCGACGAGCTCGATCGCGCGCAGCAGCCGGTCGTCGATCTGGACGGCCTTCGGGTTCTGGGTGTCGCACCACAACAGCGCGGCCTCGAGCGAGTTGGCGCTCAGCTGCTCGGCCTGCGGGAGCACGCTGCGTTGATGACGTACGGCATCGCGCAGATGGTCGGCGATCCGGTCGAAGGTGGGCCCGGCCGGCTGCAGCTGAACGATGCCCGGAGCAACCTCCGGCCAGTCGAGCAGCGGGAGCCAGTCGGGTTTCGGGTTGACGTGGGCGTAGAGGAAGTGCCAGCGATCGCCGACCGTGGCGTAGTCGTGCAGCGTGCCGGGGCGGACGAGCGTGACGCTACCCGGCTCGGCACGAACCTGACCGAATCGTCCCAGGCCGTCGAGCGTCTGCACCAGCAGCCAATCCGTCGTACCGCGGCGCCGGTACGTCGCGTAGTCAGGCCCCTCGTCGAACTCACCGGTCGCCACCCGGCGGACGACCGGGATCGGCGAGTCAGCAGGATCTCGAAGGTTCACAGCTAGATACGCTATCGTCCGGCGAACGGCTCCAACAGATCCTTGAGATATGACAGTCGTGGACATCTACCAGCGGGACGGCATCGTCCAGGTCCCCCAGTTGTTCGATTCCGCTGAGGTCGAGCGGATCAAGACCGTGTTCATGGAGCAGGTCGCCGTCGACCATTCGCTCGCGATCGACGACGGCGTACCCGAGGACGACCCGCTGGCGAAGTACCCGCGGTTCGTGCATCCGCACCGGCGGACCGACATCGAGGCCGGACGGCTCTCGCTCGAGCTGATGCTGGACAGCCGGATCCTCGATGTCGTGCAGGCGCTCATCGGTCCGGCGCTGGGCGCGCAGTCGATGTTCTACTTCAAGCCTCCGGGCGCGCGCGGTCAGGCGCTGCACCAGGACAACACGTTCCTGCGCGCCGATCCGGAGACCTGTCTGGCGGCATGGATCGCGGTCGACGACGTGGACGCGGACAACGGCGGGCTGGCCGTCGTACCGGGTTCACACAAGACCGAGCTGGTCTGCCCGGAGCCTGCCGACCTGACCGAGTCCTTCACCAGTGTCGAGGTCCCGATCCCGGACGGCCTCAGCAAGGTGCAGACGAAGATGAAGGCCGGCGACGTCCTGTTCTTCCACGGCAGCGTCGTGCACGGCTCCCGCCCGAACAACACCGACGACCGCTTCCGCCGTTCGCTGATCTTCCACTACATCCCCGAGGACAGCGTCGAGATCGCCGCCTTCTACAACCCGCTCGTCAAGCTCGACCGCCGCGAAACAGTCCTCCCCGAGGCGATCGGCGGCGGCCCCTGCGGCGACTACGCGCAGGCCGAGCCGTAAACCCATCGGGCTCGGGACTCAGCTCGCGTAGTCGCGGAAGCCTCGGCCGGTCTTGCGGCCGAGGTACCCCGCGGTGACGAGGTGCTCGAGCAGCGGGGCGGGCGCGAAACCGGGCTCGCGGAACTCCAGGTACAGGGTGCGCTGGATCGCGAGCGCGACGTCGAGGCCGACGACGTCGAGCAGGGCGAACGGGCCCATCGGGAGCCGACAGCCGAGCTTCATCGCGGCGTCGATGTCGTCGACACCGGCGTAGTGGGCCTCGAGCATCCGGACCGCGTCGTTCAGGTACGGGAACAGCAGCGCGTTGACGATGAAGCCGGCCCGGTCGCCGCAGCGCACCGGGTGCTTGCCAGCGGCAACGGCTACCGCGGCCACCGTGTCGGCGACCTCGTGCGCGGTGCTGACCGTGCTGACGACCTCGACCAGCTGCATCACCGGGGCCGGGTTGAAGAAGTGCAGACCGACCACGTCGGACGGCCGCTTGGTCGCCATCGCGAGGTCGATCACCGGCAGCGACGAGGTGGTGGTCGCCAGGATCGCGCCCGGCTTGCAGATCTCGTCGAACGTCTCGAACAGCGCCTGCTTGACGCTGAGCTCCTCGACCACAGCCTCGATCACAAGGTCCACCGTGGCCAGATCGTCGAGCTTCGCCGTACCGGTCACCCGGCGCAGCGCGGCGTCGCGCTCCTCCGAGGACAGCTTGCCGCGCTGGACGCCCTTCTCCAGCGAGCGTTCCAGCATCGCACGGACCCGGTCGACCTTTTCGGTGCCGCGGGCAACATACAGGACGTCGTACCCGGCCTTGGCGCAGACCTCGACGATGCCGACCGCCATCGTGCCGGAGCCGACCACGCCGATCTGCTTGATCGGGCGGACCGCGATCTCGTCGCCGTTGCGCTGCGGGGTGCTCTCGTCGTCGACGACGACCGGCGAGTCCGGCCCTTCGTAGGTGTAGAAACCACGCCCGGTCTTCCGGCCGAGCAGTCCGGCAGTGACCATCTGCTTGAGGATCGGCGCCGGGGCATGCAGCCGGTTGCGGCCCTGCTTGTACATCGTGTCGAGGATCTCGTACGCCGTGTCGAGCCCGATCAGGTCGAGCAGCGCGAGCGGACCCATCGGGTACCCGCAGCCGAGCCGCATCGCCGCGTCGACGTCCTCGCGCGTGGCGTAGCGGGACTCGACCATCGAGACGGCGTGGTTCAGGTACCCGAACAGCAGCGCGTTGGCGATGAAGCCGGCCCGGTCGGCCGCGACCACCGGGACCTTGTCGAGGCGGCGGGCCAGGGCTTGTACGTCGTCGACCACGTCCGGCTCGGTGACGACGGTCTTGATCACCTCGACGAACTCCTGCACCGGCGCCGGGTTGAAGAAGTGCATGCCGACGACGCGGCGCGGGCGCTGGGTGGCGACGGAGATCTCGGTGACCGACAACGACGAGGTGTTGGTCGCGAGGATCGCGTCCTCGCCGACGATCTTGTCCAGCGCGGCGAAGATCTCGCGCTTCAGCTCGAGCCGCTCGACGACGGCCTCGATCACCAGGTCGCAGTCGGCCAGCGCCTCCATCGAGGTGGCGAACGTGACCCGGTCGAACAGCGCCTGCTGGTCCTCGACCGACAGCTTGCCGCGCTTCACGGCCCGGTCGGTCGAGTGCTGGATGTGGCCGCGGCCGCGCTCGGCAGCCTCCTCGTCACGCTCGACGCCGACCACCGTCAACCCGTTGCGCGCGAACACCTCGGCGATCCCGGCGCCCATCGTGCCGAGACCCACCACACCCACCGTCGTCAATTCCCGAGCCATGCTCTGCACTATGCCAGTCCGGATAGTGGTCCGCCCATGAGTTGCATCACCGGGGAGGCCAACCTCACACGTTCTCGTCGTACACGACCGGTGTCTCCATCCAGCCGTCCAGCAACCTGAGCGGATCCGGGGCGGCCAGGAGCGCCGCCGTGATCGGACGCGGCCGGAGGTCCAGCCCGGCGAGCTCGGGCAGCGGCAGCCAGACCGCGCGATAGCTGCCCCGTTCCGACTCGGCCGGGCTCGCCATCTCGGGACCGTCACCGGTGCCGAACTCGCCGCCGATGACGTCCGCGCAGAAGTAGTGCTGCGTACTGTCGCCGAAGTGCACGACCGCGACGACGCTGCGGATCTTCACCAGCAGCCCGAGCTCCTCGTAGATCTCGCGTCGCGCGGTCTCGGCCGGGCTCTCACCTTCCTCCACCTGCCCGCCGGGCAGAACGTAGTACGTCATCCCGTCCCGCACCCGCTCGATCGCGGCGATCCCCTGGTCGGTGAGCAGTACGACGCCCGCCCGGATCATGCGCGCGTCGCCAGCACGTAGAACCACATCCCGAACTTGCCCTGGCCGCGATCCAGCCGCTGCACTTCCCAGCCGGTGGCCGTCAGCACCTCCCGCAACGCATCCTCCTGCCAGAGGACGAAGTGCCGAGGCAGATCCAGATTGCGATCGGACCATTCCTCGCCCTTGCCTTCGCGCGTGGCGAACACCAGCACCGGGGCGGATCGCGCCGCCTTCCGCAGGACCTGCGCCAGGCCGGGGCGGTCGAAGTGCAGGAACACCGCGTTGGCGAAGATCGCGTCGTACGGTCCGCCGAAGTCGTCGGTGAGCGCGTTCAACCGGTCGACGGCGTACCCGTCGGCCCGCATCATGTCGATGAACGCCTGCGTCGCGTCGGTCCGCCGTACGACGAAGCCGCGGCGTTCCAGCTCGAGCGCATCGCGTCCGGTTCCGCTGCCGATCTCGAGCACCCGCCCGCCGGGTCCGACGCGCTCGGCGAGCAGATCGATCAGCTGGTCGTTGGCCCCGGGCGGGATCGAGTCGCGGAACTTCTCCGCCGCCAGCTCGTACGCCGACAGTGTCACCTCGTTGTCGGTCGCCACCCGCGTCCAGCCGTCGCCGGTGTGCTCGACGGTCGCCGGAAGCTTGAGGCCGAGGTCCACGCCCAGTACGACGACGGTCTCGCCGCGATGCAGGTCCGCGATCGACTGCAGCTCCTCGTCCGGGCGCTGGGTCAGCTCCGGTACGACGGTCAGCCGTACGCCGAGGCGCTCCGCCAGGCGGGATCCGGCCGCCGCCTCGAAGGTTCCGGCGTACACCTGAGCAACCCGCTCCCCGACCGCCGCCTCCTGCACGTCACCAGGCAGCAGCAGGATCCGCGCCGGACACATGAGATTCATCGGCCGACGTACTCCAACGCCTCGGCGGCGTACTCCGGCCAGGCCTGCGACTGCGCCAGCGGGATCACGACCCACTCCTTCATCGGCCGGCCCATCCCGGGGTCGAACGGCTCGGCGCCGGGCAGCGCGAGTGCCTTCTCCCGCGGCTCCGGCGGCAGCTTGAACGTCATGGCGTCGCCGAACATCCCCGCGAGCACCTTCTTGCCGACCTTGAGACAGGGCATACCGAACATGCTGCCCCGGACCACTCCGGCCGACTCCAGTTCGGCGGCCACCACGTCGTACGCGGCGACGGCCTGATCGCTGACCTTCGGCATCATGCTCACCACCCTCCCACTACCGGCGGCCGGTGCACTACGGTGCTTTCTCGTGCGCTTGGTGATTGCTACTTGTTCTGTCGACTACTCGGGGCGGCTGACGGCTCATCTGCCGATGGCGCCGCGGCTGCTGATGGTGAAGGCGGACGGATCCGTGCTGATCCACGCCGACGGCGGGTCGTACAAACCGCTGAACTGGATGTCGCCGCCGTGCAAGCTGACCGAGGAAGAGGGGGTCTGGAGCGTCACCAACAAGGCTGGTGAGGAGCTCCGGATCACGCTCGAGGAGGTGCACAGCGACACGTCGTACGAGCTCGGGATCGACCCCGGGCTGATCAAGGACGGCGTCGAGGCGCACCTGCAGGAGCTGCTGGCCGAGCATGTCCAGACCTTCGGCGAGGGCTGGACGCTGGTACGCCGCGAGTACCCGACCGCGATCGGGCCGGTCGACCTGCTGTGCCGCGACGCCGACGGCAAGCACGTCGCCGTCGAGATCAAACGCCGCGGCGAGATCGACGGCGTCGAGCAACTCACCAGGTACGTCGAGCTCCTCAACCGCGACCCGCTGCTCGCCCCGGTGCGCGGGATCTTCGCCGCCCAGCTGATCAAACCTCAGGCCCAGTTCCTGGCCACCGACCGGGGCCTCGAATGCGTGACCGTCGACTACGACGCCCTCCGCGGCATGGAGTCCGACGTACTCCGGCTCTTCTAACTCCTGACAAAACAGGAAATTTGCCCGATTTCGGGCAGAAGGTTTGCAGTGACCTCGAAAACACTGCATGGTGGTCGGGTGATCAGTGAGGCGGCGGCTGTGGAGCCGGTGGACGAGTTGGCCGATCAGGTCAGCCGGACGACCGGACTGTCGGCGGATGTCGCGCGGCGCGTGGTCGCCGACGTACTGGCCTATTTCACCGAGACGACCGAGGAGTACGTCCGGCGCCGGCACCGTGAGTTGCAGACCTACGGCGCCCGCAACGACGAGATCTTCGCCCGCCTCGGCACCGAGCTCCGGCACTGGCCGGTCCGCTCACCCGAACTCTCCGCCCGGCAGCTACGACGGATCGTCTACGGCTGACCGGGCCGCTCAACCGAACCTACGAAGGGGCACCACTACATGTGCGGAATCGTCGGGTACGTCGGCACCAAGCCGGCCGCGCCCATCCTGGTGGACGGACTGGCCCGGCTCGAGTACCGGGGCTACGACTCGGCGGGTGTCGCCGTACTGGGGTCCAGCGAGCTGAAGGTGCACAAGGACGCCGGTCGCGTCCGTGAGCTGGAGGCGTCGCTGCCGAAGCGGTTCGGCGGCAAGCTCGGCATCGGCCACACGCGCTGGGCGACCCACGGCGGTCCGAGCAAGGACAACGCACACCCGCACGCCAGCGGGAACGAGCGGATCGCCGTCGTACACAACGGCATCTTCGACAACGCCGGCGCGCTGCGCACCCAACTCGAGGACGCGGGCGTCAAGCTGCGGTCCGAGACCGACACCGAGGTCCTGGCGCACCTGATCGAGCAGTCCGAGGGCGCCACCCTCGAGGACAAGGTGATGGCCGCGCTGCGCCGGATCGAGGGCACGTACGGCATCGCCGTCATCGACCTCGACTTCCCGGACCGGATCGTGGTGGCCCGCAACGGCAGCCCGCTGATCCTCGGTATCGGCGACGGCGAGATGCACGTCGCCTCCGACGCGGCCGCGCTGATCCGCTACACCCGCCAGGTCGTGTACCTGGACGACGGCGAGATGGCGACCGTCCGCGCCGACGGGTACCGCACGTTCACGCAGGACGCCGCGCCGACCACCAAGACCGCGAAGACGGTCGAGTGGGAGGCCGACGAGTACGAGCGCGGTCTGCACGAGCACTTCATGATGAAGGAGATCCACGAGCAGCCGGACGCGGTCGGCCGGGCCATCCGCGGCCGCCTCGACGAGCGCTTCCACACCGTGCACCTCGGCGGCCTGAACATGGACGCCCGCGAGGCGCGTGAGATCAAGCGGGTCAAGATCCTCGGCTGCGGTTCGGCGTACTACGCGGGTCAGATGGGCGCGCAGTTCATCGAGGAGGTCGCGCGGATCCCCGCCGACGCCGAGCCCGCGTCGGAGTTCCGGTACCGCAACCCGGTGGTCGAGCGGGACACGCTGTACGTCGCCGTGTCGCAGTCCGGTGAAACCCTGGACACGCTGGTCGCGGTGCAGGAGCTGAAGCGCAAGGGCGGTCGCGTGATCGGCCTGGTGAACGCAGTCGGCTCGAGCATCGCCCGCGAGGTCGACGGCGGTGTGTACCTGCACGCCGGTCCGGAGGTCTCGGTCGCGTCGACGAAGGCGCTGACGAACATGGCGGTCGGGTTCGCGATGCTCGGCATCCACCTCGGCCGGATCCGCGACGTCTCCCCCGCCGACGGCCGCCGGCTGATCGACGGCCTGAAGAAGCTGCCGGAGCACATTGGCGCGATCGTCGCGCAGGAGGAGGAGCTGGCCAAGATCGCCGGCCGGCTCGCGAAGCACGAATCGCTGTTCTTCGTCGGCCGGACCCGCGGTTACCCGGTCGCGCGGGAGGGCGCGCAGAAGCTCAAGGAGATCTCGTACCGGCACGCCGAGGCGTACCAGACCTCCGAGCTGAAGCACGGTCCGCTCGCGCTGATCTCGCCGGATGTGCCGAGCGTCGCGATCGTCCCCGACGACGAGCTGCTCGACCGCAACATCGGCGCGCTGCACGAGATCGGCGCACGCTCCGGCCCGCTCTACGTCGTCACGCACCCCGGCGTCGACGTACCGGACGGCGTCGCGGCAAAGATCGTCGTACCGAAGAACGAGCCCGAACTCGACCCGATCCTGCTGACGATCCCCCTCCAGATCATCGCGTACTACGCAGCCGTAGCCCTGGGCCACGACGTCGACAAGCCCCGCAACCTGGCCAAGTCAGTCACCGTCGAGTAGCACCTGCGGATCCTCAGCTCATCACAACTGCAACTCCCTGCCCCCGCCACGCTCAACGCGGCGGGGGCAGCTGCATTCTGATGGCGTGCAGATCCGCCGCCTGCAGGCCGGACGGTGGCTAGAGTTGACGGCCCGGCTGTGCAGATTGCCGGGAGGCGCCTGCGCCCGCGCGCTCCGCGTCGACGGTCTGAGCCGCGACCGGGCTGGCGGTTCCCGGGCGGGCCAGGCCGGCTAGGGCGCGGTCGGCTGCGTTTGCTGCCTCGGCTCTTCTGTCTGCCTCGTTGAGCGTGCCGGCCGACTGCCGTCCGCGCTCGGCGCCACCAACGCCGCGGTATGGGTGTAGGCCGAACTCGTTGACGAAGCGTTTGCAGACCTCGACCCCGCGGACCGAGTTGCCAGTCGCGTCCAGACGGGGCGAGTAGGTCACCACCGCCAGCCCTTTCGACGGCACCACCATCATGACGTTGCCGGAGACACCGCTCTTGGCCGGCAACCCGACCTGGTCGGAGAACTGCCCGGAGCCGTCGTACATGCCGCTGTGTCCCATCACGGCCAGCACACGTCCAGCGGTCTCCGGGGAGAACACGCGCCGGCCGCTCGGGGCGACTCCGCCGTTCGCGAGCGTCGCACCAGCCCTGGCCAGCTGCTCGGCGTCCATGGTGAGCGAGCAGACCATGGTGTAGAACTCGACAGCGTCCTCCGGAGCACGCCGATCGTTCGACCGAGCGCCTCTCAGCTTGCCGGCCTGCATGAGCCCGTTCGCGAATCTGACGTTGCCGAAGCCGGTGTCGCGCTCGGCCAGGAACGTCGCACCGTGCAACTGCGGTCGTTTACCCGTCATCGCCGCCCACGTGTCCCGGACGGTGGTGAACCGGTCCGACTGGTCCTTGCCGGTATCGACCAGCGCGAGGGTACCGATCGCTCCGGCGTTGATCATCGGGTTGCGGGGCCTGCCATCCGTGCCCAGCGACAGATGCGGATCGTTGAACGGGCCGCCGCTCTGCTCCTGGCCGACCCAGCGATGTACTTCGTCCGGCCCGAGCTGTTCCAGCGCGATCGCATAGTTGAACGGCTTCGACGTCGACTGGACGCTGAACTCGTCCGCCGTGTCCCCGATCGAGAACACCTGCCCGTCCGCCGTACAGATCGCGATCCCGAACCGCTCCGGATCGGCGTCCCGCAACGTCGGGATGTAGTCGGCGACGTTGCCGTCCCGATTCGACAGCAGGTCGCCGTGCATCGCCGTGATGCTGCGCACGTACTCCTGGAACTCGTCCGGAGGCACGGCCAGCTCGCCCGCCAGCGCGCGGTACACCACGCCGTCGCCGTGCTGAGCGATCTCGGCGTACTGCCGGAAGTCGATCTCCACCGGCTGGATGTCGATCCCCGCCGGACGGCCGACGTCGGCCAGCGCCGCACGGACGCGCGGATCGTCGGGCTGGATCCCCGCCTGTCCCAGCTTCGCGAGCAGTTCCCAGGCCCAGATCCGGCCGTTGTCGTCCTTGTCCACCGCCGTGAACGTCCGCAGCAGGTCCGGCTCCGACACATCCATCGCGACTTCCTTCCCCAGGCAGATGTGGTCACGCGACGACGTTGTCGGCGAGAAAGCAGCGTCGCCGACTGGTGTTTCCACCTGAGTCACCTGGTGTTACGAGGGTGTCAATCGCGGCCCTTGTTGGACAAGTTGATGACTTGTACGATCACAGGCCATGGATCGCATCCGCCAGGTGAAGCTGTCGTCCGTGGTTCTTCCGCTCGACCAGCCGATCAGTGACGCGAAGGTGCTGACCCGGCGGCAGCGGCCGATGACCGAGATCGTCTTCCTGTTCGCGGAGATCGCGACCGAGCAGGAGCAGCGCGGGATCGGGTTCAGCTACTCCAAGCGAGCCGGCGGTCCGGCGCAGTACGCGCATGCGAAGGAGATCGCGTCGGGGCTGATCGGCGAGGACCCGTCGGACATCGGCAAGGTGTACGACAAGCTGCTCTGGGCCGGCGCGTCGGTCGGCCGATCCGGCGTCGCGACGCAGGCCATCGCTGCGATCGACGTCGCGCTCTGGGACCTGAAGGCGAAGCGGGCCGATCTCCCTCTCGCCAAGCTGCTCGGCGCGCACCGGGACTCGGTCCGCGCGTACAACACGTCCGGCGGCTTCCTGCACGCGCCGATCGAGGAGGTCAAGGAACGCGCCTCGAAATCGCTGGCCGACGGCATCGGCGGGATCAAGATCAAGGTCGGTCAGCCCGAGACCCGCATCGACCTCGACCGGGTGCGTGCCGTCCGCGAGCACCTCGGCGACGACGTACCGCTGATGGTCGACGCGAACCAGCAATGGGACCGCCCGACCGCGCTGCGTTTCGGCCGGGTGTTGGAGCAGTTCAACCTGGTGTGGATCGAGGAGCCGCTCGACGCGTACGACGCCGTCGGCCATGCGGAGCTTGCCGCAGCGTTGGACACTCCGATCGCGACGGGTGAGATGTTGTCGAGCGTCGGTGAACACGTCCGGCTGATCGAGGCCCGGGCCGCCGACATCATCCAGCCGGACGCGCCACGGATCGGCGGCATCACGCCGTTCCTCAAGCTGGCGACGCTTGCCGACCACAACGGTCTTCAGCTGGCTCCGCACTTCGCGATGGAGATCCACCTGCACCTCGCGGCGGCGTATCCGCGCGAACCGTGGGTCGAGCATTTCGAGTGGCTGAATCCCTTGTTCAACGAGCGTCTGGAGACTGTCGACGGCCGCATGCTCGTGCCGGATCGGCCTGGCCTCGGCTTCACGACGAGCGAGCAGTGCGCGCGATGGACGGTCGACAGTTGCGAGTTCCACGGATGAGCGGTTTGGCGTACCAAATCGTCGAGGAGCTGAAGCAACGAATTCTGAGCGGGGAGATCGCGCCCGGCGAGAAGCTGCCAGGCGAGAACAGTCTGGTGGAGGAGTTCGGGGTCAGCCGGACTGTCGTGCGTGAAGCCGTCTCCCGGCTGCAGGCGGCCGGTCTCGTGGAGACATTCCAGGGCCGTGGCTCGTTCGTGCTGGAGGTTCCGGAACGTACGTCGGGACTCCGCGAGGTCCGATCGCACCGGGACGTGATGGAGCTGATGGACTTCCGGATCGGTGTGGAGAGCGAGGCAGCCGGGCTGGCGGCCGGCCGACGTTCGGTATACCAACTGAAGGGGATCGAGCGGGCGCTGGACGAGTACCGCAGGATCGGGGACGATCCGGCGCGGTCGGTGGAGGCGGACTTCGCGTTCCACCTGAAGGTAGCGGTTGCTTCAGGCAATCGTTTCTACTCCGACCTGATCGGCGAACTCGGGCCGATGATGATCATGCTGCCGCGGACGCGACTCGATCCGGCGTACGAGATGTCCGACCCGGACCACCTGACCCGGGTGATCCATGAGCACGAGAACATCCACGCGGCGATCGAGCACGCCGACCCCGAGGCGGCGCGTGCGGCGATGCGGGTCCATCTCTCGAGCACACGCCATCGGCTGCTGACCCACCAGCCCGGATAGTTGGCCGGGACTACCAGCGGGCCGGGCAGGAACGCCGATCATGTCTGTCCGAGACCGATCAGGCAGCGAGTGATACCTTTCGGGAATCATGTTCTCGCTCGATCAACTGAGCGCCTTCGTCGCCGTCGCCGAGGAACTGCACTTCGGCCGGGCCGCGGAACGGCTGAACATGACGCAGCCGCCGCTGAGCCGGCAGGTGCAGAAGCTCGAACGCGCCGTGGGGGCGCGACTGCTGGAACGCGACAACCGCAAGGTCGAGCTCACCGAGGCCGGGCAGGCGTTCCTGGTCGAGGCTCGCCGGCTACTCGCGCTGGTCGAGACCGCGGGCGATCTGGCGCGACGCGTCGACCAGGGCGCAGCGGGCACGCTGCGACTCGGCTTCACTGCGACTTCGGCTATTCGCACGCTCGGTCCGCTGCTACGCCGGATGGCGGAGGAACTGCCCGATGTTGATGTGATCCTGCACGAGCGGGTGACGCCCGGTCAGCTCGACGGCCTGCTGCGTGGTGAGCTCGATCTCGGTCTCGGGCGGCCGCCGTTCGACAGCGACGTACTGGACTCGCGGGTGGTATACCGCGAGCCTCTGTGTGCTGTTGTCCCCGGCAACCATCGACTGGCGACGCTTGGGCGACCGCTGTCCGCAGGCGACTTCGCCGGTGAGCGGGTGATCAGCTACTCGCCGACGCAGGCGCGCTACTTCCACGAACTGACGGTCCGGTTCCTGGCCGAGACGCATCCGCGGATCGAGCAGCGGGTGCAGCAGATCCTGACGGTCATCCTGCTGGTCGCCGCCGGCCGGGGCGTCGCGCTCGTCCCGGCATCGGCCCGCAGCCTTGGTGTGGAGGGCGTTGCGTACTGCGATCTCGAGCGTGCCGGCGGCCCGGTCGAGCTGCACGCGATCTGGCGGCGCGACGCAACCAGTCCGGTGCTGCGACGGGTGCTCACGATGCTCCCAGAGCATCACTAGATCCAAAATCGATCTTGGACAGGTATCCACGCGTCTTCTTACGCTGACGAGCGTGCCCCATAACTCCTCCCGCTACTCCCCCGGTGAACTCGCCGCGCAACTGAAGACCGGGCTGCTCTCGTTCCCCGTGACGCATTTCCATCCGGATCTGACCTTCAACGAGGCCGGGTACCGCCAGCACCTGTCCTGGCTGAGCCAGTACGACGTCGCGGGTTTGTTCGCCGCGGGCGGTACCGGCGAGGGCTTCTCGCTGACCACAGCCGAGATCGACACCGTCGTACGAGCTGCTGTGTCCGAGGTGAACGGCCGGGTGCCGGTGATCGCGCCGGCTACCGGCGGTACGGCGACTGCGATCGCCGGAGCGCAGGCCGCCGAGGCTGCCGGGGCGGACGGGATCCTGCTACTTCCGCCGTACCTGACGGAGGCGGGGCAGGCCGGTCTGATCGAGCACGTGTCGGCGGTATGCCGAAGCACGAGCCTCGGCGTGACCGTGTACAGCCGAGCGAACGCGATCCTGAACGACGCGTCGGTCGCCGCGCTCACGGAGCGGAATCCGAATCTGGTCTGCCTCAAGGACGGCGTCGGCAACATCGAGATGATGACGCGGACGTACGCGCGAGTGGGCGAGCGGCTCACGTACATCGGTGGACTGCCGACGGCCGAGACGTTCGCGCTGCCGCTGCTGCAGCTCGGGTACAGCACATACTCGTCGGCCATCTTCAACTTCGTGCCCGAGTTCGCGCTCGGGTTCTATGCGGACGTGGTCGCCCAGGACCGTACTTCGGTATACCAAAAGCTCAACGAGTTCGTGCTGCCGTACCTGGACCTCCGCGACCGGACGAAGGGGTATGCCGTGTCGATCGTGAAGGCCGGCGTGAACGCGATCGGGCGGTCCGCCGGGCCGGTGCGACCGCCGTTGCAGGATCTGACCGACGACGAGTTCGCGCAGCTGACCGAGTTGATCGGGAAGGTCAAATGACTCCGACTGTCACGTCTGTCGAGGTCGTGCCGGTGGCCGGCCACGACAGCATGCTGCTCAACCTGAGCGGTGCACACGGGCCGTTCTTCACCCGCAACGTGGTGATCGTGACCGACAGCTCGGGCAACACGGGACTCGGCGAAGTGCCTGGCGGCGAGAAGATCGCATCCACCATCCGCGACGCGACGCCCCTCCTGGTCGGTCACCAGCTCAGCCACCATCGAAGCTTGCTCCGCTCGATCTCCACCACCTTCGCGGGCCGGGACAGCGGAGGCCGCGGGTTGCAGACCTTCGACCTGCGGACGACGGTTCACGCGGTCACCGGGATCGAATCGGCGCTGCTGGATCTGCTCGGCCAGCACCTTGGTATACCAGTCGCCGAATTGCTCGGCGACGGGCAGCAACGCACCGCGGTTCCGGTCCTGGGCTATCTGTTCTACGTAGGTGATACAACGCAGACCGACCTGCCCTACCGGACGGACGACGGCGACGACGACAAGTGGACGCAACTGAGGCGGCGCCCGGCACTCACCCAAGACGACGTCGTTGCCTTGGCTGAAGCAGCTCAGGAGCGGTATGGGTTCGCGGACTTCAAGTTGAAGGGCGGCGTCTTCGACGCGCACGTCGAGATCGACGCGGCCCGCGCGCTGCACGAACGATTCCCCGCTGCGCGGATCACGGTGGACCCCAACGGCGCCTGGTCGCTCCGCGAAGCTATCGCGGTCTGCTCGGGGCTGGACGACGTACTCGCGTATGTCGAGGACCCGTGCGGGGCCGAGCCTGGGTTCTCCGGGCGGGAGACGATGGCCGAGTTCAGGCGGTCTACCGGACTGCGTACGGCGACCAACATGATCGCGACCGACTGGCGCGAACTGGCACACGCGATCCGGATCGACGCGGTCGACATCCCCCTGGCCGACCCGCACTTCTGGACGATGGCCGGATCGGTACGGGTCGCGCAGCTCTGCAACGACTTCGGGCTGACCTGGGGTTCGCACTCGAACAACCACTTCGACATCTCGCTGGCGATGTTCACGCAGGTCGCCGCGGCCGCTCCCGGCGACATCACGGCGCTCGACACGCACTGGATCTGGCAGGACGGTCAGGCCCTCACCAAGGAACCGCTGCAGATCGCACGCGGCGAGATCGCCGTACCAACGCGCCCCGGTCTCGGCGT
Source organism: Kribbella sp. NPDC049584 (assembly GCF_040675555.1). Taxonomy (NCBI): domain Bacteria; kingdom Bacillati; phylum Actinomycetota; class Actinomycetes; order Propionibacteriales; family Kribbellaceae; genus Kribbella; species Kribbella sp. NPDC049584. Next base: position 187,154 of record NZ_JBFAPF010000010.1, read on the forward strand.
CGAGCTCGACCGCGATGCATTGGACGCCGCGCACGAGCTGTACCTCCAGCACGGACTCGGTGCACGCAACGACGCGATCGCGATGCAGTACCTGATCGAGGACTGGACCTTCGACCCGAAACGGCCCTGTATGGTGCGCTAGATGAGGGTCTTCTTGTCAACGGACATGGAGGGTACGGCGGGCGTCGTCGACTGGAGTCAGTGTCGGGGGCCGGGCCAGGAGTACGAGTACTACCGGGGTCAACTCCAGGCGGAGGTCAACGCGGCGATCGACGGCGCGATGGCCGCGGGCGGCACGGAGTTCCTGGTCAACGACTCGCACTCGACCATGCAGAACCTGCGTCCCGACGAGCTGCACGGCCGCGCGAGCTACCTGTCCGGGAAGCACAAGCCGCTCTACATGATGGAGGGCCTCGACGATTCGTACGACGCGGCGTTCTTCGTCTCCTACCACGGGTCGGCCGGGTCGACGGGTTCCGTGCTGCACCACACGTACAACCCGCGCGCGATCGCCGAAGTACGCCTCAACGGCTCGATCACGGGTGAGGCGGGCATCAACGCGCTGGTGGCCCTCGCGCACGGTGTCCCCGTCGTACTGATCTCGGGTGACCGGGTGACGATCGACGAGGCGCAGCCGTTCTGCCCGGACATCGAGTCGGTCGTCGTCAAGGACTCGATCTCGCACAACGCCGCCCGATCCGTGCATCCGGAGCTTGCCCGCGAGCTGATCCACGACGGCGCCCGGCGCGCGCTGGCGCGGCTGAGCGACATCCGACCGCCGAGCATCGCACTGCCGGCCGAGCTGACCGTTCGTTTCCACAGCCGGGCGTTCGCCGAGCTGGCCTGCGCACTACGCAACGTCGAACGCCGCGAGGACAAGGTTGTTGCTCTGCGCAACGACGACCCGTTGCAGCTGTACAAGACCTTCATCGCCACCGTGCTCCTGAGCCGCGGGGTCAGCGAGTAACCGGGCCTGGCGGCCCGTGTTCGACCTCGAGGTCAGCAGCAAGCCGGCTTTGGTCCGCGTCGACGCGATGACGATCGTCAGGCGCACCCTGGCGTGATCACGGAGTGTGGGGAACACTGTGTGAATGCGCGTGATCGTGGTCGGGGCGGGCGTGATCGGGCTGAGCTGTGCCATCCGGCTCGCCGAGGGCGGGTACGACGTGGCGGTGTTCGCCCGCGACCTGCCGTTGGAGACGACGTCGTCCGTGGCGGCCGCGATCTGGTATCCGTACCTGTCGGCCCCGGAGGACCGGGTGGCCGGCTGGTCGCGGACGTCGTACGAGGAGTTCGCGAAGCTGGCGGAGATCGAGCCGTCGGTCCAGCTGCGGCACGGGCGCGAGTTCCTGACCGACCGTACGCCGGATCCGCGGTGGGCCGACGTACTGCCTGATCTGACCCGGCTGGGGTCGCCGCCGGCGGGATTCGTGGACGGGTGGTCGTTCACGGCGCCCGTGATCGACATGCCGGCGTACCTGCCGGCGTTGGTGAAGCGACTCGAGCAGGCGGGCGGGACGCTGACGCGGGCGGCGCTGTCCGCGTTGCCGACCGGGGCCGATCTGGTCGTGAACTGCACCGGGCTCGGGGCGCGACTGACGGCGGGCGATCCGACGGTGACGCCGGTCCGCGGTCAGGTGATGACGGTCGAGCCGTGCGGGCTGACCGAATGGCTGCTTGCGGATCGGTCGCCGACCGAGCTGACGTACGTGGTACCGCGTGAGCACGACGTGGTTGTCGGTGGGACCAGCCAGCCGGGCGACTGGACCATGGCCGTGGATCCTGCGACGAGCTCGGCGATTCTGGAGCGGGCCGCGGAGCTCGTTCCTCAACTCCGCAAGGCGAAGATCATCCGGCAGCGGGTCGGTCTGCGTCCTGCTCGGCCGACGATCCGGTGCGAGCTCGTGCGTACGCGGACCGGTGAGCCGGTGATCCACTGCTACGGACACGGCGGCTCCGGCGTGACGCTGTCGTGGGGCTGCGCCGACGAGGTCTTCGAGCTTGTCCAAGGCCTCTGACCGGTTGGTCATCCTCGACGGCGGCCTGTCGAATGCTCTCGAGGACCGCGGGCACGACCTGTCCGACGCTCTGTGGTCCGCGCGGCTGCTGAGGGACGATCCGGCGGAGATCGCGGCGGTCCATCGCGCGTACTACGAGGCCGGAGCGATGGTCGCGACGACGGCGAGTTACCAGGCGAGCGTGATCGGCTTCGAACGGGCCGGCGTCGAGTGCGCCGAGGCGGAGCGGCTCATCGCGAGCAGCGTGCGGATCGCGCGGGAGGTGCGCGACGAGTTCCCCGGCCGGCTGGTCGCCGGGTCCGTCGGTCCGTACGGCGCGATGCTCGCGGACGGCTCGGAGTACCGAGGCAACTACGGCGTTTCGGTTGCTGTCCTCCGGGACTTCCACGGACCGCGCCTCGAGCTGCTGATGGACGCAGGCCCCGACCTGCTCGCCATCGAAACAATCCCGGACACCCAGGAAGCCGAGGTCCTCGTCGGATTGCTGTCCGAGCTCGACTTCCCCGCCTGGTTCTCCTACTCGATCGCCGGCACCCACACCCGAGCCGGCCAACCACTAGCCGACGCTTTCACCATCCCGGCCATTGACCAGGTGGTTGCCATAGGCATCAACTGCTGCACCCCCACCGACGTACTGCCCGCCATCCGAACTGCAGTAACCACGACCGGCAAACCCGCCATCGCCTATCCCAACCGCGGCGAGTCGTGGGACCCGGTCGCACGAACCTGGGTCGGCGACGGCACAGCCCCAGCAACCTTCGCCCGCACCTGGGCAGCAGCCGGAGCAACCTACATCGGCGGCTGCTGCCGCGTAGGCCCAACCGACATCCGCGAGCTACACACCAAGTACCTGGCAGAGGAGGTCTAGGGAGCCGGGGTAGGCGTGGTCGGGTGGGGTGCCGTAGCCGACTATTACTGCTTGGCGGGTGGCGGGGGTTGGGTTGAAGTGGTAGGTGGAGAGGCTGGCCAGGCCGAGGCCTTGGCGGGCGGCTCGGGCGACGATGTCTTCGGCGTCGCCTGGGACGTCCAGGAGGACGTGCAGGCCGGCGGAGATGCCGGCTACCTGGACGTCGGGGGCGCGGACGGCCAGGAGTTCTACCAGGCGGTCGCGGCGGCGGCGGTAGTGCAGGCGGGAGCGGCGTACGTGGCGGTCATAGTGGCCGGAGGCAATGAACTCGGCCAGGATCAACTGCTCGAGCGTCCCGGTCTGGTAGTCGGCGGTGCGCTTCGCGGCGACGACCGGCTCGATCAGGCGCTGCGGCAGCACCATCCACGCCAGTCGCAGACCCGGCGCGAGGCTCTTGCTCGCCGTACCGGTGTAGACGACCCGTTCCGGATCGAGCGCCTGCAACGCCCCCACCGACTGGCGGTCGTACCGGAACTCGCCGTCGTAGTCGTCCTCGATCACCACCGCCCCGGTCTCCCGCGCCCACTCGACAGCAGCAGTACGACGCTCCGGCGCGAGCGGCACGCCCGTCGGCATCTGGTGCGCCGGGGTGAGCAGCACGCCCTGCCCGGCGAGCTGTGACGTCTGCGCACCGAGCTCGTCCACCGGCACAGCCACCGCGGAAAGTCCGCGTGCCCGGATGACGTCCCGATGCAGCCCGTACCCGAACTCCTCGACCGCGATCGTCGTACCGCCGAGGTTCTTGATCGCCTCGCCCAGCAGGCTCACCGCCTGCACGTACCCCGAGCAGATCAGCATCCGCTCGGGATCCGCCCGTACGCCGCGCGCACGGGCGAGGTAGTCCGCGAGCACCCGCCGCAGCTCGAGCCCGCCGCGCGGATCCCCCAGCCCGAACGACTCGTTCGGCGCCAAGGTCAACGCCTTCCGGGCCGCCGCCAGCCACTCCGTCCGCGGGAACGTCGCAAGATCCGGCGCCCCGGGCCTCAGGTCGTACCGAAACGACCGCTCCTCCGGCAGCGCGACAGCCGGCATCGACGGTACGGCGGCCCGGTTGGCAACGACCGTCCCGGATCCCTGCCGCGCAGTCAGCCAGCCTTCGGCCACCAGCTGCCCGTACGCGTCCGCGACCGTGTTCCGCGCGATCCCGAGATCCTTCGCCAGCGACCGCGACGACGGCAACCGCGTCCCGGCCGGCAACCGCCCGGTCCGGATCGACTCGTGCAAGGCCTGCACGAGCTCATTGCGCCCCCGCGCCGCGGCGAGGTCCAGGTGCAGGTCGGCCCCCGCCTCGGAATCCTCCATGGAACCGGACCTTATCCCGCCGGCTGCGTTACTTGACCTCGGCTCGCATCACCATCCGGAGCCCGGCGAGGAGCCGCCGTACCGCTTCGAGAGTCCGTCGACGGTGATCATGCGGACATGCCGGTGATCGCGAGCTTGCCGCGGACCTTGCCGGTGGTCAGGTGGTGCATGGCGTCCGGGACCTGGTCGAGGCGATAGGTGCGGTCGAGGTTCGGGGTGACCTCGCCGGCCTCGATGAGGGCGGTGAGGCGTCCGAGTTCGCTGCCGCGCACCTTGCCGACGACGAAGGTCAGCCGTTGCCGTACGAACAGCGACAGAGCCAGCGCGCGGAACTGCCGGTTCATCCCGCCGCTCGGACCGCGGCCGTCCTCGCCACCGGTGATGACGACCGTACCGGTCGGCGTCAGCGCGCGCCGCAGCCTCGAGAGCGTGGGGTTGCCGGCGATGTCGATGATCAGGTCGTAGCGATCGCCGGTCGCGGCGAAGTCGTCGCGGGTGTAGTCGAGGACATGATCGGCGCCCAGCGCACGGACCAGATCGAGCTTGGAGGTGCCGGCCACGCCGGTGACTTCCGCTCCGAAGGCCTTGGCCAGTTGTACGGCGAAGCTGCCGACGCCACCCGAGGCGCCGATGACGAGGACGTGCTGCCCGGCCTCGATCCGGCCGGCGGTCAACGCGTTCAGGGCGGTCGACGCCGAGGTCGGGACCACCGCGGCCTCCTCGAAGGCGAGGTCGGCGGGCTTGTGGGCGAGCTTGTCCTCCCGGGCGACCGCGTATTCGGCGAACGAACCGGGCGCCTCGCCGTACACCTCGTCGCCGACGGCGAACCTGGTGACCCCGGAGCCGACGGCCTCGACCGTGCCGGCGACATCTCGTCCGGGTACGGGGTTGCGTGGGCCGCGGAATCCGAAGGCGAGCCTGAGGAGGTACGGCGTACCCGTCATCAGATGCCAGGTCCCGCGGTCGAGGCCGGCGGCGTGCACGCGGACGAGTACCTCGGTTGCTACCGGTTCGGGGCGGGCGATCTGCCTGAGCTGCAGGACGTCGGCATCGCCGTACCTGTCCTGCACGATCGCTCGCATGGTGGTCGTGGTGATGGTCGTGGTCGTACGGGCCATGGTGTTCCCCCTGGTGTGCTGGATGTCGGAGCCCCCAGCGCCGGTGACGTTTCGTACTAAGTACGGTGACGGTATCGTACTTTGTACGAAACTGCTATGGTCCGGGGGTGGAGAAGTCTGCTGGTGATACCTCGCAGGGTCGCCGGCGGTTGACCCGGGAGCGGGTGCTGGCGGCCGCCGTCGGGGTGGCCGACGCCGGCGGGATCGGAGCTCTCACGATCCGCTCGCTGGCCCAGGAGCTCGGGGCGAAACCGATGTCGGTCTACTACCACGTCGCCAACAAGGACGCGATCCTCGACGGCATCGTCGATGTGGTCTTCAGCGAGATCGAACTGCCGTCGCCCGGCGGCGACTGGCGCTCGGAGCTGCGCCGGCGCGCCGCGTCGGCCCGGCAGGTGCTGCGGCGGCATCGCTGGGCGATCGGCCTGATGGAATCCCGGACCACCCCGGGCCCGGCAACGCTGCGCCATCACGACGCGGTGATCGCGACGCTCCGGGCGGCCGGTTTCTCGCTGGAGATGACGGCCCATGCCTATGCCCTGATCGACAGCTACACCTACGGATTCGCACTCCAGGAAGCCGGGCTCCCCTTCGAAGGGCGCGACACCGTGGCGCCGGTCGCGGACTCGATCATGGAGCGGTTCGCCGCGGGCGACTATCCGCATCTCGTCGAGATGGCCACCGGCTACTACTTCAAGACCAGCTACGACTTCGCCGACGAATTCGACTTCGGCCTCAACCTGATCCTCAACGGCCTGAGCAACTCGCTTCACGCAGGTAACGACAGCTAGCGCTTTCCGGTGTGAAGCGGCGTACTGTGGTGGTAGCTCCGGAACGACGACATCCCACCTCGTGGTGCAGCCAAACCGGCCCTCCCGTGAGGGAACGTCATGTCCGATCATCACAGCACGCCCGAGAACCCTGCCCCCGTCACGCCGCCGTCGCCTGTCGACGAGTTGATGAAGCCGCTGACGAAGCGGGCGCCGCGTACGCCGTTCCGCAGCGCCTGGACCCAGCTGCGCAATCTCGTCCGGCGCGACAGGGCCTGAACCACGCCGTCCTCGCCGTCGACTGGATTGGCCCAGGGATCGTCCGCGGAAGTGGACCACGTACCTGGGCCGATCCGGTCATAACGTGGAGGCATGAGTTCAACGACGCGGCGAGTGAAGCTCGCCAACCTTGCACCCGACTTCTACCAGGCCCTGATCGAGGTCGACAAGGTGTCCGACACCGGGCTGGACCCGAAGCTGGCGCACCTGGTCCGGATCCGGGCCTCGCAGATCAACGGCTGCGCGTACTGCACCGACATGCACTCGCTGGACCTGATGGAGTTCGGCCCCGACCAGCAGCAGCGGATCGCGCTGCTCCCGGTCTGGCGCGAGGCGCAGAAGTTCTACACCGAGCAGGAGAAGGCGGCGCTCCAGCTGACCGAGGCGATCACGCTGATCAGCGTCGACCACGTGCCGGACGACGTGTACGAGATCGCGGCCGCGGCCTTCGACGAGAAGGACCTGGCCCGGCTGATCGCGCTGATCATCACGATCAACATGTGGACCCGGGTCGGCGTGACCGGGAAGATGGAGCCCGGCCACTACAAGCCGTGAGGTCGCACCCCTGATGACGCAGACAGCAGAGTTGTTCAGAGCACTGCACCACGGCGGCACTCCCCTCATCCTTCCGAACGCGTGGGATCCGGTGAGCGCCCGGCTGATCGCCGAGGCCGGCTTCCCCGCTGTTGCCACCAGCAGCGGGGCGGTCGCCCGCGTCCTCGGGTACGACGACGGGCAGCTGACCCCGCCGGCGACCATGTTCGACGCGGTCGCCAAGATCGTCCGCGCGGTCGACGTACCCGTCACGGCTGACATGGAGGCGGGGTACGGCCTGCCGGCGAAGGAGTTCGCGGAGCGGCTGCTCGAGACCGGAGCGGTCGGTTGCAACCTGGAGGACTCGCTCGACGGCGAGCTTGTCGAGGTGGCGAAGCAGGCCGATTACCTGGCCGAGGTACGCGCCGCCGCGGGAGCCGAGCTGGTGATCAACGCCCGGGTGGACACCTTCGTGCGACGCGTCGACGATCCAGTCGCCGAGGCAGTACGCCGGGGCCGCGAGTACCGCCGTGCCGGAGTCGACTGCGTCTACCCGATCCTCGCGCCGGTGGACCAGCTCGCCGAGGTCGTCGAGGGCGTTGGCGGACCGATCAACGCGCACGCTTCGCCGGGTGGACCGACGCCGTCGGAGCTTGCGGCACTCGGCGCGACCCGGATCTCGTACGGCACGAGCTTGCACGCCTACCTGATGACCAAGTTGCAGGAACTCCTGCCGACGTTGGGCTAAGCGCTTAGCGGCTGAGTAGGCGCAAGGCGTAGACCAGGGCCCAGTCCTGGTCGTTGGCGAGGGGGTCGGCGATGTGCGCGGGCTGGCCGTTGACGCAGCTCGGGTAGACGAACGCGCAGGTCGCCGATCCGTCCGCGCTGAAGCTGACCAGGTTCGCGCGGAGGATGGCGTCTTCGGCGGCGTCGAGCCAGGCGGCCTGCTCGGGCGTCACGAGCTCGCGCGGCCAGGCGGCGTACACGACCGCGCTGAGCGCCGACCAGTAGTGCGGGAAGACGTCGCCCCACAACCGCAGCCGGCCGAACCAGTAGCCGTCCCAGTGCCGGATCGGAACATGCCGCAGCCGCACGTCGGGCTGGTCGGCGGCGAACGCGGTCAGCCAGGGCAGGCGGCGGGTCAGCTCGGCGCCGTCGATCTCGTCCGGCGCGATTTGGTATGCCGAAACGAGCAGCTCGAGGAGCGGGGCAACCATCGACTGCTCGTAGTTGACCTCGTGCGGGGGCAGCTCGTCGCCGTACCCGATGAAGGTTTTGGTATGCCGGATCAGGTGCTCGCGGAGACCGAGCTCGCTGAGCAACGGGCCGAGGTCGAACGCGAGGAAGTGGTCGCCGCCGAGTTCGTAGTACCGGTTGAGGATGCGGGTCGCGCCGGCACGGTCGCCCTGGCCGAGCAGGAAACGCGCGAACCACGGGAAGTTGTACAGGCGTACGGCGCTCTGGTGGACGCTGTCGTCCTGGATCGTGCCGGCGTCATCGAGCAGGTACTCGCGGACGAACTGCTCGTAGCCGTTGAGCGCCTCGTCCAACTCGGCGCGATCGCCCCAATCGCGGTCGCGGACCTCCTGCAGGAGAAGGGCCATCCCGACTCGTTCACGCGCATCCGACCAGTCTCGCCACGCACCGGACAGGACGGTCAGCCCGCTGTCGTTGTCGTACGGCACGAAGGCGTACTTGCGATTGCCATCCAGCTCGGGGCGACGTTGGTGGTCGAGGATGAAGCGGACGCGGCGTTCAGCGATCTGCTGGAGCGGTTCGTGGAAGAGGACGGCGATCCGGGATCTGCCGTCGACTGACTCGACGTACGTCAGGCCGGGCTCGGTAGCGGCGATCTCGCGGCCGTCGTGGAGCTGGATCGGCTCGGCGACCTCAGCTGCCAGCCGGTCGGCTCCGATGAGTGGTTGACGGTCCGCGTGGAAGGCAGGCAGATCGGTATACCAACCGATCTGCCAGGTCCACCGGTACGAGGCGCCAGGCTCGAACGTGATGGTCTGCTGGCCTCCCATCGCATGGGGTGCGCGGGCGTGGTCGGTGACGTGGAGGTAGATGTGCCCGCGGATGTTGCTGCTGGTGCCAGGCTCGCGGGACTCGACGGAGTAGGCCCAGAGCTCGCCTTCCTTCAACTGCAGACCGAGCCCGGGTCCGCTGCCGTCCATCGGCACCGCCCAGACCCACGCGTCCGCGCCACCCGTCCAGACATGGGCGTGCACAGCACCCGTGAGGCTCTCGCGGCTGGACGTGTAGACGTCGCGGTACGGCGTGCTGATCGCGAGGGAGCCGATCTCGATGGGCTCGGTGCTCGTGTTCCGGAGCTCGTACGTCTCGGTCCAGTGCTCGCCGAACCGGCGGCCGACCCGGAGCTCCAGCTCACCGAACCGGTACAGCAGGTCGATGCCGCTGCTCCGCCACCGGGTGAACGCGGGGCTGTCGAAACGGTATGCCGCCCGGTCGGTGATCACGAATCCCTTGCCCCAGGCATGCAGGCTGTCGTGCACCGCTCCCTCGTCCAGCAGCACCGCACGGCCGTCCGGGTGCACGATCTGCGCCACTGCACCGTCGTCGAACAGCTGGACACGTCCTGGACCGAAGTCAAAACTTTCCACGATTCGCCAACCTATCGATGTCGAGAAGCACGGGACGGCTCCGTCCCCCTGATGAGAACCCACTCAGATCGGAGACCGAGATGAACCAGCAGCAGATCGCCGAGATCCTCGCCAAGCCGTACGCCCAGCAGCTCCTCAACGGCTCCGAGCCGGCGCGTTTCGCCTACGACGGCTTGGACGGCGACCCGCGCGTCATCCCGATCGGCTTCTGGGTCGAGGGCGAGCAGATCCTGGTCGCCACCGTGCCCAAGTCCGCCAAGGTCGCGGCGCTCCGCAAGAACCCGAAGGTCGCGCTGACCATCGACACCGGCGCCTTCCCGCCCAAGGTCCTGCTGATCCGCGGCACCGCCTCGGTGGAACTGGTCCAGGGCGTCCCGGAGGGCTACCTGACCGCCGGCCACAAGGTGATGACCGACGAGCAGTACCCGGACTGGGCCGCCGGCGTCCAGAGCCTGTACGACGAGATGGCCGTCATCACGATCACTCCGACCTGGGCCAAGCTGCTCGACTTCGAGACCACGATCCCGAAGGCCGTCGAGGACCTGATCAAGGAGAAGACCGCCGGCTGATCACGGCCTGAGCCGCGCTCTGTCGGCACGGTACGGCATGCTGGGGTGGTGGTGACATCACCACGTTCGTCAGCGCCGTCCTGCTGGTCCTGATGGTCGCCGTCCTCGGCCTCTGGACGCCGCGACTCCTCCGCGATGGCCGCGACCACACCGGCGACCACAGCACCCCAACGAACTACCGTGGCTTCCTAAGTTTCCTCTGGAGGAGGGCTGATGGCGGTAAGGGTTCGGCGGGTGTACGACCCGGTGGAGGACGACGGCGGGCAGCGGGTGCTCGTCGATCGGCTGTGGCCGCGCGGGCTCAGCCGGTCGAAGGCGCGGATCGACGACTGGTGCAAGGACGTTGCCCCGTCCACCGAACTGCGCGAGTGGTACGGGCACGACCCGAGCCGGTACGACGAGTTCGCGCGCCGGTACCGCACCGAGCTCGACGATCCGGTCCGTGCTGCCGCCCTCGGCCAACTGCGCGAGCTCGCCGGGAACGGCACGCTGACGCTGCTGACCGCGACAAAGGACTTCTCGATCAGCCAGGCAGCCGTCCTCGCCGAGCTCCTCGACTCCTGAGAACGGAATCAGCCGCGCAACACGACGCTGGACTCCGACGTCAGCGCGAGGAACGTCAGCGACTCCTGCAGGTACAGCTCGACGGTGTCGGCGTCGTGGGACAGGTAGCCGATCGACAGGTCCTGGCCGAGGTGCAGCTCGTAGTCACCACCGCGCGTCGACACCAGCAGGGCGCCTTCGAGAGCCGGCGCCCAGATGATCTCGCCGTCGCCGACGAGCCGGGCCAGGTGATCGCGGATCGGGTAGCCGTGGTCGGTCGTCTCGGCGACCGCGGTGTACAGGTCGGCGGACAGCAACAGGCTGTACGGCCCGTCCACCCCGGCGAGTCGCAGGACGCGCAGCGCCTGGGCGACGGAGTCGGGCAGATCCTTCGTCTCGGACGGCAACGCGAGGACGTCGTTCGAGCTGCTCGGCGCGAGACCCTCGATCCCGGCGGCGCCGGAGCCGTGGAAGACCAGGTGGTCCTCGGCGTACGCGATCTGCTTCGCGGCGTCCTTGACCGGCTGCCAATCGGAGTCCTTCGCGCCGCGCTCCACGTCGTCGACGGCCTGCCGGGTGACGGTGAACGGTACGCGCAGCTCGATGATCGGCTGGGACAGCCGCCGGTGCGCGATCACGCCGTCGCCCGGCGCCACGACCGATTCGAGGTGGCCGGTGCCGACCGAGGACAGCTCCGGTCCGGACGGACCGACCAGGTCGACCACCCGGCGGCCGGCGATGTCGCGGGTGAAGGTACGGCGAGCCTCCTCCTCGATCTCGCCCCAGGCGGCGTCCGAGACCGGGGCCAGCTCGCGGTGCAGGTTGTTCGTCATGTGCGACTCCTTCTGAGGCTGCCGATTCCGAGCGATCCGTCCGCAGGGTTCCCAGCAGTTCTGGCGGGCGTGGTCGCGGCGGGCGCCGGCGACGGGTCTTCGAGGAACTCCGCGGTCGGCACGAAGAACAGACTGCCGGTGACCGCGGTCGAGAAGTCAAGGATCCGGTCGTGATTCCCGGGTGGCTCACCGACGAACATCCGGTGCAGCATCCGTTCGATCACGTCCGGCGTGGCGGCGTACCCGATGAAATACGTGCCGAACTCGGCCGCCCCGGGCGAGCCGAAGGCCATGTTCTCTCGGACGATCTGCCGCTCGGTGCCGTCCGGGTCCACGATCGTGGTGGCGGCGACGTGCGAGTTGGCCGGCTGGTCCGCGTCGGACAGTTCGATGTCGCTGATCTTCTCCCGGCCGATCACGCGCTCCTGCTCGGCAATCGGCAGCGCCTGCCATGCGTCGAGGTCGTGCAGATACTTCTGTACGACGACATAGCTGCCGCCGGCGTACGCCGGGTCCTCGTCGCCAACCGTGATCGCCGCGACCGCCTTGGCTCCGGTCGGGTTCTCAGTGCCGTCGACGAAACCGAGCAGGTCGCGCTCGTCGAAGTACTTGAAGCCCTGTACCTCGTCGAGCACCTTCACGTGGCCGGCCAGCCGCGCCATCACCTGGCGGGCGAGCTCGAAACACAGGTCGAGGCGGCGGGCGCGGAAGTGGAACAGCAGGTCGCCGTGCGTCGCCGGCGCGCTGTGCTTCGCGCCGGACAACGCACGAAAGGGATGCAGCTCGCGTGGAGCCGGCGCACGGTACAGCCGGCTCCACGCGGACGCGCCGATGCCGACGACGCAGCTCAGCTGGTCGTTCGGCGCACGGAACCCGACGGCACGCGTGAGCCCGGCGACGTCCTCCAGCAGGGCCCGCGCGGTGTCCTCGGATCCGGGACGCACCGCGAGCACCAGGAAGACCGCCGCCTTCGCGGGCTCACGCAGTACCTCCTGGATCAGGACCACCACTTCCCGCTGCTGGACAGGGCGTCCGCGGTGCGGTTCGTGGTGTCGAGGGCGTCGAGGTCGGCCATCGCGGCGTCGTCGAGCTCGAAGTCGAAGACGTTGAAGTTCTCGACGATCCGGTCCTGGTGGACGGACTTCGGGATGACCGAGAGCCCCTTCTGGATCGCCCAACGGATCAGGACCTGCGCCGGAGTGTGACCGGTGGCCTCCGCGATCCGGGCGATGGCCGGGTCGTCGAGGTGCCGGCCGGTGCCGAGCGGGCTGTACGCCTGCGAGACGATGCCGGCCTGCTCACCGGCGGCGACTAGCGCGGCGCGGTACTCGAACGGGCTGAACTGGATCTGGTTCACGGCGGGCTGGATGTTCGCGACCTTCGAGAGCTCCTGGATCTCGTCGGCGCCGAAGTTCGAGATGCCGATGCCCTTGGTCAGCCCGGCCTCCACCGCAGCCTCCATGCCGGGCCACGCCCAGGTCGGCCCGCCCTGCGGCCAGTGGATCAGGTACAGGTCGACGTACTCCATGCCGAGTCTCTCGAGGCTCTTCTCAGCCTCGACCCGCGCGTCCTTGCCGCCGGGGTAGAACTTGGTCGTCAGGAAGATCTCTTCCCGCGGGACGCCGCTCTCGCGGATCGCCTTCCCGACACTGGCCTCGTTCCCGTACGCCTGGGCCGTGTCGATCAGCCGGTAACCGGCCTCGAGCGCCCAGGTGACAGCGCGCTCAGTCTGCGCGCCGTCGTCAACCTGCCAGACCCCCAGTCCGAACACCGGGATCTCAGTTCCATTCGAGAGCTTACGAGTCGTCACGGTCATGTACTCCTTCTACCACGCCCGCCCTACAGCTTGTTGGCGTGGCGGATTACTTGGACCACGTCGGCCATCATGCCGGTGAGGTCGTAGTCCTTCGGCGTGTAGATGGCGGCTACGCCCGCGGCGCGAAGGGACTTGGCGTCGGTGTCCGGGACGATGCCGCCGACTACTACCGGGACGTCCTCCAGGCCTGCCTCGCGGAGGCCGGCGACGACCTGCGGGACGAGCTCCATGTGGGAGCCGGACAGGATGGACAGACCCACGCAATGGACGTCCTCGGCGACGGCGGCGGCGACGATCTGTTCGGGGGTGAGGCGGATGCCTTGGTAGATGACCTCGAAGCCGACGTCGCGCGCGCGGACCGCGACCTGTTCGGCGCCGTTCGAGTGGCCGTCCAGACCCGGCTTGCCGACGAGCAGGCGGAGACGGCCGCCGAGTTCCTCCGAGGTGGCGGCGACCTTCGCGCGGACGGCGGCGATCTCGGCACCGCCTCCTGACACGCCGACCGAACCGGACACGCCTGTCGGCGCGCGATACTCGCCGTACATCTCACGGAGCACCCCGGCCCACTCCCCCGTCGTCACACCGGCGCGAGCGCACTCGAGCGTGACGGGCATGAGGTTGTCGGTGGTCTTCGCGGCCGCACGCAGTTTGCCCAACGCGACCTCGACAGCAGAGGCGTCGCGCGAGGCACGCCAGCTCTGCAAGGACGACAGCGCAGCGGACTCGGCCGCAGGGTCGACGGTCTGGATCGCGGTGTCGAGGTCGGCGGTCAGCGGTGACGGCTCGGTGTTCTCGAACTTGTTCACGCCGACCACGACCTGCTGGCCGGACTCGATCCGCTGGCGGCGTTCGGCATGCGACGCGACGAGCGCTTGCTTCAAGTACCCGCTCTCGACGGCGGCGACCGCGCCGCCCATCGCCTGCACCCGGTCGATCTCCTCGCGCGCGCCCGCGACCAGTTCGTCGACCTTCGCCTCGATCACGTGCGATCCGTCGAAGATGTCGTCGTACTCGAGCAAGTCGCTCTCATACGCCAGCACCTGCTGCATCCGCAGCGACCACTGCTGGTCCCACGGCCGCGGCAGGCCGAGCGCCTCGTTCCACGCCGGCAGCTGCACCGCCCGCGCCCGCGCGTTCTTCGACAGCGTGACCCCGAGCATCTCGAGCACGATCCGCTGCACGTTGTTCTCCGGCTGCGCCTCGGTCAGGCCGAGCGAGTTCACCTGTACGCCGTACCGCAGCCGCCGCGCCTTCGGATCCGTCACGCCGTACCGCTCAAGCGTCAGCTGATCCCACAGCTGCACGAACGCGCGCATCTTGCACGTCTCCTCGATGAACCGCACGCCGGCGTTCACGAAGAACGAGATCCGCTGGACGACGTCCCCGAACCGCTCGGCCGGCACCTGTCCGCCGTCGCGGACCCGGTCGAGTACGGCGATCGCCGTCGACAGCGCGAACGCCAGCTCCTGCACCGGCGTGGCACCCGCCTCCTGCAGGTGGTAGCTGCAGATGTTGATCGGGTTCCACTTCGGCATCTGCGCGACCGTGTACGCGATCAGGTCGGTCGTCAGCCGCAGCGACGCGTCCGGCGGGAACGCGTACGTCCCGCGCGACAGGTACTCCTTCACGATGTCGTTCTGCGTCGTACCGGTCAGCTCCTCCGGCATGGCGCCCTGCTCCTGGGCGGCGACCTGGTACAGCGCGAGCAACCACATCGCGGTCGCGTTGATCGTCATCGACGTGTTCATCTGCGCGAGCGGGATCTGGTCGAACAACGCCCGTACGTCGCCGAGATGCGCAACCGGTACGCCGACCTTGCCGACCTCACCCTTCGCCAGCGGATGATCCGCGTCGTACCCGGTCTGCGTCGGCAGATCGAACGCGACCGACAGCCCGGTCTGCCCCTTCGCCAGGTTCCGGCGGAACAACGCGTTGGACTCCGCCGCCGACGAGTGGCCCGCGTACGTGCGCATCACCCAGGGTCGATCCGAGGTCGCCATGTACCCGAGAGTAGGACTGTGTGCCCTTGTGAGTCTGCCTCTCGTGACTGGCGTCACCAGGGGCGTGGATCACACTCAGGCGCTGAGTGGTAAGGGTGTTCGCTCGACCTTGAGGACTCGGTGGAGGCGGGTTACCGCGAGGATGCGGATGACCGATGGCAGGGGGTGCCAGAGGACCAGTTGGCGGCCTAGGGATTGGGTACGGCGGTGGGTGGCGACCAGGAGGCCGAGGCCGGTCGCATCGACCGCGTCGACCTCCTCCAGGTCGACGATCACGTCGCCGTCGGAGGTGTCGATCAGGTGGTTGAGAGTTTGGCGGACGTCACCGACGGACCGCACGTCGAGGATGCCGGTCAGGTGTATGACGTTGTCGGGCTCAGCTGATGTTCTGTGGGTCGGTGCGAGCATGTCCGTGCCCTCCGCTCTTCCGGCGGCCCCCGAGTGATCGGCCGCGTGGCAGCGTCGTACTGAGTCGTACTGAGTTGTGCTGGGTGGTGCTGAGTGGTGCTGAGTAGTACTGGGTCGTGCTGGGGTGTTGATGGTACAGACTCCCCGGAGACACGGAAGGTTGCCAAGACCTCAGGATCTTTTGTTTCGCGAGACAATGGTGTCCGTGTTCGCCGAGCATTACTTCCTGTTCCCGGTGGTGGCTCTCGCCCTGGCCGGCGTGATGGTGCTGCTGTGCCGCTGGGCCTTCTCGAAGGCCAAGGGCGGCTCGCTGGTCCGGCGCGTCGACCACAGCCCGGCCGAGCGGGATGCGTTCGGCCTGCTCACCGACATCCGGACGGTGGCGAACTACAACGAGGCCCGCGTGCTCGTGTCGCGGCTCAAGGACTTCGGCATCAAGGCCACCGCTGCCCACACCAAGGACGGCTGGACCATCTACGTCTGGCCGCGCGACGAAGCCGCCGCCCGCGGGCTGCTCGACCACTCCTGAACCAGCTCGCCTGAACCAGCTCGCCTGATCCTCTCCGGCTGTCATCCGGAGAGCGCTCTCGGGCGTCCTTCCACCGTGGCTCTGACAATTCCTGCGCAGGTGGACTCTGATGCCGTACCCGCGCACGACGACGGGTGGGAGCTCGAGGCGTCGGTGCAGGAGCCGGAGCGGTTCGCGGCGATCTTCGACCGGTACTTCAGCCAGGTGCACTCGTACGTCGCCCGCCGGCTCGGGAGCGACGTCGCCGACGATCTGGCCGCCGAGACGTTCCTGATCGCGTTCCGGCAGCGTGCGCGGTTCGACCGGCGCAACGGTGTGGTGCGGGCGTGGCTGTACGGCATCGCGACCAATCTGATCCGCCGGCACCGCCGCGACGAGGTACGGGCATGGCGTGCAGCGGCGAAGCTGCCACTGCCGGTCCCGGCCGCGACACATGAGGACCGGGTCGCCGCACAAGTGACCGCGCAGGGGGCCTCTCCTGAACTGGCAGCCGCGTTGGCAAAGCTGAACGCCAAGGACCGGGAGGTCCTGTTGCTTGTGGCGCTCGGACAGCTGACGTACGACGAGGTGGCGGCGGCACTGGGGATCGCGTACGGGACGGTGTGCTCGCGGTTGTCCCGTGCACGTCGGGTAGTACGGGCGGCCGTGACGAACCCCGCGGAGGACCCGGCATGAACGAGTTCGACGTACTGCGGAAGGCGTTCCCGGAAGCGGACGGTCCGACGCCGGAGGCGACCGACGCCGCCCGGCGCCAGGTGGACGAGCTGATCCACCAGGCCAAGCCGGCCGGGTCCTTCACGAGCTTTGTGCGCGCAGGGTGGCTCGGGACGGCTGTTACCGCAGCCACTGCACTGGTGGCGGTAGTAGGGCTAGGTGGCGTGCTGGTCGTGGGGCGAGGCACGGGCGGTGGGTCGTCAATGCCGAGTGGCGCGACGACTACTACTGCGCCTCGGCTGACCGCGGCAGCAGAGGTGCTGATCGCGGCAGCGGTACGCCAGGAGGAGGACGAGAAGGTGTCCGGGAAGTACTACCGGGTGCGCAGTCTGCAGCTGAACCCGACGACGCGGGTCGGCAACCCGAAGTACACGCTGGAGCGGCGGTCGATCATCGAGAGCTGGATGCCGATGAAGCCGGGCGTGGAGTCCTGGTTCGGCTGGGTGAACCTCGGCTATCAGCTCGCGAGCCCGGCCGACGTCGCGAAGTGGCGCGCGCAGGGGTCACCGACGTCCTGGCAGCTGCCGTACGAGCGCACTCCGATCACCATGTCCGACGGAGTACCTGTGGTGAACAAGATGTCGTTCAGCGACGTCCCGCTCGGGTATTACCTGACCGGCGACAAACCGCTCAGCGCCGAACAGATCGCGGCCCTCCCCACCAAGCCGGTCCAGCTCTACCAGTACCTCGCCAACTCCGCCGGCACGACCGGGTCGGCAGCCGATCGCGAGTACGCCGTCTTCGCGGCGGCCGGCCGGCTCCTGTTCGAGATGCCCGCTCCCCCGAAGCTCCGCGGCGCCGCTCTCCGGGTGCTCGCCGCACTGCCGGGCACGCACGTCCGCACCAAGGTGAAGGACCCGCTCGGCCGCGTCGGCACCGAGGTCAGCATCACCGCCGCAGTGAACAAGCCGGGCAGCAACCGGACCAGCCTGTCCTGGAGCGGGGCGACGTACATCATCGACCCGACCACCGGTCGGCTCCTGAGCTCCACGATCGGCGGGCCGAAGCCCGGCTCGACCGTCGTCCTGGAGTCCGGCTGGACCGACGAAAGGCCGACTCCGCCGTCCGCGGCCATCCGCTGACCGGTTGGGTCCAGCGTCTAGGGTCGGTGTATGGGGACTCTGCTTGAGCTGGATCTGACCCGTGGTGTTCTCGAGACGCCGCCTGCCTCTCCGGTGGCGGCCTTCCGGGCCCGTCATCTGCCGACGCTGCGCGAGCTGGTGTCTGCCTTGCGGAAGGGCGCGCGGGACGACTCGGTCGTCGGCGTGGTCGCCCACCTGGGCGGCCATCGGCTCTCGTTGGCGCAGGTGCAGGAGCTGCGCGAGGCGGTGGCCGACTTCCGTACGTCGGGGAAGCCCGCGGTCGCCTGGACCGAATCGTTCGGGGAGTCCGGTCAGGGCACGGTGCCGTACTACCTGGCGACCGCGTTCGACGAGATCTGGCTGCAGCCGTCCGGTGACCTGGCGATCACCGGTGTGACGGTGCAGGCCGTGTTCATCCGCGATGCGCTGGACAAGGCGGGTGTGATCCCGCAGTTCGGCAAGCGGCGTGAGTACAAGACGGCGGCGGACACGTTCACCGAGAAGGAGATGACCGAGCCAGGTCGCGAGATGGCGTCGCGGCTCGCGGAGTCGGCGTACGAGCAGATCGTCGAGGGCATCGCCGTACGGCGGCGTCTGGACACCGCTCGGGTGCGAGAGCTCGTCGACACGGCACCGCTGCCCGCACAGGACGGTCTGGACGCCGGACTGGTCGATCGACTCGGCTACCGGTCCGATGTGTACGACGAGCTCGAGAAACAGCTCCAGTACGACGACCGGCTGCTGGCCGAGCGGTACATCCGGCGTGGTCCGCGCAGTCTCGAGGACCTGCGCAAGACACTTCCCTGGCCGCAGAAGCCACTGGTAGCGGTAGTCCGCGTGACCGGCGGCATCTCGGTCGGCCGCAACTCCAACAGCCCCATGGGCGGCCCAGGGTCCGGCTCCGACACCGTCGGCGCCGCACTGCGTGCCGTGGCCGAGAACGAGCACGTCAAGGCCGTCGTACTGCGAGTGGACAGCCCCGGCGGCTCGTACGTCGCCTCCGACGCGATCCGCAACGAGGTACTGCGGCTCCGCTCGACCGGACGACCTGTAATCGCGTCCATGGGCAGCGTGGCCGCGTCAGGCGGGTACTTCGTGGCGATGCCGGCCGACGTGATCGTTGCGGAGCCCGGCACGATCACCGGGTCGATCGGCGTGCTGACCGGCAAAGGCGTCGTACGCGATGCACTGGGCCGGATCGGGATCTCACGGGACGCTGTGTCCGAGGGTGCGAACGCGCAGATGTACTCCGCGCAGGAAGAGTTCACCGACGAGCAGTGGGCGCGGCTCGAGGAGACACTCGACCGCATCTACAAGGACTTCGTCGCCAAGGCCGCCCAGGACCGCGGACTGCCCGAAGAGCGGCTGGAGGCGCTTGCCCGCGGACGTGTCTGGACCGGCGCCGACGCGCACGGCCACAAGCTCGTGGACGAGCTGGGCGGGTTCCAGCACGCGCTGATGCTCGCCTGCAACCGCGCCGGTCTGGACCGCGACGAGATCGGCGTGACCGCCGTACCGCATCGGAATCTGCTCAGCCAGCTGCGCGCGGCGACCACGACCGATGATCTGGCCGTCAGCGCGGCGCCGCTGACCCTCGACGGCCTGGCCACCGGTCTCTACAGCGCACTGGGGCTCCCGCCGGCCGGAGTACTGCGGATGCCCTTCAACTGGGAGATCAGCTAGCGCTCGCCGCCCGGGACCCAGAGGACGTCGCCGCCGGAGGACAGGTTGGCGACGCGGCCGAGGATGAAGAGCAGGTCGGACAGGCGGTTCAGGTACGTGATCGCCAGCAGGTTGACGGATGGGCCGTGCGCCTCGACGGCGGCCCAGCCGGCCCGCTCGGCACGGCGTACGACCGCACGGGCGACGTTCAGGTAGGCGGCGCCCTCGGTCCCGCCGGGCAGGATGAACGAGCGGAGCTTGGTCAAACGACCGTTGTAGTCGTCGCACCAGCCTTCGAGCCGGTCGATGTAGTCCTGGGTGATCCGCAGCGGCGGGTACTCCGGGTCGGGCGAGATCGGGTTGCACAGATCGGCCCCGACGTCGAACAGGTCGTTCTGGATCCGGGTGAGCAGCACCACGATCGCGCTGTTCAGGTGGCCGGCCGCGATGGCCACACCGATCGCGGAGTTCGCCTCGTCCACCTCGCCGTACGCCGCCAGGCGCGGATCCGTCTTCGAGGTCGTGGAATTGTCGCCCAGGCGGGTCTCGCCGGCGTCACCGGTGCGCGTGTAGATCCGCGTCAAGTTCACAGCCATGCCAGGACTCTACGCAAAGCCCGACTCGGTCAAACGCTACAGTCGACCGGTGGAACGGTTTCGGATCGCAGGTGAGGCACGGCTCGACGGCACTGTCGAGGTGGCCGGGGCGAAGAACAGTGTGCTCAAGCTGATGGCGGCTGCGCTGCTGGCGGAGGGTACGACGACGCTGCGGCAGGTGCCGGGGATCCTGGACGTCACATTCATGGCCCAACTGCTGGACACCCTCGGGTGCTCGGTGAAGGTCGACCCGGACGGCCGGCTCGCGACGATCGCGGTGCCGGCGACGGTCAAGCACCAGTGCGACTACGACCTGGTGCGCAAGCTGCGCGCGTCGATCTCGGTGCTCGGCCCGCTGCTGGGCCGCTGCGGTCAGGCGGAGGTCGCGCTGCCGGGCGGCGACAACATCGGCTCCCGCGGGCTGAACATGCACGTCGCCGGCCTGGAGTCGATGGGCGCGAAGGTCCATATCGAGCACGGTTTCGTCATCGCCGAGGCGCCGCAGGGGCTGCACGGCGCCGAGGTGTGGCTGGACTTCCCGAGCGTCGGCGCGACCGAGACGATCATGATGGCGGCGGTGCTCGCGAAGGGCACGACGATCATCGAGAACGCCGCCCGCGAGCCGGAGATCCAGGACATCGCCCAGATGCTCGTCGAGATGGGCGCCCAGATCGACGGCGCCGGCTCACCGCGGATCGAGATCACCGGCGTCGACGGGCTGCTGAACCCGGTCGACCACACCGTCGTACCGGACCGGATCGTGTCCGGGAGCTGGGCGTTCGCGGCCGCCATCACCAAGGGTGACATCACGATCGCGAACGGCCACGCGGAGCACCTGGAGCTGCCGCTCGACAAGCTGCACCGGGCCGGCGCCGAGATCACCGCGCTGAACCCGGGCTTCCGGGTCCGGATGCACGACCGGCCGAAGCCGGTGGATGTGGTCACGCTGCCGTACCCCGGGTTTGCCACAGACCTGCAGGCGTTCGTGATCGCGCTGAACGCGTTGAGCGACGGCGCGGCGATGGTCACCGAGAACCTGTTCGAGGGCCGGTTCACGTTCGCGCAGGAGCTGACGCGGCTGGGCGCTCAGATCCAGACCGACGGGCATCACGCGGTGGTCCGCGGCGTACCGCGGCTGTCCGGTGCGCCTGTGGTCGCCTCTGACATCCGAGCGGGCGCCGCGCTGGTGCTCGCCGGCCTTGCGGCCGAGGGCGAGACCTTGGTGTCCGCCGCACACCACGTGCACCGCGGCTACACCGACTTCGCGGGCAACCTCCGCCGCCTCGGCGCCGACGTCGTGGTCGAGCCCGACGACGCGGAAATGTACTGGAACTGACCCGACCGCCGGCGGGTTGTTTGCCGCTGGCGCCCTGTAGCGCGTCAGCCGTCACATAACCCGGCGGCGGACGGGCGGGTTAGGGTCTGACGCATGAGTGAGCGCGTGGTGCGGCCGGTTGGACGGGGTTTTCTGTTTCTCGATTCGCATCCCGCGGGATGCGCGCGGGTGGTCCGGGAGATGGCGGCGGAGGTCGAGCCGCGGACTCCGGGTCGCCGTACGGCGCTCGTCATCGGGTCGAGCTCGGGGTACGGGCTGGCCACGACGATCGCCGGCCTGGCACGGTACGGCGTCGACGGGATCGGCGTGTCCTTCGAGAAGGCGCCGACCGCTCGACGTACGGCGACCGCGGGCTGGTATCGCACCGCGGAGACCGCGGCGCTGGCCGAGGAGCTCGGGCGGTCGTGGAGCTTCGTGAACGCGGACGCGTTTGCGGACGACACGAAGAACGACGTACTCGACAAGGTCGCGGAGCTCGGCGGGATCGACCACCTGATCTACAGCGTCGCCGCGCCGCGGCGGGTGGACCCGCGCAACGGTGAGACGTACCAGTCGGCGCTGAAGACGATCGGCGAGCCGTACACCACCAAGAGCCTCGCGTTCGAGGACGGCGAGCCGGTGCTGCAGGAGGTCGGGATCGACGTCGCGACCGAGGACGAGATCGCCCAGACCGTGAAGGTGATGGGCGGCGAGGACTGGTCCCGCTGGATCACTGCCGTCCAGGAGCGCGAGCTGCTCAAGCCCGGCTTCAACACCGTCGCGCTCACCTATATCGGCTCCGAGCTGACCGGGCCGATCTACCGCCAGGGCTCGATCGGCGCGGCGAAGGCCGACCTCGAGCAGACCGCGCTGAAGCTGGCCGCCGACGGTGTGAGCGCGATGACCTCGGTCAACGGCGCCGCCGTCACCCAGGCCTCGTCCGCGATCCCCGGCATCGGCCTGTACGTCAGCATCCTCCACAAGGTCCACGGCCTGCAGACTCCCGTGCAGCAGTCGATCGCCCTCTGGGACCAGCTCACCGGCGAGGCCCCGCTCGACCTCGACGACGAAGGCCGCATCCGCCTCGACCGCTGGGAACTCACCGACGAGGTCCAGTCCGAGGTACGCAAGCAGTGGGAGTCCGCGACCGCAACCACCATCGCCGACGTCGCCGACACCGCCTGGTTCTTCTCCGAAGTACGCCGCCTCTACGGCTTCGACGTACCAGCCGTCGACTACGAAGCCGAAACCGAGGTCGACGTGGAGTGGCCTACAACGGCTTGAACGACGCGAGTTCCAGCACGAGGTCTCCGGCTTCGTCGGAGGCGGTCAGGTCTACTGACGCGCTGATGCGCCAGTCGTGGTTGCCTTCGGGGTCGTCGATGATTTGCTGGACCTCCCAGTAGCCGGGGTGTTCCTCGACCAGGAACAGGGCCGGCCCGCGGGCGGCTGGGCCGGTGTTGACCACGTCGTGTTCGGCGTAGTACGCCGTGCCGGCCTCGGCCCAGCGGGCGGCGTCCCAGCCGGCGTCGGCGTCGAGTTGGCCTAGCTCGGCCCAGCGGTGCAGGGCCAGAAGCTCGACGCGGCGGAACATCGCGTTGCGGACGAGGACGCGGAAAGCCCTGGTATTCAAGGTGATCCGGCGCGGGCCGGTCGGCGTGACCTCCGCCTCCGGCTCGTCGGCGGGGTTGGTCAGCTCCTCCCACTCGTCCAGCAGGCTGGAGTCGGTCTGCCGGACGACCTCGCCGAGCCACTCGATCAGGTCGGTCAGATCCTCGTTCACCTTGTCCGGCGGCACGGTCTGCTTGAGCGCCTTGTACGCGTCGCTCAGATACCGCAGTACGACCCCCTCGGACCGTGCCAATCCGTAGAACCCGATGAACTCCCCGAACGTCATCGCCCGCTCGAACATGTCGCGGACGACGGCCTTCGGCGACAGCCCGGTGTCCGCGATCCACGGGTGCGTCTGCCGGTACATCTCGAACGTTGCCTCAAGCAACTCATTGAGCGGCTTCGGCCAGGTCACGTCCTCGAGCAGTTCCATCCGCTCGTCGTACTCGATGCCCTCGGCCTTCATCGCGTTCACGGCCTCGCCGCGGGCGTGGTGCTCCTGTGCCCACAGCACCGCGCGCGGATCCTCGAGCGTCGCCTCGACGACCGACACCACGTCGAGCGCGTACGACGGATCCTCCGGGTCGAGCAGGTCCAGCGCGGCCAGGGCGAACGTCGACAGCGGCTGGTTGAGGCTGAAGTCCTTCTGCAGATCCACGGTCAGCCGCAACGACCGTCCGTTCTCGTCCGGCTCTTCCAGCCGCTCGACCACGCCGGCGGTGAGCAGCGTGCGGTAGATCTGGATCGCCCGCCGGATCAACCGGACCTGGGCGCGCGAGTCCTCGTGGTTGTCGCGGAGCAGGTGCCGCATGCTCGCGAACGCGTTGCCGTCGCGCGCGATGACGTTCAGCAGCATCGCGTGACTGACCCGCATCCGCGACTGCAGCGCCTCGGGCTCAGCGGCGACGAGACGGTCGAACGTGTCCTCGCCCCAGGTGACGAATCCCTCCGGCGGCTTCTTCCGCTGCACCTTGCGCTGCTTCTTCGGGTCGTCGCCGGCCTTCGCCAGCGCCTTCACGTTCTCGACGACGTGATCCGGCGCCTGGACGACGACCGTGCCGGACGTGTCGTACCCGGCCCGGCCGGCCCGCCCCGCGATCTGGTGGAACTCGCGCGCCTTGAGGATCCGCTGCCGGCGCCCGTCGTACTTGCTCAGAGCCGTGAGTACGACGGTCCGGATCGGCACGTTGATACCAACGCCGAGGGTGTCCGTACCGCAGATGACCTTGAGCAGCCCGGCCTGCGCCAACTGCTCGACCAGCCGGCGGTACTTCGGAAGCATGCCGGCGTGGTGGACGCCGATGCCGTGCTTCACGAGCCGCTGCAGCGTCCGGCCGAACCCCTTGCTGAACCGGAAGTTGCCGATCAGCTCGTTGATCTTGTCCTTCTCCTCCTTCGAGGAGACGTTGATGCTCATCAGCGCCTGCGCGCGTTCGAGCGCGGCGGCCTGGGTGAAGTGGACGACGTACACCGGGGCCTGATGGGTGGTGAGCAGCTCTTCGAGCGTCTCGTGCAGCGCAGTCGTGACGTACTTGTAGATCAGCGGCACCGGGCGTTCGCCGGACGCGACGATCGCGGTCGGGCGGCCGGTACGGCGCGACAGGTCGATCTTGAACCGCTCGACATCGCCGAGGGTCGCGGACATCAGGATGAACTGCGCCTTCGGCAGCTCGAGCAGCGGGACCTGCCAGGCCCAGCCGCGATCCGGCTCGGAGTAGAAGTGGAACTCGTCCATCACCACCTGGCCGACGTCCGCGTCCGAGCCTTCGCGCAAGGCGATGTTGGCCAGGACTTCCGCCGTACAGCAGATGATTGGGGCGCCGGCGTTGACAGACGCGTCGCCGGTCAGCATGCCGACCTTGTCCGCGCCGAACACGTCACACAGCGCGAAGAACTTCTCCGACACCAGCGCCTTGATCGGGGCCGTGTAGAACGTCCGCTGCCCGTGCGCGAGCGCCGCGAAGTGCGCGCCGGTGGCCACCAGGCTCTTCCCGGAGCCGGTCGGGGTCGACAGGATCACGTTCGACCCGGTCATCACCTCGATCAACGCCTCTTCCTGAGCCGGGTACAACGAGATCCCCTGCTCCCCCACCCAACGCGCGAACACGTCGTACAGGTCGTCAGGCTCAGTCGTCCCCGGCAGTTGCTCAGTCAGCGTCATCGCGACCCATTGTCCCCGACGCCCGAAAACAGCTGCCGTCGCACCTCCGGGGAGATGCGACGGCAGCGGCGATTACTTCCGGCCCTGGATGGCGAGGGCTTGTTCGTACTCGTTGCGGATGGCGTCGGCACCGGACTTCCGGTAGTCGGCCACGGCCTCGTCCCAGGAGTTGACGTCGGCGCGGCCGAGCTGGATGTCCTTGGTGATGGCGTCCATCCGGGTGTCGAGGATCTTGCCCTTGGTCGACTGGGTCGGTGAGTACAGACCGTACGTCGGCGGCAGGATCGCCGTCGGCAGCACCGCCTTCAAATGGTTGTACAGGTTGTCGACCGCGTCGGCATGGCCCGGGAAGTACGCCGGGTACGGCCCGTCGGCGAGGTACTGGATCGGGAACTCGCCGAGGCAGACCTCGCTGCCGCCGTCCTTGGTCAGCACCGGGTCGGTGCCGTTCAGCGTGTAATGCCGCCCGGGCAGACCGAACTTGCGGAACAGGTACTCCTCCGTCCCGAACGGCGCCGCCATCCAGTTCAGCACCCGCAGCAGCATCTTCGTGCGCTCCGGCGAACTCGGCCGGATCGCGGCGATCGAGTTGTTCGGTGAGCCGAGCAGCACCCGTCCGACCTTGCCGTCCGCGGCCCGCGGAACCGGGATCGAGATGCTGAAGCTGTCGTCCGTGGCCCGGCGGTAGAAGCTCTGGATCGACGAGTACGTGTCCTGCGTCATCACCGCCGATCCCTGGGTGAACCAGACCTTCTGGTTGTTCTTCGCGACGCCGTCCGGATGGATCACGCCGTCCTTCACCATCTGCCGGGTGATCGCCAGCATCTCCTTGTGTTCCGGCAGTTCCCGGCTGTGCACCAGCTTGCCGTCGCGCACCTCCCAGCCGTTGGGCAGGCCGAGCATCGCGCTCACGGCCGCGGTCGGCGGCACCGCGAAGCCCCACCGGTTCTTCTTCCCGTCGGTGACCGCCTTCGCGACCTTCTGCAGCTCGTCGACGTTCGGTGAGCCGAGCTCGACACCGAGCTTGTCCAGCAGGTCCTGCCGGACCAGCAAGGTGTTGGTCGACATCACCCCGCGCTGGATCGGCACGGCGCGGATGCCGCCGGAGAACACACACCCGCGCCACGACGCCTGCGGCGCGTTCGCCAGGAACGGATACTCAAGGATCGCGTCGCCGGACAGATACTCGGTCAGGTCCTGCGCCCGTGCCTCCAGGAACTGCGGCAGGTACGCGAACCCGCCGTCGATGTTGAACAGGTCGCCCAAGGTGTCACCGGCGACCGAGGTGGCGAACTTGTTCGGATAGTCCGTCGCCGCGGTGATGTTCAGCTCGAGTGGCGTGCCGAGCCGCCGGTTCAGCTCCTGCCAGTACGGGTTGCGGTCCGCGGTCGGCGGGATCGGGTTCGACGTCAACGTCGTACCGGTGACCTTGCTTCCGTCCCCGGGAGCGCCGTCGGTCACCTTCGCCGGTTTCGCCGGGAACCGGTAGAAGCAGTCCGGCATCAACGGATGACTCCGCGGCAGGTCCGGCTTCGGCCCGTCGAACCGTTTGTACGTCGGCAGCGCGACCGGCTTGTTCAGCGCCGCGATGTCGTCCGAGCGGGTCACCGTGGAGCACCCGGTGAGGCTGACGGCGGCCGCCGCCAGCGACCCGCCGAGGAGGGTTCTTCTGCTGACGTTCATCCCTTCACCGCCCCGGTCAGCATGCCCTTGGCGAAGTGCCGCTGCAGGAACGGGTACACGATCAGGATCGGGACGAGCGATACCACCAGGATCGCCATCTGGATCGACTCCTGCGGCGGCAGCTGATCGGCCGCAGCGCCACCGAGATCACCGCTGCTGAGCTCGGTGTTGTTGATGACGTACGTCCGCAGTACCAGCTGCAGCGGCCATTTCGCGGTGTCGCTGATGTAGAGCATCGCGTTGAAGAACGCGTTCCAGTACCCGACCGCGTAGAACAGCCCGACGACCGCGAGCACCGCCCGCGACAGCGGCAGCACGATCGACCAGAAGATCCGGAAGTCGCCGGCGCCGTCGATCCGGGCCGAGTCCAGCACCGAGTCCGGGATCCCCATGAAGAACGAGCGGAGCACGATCACGTTGAAGCCGCTGATCGCCGTCGGCAGGATCAGCGCGAACAGCGAGTCGAGCAGGCCGAACTGCTTCACCACCAGGTAGTTCGGGATCAGGCCCGGGCTGAACAGGATGCTGAACAGCACGATCATCAGGATCGGGCGCTGCCCGAACGACCCCGGCCGGCTCAGCGAGTAGGCCAGCATGGTCGACCCGGCGAGGCTGATCAGCGTGCCGCCGACCGCGATCACGACGCTGACGAGCAGCGCCCGCTGTACCACTCCGCCGTTGAAGATCGCCTTGTACGCGTCCAGGTGCAACGCGTCCGGCCACAGCACGAACCCACCAGAGTTCGTGACGTGTTGCTGGCTGGCGATGCTGGTCGAGATGACCCCGAGGAACGGGATGACGACGACCGCACAACAGACCACCAGGACGAGGGTCTTGAGCACCCGCGATGACATCGCGGGTCCGTCGTCGATTCCCTTCTGCATCGTGCTCATTTCTGATACACCCCCGCCTCGCCGAAGATGTGCGCGATCTTGTTGGCGCCGAGCACCAGGACGACGGCAACGAGACCCTTCACCAGGCCGACCGCGGCGGACACACCCCATTGGCCCGCGAGTACGCCGTTGTTGTAGACGTACGTGTCGAGTACTTCGGAGGCCGGTCTGCCCACCAGGTTCTGCTGCAGGATGATCTGCTCGAAGCCCACGGTCAGCGAGTCGCCGAGCCGCAGGATCAGCAGCAGGATGATCAGCCCGCGGATACCGGGCACGGTCACGTGCCACAGTTGCCGCCATCTGGAGGCGCCGTCGACTCGGGCGGCCTCGTACAGCCCGGGATCGATCTGCGTCAGTGCGGCCAGGAACAGGATCGTTCCCCATCCGGTGTCCTTCCAGATCACCTGGCTGGTCAGCAGCGCGATGAAGCTGTCCGGATTGCCGAGGAAGTCGATCGTGCCCATCCCGTGCGAGCGCAGGAAGTTGTTGATCAGCCCGCTGCCGCCGAGGATCTGCTGGAAGATCGCGATCACGATCACCCAGGACAGGAAGTGCGGCAGGTACAGCACCGACTGCACGACGCGCTTGATCCGCTCGGACAGCAGGCTGTTCAGCAGCAGCGCCAGCGCGATCGGCGCCGGGAACACGAAGATGACCTGCACCAGGGTGATCAGCAGCGTGTTCTTGAGGGCGTTCAGGAACTCCTGGTCGCCGTTGAAGATCACGGCGAAGTTGTCCAGTCCGACCCACGCGCTGCGTCCGAACGGGACGAACGGCAGGTACTCCTGGAACGCGATCAGGTTCCCGAGCAGTGGCAGGTAGTGGAACACCAGCAGCAGGACAAGCCCTGGAAGGGCCATCAGCAACAGGACCTTGTCCCGGCGGGCCCGCGCCCACCAGGACAGCGGCTTGCCGCCCGACCGACTGCCGGACCCACTGCCCGACCTTCTGCCGGACCTTCTGCCGAATCTTCTGTCGGTAGCCGTGCCCGGTGGTCCGGAACCGGTCGCTCCGGCCCTGTCGCTCGGATTGGTCCGGTCCGTCTGGAGGCTGTTGAGTGCGTCTGTTCGAGCCACGCGAGACTCCCTGGGTGGTTGTCGTCGCTCCCGCAACGGAGAGCGTTTTCCGTTCCCCTTTGTTCGATGCTGTCGTGCCTTGGGGAATCGCGCAGCTTCGTTCGGAGCGTCATCCAGGATTCGTGACGACTTGACCACCGGACGTGATCAACCGCACGGACGGTTACCGTCCCTTCACTCGCGATGGGTGCGGATCTCGTCCGGCCAGGCCAGCGGGATCTTCAGGGTGTCCGCGAGCAGGCGCTGATAGTCGGCCAGGTGGGTCGGATCGTTGCGGACCTTGCGTGGCGACAGGCCTTCGGTCAGGCAGAAGGCGACCAGTGCGCCGACCGCCTCGCCGATGCTCCATTCGACCGGGTGCAGGCGGTAGCAGCCGTTGGTGATGTGCGTCGTGCCGATGTTCTTGTTCGCGGGCAGGAGGTTGTCGACGCGGACCGGGATCAGCGCGCCGAGCGGGATCTGGAACGGATACGCCTCGATGTCGACGTACGTCCGCCCCGCTGTGCTCGGGTGTAGATCGATCCGGTAGCGACCGAGGCCGACGGTGTCCGCGAACACCTCACTGCCCGCGCCGGCCGGTCGCGCCTCGACGCCGACGTGCTGTTCGAGCACTGTGAACTCGGCCTGGATACGGCGTGACTCCCGGATGTACGGCGCCTTGGCCAGGCCGTCCACCGTACCGGTGACATCGGGACGCAGCGTCAGACCGGGATAACCGCCCTCGGTCTGCATCCAGTAGAGGAAGGACAACGAGAGATCGCGGCTCGCAGCAAGTGCCTTCGCCGGGTCAGGCCCACCGACCAGCGGCTGTTCCCAGTAGTCGAGCTGCGGCCAGTTCACCACCGTGACGTCCGGGATCGCCTTGTCGATAAAGTTGCTTCCGGCAAGGATTTGTCGATACCGCCAGAGCGAGAACGGCGCCCGGTGATCCGGGTTCGCCTCGAGCAACTTCCACTCGCGCTGCTCCAGCGTGACCGGTACGACGTCCTTCCAGGACAACTGCGGCCCCGGCCAGAACGGCGCGACCGTCTCCCGCCAGTGGTCGTAAGTGGCCGGGCGGTCGATGGTGTGGTCCTCCCCCGCCCGGTGCTCGAGCGCGAAGCACCACGAGAACGCCTGCTGATCAAGGGGATTCGCAACCTCCGGCGCATGCAGCTCGCCGGTCTGCTCGCGACCTTCCGCCCCGATCACGTGCTCGACGCTCGCCAGCTCGAGCAGATCGCCGAGCTCGGTCGCGTCGACGACGTACGTCGCGGACACGGTCAGCTCATCGCCGCTGCGCACCTCCCGCAGCGTCACCGCCTCGATCTCGTCGCCGACAGCATGTGCCGCGACCGACTCATGCTCGAGGAACACCTGGAGCCGCCCGGACGCTCGCCAAGGAGCGAGCATCTCATCCAGGACGGCGGCGGCCACGCGCGGCTCGTGGCAGAACCGGCTGACGACGCCCAGGCCCGGATCGAGCAGTGGATCGGCAGCGGCCTCAGGCGTCAGCGGGTAATTGCGCCGGTAGTAGTCGCGGATCCGGCGGCGCAGCTCGGCGTACCCGCTCGCGGCGTACTGCTCGATCCACGGGTGTTCGTCGGGTGGCACGAGCTGGCTGGTCAGCTGCCCGCCCAGCCAGTCGGTCGGCTCGGTCAGTACGACCCGGTGACCGAGCCGTACTGCGGTCAGCGCCGCGGCGACCCCGCCGAGACCGCCACCGACGACCAGCACATCCGTCGCGAGTTCCACCCGTCACTCCTTCGATTGGGGCGGCACGGCAACGGTTTCGCCGGCCACCAGCTCACAGGCCACCAGTCGGCTGACCGGTTCCTCGTCCGGGTTCTCCATCCGCGCCACCAGGGCGTCGATCGCGAGCCGGCCGATCTCCTTCCGCGGGACGACCAGGCAGTCCCAGCGCTGACCGGATTCGTCGCCCGACCCCTCCAGTACCGCGACCGACAGATCCGCCGGGATGCTCAATCCGCGCGCTGCCAGTCCGATCCGCAGTTGCTCGGCCAGGCCGATGGTCTCGGCGACCACAGCGGTCTCGGGCCCGGACGCCATTCCGACCAGCCACTCCTCGGTCAGCTCCGGTTCGCCGCGGAATCCGGGCGAGCGGTCGTGCAGGCCGAGCCGCTCGATCGCGTTGCGGTAGCCGGCTCGGCGATCGGCGTACGCCTCCTGCTCGATCCCCGAGTGCAGGTAGGCGAAGTGGCGGTGACCGCGCTCGGCCAGGGAGGTGACGAGCCGGTCCGCCGCCGAGACATAGTCCGGGATGATGCACGGGATCTCTGCGCCGGCGACCTCGCGACGACCGATGTGCACGAACAGGTAGCCGTCGTGCCACAGTCGCGCCAGCTCCTCGCGGTCGGTCGCGGCACCGAGCAGCACGGTGCCGTCGGCGAGGTTCAGCCTGTTGGTGCCGTCGCGGTAGATCCGGCGACGGCCGTCGCTGGTTCCGGTCGAGGTGAACAGGACCAGGTCGTACCCGATCTCCTCGGCGCGCTCCTCGATCCCGAGCAGGAACTCGAAGTAGAAGTCGTCGCGTGCATGCGGGAACACGGCCTCGAAGGTGTGTACGCCGAGCAGCCGGTTGCGCTTGTTGCGGAGGTTCCGGGCGGCCGCGTTCGGAACGTACCCGAGCTCCTTCACCGCGGCCCGGATCCGCTCCTGGGTCTCCGCCGGGATCCGGTCGATGTCCCCGCTGACCACCCGGGACACGGCGGACTGCGAGACGCCCGCGAGCCGGGCGACGTCGGACTGTCTCGGCGCTTTCATGCCTTCTCCTGCAACTAGAGCGGCTGCACGTTCATACGTATGAGCACTCTGGTATGAGCGATTTTTGGATTGCTCTTACGTATGCGCAGGAACCTATGAACGGTAGGTGCGCATGTCAAGACCGAGACGGCTCGGCAACCACAATCCGCGGATGTTGCCCCGCGACCGACAGGTCGTAGACGGCGTCGACGCGCCAACCGCGGCCGAATCCGCCGGCCTGCTGCGGGTTGAGGATCGCGACCAGGCGACCGTCGAGCGCTCGGTGCCATCGGCGGAGGTACGGCGTGAGGTCGCCGATGCTCAACTGCACGTTCCACGGCGGATTGGTGACGATCCGATCGACGGTCCCCTCCAGCCGGGCCGCATCACCACACCGCCACCTGATCCCCGCGCCCGCGGCATTTTCGTGGGCTGCAGCGATCGCGGCCGGGTCTCGGTCGATGCCGGTGTAGCTTGCTCGCGGCTCGACGGCGTGCGCTTCGAGCAGCAGTGTTCCAGCGCCGCAGAACGGGTCGACGACCCGGTGGTCTCGTGCGATCCCCGCGAGCCGCGCCATCGCAGCCGCAACGGGCGGATGCAGACTCCCCCGCACGGTTCGCGTCCGCCAGGGCCGCCGATGCAGCGGTACGGCGTATGGACGCAGCCCGACCCACAACGTCTTCCCGTCGAGCACGACGCGCCACTCGGACCGCTCGGCCGGCGGCACCGCTCCATCGCGCCGGGAGTAGTACCGCCCGCCGACCCGCGCACCCACCAGGTCCTCGACGTCGAACCGGTTGAAGTTCCGTACTCCGACGAACGACGCACTGACCGCGAACGCGCCCTGCCCCGCCGGCAACTCCAGCGACCGAACCGCCGCCGCCAGCGCATCCCTGGTCCGTCCGGGATCCACTGCAGCGCGATGGACGACGAAGACATCGTCCGCGAGCCGCGGCGGACCGGACCCGCCAGGAGCCCACTCGACAACCACCTGCCGCTTGGACATCTCAACCACCCGATGCCCCGCCGCGACGACTTCTTCAGCCGCCAGCTTTTCCAACCCCGCAACAGTCCGCACCAGCACCCAGTGCATGGAGAATCTCCCGGATAGCACCCGGGAACAACCAACCGGTCACTCCCGCATCGCTGACCGCGGGAAACCTCGAACAGGCCAGCGGAAGCTAGCCCACGCGGAAGAAGTAAGTCTCCATGCCGGAGATGATGGCACGCACCGCATGCCGCAAACTATCGAATTACGGCGCGGCCGGAACGGTCGCGAGGAACGCCCGCGTCTCCGCGACAACCCGCTCGCTGAACCCGGGATCACGCACCTGCGCCGAGCCGAGCATCGGCTTGCCGCGCTCGTCGTAGTAGACGCCCGACGCGTCGGAGTCGGCGGTCAGGACCTCGGTGATCACCCGAGCGGCACGCTTCGGCGTGCTCCAGTACTTGATCATCGGCGCCAACGGCGACAGGACGTACTTCGACAAGAACACCAGCAGCGGTCCGGCGTCACGGCTGAGGTCGCTACCGGGGCTGAATCCCGGCTCGACCGCGTTGAAGCGCAGGCGGGGCGTCTCGCGCGCGAACGCCAGTACCGTCGCGAGATTGCCCTGCTTCGAGGTCGCGTAGGCGTCGAGGCCGGGTCGCGTGGACCCGCCTGGCTTCCACTCACCACGGACACTCGCCTCGACCGAGACGAAACGTGCGCCGCGAAACCCGGCCATGACGGCAGGCCTGCGTTCGGGATCCTCGACGGCGGAGCAGACGAACACCACATTGGCACCGTCCGGCAGGTGCGGCACAAGAGCCTCCGTGAAGGCGAACGGACCGAGGTGGTTGGTCGCGTACGTGAGATCCCAACCCTGCCGCGTCGTGCGGCTCTCCAGCGGGAAGATGCCGGCGTTGTTCAGCACCCCGGCGATCTGCAGGCCGAGGGCGACGATCTCGCCGGCGGCTCGCCGTACGCTCCCGACATCGGAGAAGTCGGCGACGACCGGAACCGCCTGTCCGCCTCGCGCCTCGATCTGCTGCTCGACCACGGCGAGCTTGGCCGGATCGCGCCCGACCAGTACGACCGTGCCGTACGCGGCGAGTTCGAGGGCGGTACGACGGCCGATGCCGGACGTCGGCCCGGTGATGATCCATGCATTCTGCGAGTTCATACGACGAGTCTCGGTCGGTCGTCGGCGCCCGAACAGCCGTCTGGTTTTCGTAGGACCGAGAGGGCCAGGACCGGCGCTCACTCCACCAGCTGCTGCGTCCCGAGGACGACCGCAAGGGCCAGCCGGTCCGCGTCCTCGGTACCCGGCTCGGCAGTGTAGATCATCAGCCGTACGTCGTCGGCGGCGACGAACAGAACGTCGCAGTCGAGAGCGATCGGCCCGACGGTCGGATGATCGACCACCTTGCGCTTCGACGGCTCGGAGTACAGCTTCGGGTCGTCCCGCGCCCACAGGTCAGCGAAGTGCGGACTGTGCTCCGCGAGCTCGCGGACCAGCGCGCGCAACTGACGGTCCGCCGGATAGCGCGCCGCAGTCCGGCGCAGGTCGGCCACCTGCCCGGCCAGCAGCTCCGTTTTCTCCTCGGGCGAATGAATCACGCGGGAACCGGGCCCGACGAAGTTGCGCCAGAGCGCATTTCGCTCGAGCCCTTGCCACGCGGTCGTCTCGCCCATCAGCGCGTCGTACGGCGTGTTGGCGTCGAGCAGCGTCCACGTCGCGTCGTACACAGCCACCGGTGTGTCTGCCACCCGATCAAGCAGCCGTTGCACGCTCGCACTGATCCGCGACGGCACCACGTCCGGGCCCGGCGCCGAGAGCCCGGCCAGCTCGAAGAGCAGGTCACGCTCGGAATCGGACACTCGCAGCGCGCGAGCCAGCGCCTCGACCACCTGCGGCGACGGCGATGTCGCCCGGCCTTGTTCCAGCCGGGTCAGGTAGTCGGCCGAGATACCCGCCAGGGCGGCGAGCTCCTCCCGCCGCAGTCCGGTCGCACGGCGACGGCTGCCCGGTGGCAGACCCACCGCGCCGGGCGACACCCGATCGCGCCATCGACGGACCGCCCGGCCGAACTCCCATGCTTCCACCGGTCCAGTGTGCTCGTCCACGACGTACTTATCGTGGCCCTGACACTCCTACGACGAGCGGACTACAGGTAGGTCTGGGTGCTGGGAGGTGCGGATTCCATCCAGGCGAGGACGCCGGTGAGGGCTTCTTCGGTCATGGCGAAGTGGACGGTGCGTCCCTTGAGGTCGGCGTCGACGATGACATGGCCGGCGTACGTCACCAGGGGCTCGTTGCCCATCGGGCGGCGGGTGCTGATGCCGTCGAGCTGGCGGCGGTTGACGACGAGCTTCGGCCACCAGGCCAGGCTGAAGACGCGGAACCACTGCAGCTCGTCGCCGACGTAGCGGGCCAGGCCGAGCGCCCAGCCGCGGCCGTGCTCCTTCTCGGCGAGCTGCAGGCTGCAATCAAAAGTTCCGCCGTCCCTGGACAACCAGCGACGGCGGAACGCGACAAGCACGATGAACAGTACGGCGGCAAGCAGACAGACCCCGACGACATCGAGGACTGTCCTCATACCTTGCCGACCCTTTCCGGTGCCCACTGTCCGGTACACCCCGGGCACCGGAGGAGAACCGTACTGTCAGTGACGATATTTGATTATGGCAGGTGGGGTTACGACGTCTGTTCGGCGGCCCGGACCCTGGCCTCGGCGAGACGCAACTCGTCGGCGTCGGCGTCGGCCAGGCCGGCCGCCAGCGCCTGCTCGAGCTCGCGCCGAGCCTCCTCCAGATCGATGTCGTGACCCATCTCGGCGTTCTCGGCCAGGATCGAGACCCGGTCGTTGGCCACCGAGATGAACCCGTCCGGCGCGGCCGCGACGAAGTACTCGTCGTCGACGGTCCGCACCTGGACGGTGCCGCCCTGCAGCAGGCCCAGCAGCGGCGCGTGGCCGGGCAGGATGCCGACGTCGCCGTCCGTGGTGCGGGCGATCACGATCTTCGCCTCGCCCTGCCAGACCGTCCGCTCGGCGGCGACGAGCGCCACCTCCAAGTGGTCAGCCATCTCAGTTTTCCTTCTGCAGCTCGGCCCACTTGCGGTCGACGTCCTCGAGCGAACCGACGTTGAAGAAGGCCTGCTCGGCGACGTGGTCGTACTCGCCCTCGGTGATCTTCTTGAACGACTCGATCGTGTCCTTCAGCGGCACGGTCGAACCCGGGATGTTGGTGAACTTCTCCGCCATGTAGGTGTTCTGCGAGAGGAACTGCTCGATCCGGCGCGCGCGGGCGACGGTGATCTTGTCCTCTTCGGAGAGCTCGTCGACACCGAGGATCGCGATGATGTCCTGCAGTTCCTTGTTCTTCTGCAGGATCTGCTTGACCCGGACGGCCACGTCGTAGTGCTCCTGGCCGATGTACTGCGGGTCGAGGATCCGCGACGTCGAGGTCAGCGGGTCGACGGCCGGGTACAGACCACGGGCGGCGATGTCACGCGAGAGCTCGGTGGTCGCGTCCAGGTGCGCGAACGTGGTGGCCGGCGCCGGGTCGGTGTAGTCGTCGGCGG
The DNA here is from genome assembly GCF_040675555.1 of Kribbella sp. NPDC049584. NCBI lineage: Bacteria > Bacillati > Actinomycetota > Actinomycetes > Propionibacteriales > Kribbellaceae > Kribbella > Kribbella sp. NPDC049584. The sequence continues at coordinate 223,507 of NZ_JBFAPF010000010.1, forward strand.
GCACGTAGATCGCCTGCATCGAGGTGATCGAGTGACCGCGGGTCGACGTGATCCGCTCCTGCAGCACGCCCATCTCGTCGGCCAGGTTCGGCTGGTAACCGACGGCGCTCGGCATCCGGCCGAGCAGCGTGGAGACCTCGGAACCGGCCTGGGTGAACCGGAAGATGTTGTCGATGAACAGCAGCACGTCCTGCTGCGCGACGTCGCGGAAGTACTCCGCCATCGTCAGCGCCGACAGCGCGACCCGCAGGCGCGTGCCCGGCGGCTCGTCCATCTGGCCGAACACCAGTGCGGTGTCCTTGAAGACGCCGGCCTCTTCCATCTCGTTGATGAGGTCGTTGCCCTCACGGGTCCGCTCGCCCACGCCGGCGAACACCGACGTACCACCGAAGTTGTGGGCGATCCGGTAGATCATCTCCTGGATCAGAACGGTCTTGCCGACACCCGCACCGCCGAACAGGCCGATCTTGCCACCCTGCACGTACGGCGTGAGCAGGTCGAGCACCTTGATGCCGGTCTCCAGCATCTCGGTCTTGGACTCGAGCTGATCGAAGGCCGGCGCCTTGCGGTGGATCGGCCAGCGCTCGGTGATCTCGAACTCGGACTCGTCCTGGCTCAGGCACTTGCCGGTGACCGACCAGACCCGGCCCTTGGTGACGTCGCCGACCGGCACCGAGATCGCGGCGCCGGTGTCGCGCACCTCGGCGCCGCGGACCAGGCCGTCGGTCGGCTTCATCGAGATCGCGCGGACGATGTTGTCGCCGACGTGCAGCGCAACCTCGAGGGTGATCGTCTGGGTCAGGTCGCCCAGGGTGATGTCCACCTCGAGCGCGTTGTACATGTCCGGCATCGCGTCCACTGGGAACTCGACGTCGACGACCGGGCCGATCACCCGGGCGACGCGACCGATGCCGGTGGCACCCGCCTCGTTGTTCTTCTCGGTAACCGTGGCAGTCATCTCTCTCACTCGCTCCCGGCGTTCGCGTCGGCCAGCGCGCTGGCGCCACCGACGATCTCGCTGATTTCCTGGGTAATTTGTGCCTGCCGGGCCTGGTTCAGGTCCCGGGTCAGGCTCTCGATCAGGTCCTGCGCGTTGTCGGTCGCAGACTTCATCGCCCGCTGCCGGTTGGCCAGCTCGGACGCCGCCGCCTGCAGCATGCAGTAGTGGATCCGGCTGGCCACGTACTTCGGCAGCAGCCCGTCGAGCACCTCTTCGGCGGACGGCTCGAACTCGTACAGCGGCAGAACGTCGTCCGCGGCCGGCGCCTCCTCGCCCTCGATGACCTCCAGCGGCAGCAGCCGGATCACGTCCGGGCGCTGGGTCAGCATCGACACGAACCGGGTGAAGACGATGTGGATCTCGTCCACACCGCCCTCCTCGGTCGGGGTCAGGAACGCCTCGATCAGCGCGTCCGCGATCTCCCGTGCCCGGGCGAACGACGGCGCGTCGGAGTCGCCGGTCCACGACTGCGCGATCTCGCGCTGCCGGAACGTGTAGTACGCGAGTCCCTTGCGGCCGCTGAGGTAGGAGACGATCTGCTTGTCGTCCTCCCGCAGCATCTGGTGCAGCCGCTCGCCTTCACGGATCACGTTCGCCGAGTACGCACCGGCCTGACCGCGGTCGGAGGTGATCAGCAGAACGGCGGCCCGCTTGGGATTCGGCTTCTCGGTGGTCAGCGGGTGGTCGACGTTCGAGAACGTCGCCACCGCCGACACGGCGCGGGTGAGCTCACGCGCGTACGGACCGGCCGCCTGGGCGCGCTGCTGCGCCTTGACGATCCGGGACGCCGCGATGAGCTCCATCGCACGGGTGAGCTTCTTGATCGTGGAGACCGAGGCCTTCCGATCACGAAGCTCCCGCAGGTTGGCCGGCATCGGTCAGCTCCGCTTCTGCTTGACGATCTGCTCCTGCTCGACGTCCTCTTCGTCCATCGCCTCGGCCTCGGCCTCGGTACCCAGCAGGGTGCCCTCGGAGGTCTGGAACGTCGGCTTGAACGCCTTCAGGGCGTCGGTGACGGCCTGCGCCTCGTCGTCGCCGAACAGCCCGGACTCACGGATCGCGTCGAGCACCTTGCTGTCGCGCCGCAGGTAGTCCAGGAAGTCCCGCTCGAAGCGGAGTACGTCGTCGACCGGCACGTCGTCGAAGTGGCCGCGGGTACCGGCCCAGATGGAGACGATCTGGTCCTCGACCGGGTACGGCGAGTACTGCGGCTGACGCAGCAGCTGCACGAGCCGCTGTCCGCGGTCGAGCTGCCGGCGGGAGGTGGCGTCGAGGTCGGACGCGAACATCGCGAACGCCTCCATCGCCCGGAACTGGGCCAGGTCGATCTTCAGCGAGCCGGACACGTTCTTCATGCCCTTGACCTGCGCGGCGCCGCCGACCCGGGAGACCGAGATACCGACGTCGATGGCCGGCCGGATGTTGGCGTTGAACAGGTCCGACTGCAGGAAGATCTGGCCGTCGGTGATCGAGATGACGTTGGTCGGGATGAACGCCGAGACGTCGTTGGCCTTGGTCTCGATGATCGGCAGACCGGTCATCGAGCCCGCGCCGAGCTCGTCGGACAGCTTCGCGCAACGCTCGAGCAGACGGCTGTGCAGGTAGAAGACGTCACCCGGGTACGCCTCGCGGCCCGGCGGGCGGCGCAGCAGCAGCGACATCGCGCGGTACGCCTCGGCCTGCTTGGTCAGGTCGTCGAAGACGATCAGCACGTGCTTGCCCTGGTACATCCAGTGCTGGCCGATGGCCGAGCCGGTGTACGGCGCGACGTACTTGAAGCCGGCCGGGTCGGACGCCGGGGAGGCGACGATCGTGGTGTACTCCATCGCGCCGGCCTCTTCGAGCGCGCCGCGGACAGCGGCGATCGTCGAGCCCTTCTGGCCGATGGCGACGTAGATGCAGCGGACCTGCTTGTCCGGGTCGCCGGACTCCCAGTTCGCCTTCTGGTTGATGATCGTGTCGATCGCGATCGCGGTCTTGCCGGTCTTGCGGTCGCCGATGATCAGCTCGCGCTGGCCGCGTCCGATCGGGATCATCCCGTCGATCGCCTTGATACCGGTCTGCAGCGGCTGGCGGACCTCCTGGCGGTCCATCACGCCGGCCGCCTGCAGCTCCAGCGCGCGGTCGCCCTCGAGGCCCTGGATCTCGCCCAGGCCGTCGATCGGCTTGCCCAGCGGGTCGACGACCCGGCCGAGGTAGCCTTCGCCGACCGGGACCGACAGCACCTGACCGGTCCGCCGGACCTGCTGGCCCTCCTCGATCCCGTCGAACTCACCGAGAACGACGACACCGATGTCGCGGACGTCCAGGTTCAGCGCGATACCCCGGGTGCCGTCCTCGAACTCGAGCAGCTCGTTGGTCATCGCCGAGGGCAGGCCCTCGACGTGGGCGATACCGTCGCCGGCGTCGACGACGGTGCCGACCTCTTCCGCGGACGTCTCGGTGGGTTGGTACTCGTTGACGAACTGATCCAGGGCGTCCCGGATCTCCTCCGGCCTGATCGTGAGCTCAGCCATCTCTATATCCTGCTTCCTTGACCTTGCTGGCCTGTTGTCTGTGAGCCGTCAGCCCGCGATGCGCCGCTGCGCTTCGTCGAGCCGGGCCGCGATGGTTCCGTCGATCACTTCGTCGCCGATGTCCACCCGGACGCCGCCGACCACCTGCGGGTCGACGATCACGTTCAGCTGGATCTGCCGGCCGTACTGCCGGCTGAGCGCGTCGGCCAGCCGGGTGCGCTCCGCCTCCGACAGGTCGGTGGCCACCCGCACGGTCGCGATGCTGGCGCTGCGCCGGGCCGCCGCGGCGACCTGGTAGCTCCGCATCGACGCCGCGAAGCTCCGGCCCCGCCCGTCCACGGCCCGCTCGGCCAGCCGCACCGTGCTGACGTCGGCCTTGCCCTGCAGCAACCCGCGGATCAGCTGCTGGCGGTGCTCGACCGGGATCACCCGGTCCCCCAGCTTGTCGGCCAGGGCCCGCTCGACCGCGACCACGCGGTCCAGCCGGAACAGCTCGTCCTCGACCTCGTCGAGCTTGCGGCGGCTGTCGGCGTACGCCACCTCGGCCTCGACACTCAGCTGGTCGAGGGCGTCGGCCAGGTCACGACCGCTGACCCAGCGGCCGGACACCGCGACGGACAGGATCTCCAACGCCTGGGCGGAGATCTTGCCGCCGAACAGCTGCTGCGCCAGGCCGACCTTGGTGTCCTTCGGACGGGCCGGGTCGGTCAGCGCGCGCCGGAGCGCGCCGTTGCTGTCGAGCAGCTTGGCGATCGAGAACAGCTCGCCGCCCAGCGCCTCGGCCGGGCTCACACCCGCCAGGGCCTCCTCGGCCCGGGCGAGTGACTCGTGCGACGCGCCGCGCATCAGCGGTCCGTTCCGACGGCCTGACGAGCCGACTCCGACTCCTCCAGCTCCGCCAGGAAACGCTCGACGGTCCGGCGCTGGCGCGCCTCGTCCTCGAGCGACTCACCGACGATCCGGCCGGCCAGGGTGGTCGCCATCGTGCCGACCTCGCTGCGCAGCGAGGCGACCGCCTGGGCCCGCTCGGCGTCGATCTGGGTGCGCGCGTGCGTGACGATCCGCTCGGCCTCCGCGTTCGCCTGCTCGCGCATCTCCGCGATGATCTGGGCACCCTGCTCGCGGGCGTCCTCGCGGATCTTCGCAGCTTCCTGGCGGGCTTCGGCCAGCTGCGCGTTGTACTTGTCCAGAGCAGCCTTCGCCTCGGCCTGGGCCTGCTTGGCATCTTCCATGCCGCCTTCGATGGCCGCGGTCCGATCGGCGTACGCCTTCTCGAACTTCGGGACGACGACCTTGGCGAAGAGGATGGCCAGCAGGACCAGGAAGACGAAGCCAAAGATGATCTCCGGCGTGTGCGGCAGCAGCGGGTTCACGTCCTCACCGGCTGCTGCCTCGCTGAGCGGTAGCACCAACGTCGTCATGTCTGCGTCCTGTCAGTCAGTCTGGAAAGAGGGTCAGCTGGCCTTGAAGACGAAGGCGAGCGCGATACCGATGATCGCCAGAACCTCGGTGACGCCGAAGCCGATCCACGCGATCGACTGCAGCTTGCTCTGGGCCTCCGGCTGACGCGCGGTGCCGTTGATGACGGCAGCGAAGATCAGGCCGACGCCGACGCCCGGGCCGATCGCGGCGAGGCCGTAGCCGAGGACTGCGATGTTGCCGGCAATCTCGAGAGCCATTTCAGGTGTTTCCTTTCGGTACGGATAGGGACTATCCGGGTTTCCGTTACTACGGGTCTATGTGGAGGTACTGCGGATCAGTGGTCGTCGGCGATGGCGCTGCCGATGTACTGCGCGGTCAGCACCACGAAGATGTAGGCCTGGATGGCCTGGACGAACAGCTCCAGCCCGGCGATGGCGAGACCGAAGATGAACGTGATGACGCCGACGCCGCCGAGCAGGATGTTCCCGGACTCGAACACCATGTAGTGGCCGCCGAGCACGAACACCAGCAGCAGGATGTGACCGGCGAACATGTTCGCGAACAACCGCAGGCTCAGCGAGATCGGCCGGACCACGATGTTCGAGATGAACTCGATCGGGATCATCAGCGGCATCAGCCAGACCGGGACACCGGCCGGCATCGTCTGGTGCTTGAAGTAACCCCAGAGGCCGTGCTTCCTGATGCCGACCGCGTTGTAGATGATCCAGCTCATGATCGCGGCGACGTACGCCCAGCCGATGTGGCTGAAGGTCGGGAACTGGACCAGCGGGATCGTCCCGGCGACGTTGTTCAGCAGGATGAAGTAGAACAGGCCGCACAGGTACGGCACGTACTTCATGTACTCCTGGCTGCCGATCGCGTCCCGGGCGATCGAGTTGCGGACGAAGTTGTAGCCCAACTCCCCCGCGAACTGCAGTCTGCTCGGGACGATGGCGGCCTTGCGGGACGCAGCCCAGTAGAACCAGGCGATCACGACGACGGACAGCGCGGCCACCAGCACAGGCTTGGTGAACCAGTCCACGCCGTCGATGATGGGCGGGGTCTCGAAGTTCTGGGGACCGGGCGGGATGAACTCGGTCGGAACGCCGGCAATCACCGGGTCTCCTCTCGCGTCGTGCTCAAGTCGGACGCCTTGTACGTAAGGGCAGGGCGGCTCAGGGCATGGCGGTCAACAACGTCAGACCCGGTGCGGATCGCGCCAGTCCCCGAGGGGATCAGGCCGGATCTTAAGGTCGCGATCCGTACCGGAAGTGCAGCAGCAGGATGGTGAGCCCGGCACCGAGGACGATGCCCACCGGAAGCAAGAATTCGGTGCCGAAGAGGCGATCCAGCCCGAAGCCGATGCCCCCGTAGAGCAGGACACCGCCGATCAAGTAGGACAGGACCCGCCAGCCGTCGCCCGAATTCGGGGGTGATGGCTTCGGATCCTGATGCTCGCTCATTGGCACCCGAAACGTACCAGTTGGCGACAGATGCGGTCACATCGGGGCCCGCGATCTCCACCACACCAAGGGAATCGTTACCGAACGTGCTCATGCGGTCACCTCTTTGTCGAGGTCGTAGATCGGCACCCGCAGCCGGGACCAGGCCCAGATCTCGCCTGCCATCCAGCCCATCACGACGACCAGGGCGACCAGGCCGAGCACGGTCAGATTCACGTGCCTGGCCAGGCTGTCCGAGCTCAGCGCGACCGCGAGCAGACCGCCGAAGATCGCGATCCGGCCGGTGTACGACGCCATCGCGACGGCCAGCTGCATGGTCGGAGAAGTCTTGCGGGACAGGTGCAGCGCGATCAGGCCGGCGCCGGAGAAGACGATCACCATCAGCAGGCCGAGCAGTGCGCCCCAGAGACCGGCGGCACCGGCCGCGACCGTGGACACCGCGGTCGCATTGACTCCGACGACCAGTGCGGCGATCAGAGCGCCACGCAGCATTGCCAGCGCCGGGTGCTTTGTCGCTTGTCCGGCGGGTTTGGGGCTGTGGTCCGTAGGAGCCATCTGGTGGTTCCGTCCTGCTGGCGAAACTGGCTCGCGGCCAATTCGTCGGGTGGGCGGGGTCAGGGGTGTCGCTGTTCTTTGCTGGTGCTTGTGAAAACTAGCACAAAGTCTGCACCGTCAGCAAAACGAGCGTCCTTCCCGCTGTACAGCCACACCTTATCGGTATGCCAGGAAGGCGAGTGGTCTGGTCCCAGCCCGTGGGGATCAAACTTTGGCGAGCGGTTTCCGCGAACGCCTCGGGAGACCGGTCGTGAGCAGGACCGCGGTGACCGCGACGGCCAGCACGATCAGGGCGGTCCACCAGTACAGGACGAGGCCGAGCACCACGACGCCGTACGCGATCAGCGCGGTCCACAGGTACATCAGCAGGACGGCGCGGCGGTGCGAGTGGCCGCGTTGCATCAGGCGGTGGTGGAGGTGCTGCTTGTCGGCCGCGAACGGCGAGCGGCCGGCCTTGGTACGGCGGATGTAGGCGAGCGTCAGGTCCAGTGCGGGGATCGCGAGGATGGCGATGGGGAGCACCAACGGAAGCAGCGCGGGCAGCAGGCTCGAGCCGCCGACCTCGTACGGGACGGCGTTCGGGTCCATCTGGCCGGTCAGGCTGATCGTCGACGCCGCCAGCATCAGGCCGATCAGCAGGGCGCCGGAGTCGCCCATGAAGACCCTTGCGGGGAAGAAGTTGTGCGGCAGGAAACCGAGGCAGGCGCCGGCCAGCGCGACCGTGATCAGGGTCGAGGTGGTCGCGCGGTCGAGGTTCTCGTGGAAGTTCAGCAGGTACGAGTACGCGAAGAACGCGGTCGCGCCGATCGCGGTCACCCCCGCCGCGAGCCCGTCCAGGCCGTCGACGAAGTTCACCGCGTTGCAGGAGACCAGCAGGATGCCGGCGGTCAGCACGGCCAGCTGCGCGGGCGATGGTGAGATCACACCGCCGGGCAGCGGCAGCCAGTACAACTGGATGCCTTGGACAACCAGTACGCCGACCGCCAGGACCTCGCCGGCCAGCTTGGTGATCGCGTCCAGCTCGTACAGGTCGTCGACCACGCCGACCGCGCAGATCACCACGCCGCCGACCAGGATGGCGCGGGCGTCGTGTGCGACCTGCAGGCTGTTGCCGAGGAACGGCAGGTTCGACGCGACGATGTACGCCGCGATCAGGCCGCCGAGGATCGACAGGCCGCCGAAGTACGGGATCGGTACCTTGTGCACGTCCCGGGCCCGGACCTTGGCGACCGCGCCGTACCGCAGCGCGATCTGCCGGGCGACGCCGGTCAGCAAGAAGGTCGTGGCCATCGCCACGAACAGGACCAGCAGGTACTCGCGCACTAGTCGGCAGGCCTCGCATCTGGATCGGGCTTCTCGTCGCCCTCGTTGGACGCCGCGACCGGCTCGTCAGTTGGCTTCGCCGCGTCCGTCTTCGCTTCGTCCGTCGTCGGCTCGTCAGTCTTCGGCTCGTCCGTCGTCGGTTCGTCCGGCTTGGCTTCGTCGTCCTGGGTGCTGACCTCGGGGACGACGGCGCGCAGCTGCTCGATCGAGAGAGCGCCGACGCGGACCACCCGGGGCGTCTCGCCGGTGATGTCGACGATCGTGGACGGTTCGCCGCCGCTGACCTGGCCGCCATCGAGGTACACCGCGACCGATTCGGCCAGTTGCTCCTCGGCGTCGTACACGTCCATCGCCGCCGGCTGACCGGACTTGTTCGCCGAGCTGACCGCGAGCGGCCCGGTCCGGGACAGCAGTTCGCGGGTGTTCTCGTGGTCGGGCACCCGGAGCGCGACCGTGCCCTTGGTCTCCCCCAGGTCCCACATCAGCGAGGTCTGCGCGTGGCAGATCAGCGTCAGCGGCCCGGGCCAGAACTCCTGCGCGAGCTTGCGCCCGTTCTCCGGTACGTCGGTGGCGAGCGCGTCCAGCGACTCGGCCACCGAGATCAGCACCGGCGGCGGCATGTCCCGGCCGCGGCCCTTGGCGTCCAGCAGCCGCTGGACGGCGTCGGCCTTGAAGGCGTCCGCGGCGATGCCGTACACGGTGTCGGTCGGCAGGACGACCAGGTCGCCGGCCTCGATGGCGTCCACCGCCGCGCGGTACGCCGGTGCCAGTTCGTCCCCGGTGAAGTCGAAGCGCTCACTCACGGGGTGAATGGTGCCACTCGGGCGGGCCCGGACTCCAACCGGGGCGTTGCTGACAAACGATTGTCAGCTTTACCCCCGAACGCTCCCGGCCCTCCTTAAGATCCCGGTCATGACTGTGTCGCGTGAGTTCCTCGCCGGATTGCCGAAGGCCGAGTTGCATGTCCACCACGTCGGATCCGCGTCGCCGCGGATTGTCGCCGAGCTCGCCGCGCGGCACCCGGGATCGCCGGTGCCGGCCGACCCGGGCGCGCTCACGGAGTACTTCAAGTTCAGCGACTTCGCGCACTTCATCGACATCTACCTGTCCGTCGTCGAGCTGATCAAGACGCCGGAGGACGTGCGGCTGCTGACGTACGAGATCGCCCGCGAGATGGCCGAGCAGCAGAACCTGCGCTACGCCGAGCTGACGGTCACGCCGTACACCTCGGTGGTGCGCGGGATCCAGGCGGAGGCGTTCTGCGAGGCGATTGAGGACGCACGGGTCGCGGCCGAGAAGGAGTTCGGTCTCGTGCTGCGATGGATCTTCGACATCTCCGGTGAGGCAGGGATCCCGGCCGCCGACGAGACCTTGCGGATCGCGACCAAGATCCGGCCGGAGGGACTGGTCGGGTTCGGGCTGGGCGGCCCGGAGATCGGCGTGCCGCGGCCGCAGTTCCAGCCGCACTTCGACGCGGCGATCGCGGCGGGGCTGCACAGCGTGCCGCATGCGGGCGAGACGACCGGGCCGGAGACGATCTGGGACGCGGTCCGGGTGCTGAAGGCCGAGCGGATCGGCCACGGTACGTCGACGATGCAGGACCCGCAGCTGGTCGAGTACCTGCGTGAGCACCGGATCCCGCTCGAGGTCAGTCCGACGTCGAACATCGCCACCCGCGCGGTCGCGTCGTACGACGTCCACCCGCTGCGCGCGATGGTCGATGCCGGCTTGGTGGTCACGATCAACTCCGACGACCCGCCGATGTTCGGCACCGACCTCACCAACGAGTACGTCGTCGCGTCGCGGCTGCTCGATCTGGACGCGACCGGCGCCGCCGAGCTGGCGAAGACCGCTGTCCGGGTGTCGTTCGCCGACGACGCGGTGAAGGACTCCCTGCTGACCGAGATCGACGCCTACGTCGAGCAGAACAAGGAGTAGCTACTTCGCTCCAGCCCGCGTCGGAGCGCGGGCTGGATCGGGTCAGGTCCGGCGGCTGGCGTGTGATTGGCTGGTCCGGTGCGGAGAGTCTGTGGGGCGGTGGCCGTCGGCCTGTTGTGCCTTGCGGCCTGCAGCGATACGCCGTCACCCGCTCCGGCCGGCTCACCGTCGCCGACACCTGTGCGCGCTACGCCGACTCCCCCGCCCCCGCCGGCGAATGGTGATCTGCCGCGGGGCGGGCGGGTGATCTTCCCGAAGTACCAACTGGTCGGGTACGTCGGTCTGCCGGGATCGCCTGCGCTCGGGCCGCTGGACAAGGACCTCGACGCGAAGGCGGCCAAGCTCGAGAAGCTGGCACAGGCGTACGCGGGCGGTCGGACTCCGCAGCCGGTGATGGAGCTGATCGCCGTCGTCGCACGCGGGTCGCGCGGCAAGGACGGCCTGTATCGCGGGCGGCTGGACGACGCGGCGATCGAGAGGTACCTGACCGTCGCGCGCAAGCACAAGATGCTGTTGCTGCTCGACATCCAGCCGGGGCGGGCGAAGATCCTGCCCGAGGTGAAGCGGCTCGAGCGATGGCTGAAGGAGCCGGACGTCGGGCTGGCGTTCGATCCGGAATGGGCGGTCGGTCCAGGGCAGGTGCCGGGACGGGTCTTCGGGCATACGACGGGCGCGGAGCTCGACAGCATCGCGGCGTACCTCTCGGGGCTGGTGACGGCGAACGACCTGCCGGAGAAGGTGTTCGTGTTCCATCAGCTGTCGGCGCGGATCGTCAGCAACGAGAAGGCGCTGAAGCCGCATCCGGGCGTGGTGACGATCAAGTCGGTCGACGGGATCGGCGCGCGCGAGGACAAGCTCAAGACGTGGGCAAAGCTGACGACGGGTCTGTCGCCGGCCGTGCATGCCGGGTTCAAACTCTTCTACACCGAGGACACGCGGCACGGTCCGTTGATGACGCCGCCGCAGGTGCTCGCGCTCAAGCCGCGGCCCGAGCTGGTGATCTACGAGTGATCTCGATCGCTTTCGCGAACGTCGCCGGCGGTCGCTTCGTCGACTCCACCGGCAACTACGTGGACGAGGACCGGACGGCGGACTTCGGCCGCGCGCTCGCGAGGTTGCGGCCGGATGTGCTGATCGTGACCGAGCTCGACCCTTCCGGCGATCAGCTCGAACGGCTCACCGCGGCCGCGATGCCCGATGCGCGGTTGGTACGGCACGCGTTCTCGGACTCGCATATCCCGGGTGTACGCCGGTTGGGCGTCGGCATCGCGTCATCATACCCGCTGGTCGAACTGGACCGGATCGACCTGCCGAACCCCTCGATCGACTTCCTGCATTGGCGAACGGGCGAACCGCTTGTTGCCCATGGCAAGGGATTCTTGGTGGTGCGCGGCGACTTCGGGGCGCTCGGCGAGGTCGACATCGTGGGCGGACAGGTGTGTCCGATCCACATGTTCCGGAGCGCCGAGGGGGTCGAGTACACGTATCGCGAGGGGCCGGGGCGGGAGGCCGGCGAGCAGCTGGCGGAGTACTTGCGGGAGGCGTTCGCGGCGCGCGGTGTGCGGCGCGCGATCGTCGCCGGCGATCTCAACATGCCGAATCCTGAGGATTTCTTCGGCAAATCCCTAGGCCTGGTAGATGCCTTCGGCAACCAACCGCCCGCCACCACCCCGGACGGCCGCTCGATCGACCGCCTCTTCACCACCCCCGACCTCGTCGCCCGCGAGGTCGAGGTACTCCGGTTGCCCGGCGCGGATCACTTCCCGGTCGTCTGCCGCGTCGACCGCCGGCGTCCCGAAGTACCTGCATCCGACCGCGTCCGCTCACAGGATCTAGCCCGACCGCCGGCCCGCCCAACCTCCCGCCCCCGCGGCATCTCGCGCGGCTGATTCAGCGGTTGGCCTGCCGGAAGGTCAGATCCGGCGGCCGGTGGTGAAGCGGTGGCGGCCGGAGAGGTCCAGTTGGTCGCGGACCTCGGTGAAAGAGCCGGTGGCGGTGAAGATGGCGGGGGCTGACTCGCCCTGGACGTCGGCGTGTTCGCAGGCGAACCAGCCGCCGGGTTTGAGCAGGCGGGCCGCGGTGGCGGCGACCACCTTGATCTCGTCGAGGCCGTCCTCACCGGACCACAGGGCGAGCGCCGGGTCGTGGTCGCGTACCTCGGCGGTCACGGACTCCCAGGCAGTCAACGGGATGTACGGCGGGTTGGAGATCACCGCATCCACCTGACCGTCGAGCTCCGGCAGGCAACCGTCGATGTCGCCCTCGTGCAGGATCGCGCCGGTGCCGTCGAGGTTCCGCCGGGCCCAGACGCATGCCTCGGGTGACAGCTCGACGGCGTGTACGACGCTGTCCGGGCGCTCGGTCGCCACCGCGCCGGCGATCGCGCCCGACCCGGAGCAGAGGTCGACCACCAGCGGGTTCTTCACGCCGGCGATCCGCTCGAGAATCCAGCCGACCATCACCTCGGTCTCCGGCCGCGGCACGAACACCCCGGGCCCGACAACCAGCTCCCGATACCGAAACCCCGCCGTACCAGTCAGATGCTGCAACGGCTCCCGAGCCGCCCGCCGGTCGATCAACTCGCCATAAATCCGCCGCTGCTCCTCACTCGGCTCAGCCAGCCGCATCCGACTCGACCCAGTAACAAACGCAAGCAACTCCGCCGCGTCATACTCAGCCGAACCAACCCCCGCAGCAGCCAACCGCCCAGCCGCCCCAGCAACCAACCCCCGAACTCCCCCGGCATCCCGACCCCCGGCCCGCGCCGAGGCCTCTCCGCCAGCCTCCGGCCGGACTATGCCCTCGCGCGCACCCCCAGCCCGACCCAAGGCCTCTCCGCCAGCCTCCGGCCGGACCAAGCCCTCGCTCCCACCCTCAGACCGCGGCGGGCTCTCATCTACTCCCCCGCCCCCGAGCGGAGCGAGGGGGCGGGTTTCTTTTTCGTTCACTGGGATTCGACGGCCTCGAGGCGGGCGTTGAGGTCGGCTTCGGTCAGAGCTGTGATGACTGGCTCGAGCTCGCCGCCGAGGACCTGGTCGAGGTTGTGTGCCTTGTAGCCGACCCGGTGGTCGGAGAAGCGGTTCTCGGGGAAGTTGTAGGTGCGGACGCGCTCCGACCGGTCGACGGTGCGGATCTGCGAGCGGCGGGCGTCGGAGGCCTCCTGGTCGGCGGCCTCCTGTGCAGCGGCCAGCAACCGCGCACGCAGTACGCGCATCGCCTGCTCGCGGTTCTGCAGCTGGGACTTCTCGTTCTGCATCGACACGACGATGCCCGTCGGCAGGTGCGTGATGCGTACGGCGGAGTCCGTCGTGTTGACGCTCTGCCCACCCGGGCCCGACGACCGGAAGACATCGATCCGCAGGTCGTTCGGGTCGATCTCGACGTCGACGTCCTCGGCCTCCGGCAGCACCAGCACCCCGGCCGCCGACGTGTGGATCCGCCCCTGCGACTCGGTCACCGGCACCCGCTGCACCCGGTGCACGCCACCCTCGAACTTCAGCTTCGCGTACGGCGCATCGCCCGGCTCCGGCGTACCTTTCGCCTTCACCGCGACCGTGATCGACTTGTACCCGCCCAGGTCGGACTCGGCCGAGTCGAGCACCTCGGTCTTCCAGTTCTGCGACTCGGCGTACTTCAGGTACATCTTCAACAGGTCGCCGGCGAACAGCGCCGACTCGTCGCCGCCCTCGCCCGCCTTGATCTCGAGGATCGCGTCCTTGTCGTCGTTGGGGTCCCGCGGCACGAGCAGCGTCTGCAGGCGCTCGGCCAGCTCCTCGCGGCGTGCGGTCAGCCGCGTCGCCTCCTCGGCGAACGCCGGGTCCTCCGAGGCGAGCTCCCGCGCGGCCTCGATGTCATCGCCCGTCTGCTGCCACTCGTCGTACGTGCGAACCACCGGCGCCAGCGCGGCGTACCGCTTGCCGACCCGGCGGGCGTTGGCCTGGTCGGAGTGCAGCTCCGGCTCAGCCATCTGCCGCTCCAGCTCGGCGTACTCCGCCTTCAGCGTCTCAACTGCTTCGAACATGCCGCACTCCTCCCTTCAGATACGAACCAACGCTAGCCCCGCACACGCGGGTGCGGATGGCGAAGCCCCCGCTCGCAGCAAGCGGAGCGCAGCCGCACAACACGCGAAAGCGAGGTGGCCTGCGCTTTTCCGCAGGCACACCTCGCCCAGAGCTTTCGCCGCTACTTCTTGGCGTACCGCTTCTCGAAGCGGGCGACCCGGCCACCGGTGTCGAGAATCTTCTGCTTGCCGGTGTAGAAGGGGTGGCACTGCGAGCACACATCGGCGTGGATCACGCCGTTCTCCGCGGTCGAGCGCGTGGTGAACGTGGCGCCACAGGTGCAGGTCACCGTGGTCTCGACGTACGTCGGGTGGATATCAGCCTTCACAACAGGTCTCCTAGGAATCAGGTGTCCCGGGTCGTCCACACGGTGTGAACGTGAACCGGAACCGACCATCTAGTGTGCCACGACCCGCCGATCCGGCGGAAATCCGGGTCAGCGCCCACCGTCCTCGGCCGCCTCGGTCCCGCTCGCCGGGACGCCCCGCGGCGCCGGCATCGGGCTGTCCGCGCCCTTGACGCTCTTCCAGATCGCCTCGTTCAGCTGCTGCTCGGGCGCCAGGTCGGCGCCGCTGAAGTTCATCTTCGACGACTCCGCCGCCAGCGGTGCGGCCGCGGTGTTCTTCTCGTCGAGCGACTGCGCCGGCGTCCGGGCGTCGTACGGCGTGAAGTCCGGCTTGGCGGTGAAGCTCGCCGTCATCGGGGTCGCCGCGGCGTCGAACTGGGTCAGCGGCCCGATCCCGGCGATCAGCTCCATCGTCCGCATCATCGCCACCGTGCTGTACATGGTCGAGTCGACCTCGCCGGTCTGCGTGTACGGGCTGATCACCAGCGCGACGGTCCGGTGCGCGTCGACGTGGTCGGGCCCGTTCTGCGCGTCGTCCTCGGTGACGAAGATCGCGGTGTCCTTCCACTCCTTGCTGTGCGACACCGCCTCGACGATCCGCCCGAGCGCCAGGTCGTTGTCGGCCACCGCGGCCTTCGGCGTCGGCTTGCCGACCGACGTACCGAACGTGTGGTCGTTGGCCAGCCGGATGAACTGCATGGTCGGCACGGTCCCTGCCGCCGAGGCCGCCTGGTACTGCTGGATCCACTCGTCGGCCCGGGTGATGTCCTTGATGTCACCGTTCTGCGCCGCGTAGTTCGGGTCGGTGTGGGCGGCCAGCCGCGGCTCGGTCGCGAACACCTTGGCCGGCAGCGGACCGCCGGCCCACATGCCGGAGTTGCGGTACGAGATGCCCGCGTCGTCGAGCCGGTCCCAGATCCGCGAGTCGCCGGTCAGCTTGCCCGGATCCGTTGCCTGGTTGGTGTACACGTCGTCGCTGCGTCCGCGGCTGCTGTACGCGACCGGCCAGAGGTGCTCGTTGTACGCGTTGGACTCCGACCCGGTGGCCCACTCCCAGCCGTCGGACGAGACCGCGCCGTCGGCGTAGAAGTTGTCCAGCGTGACGAACTGCCGGGCCAGCTGCCGGTGGTTCGGCGCGGACTCGTCGCCGAACAGGTTCAGCGCCGGATCGCTGTCGCCCTTGCCGAGCGAGCCGAACACCTGGTCGTAGGTCCGGTTCTCCTTCACCACGTAGATCACGTGCTTGATAGGGCTCGGGTCGCCCGGCCGCGCCGGTACGACGTTCGCCGGGCCGTTCGGGTGCATCGCCGTGTCGAACCCGTCGTTCTGCCGGACCTGCTTGGTGTAGCGCGCCAGCTCGGCCGCGCGAGGTACGGCGATGTCGGACAGCGTGCCCATGATCATCGAGCCGACGTACTGCGAATAGTCGACGACCGGGTTCGTCGGTTGCGGACCGCCCGGGTTCGGGCCGGCGCCGAGTCCCTTCGCGTTCGTGACCAGCAGCCGGTGCTTGTCCTTGGTGACGGTGACCGTGGTCGGGTACCAGCCGGTCGGGATCAGCCCGGTGACGTGGTTGTTCGCGAGGTTCACGACCGCGACGTCGTTGTTGCCGGCGTTCGCGACGTACAACGTCTTCCCGTCGATCGCCAGACCCTGCGGGCTCGAGCCGACCGGAGCGTGCCGGTACGGCGCCAGGTCGATCGTCCGCGTGATCGCGTCCGTGGCCGGGTTGACGCCGATGACCTTGTCGGCGTCGGTGACCGCGATCAGCATTTCACCGGTGGCCGGGTTGCGGACGATCGCGGTCGGGTGGCTGCCGACGGTCAGCGTCGCGCGGACCTTCAGCGTCGCGGTGTCGACGGCCGAGACCGTGTTCGTCCCCCAGTTCGACACGTACGCCGTCGCGCCGTCGCCGGTCAGGCCGACCGTGAACGGGTTCGCGCCGGTCGCGACCGTACCGAACACCTTGCCCGTCGCGGTGTCGACCGCTGCCAGACCACCGCTGCCGTTGTCGGCCACGTAGAGCTTGGAGCCGTCCGCGCTGGTCGTGAGGCCGGCCGGGAACGAGCCCTTGGGCATCGTGATCGGGCTGGTCTCGGTCAGCAGGCCGTCGGCCAGCGTGTAGACCCGGATCTTGTCGTTGCCACCCGCGGCGGCGTACAGCTTCGTGCCGTCCGGGCTCCAGGCGAGGCCGATGAACAGCGCCTCCGGACTCGTGTACGGCAGGGTCTGGAGCACCTTGCCGGTCGCGGCCTCGACCAGCGAGAGGCTCTGCGTCCGGGTGCCGTCGTTGCTGACCGCGAGGTACTTGCCGTCGGGGCTGAGCACCGCACCGAACGGCTTCTCACCGAGCTTGGTCTGGTCGCCGGCCGGAGTGACCCGCCAGCCGTACGTCGTGACCGCCGAACCGTCCGGCGCCGGGCCTGCGTGCCGCTCGGGCAGCACCTTCGCCGCCGCGACGCCGGTGGCCGCGACCAGCGCGATTCCGACCACCGCCGTGAATCGCCAGTGTGTGCGCATTCCAACTCCCGCCGAAGTCTGTGACTACTTGACGGGTTGGAGCATTCCTCCGGGGAGAAACCTTCGATGAGGTCGAGATGAACCCCGGGAACAGCTTTTCTCAGCTTCTCTCAGCTGGCTGAGAACATCCTCAGCCAGCCGAGAGTCGCCGCGAGCAGTCGGGTCAGTCGCCGTTGGTGGTGCTGTGGCCGGCGCCGGTCGACGGCGTGGTCTTGTTGACCTGGAGCAGGAACTCGATGTTCGACTTGCTCTCCTTGAGCTTGCCGATCAGCAGTTCCAGCGCCGCCTGACCGTCGAGTGCCGACAGCACCCGGCGCAGCTTCCACACGACCTGGGTCTCGTCCTTCGACATCAGCAGCTCCTCGCGGCGGGTGCCGGAGGCGACGACGTCGATGGCCGGGAAGATCCGCCGGTCGGCGAACTCGCGGCGCAGCCGGAGCTCCATGTTGCCGGTGCCCTTGAACTCCTCGAAGATCACCTCGTCCATCTTCGAGCCGGTCTCGATCAGCGCGGTCGCGAGGATGGTCAGCGAGCCGCCGTCCTCGATGTTGCGGGCCGCACCGAAGAACCGCTTCGGCGGGTACAGCGCGGACGAGTCCACACCGCCGGACAGGATCCGGCCGCTGGCAGGCGCCGCGATGTTGTACGCACGGCCGAGCCGGGTGATCGAGTCGAGCAGTACGACGACGTCGTGGCCGAGCTCGACCAGCCGCTTCGCCCGCTCGATCGCCAGCTCCGCGACCGTGGTGTGGTCGTCGGCCGGCCGGTCGAACGTCGAGGCGATGACCTCGCCCTTGACCGTGCGCTGCATGTCGGTGACCTCTTCGGGCCGCTCGTCCACCAGCACGACCATCAGGTGCACTTCGGGGTTGTTCGTGGTGATCGCGTTCGCAAGCGCCTGCAGCACCATCGTCTTACCGGCCTTCGGCGGCGAGACGATCAGGCCGCGCTGGCCCTTGCCGATCGGGCTGACGATGTCGACGATCCGGGTGGTCAGGATCCCCGGCTCGGTCTCCAGCCGGAGCCGCTCGGTCGCGTACAGCGGGGTGAGCTTGTTGAAGTCCTGCCGCTGCTTGGCGATCTCCGGGTCGGCGCCGTTGACGGTGTCGATCCGGACCAGCGGGTTGAACTTCTCCTTGCGCTCGCCCTCCTGCGGCTGCTTCACCGCACCGGTGATCGCGTCGCCCTTGCGCAGGCCGTAGCGCTTGACCATCGAGAGTGCGACGTACACGTCGTTCGGGCCGGGCAGGTAGCCGCTGGTCCGGACGAACGCGTAGTTGTCGAGTACGTCGAGGATGCCGGCGGCCGGGACGAGGATGTCGTCCTCGCTGATCGTCGGCTCGGCGTCGAACCGCTCGCCGCGACCACGGTTGCGGTTGCTGTCGCGGCCGCCGTCACGCCCGTCCCGGCCACCGTCGCGGTTGCCCGGCTGGCCGTCGCGGTTGCGGTCCCGGTCACGTCCGCGGCGGCGACGACGACGTCCGTCGCCTTCCTCGCCGCGGTCGTCCTGGCGGTTCCGCTGGTTGTCGCCCTGGCCATCACGCTGACCGTCACGCTGACCGTCACGCTGACCGTCACGCTGACCGTCGCGGTTCGTGTCGCGGTTCCGGTCCCGGTTGCCGTCGCGGCCGCCGTCCCGATTGCCGTCCCGGTTGACCTGGCCGTCCCGCTGACCGTCGCGCTGCGTCTCACGCTGGCTGTCGCGCTGTCCGTCCCGGTTGGTGTCCCGGTTCTGGGCGTCGCGGTTGCGGTCCCTGTTCTGGCTGCCGTCCCGGCCGTCCCGGCCGTCCCGGGCGCGGTTGCGGCTCTGGTTGTCGCCGCGGTCGTCGGCGCGCTCGTCGCCACGGGTCTCGACCCGCTCGGCGGCGCCGTTCTGAGCGGCGGTCCCGGCGTGGGCGGCGGCCGGCGCCTCGGCCGGAGCCGAGGAGGTGACGGTCGCGGCGGCCGGAGCGGTCACCTCGGGAGCGGCGCCGTTCTGCGCCGATTCGTCCTTCGGAGTGTCTTGCGGCGTCTCTTTCTGGGCCGCGGCGCGGGTCCGGCGGCTGCCACCCTCGCGCTTGGCCGGCGCCTCAGCGGTCTTTGCCGCGGGCGCTGAGGACGCTGAGTCGGCGGCCTCGTCCAGCGTCGGCTGCGTCGCCTTCGCCCGGGAGCCACCGGTCGAGCCGCCGCCGGCGGTGGAACCACCGGCCTGAGCGGCCTTGATCGCCTCGATCAGCTGGCCCTTGCGCAGTGCGCCGGTGCCCTTGATGCCGAGCGTCCCGGCGAGCTGCTTGAGCTCGGGGAGCAGCATGCCCTCGAGGCCGCCACCAGCTTTGCGGCGACGCGGCGCGGTGGTAGCCGCGGCGTCTCCTGCGCTGGAGGCTTCAACAGTTTCTGTCACGTGAGGTCCTTCCCACACGGATCGTCGAAGGCCTGCACGGCTCATCGACCAGTTTCATTCCACCCACGACCGCACAACGGGCACGCGGGGTACAAGAGGCTCTCGCTCGATCTGAGTCCCCCCGGACTTCTCCGACGCAGGCGGCGCAAGGTCACATCCACAGGAGGGTCGCCACACAACACAGGGTGCCGGGAGCACAGCCCGGATCGTGACGAGAGTTCACCGATCACCTGGAGGGGATCGGGTGAGTCGAGACTAGCACCACTACGGGTCGTCCGGTTGACTCGGTCGGTACAACGCGTGTCAGCGGCTCAGGATTCCCCGGCTCAACCGGCTTCCATGGACCAGACCTGTACGCCGACTGGATCGATCTCCAGCTCGTACTTCGTCCAGCCGTCCGGCGGCTCCGGCGTAGCGCCGAAAAGATTGCCGTGACCTGGGCCTTTACCGTCCTGGACGCCCAGTACGGCGACCGTCGGGCCGGCTCCGCTGACGATCGCGGCCAGCCCGCTGCCGCGCAGTTTGTGCACCAGCGCGAGGCTCTCGGGCATCGCCGGCTCGCGGTACTCCTGGTGCAGCCGGTCCTCGGTCGCGGTCAGCAGCAATTCCGGCCGACCGGTCATCGCCGCGACGAGCAATGCGGCCTTGCCCGCGTTCGCCGCCGCGTCGGTGTGGGAAACAACGCCCGGCAGCAGTCCGCGCGCCTCTTTGGTCAGCACGCGATTGTCAGGTACATAAGCAACCGCAGCCAATCCGTCCGCCGGTTCCAAACGAACCGCGCGGCCACGCCCCTCAGTTGGCTCTGCTGTCTCTGCGCCTTCCGTCCAAGCGATCGTGAACCCACCGAGGGCTGCAGCCGCGACGTTGTCCGGATGCCCTTCGAGCTCGTTCGCCAGTACGACGAGACGCTCGCGATCGACCGGCTCGCCAGCCAATGCGTACGCCGCCGCAAGGCCACCGACGATCGCCGCGGACGACGAACCGAGCCCGCGACCGTGCGGGATGCGGTTCTCACAGCGCAACGTGAACCCGGGCACCGCCGCACCGAGCGCCTCGAGCCCGGACCGGATCGACCGCACCACGAGATGCGACTCGTCCAGCGGTACTTCGCCTTCGCCGCAGCCGCTCACCTGGACGGTCACGCCGGACCCGCCGGGCGTCACGACCAGGTCGTCGTACAACGTCAGCGCGAGGCCGAACGCGTCGAATCCCGGGCCGAGGTTCGCGCTCGTCGCCGGAACCCGCACCCGCACCTGGTCGCACGGCCGGCGCTGCTCGGTGGCCGAGGCGCTGGACTGCTCGGCGGTCGAGGGTGGCACGGCCGCGCTCATGCCAGGCCGGCGACGCGGGCGACCGCGTCGGTGTCGGCCGCGGTCACCGGCGACTCGTCCATGCTGACGTGGTCGAGCGCCGTGTCGATGTCCTTCAGGCCATGGCCTGTGACGGTGATAGCCACGGTCGAGCCACCCGGCAGCCACCCCTGCGCCTTGGCGTGCAACAGACCGGCGACCCCAGCGGCCGAAGCCGGCTCCACGAACACACCCTCACGAGCGGCGAGCTCACGCTGCGCGTCCAGGATCATCTGGTCGGTGATCATCTCGATCCGGCCGCCCGACTCGTCGCGGGCAGCCTCGGCCAAAGTCCAGGAGGCCGGGTTGCCGACCCGGATCGCGGTGGCCGCGGTCTCGGGCTTCTCGACGATCGCGCCGCGCACGATCGGCGCCGCGCCCTCGGCCTGGAACCCCCACATCTGCGGGGTCCGGGTGGCGAGCTTGTCCTTCGCGTACTCCTGGTATCCCTTCCAGTAGGCCGCGATATTGCCCGCGTTGCCGACCGGGAGCAGGTGCAGATCAGGGGCGTCGCCGAGCGCATCGCACACCTCGAACGCCGCGGTCTTCTGCCCTTCCAGGCGGACCGGGTTGACCGAGTTCACCAGAGCGACCGGGTAGTGCTTGCCCAGTTCACGGACGATCCGCAGGCAGTCGTCGAAGCCGCCGTCGATCTGCACGAGCTTGGCGCCGTGCACGACCGCCTGCGCGAGCTTGCCCTTCGCGATCCGTCCGGCCGGGATCAGCACCAGCGGGACCATCCCGGCGCGCACGGCGTACGCCGCGGCCGAGGCCGAGGTGTTGCCGGTCGACGCGCAGACGACCGCCTTGTCGCCGGCCTGCGCGGCAAGCGAGATCGCCACGGTCATCCCGCGGTCCTTGAACGAGCCGGTCGGGTTGTTGCCCTCGACCTTCAGCCAGACCTCGCAGCCGGTCTGCTCGCTGAGCCACTGCGCGGCCACCAGCGGCGTACCGCCCTCGCCGAGCGTGACCACCGGCGTGTCCGCCGACACTGGAAGCCGGTCCCGGTACTCCTCGATCACGCCCTGCCACTGGTGAGCCATAGATCTACTCGCCTTCCACCCGCATCACACTGCTGACTTCCCGAACGATGTCCATGTCGCGCAAGGCGTCCACGGTCGCGGACAACGCGGCGTCGGTCGCGGTGTGAGTGACCACCACCAGCTCCGCGTCACTGCCCCGGCCTTCCTGGCGGACGGTCTGGATCGACACGTCGTGCTCGGCGAAGGCCTGGGCCACCGCCGCCAGCACGCCGGCCTTGTCGGCCACATCCAGCGACACGTGGTAGCGGGTCATCGCGTCGCCCATCGGCCGCACGGACCGCTGGGTGTACGACGACTCGCCGACACCCGGCACGCCCTTGAGCCGGTTGCGCGCGGCGGACACCAGATCCCCGAGGACTGCACTGGCCGTCGGGGCGCCGCCGGCACCACGACCATAGAACATCAGCCGCCCGGCTGCTTTGCTTTCCACGAAAACCGCGTTGTAGGCGTCCCGGACACTGGCCAGCGGATGCGTGAGCGGGATCATCGCCGGATACACCCGGGCGCTGACCGAATCGGTCGTCTCGTCGAGCTCGCAGATCGCCAGCGACTTGACCACGCAGCCCATCTCGCGGGCCGACGCGATGTCGGTCGCGCTCACCTCGGTGATGCCCTCGCGGTGTACGTCGGCGATCGAGACGCGGGTGTGGAACGCCAGGCTGGCCAGCAGCGCTGCCTTCGCGGCGGCGTCGAATCCCTCGATGTCCGCGGTCGGGTCGGCCTCGGCGTACCCGAGTGCCTGGGCCTCCTCGAGCGCCTCGTCGAAGCCGGCGCCGGTGGTGTCCATCTTGTCGAGGATGTAGTTCGTGGTGCCGTTGACGATGCCCATCACCCGGATCACGTCGTCACCGGCGAGCGACTCGCGCAGCGGCCGCAGGATCGGGATCGCGCCGGCGACGGCAGCCTCGAAGTACAGGTCGCGCTGGTACTTCTCCGCGGCCGCGAACAGCGTCGGGCCGTCCTCCGCGAGCAGCGCCTTGTTCGCCGTGACGACGGAGGCGCCGTGCTCGAGCGCGGTCAGGATCAGGCTGCGGGCGGGCTCGAGGCCGCCGATCACCTCGATCACCAGATCCAGGTCGCCGCGCGACACGAGCGCCTGGGCGTCGGTCGTGATCAGCGCCGGGTCGACCGCGATGTCCCGGGCGCGGCCGGGACGGCGTACGGCGATGCCCGCGATCTCCAGGCGGGCGCCGACGCGGGCCGCGAGATGGTCCGCCTGCTCGGTCAGGATCCGCACCACCTCGGTGCCGACCACTCCGCAACCGAGCAGGCCCACCTTGAGAGGTTTCTTGTCGTTGGCGGTGTCGATCATTCGGCGGTCCCCATATCAAGGCGAAGCAGGTCGTCTTCGGTCTCACGGCGTACGACGACCCGCGTTCGGCCGTCCTTCACCGCGATCACCGGCGGCCGCGGCACGTGGTTGTAGTTGCTCGCCATCGAGCGGCAGTACGCGCCGGTCCCCGGAACCGCGATCAGGTCACCGGGCTGGACGTCGGCCGGCAGGAACTCGTCCTTCACGACGATGTCCCCGGCCTCGCAGTGCTTCCCGACCACGCGGGCGAGCGTCGGCTCGGTGTCGGAGTACCGGTTGGCCAGCGTGCAGGAGTAGTCGGCGTCGTACAGCGCGGCGCGGATGTTGTCGCTCATCCCGCCGTCGACGGACACATACGTCCGCATGGCGCCGGCGTCGAGCTCGACCTCCTTGACCGTGCCGACGGAGTACACCGTGCACATCGCCGGACCGACGATCGCGCGGCCCGGCTCGATCGACACCTTGGGCACGTCGACCTCGAAGGCGCGGCACTCGTGCTCGACGATCTTGCCCATCTCGGTCGCGAGCTGCGCCGGGTCGGACGGGTCGTCCTGCGTCGTGTACGCGATCCCGAACCCGCCGCCGAGGTCGAGCTCCGGCATGTCCACCCCGAGCTCGTCGGAAACCCTTGCGTGCAAGGCGATCACGCGCTTCGCGGCCACCTCGAACCCCGACGAGTCGAAGATCTGCGAACCGATGTGCGAGTGCAGGCCGAGCAGCTCGAGCTCCGGCGCTTCGTTGACCCGGGCAACGGCTTCGAAGGCCGCGCCGGACGTGATCGAGAAGCCGAACTTCTGGTCCTCGTGCGCGGTCGCGATGTACTCGTGGGTGTGCGCCTCGACGCCCGCCGTCACCCGGATCATCACCGGCGCGACGACGTTGCGCTCCCCCGCCAGCTCGATCAGCCGGGAGATCTCGTACTGCGAGTCGACGATGATCCGCCCGACGCCGGCGTCGAGCGCGCGAGCCAGCTCGGACTCGGACTTGTTGTTGCCGTGGAACCCCAGCCGCTTCGGGTCGGCACCGGCCCGGAGCGCAACGGCGAGCTCTCCCCCGCTGCAGATGTCGAGGTTCAAGCCCTCTTCCATCACCCAGCGGACGATCGTCGTACACAGGAACGCCTTGCCGGCGTAGTAGACGTCGAAGTCCTTGAACGCGGTCTTGAAGGCACGGGCGCGGGCCCGGAAGTCGTCCTCGTCCAGGACGAAGGCCGGGCTGCCGTGCTCGGCGACCAGGTCGCGGACGTGGACGCCGCCGACGACCAGCGAGCCCTCGGCCGTCTTCTTGGCCGACATCGACCACAGCGAGGTGACCAGGTCGTTGGGGTCCCGCGGCGCGCGCAGCCAAGGCGGAGCCCGGTGGCCGATGTCGGCGTGCAGCGCGCCCGCCTCGTGCGCCCTCACATCCGCTCCGGTGCGGAGACGCCGAGCAGGTCGAGCCCGTTGGCGAACACGGTCCGGGTCGCGGAGACCAGGGTCAGGCGAGCCTTGTGCACCGGCTCCACCTCCTCGTCGCCGCGCGGCAGCACGCGGCAGCTGTCGTAGAACTTGTGGAACGCCGACGCCGTGTCCTCCAGATACCGCGCGATCCGGTGCGGTTCGCGCAGCTCGGCGGCGGTCGCGACAACGCGCGGGAACTCGGCCAGCGCGCGGAGCAGGTCGCCCTCGCGCTCGTGGCTGAGCAGGCCCGGGTCGAACTCGTCCAGCTTGATGCCGAGCTCGTCCGCGTTGCGCAGGATCGAGGCGAGCCGGGCGTGCGCGTACTGCACGTAGTACACCGGGTTCTCGCTGGCCTGGCGGGTCATCTCCTCGATGTCCAGGGTCAGCGGCGAGTCGGTCGGATAGCGGCAGAGTGTGTACCGCAGGGCGTCGACGCCGCCCTCCTCGACCAGCTCGGCGAGCGTGACGATCGTGCCGGCCCGCTTGGACAGCTTCATCTCCTCGCCGCCCTTGAGGATCTTCACCAGCTGGCCGATCAGGATCTCGATGTTGTGCTCGGGGTCGTCGCCGGCGCAGGCCGCGATCGCCTTCAGCCGGTTCACGTACCCGTGGTGGTCCGCGCCGAGCATGTAGACGCAGGTCTCGAACCCGCGCTCGCGCTTGTTCACGTAGTACGCCGCGTCGGAGGCGAAGTACGTCGGCTCGCCGTTCGAGCGGATCAGCACGCGGTCCTTGTCGTCGCTGAAATCCGTGGTTCGCATCCACAGCGCGTCGTCCGCGTCGTACAGATGGCCTTGCTCGCGGAGCTTCTGGATCGCGTGGCCGACACCGTCCTGCTCGTGCAGGCTGCGCTCGGAGAACCACACGTCGAACTTGGTCCGGAAGTGCTCGAGCTGGGACTGCTGCTCCTTGAGCTGGCGCTCGTACCCCGCCTCGCGGAAGGCGATCAGCTGCTCGTCGTCCGGCAGTTCGGTGATGCCGGGCACCTCGGCGACGATCTGCTTGGCCAGGTCGAGGATGTACTCCCCGTGGTAGCCGTCCTCCGGGATCGGCTGCCCGTGCGCGGCCGCCTGCAGGCTGGCGCCGAACTTGTCCATCTGGTTGCCGCGGTCGTTGATGTAAAACTCGCGGGTCACGCTCGCGCCCGCGGCGGACAGCACCCGGGCGAGCGCGTCACCGACGGCCGCCCAGCGGGTGTGGCCGAGGTGCAGCGGGCCGGTCGGGTTGGCCGAGATGAACTCCACGTTGATCGTGCGGCCATGGAGGCTGTCGCTCGTCCCGTACGTCGGGCCGGCGTCGAGGATCGCCTGCGCGACCTTGCCCTGGGCGTCCGCGGCGACCCGGAGGTTGATGAATCCCGGTCCGGCGATGTCCACCGCGGTGATCGCCTCGTCGTCGCGGAGCCGGGCGGCGAGCAGCTCGGCGAACTGCCGCGGATTCATCCCGGCACGCTTGCCGAGCTGCATCGCGACGTTGGTGGCGTAGTCCCCGTGCTCGGGGTTCTTGGGGCGCTCGACCTTCAGCTCGCGCGGCAGCCCGCCCTCGACGGTGATGGCGCCGTCGTCGGCGAGCGCGGCCAGGGCCTGCAGGATCTTCTCAGCGAGCTGTTCCGGAGTCACCGCCTCAGCCTAATGGGCCTGCACCCAAACCCTTGACTCGCTATCCACAGCCCGGTACGCGATCAGCGCCGCGCGCTCACCGTGATGTGGCCGTTACGGACCAGCGGGGTGTCCCATGCGGCGGGTTCACCGTTCACCGCGACCTTCAGGCCGGCGCAGGCATCCGCCAGGCAGTTGGCGTCGTACTTGATGCCCCAGAGGGTGAAGAACTGGGCGAGGGTGGGGTGGTCGGAGGTCGTTTTGGCCTCGACCCAGACCAGGCCGTCGGTGCTGTGGGTGTGTACGGCGGCCTGCTCGGCGCGGAGCTTGTCGATGCCGATGCCGGCCGGGACCTGGACCGGTTTGCCGTCCACGCTGACGGCGATGTGCACGGTGTACGGCGAGGGGCCGGAGAAGTCGAGCGGGAGGCGTTCGAAGCCTGCCTTGTCGATGTACGAGACCGCGTCCCGCGGGGCGTCCCAGGGCGGCGCGCCGGTCCGCAGTACGGCGGCGGCCGGCGGCGCGGGACCGACCTGGCAGCCGCCCACCACGCTGCTCGTGAGCAGCAGGACAGCTGCCGTTACGGCCGTCCGCCAGCTGCCTGCTCCCATGCAGAGCAGGTTGCCATGCGGCGCGGCTCAGGTTGCCGGAGGGTCAGCGCTCCGAGGGCATCAGCACCCACAGGACGATGTAGATCAGGAACTGCGGGCCGGGCAGGAGGCAGCTGACCACGAAGATCAGGCGCATCGTGTTGGACGAGATACCGAACCGGCGAGCGAGTCCGGAGCAGACACCGCCGATCCAGCGATCATTTGACGGGCGGACCAGAGAGCTAGCCATGAGTACCCTTCCTTTCCATTCCCTGTGCGCTGTTGGGCCTACAACCACTATGACGGTGCCTGTGCCCGATCTGATCCCGCCGCACCACGCTTCCAGGGTCCGCTCAGGGCTCCCCCGTACGACGATCGGCTCGCCCCCGGACACGGCTGCCCTGATTCGGGATTTGGGTGAACTTCCTGCTACTGTTCTGCACGTTCCTGAGCCCCCGTAGCTCAGGGGATAGAGCACCGCCCTCCGGAGGCGGGTGCGCAGGTTCGAATCCTGCCGGGGGCGCGACCGATCTGGCCGATCTGTGTTCGCGGAGAGCGCGAACGTGGATCGGTCGTTGTGTTTGTGGGGGCCAAGCCCCCACACCCCGGCCGGAGGGGCTTCGCCCCCCGGACCCCCCCGTATGTGTAGCGTCTGCGCCCTTTCTGGCGCCTGCGGCGTGGTGGTCACCCGGCTTGTGGCTGGAGGCCTGCGGCTGCTCGGCAGTGGGCCCAGATCTTGCGGCGGTCGGCTTCGGGTTCCTGGGTTCGGGTGAGGTAGTGGGTGGGGCGGGGTTCGCGGTCGTGCCAGAACTGGCCTGTGGGGGGTTTTGGTTCGGTGGCTGCGAGCCAGATGGTGGTGTCGGCGCCTTCGGCTGGTGTTCGTAGCAGGTGCTTTGTCAGGCGGGTGAAGCCTGGGAGGGAGTCTGTCAGGCCTGGGGTTTCGGACCAGCCGGGGTGCATGGTGGCTACGAAGGTGGGGGCCAGCTCGGTGGCCAGCAGTGGGGTCAGGGCTACCTGGATGCGTTTGGAGCGCGCATAGGCGGTCGCACCACGGTAGGTGCCGTGGCGGTACTCCGGATCGTCGGCGGGCAGCTGCTGCGTGTACATGCCTCCGGACGCGACGAAGATGACGCGGCCGTTCACCAGCAGGGGTTTCAAGAGCTCTGTCAGCAGTAGCGGGCCGAGCACGTGGGTGGCCAGCGTCAACTCGTGGCCCTGGGGTGATTCGGTGCGCTTCGGCGGCATGACGCCCGCATTGTGGATCAGCGCGTGGATCGGCTCGCTCAGTCCGCCCGCATAGCGGCGTACGGCGTCCAGATCGGAGATGTCGCACTCGTCGACCACAAACCTGGCGTCAGGAACCTCACCGCGCAGCTCGGCGACTGCGCCGGCCGCCTTGCCGGCGTCGCGGACCACGAGGCGGACGGTGGCGCCCAGCCCAGCGAGTCCGGATGCGGTGGCTTTGCCGAGCCCGCTGCGCGCACCGGTGACCACGACGGTCTTGCCTTGCAGGGCGTCGCGTGCGGGGTCGTTGTCGGGCCAGTTGCGCCTGCGGAGCCGGTAGCCCAGCTTGCTGTAGCCAGGGATGACCGTCCGGTCCAGGAGCGTATCCAGGACGCTCATGCCGCCAACTTCCCCAGAGCGTCGCGCAGACCCTGCTCGGCTTCCTCGCCGAGCCGGTCGAACGGCCTGCGGAAGAAGGGTTCCGCCAAGCGGGCCAGGCCTTTGAGCCGGAACTCGGCGCGATAGGTGACCTGGGTGATGTGCGCCTCGGTGCGGAACGACATGGTGTCGTGGGCAACGACTGCGCGGTTCTCACCCCGCAGGACGATGCGGTCCGGCCGGATGCGCTCCACGACCTCGTAGATCAGCTCGGTCTCCCGGCCGGCGAAGCGCGAGGTGTTGCGGTACGTCGTACCGATGCCGCCGTCGCCCTGCAGCAGCACGGTCCGGACCGTGCCGGGATCCCATTCCTCCGTACTGCGGAAGTCGGCGAGGTAGTCGAAGACCCTCTCCGGAGTGGCCGCGACGACCACTTCACGTTCGATGACGATCATCGGGCCTCCTCGGCTCGTTCGGCGGCGTGCGCGATGTTGCGCTGCATGCCGCCGAAGACGATGTCGTGGAACGGCCGGATGGCCGCCCAGTACAGCTCCCCGGGCAGACCCCGGGGATGGAACAGCGCGCGCTGCCGGAACAGCGTGCGCCCGTGCTCGTCGGTCCCGGCCCGCAGCTCGAGCCAGGCCTCCCCCGGCAACCGCATCTCGGCGCGCAGCCGCAGCAACCGGCCGCGCTCGAGCGTCTCGACCCGCCACCAGTCCAGCGGATCGCCGACCGACAAGGTGTCCGGGTGCAATCGGCCACGCCGCAGCCCGGGCCCACCCACGATCCGGTCGAGCAGTCCGCGGGTCCACCAGCCCAGACGCCACGAGTACCAGCCGCGGCGACCCCCGATGCCCTCGATGACCTTCCAGAGCCGCTCCGGTGACGCATCGACCGCACAGTCGCGTTCGTCGACGTACAGCGAGCCGCCTGACCAGTCCGGGTCGCTCGGCAACGGATCGCTCGGCGCACCGAGTGTCGAAGCCGACGCCCACGACGTACTGACGTCCAGGTCGTGCACCTTCTTCAGTGCAAGCGCGACCGCGCGGTCGAACCCGATCCCGCCGGACGGACGCGGCTCGACGTACTTGTCGATGTCGTGGTCCTTGCAGACGACTTCGTGCACCAGGCTGTCCACCAGCGGCCGTGCGATGCCACTGGGCACCGGCGTGACCAGACCGACCCAGTGACTGGACAGGCTGGGCGTCAGCAACGGCACCGTCCGGATCCGGCGAGGACGCAGGCCCGCAACGGCGGCGTACCGCTGCATCATCGCCCGGTACGTCAGCACGTCTGGTCCGCCGATGTCGAACCCCCTGTTCACCTCGATCGGCATCCGGGCGGAACCGACGAGATAGTGCAGTACGTCGCGAACCGCGATCGGCTGGATCCGCGTGTCCAGCCAGCGCGGCGTCACCATCACCGGCAGCCGCTCGGTCAGGTAGCGCAGCATCTCGAACGAGGCGGAGCCGGAGCCGATGATCACGGCCGCCTGCAGCACCGTCGTCGGTACGCCGCTAGCCAGTAGGATCTCTCCGACCTCACGGCGAGAGCCCAGATGCGGCGACAGCTCTTCGCCGTCGGGGTGCAGACCGCCCAGGTACACGATCCGCCCGACACCGGACTCGCGGCAGGCCGCGCCGAACGCCAACGCCGTACGCCGGTCGCGCTCCTCGAACCGCCGGCCGGTGCCCATCGAGTGGATCAGGTAGTACGCGACGTCGACGCAATCCAGTGCCCTGGTCAGCACGGCGGGGTCGGAGGCGTCACCCTCGACCACGTCGACCCGGTTCCGCCACGGACGCGCGTCGAGCCGCTGCGGCTGCCGCGCCAGGACGCGGACGTCACACCCGGCTGCGAGCAGTTCCGGCACCAGCCGACCGCCGATGTAGCCGGTGGCTCCGGTCACGAGAACCCGGGTCATCGGTCCGTCCATTGCTCGGCGGCGGTCACCGGGTCGGAGTCCACGTACTGCGCACCGACGGCGGCCGCGAGCTCGGTGGAGGCTCCTGGTCCAGCCAGCGCAAGGGACGTGGTTTGCGCCAGCTGGACGAGTTGGGTACGGACGGAGTCGAAGCGCGCTGGGTCGGACGCGGACAGCATCACCAGATCGGGTCCGAGCACCGTGGCGGCGTGTTCGACATCGGCCATCGGCGAATCCGCACCGAGGTAGATCACCCGCCAGCCGGACCGCCGCAGTACCAGGCCGAAGGACAGCAGAGCGATGTCGTGCAGCTCACCCGGCGGACAGGCCAGCAGCGCCCGCGGACCTTGGCCCCCACCCCACCCAGGAGCCAGGCCCGCGAGCCGGGACCGGATCAGGTTGCTGGCGAAGTGCTCCTGCCCAACGCTCACCTGTCCCCGGCCCCATCGGTCACCCAGCTCGTGCAGGTAAGGAATCAGCACGTCCCGGATGACAGCCTCGATGGTCAGCGCACCGAACAGCTCGTCCAGCACGTGGTGCGCCGCTCGCTCGTCCAAGTCGTCCAGCGCCGCTCTCAGGTTGGCTACACCGCCGGCCTCCGCCTTGCGTACGGAGACCGGATCGGCAGCCACGGTCGAGCGTTCGGACAGCACGGCGCGAGCCGCCTCCGCCGCGGACAGCCCCTTGGCGAGGAACGCCCGCATGCGCTGCACCCGGCGTACGTCGCTCTCGGAGTACAGCCGATAGCCCCCGGCCGAGCGGGTCGGCGACAGCAGCCCGTACCTGGTCTCCCAGGCACGGAGGACGTGCTCACTGACGCCGGCGCGCTTGCTCAACGCACCGATCCGCAGACCGCCGGGCACCGAAGTCTCCACAAGGACACTATACAAACTCTCGACAGTCCTTTGACAAGTTTGAGACTTCCTGCCTAATCTCTAGACAAACGTTAGACAAAGAGTGAGGTACCGCCGATGCGAGAGACCGTGGCCGTGGTCGGCGCCGGAGTGTCCGGCCTGACCGCCGCGTATCTACTGACCCCCGGGCACGACGTGACGCTGTTCGAAGCCGAACCGCGGCTGGGCGGGCACGCCCACACCCACGAAGTCACCGACCCCGCCGGCCGCGCGCTCGCGATCGACACCGGCTTCATCGTGCACAACGCCCGGACCTATCCGCTGCTCCGCCGGCTGTTCGCGGAGCTCGGCGTACTGACGCGACCGACCGAGATGAGCATGAGCATCAGCGACCCGGCCAGCGGTTTGGAATTCGCCGGCGGTCGCGGGCTGACCGGCATCTTCGCCCAGAGCCGCCGTCTGTCGGACCCGCACTTCCTCCGCCTGTTGACCGAGGTACGCCGCTTTCACCGCCGCGCCGCCGCCTACGTCGAGCGGACCGGCGACGACGATCTCGTGACCTTCGGCGAGTTCCTCGAGGCGGAGCGTTTCAGCCCGGCCTTCATCCGCTTGTACGCCGTCTCTGTCGTCTCGTGCGTCTGGTCCTGCGGCGGCGGCTCGGCCCTCAGCTACCCGGCTCGTTACCTGTTCCGGTTCCTCGACCACCACGGGATGCTCTCGGTGAGCGGCTCACCCCAGTGGCTGACCGTCACCGGCGGCTCCCGGCAGTACGTCGATGCCCTTGCCGAGCGGCTGGATGCGATCCGGACCGGACTTCCTGTCCGTGCTGTACACCGCCATCCCGACGGCGTCACGGTGACCGTTGCTAACGGCAACACAATAGACTTCGACCGGGTCGTGCTGGCGACGCATGCCGATCAGGCGCTCGACCTGCTCACGGACGCGACGCCCGCGGAGAAGGCGCTGCTCGGCCAGTTCGAGTACAGCCGGAACCGGACCGTCCTGCACACCGACGCATCGTTGCTTCCCGCAACGAAGAACGCGCGCGCCTGCTGGAACTACGTCGTCCGCGACGACGCACCGCTGACGACGTACTGGATGAATCGGTTGCAGGGCCTCGAGACCGAGGAGACGTACCTGGTCACGCTGAACGGCGCCGATGCGGTCGATCCGGCGACGGTGATCGCGCGGATGGAGTACGAGCATCCGATCTACACCCCGAAGGCGGTGGCCGCGCAAAGCAAGCTGGCAGCGCTGAACACCGGCCGGATCGCGTTCGCGGGGGCATATCACGGCTGGGGTTTCCACGAGGACGGCTGTCGCGCCGGCGTCGCGGCGGCCGAGTCCTTCGGGGTGCGCTGGTGACGATAGTCGGTGAGTTCCCCACCCTCCCGGCGGTCGTCACCGGCTTCGTCCGGCACGCCCGGTCGATCCCGATCCGGCACGCGTTCCGGCACCGGGTCTACCAATGGCTCGTCGACCTCGACGACCTGCCGCGCCTGCCGTGGTACCTGCGGCCGTTCGGCGGATTCGACGTACGCGACCATCTCGGCGGCGACGGCCCGACGATCAAGGCCGGGGTACGCCGCTACCTGGCTAGTCAGGGCATCGAGTACGACGGCCGGATCGTGATGCTGTCCAACGCCCGAGTGCTCGGCCACGTCTTCGACCCGATCACCGTCTTCTGGTGCATCGACAGCCAGTACGTCGTTGCGGAGGTGCACAACACGTACGGCGAACGGCACACGTACCTGCTGACGCCGGACGCCGACGGCAGCGCGCAGACGGCGAAGAAATTCTACGTCTCGCCGTTCAACGACGTGTCCGGCGACTACCGCCTTCGGTTCGAGCTCGATCGCAGCCGGGTGCGGGTCCAGGTCAGTCTGTCCCGCGGCCACCACACGGTCTTCGGTGCGAGCTTCGAAGGTGTACCGCGACCAGCCACCCGGTGGGCGGTACTCACGGCCGCCGTAAGGATGCCACTGATGCCACAGCGGGTCACTGCGCTCATCCGGCTGCACGGCTTGTATCTGTGGGCCCGGCGCCTGCCGGTCGTGAAGCGGAAGACGCGGAAGACCCTGCGCGGTCGCGTAGCCCGGACGATCGTCGACCGGGTGCTGGACCGCGTGCCGGTCCGTGCGGTCTACCCGGACGGCACCGTCCGCGGGGGCGGTGGCCCAGACGCGCCGATGCTACGGATCGCCCGGCCTGACACGATGTTCGAGCGGCTCGTGCACAACCCCAAGATCGGTCTCGGCGAGGCCTACACGGCAGGCGACTGGACGGCCGCCGCCGGCACGGACCTCGGCGAGCTGCTCACCCCGTTCGCCGCACAACTCGCTCAGCTCGTGCCGCGCTGGATGCTGCGCTTCCGTCGGCTGGTCGAGCAACGCGTCCCCGAGCGGCTGCGCAACACGCCGAATGGTGCCCGCAGCAACATCAGCGCGCACTACGACCTCAGTAACGCCTTGTTCGCGGCCTTCCTGGACCGCGGAATGTCGTACAGCTCAGCCATGTTCGACAGCGCCGAGCAGTCCCTGGAGGACGCCCAGACGCGCAAGGTGGAGCGCATCCTCGATCTGGCCGGGGTCCGGCGAGGCAGTCAGGTGCTGGAGATCGGTATCGGCTGGGGCACGCTCGCGATCGCCGCCGCGCGCCGTGGCGCCCACGTCACCGGCATCACCTTGTCCAGAGAGCAGCTGACACTCGCGCGCGAGCGGGTCGCCGACGCCGGGCTGAGCGATCGCGTCGAGCTGCGGCTGCAGGACTATCGCGCGGTCACCGGTTCGTACGACGCGATCGTCAGCGTGGAGATGATCGAGGCCGTCGGCGAGGAGTTCTGGCCGGAATACTTCGGCGCGCTCGACCGGCTGCTGGCACCCGGCGGATCCGTTGCACTGCAGGCGATTCTGATGGATCACGACCGAATGCTCGCGACCCGGAACTCGTACAGCTGGATCCAGAAGTACATCTTCCCGGGTGGCCTGATCCCGTCGCGGACCGCGATCGACGAGACGCTGGCCCGCCACACCGGCCTGGCGGTGCAGGCCGATCATCGGTTCGGTCCCGACTATGCCGAGACGCTGCGCCGTTGGCGGCGGCACTTCACCGCGAACTGGCCGGCCGTCCGCGCGCAGGGGTTCGACGAGAGCTTCCGGCGTACGTGGGAGTTCTATCTGGCCTACAGTGAGGCCGGCTTCGCGTCCGGCTATCTCGACGTGGGCCAGTTGCTGCTCAGGCGGTCCGATCCTCGCCCGGAGTCCGGCCGAACGCCTGATGGTAGGTCCGGGTGAAGTGGGCCGAGCTGATGTAGCCGACCTGGAAGCCGACTTCGGCCGCGGTGAGGGACTGCGTGCGGAGCAGGACCCTCGCCTCCTGCAGACGGATCTGTTTCTGGAACTGGATCGGTGTCATCGAGGTCGCCGCGCGGAAGTGCCGATGGAACGTCGACGGGCTCATGCCGGCCAGCTCGGCGAGGTCCGCGACCAGAAGGGGTTCGTTGTGGTGGCGGCGGATCCAGCTGATCGCCCGGGAGATGTGCGCCAGCATGCCGTCGGCCAGACCGATCTGCCGGACCAGTCCGCCCTGTTCACCCGTCAGCAGCCGCCACAGGATCTCCCGCCGGATGCCCGGTGCAAGCACCCGCACGTCGTCCGGGCGGTCGGCGATCCGCAACAGCCGCACGACGGGATCGAGCAAGTCCGGAGTCGCGTCGCTGACGACCAGACCGGCGTACTGCGGCGGTCGCGGCGGCGCGTCGAGCAGCAGCGGGGCGATCTCGACCGGGTCGAGCCGCAGGCTGACCACCGCGAACGGCTCGTCCGGGCTCGCCTTCAGCGCCTGGCCGACGACGGGCAGGTCCAGCGACGTGACGAGGAACTGGCCGACGCCGTACTCGTAGGCGACGCCGTTGAGCAGCGTCAGTTTGACGCCTGAGGCAACGATCGCGACCGACGGCTGGGCGATGCCCGCGGTCAGCTCGGTCGGTTCGTCGCGCCGGCTGACCTGGACCCCGTCGATCAGGTGCACGCTGTGCCCGCGCTGGCCGGCCGCATGCCGAATGATCAGCGTCTTGAGCTCGTCGAGCAGGTCCACCTCTCCAGTGGAGCGACTTTGACAGGATCGCGCAAGCCGGCGCCAGGATGATGCTCACGCCCGGACGCCGTGCGGTGCTCTGATGAAAGGACCACCACGAGAAAGGCACCACCCGTGAATCGCAGAATCCTCGGCGGCACCGGTATCTCGGTCAGCGACATGGCCCTCGGCGCGATGATGTTCGGCGCGATGGGCAACCCCGACCACGAGGACTCGGTCCGGATCATCCACCGCGCCCTGGACGCCGGGATCAACCTGATCGACACCGCCGACGTCTACTCCGCCGGCGAGTCCGAGGAGATCGTCGGTACGGCGATCCGCGGCCGGCGCGACAACGTCGTACTGGCGAGCAAGTTCGGCCTGCCGCGCGGCGAGGACCCGAACCAGCGCGGCGCGTCCCGCCGCTGGATCCGGCAAGCGGTCGAGGCGAGTCTGAGGCGGCTCGGCACCGATCACCTCGACCTGTACCAGTTGCACCGTCCGGACCACGACACCGATCCCGGTGAGACGCTGTCGGCGCTTTCGGAGCTGGTCCAGGCGGGCAAGATCCTCGCGTTCGGTTCGTCGATGTTCCCGGCCGAGACGATCGTCGAGGCGCAGTGGACCGCCGAGCGTCGCGGCACCACCAGGTTCCTGACCGAGCAGACGATGTACTCGATCCTGACCCGGCGGCCGGAGGCGTCGGTGTTCCCGGTGACGCAGCGGCACAACCTCGGCGTACTGACGTTCAGCCCCCTCAACGGGGGCTGGCTGTCCGGGCGGACCGACCTGTCGTCGAGCCACCGGGCCAGCGGGCGGCCGAGCCACTACGACCCGTCCAGCCCCACCGGCCAAGCCAAGGCGGCTGCGGTCGCGAAGCTGTCCACGCTGGCCGCAGAGGTCGGGGTCACGCTCCCCCAGTTGGCCGTCGCCTTCGTCCGGTCCCACCCCGCGGTCACGTCGGTCCTCATCGGCCCACGCACGCAGGAACAACTCGACAGCCTGCTGCCGGCCGCCGGGCTCGAGCTGACCGGCGACATCCTCGACCGGATCGACGAGATCGTCCCGCCCGGCACCGAGCTCGATCCGGCCGACAACTACGCCGCCACGCCGCCCGCGATCGAGCACGCCCATCTCCGTCGTCGGGTCCAGACGTCCGTCCAGACGTCCGGAAACGTCTAGCCGTCTGGGTGCGTCTACACGTCCGGGAGTGCAATCAGCGACAGCGTCACGCGGTCCTTGCCGGGGGCTTCGGTCAGGTGCGGCTCGATGACAGCGTTGATCCCTTCGCGGATCGCGTCGAGATCCTCGGGAGCGACGTACAGAGCGAGCTGGCTGTAGCCGAGTTGGGGCAGCCGGGTCTCCAGATCGCCGCGCTCGACCGCGCGGTCGAAGTCCGCGGCCAGGCGCGTGAGCATCATCAGGAACGCCTGGCGGTGCTGCTCCGGCGTCATCGCCCGCGCCTCGCGCTCGTCGATCCGGCCGACCTTGGTCTGGTCCAGGCTGAGCGTGCGCTCCGTCGTACCGCGGACCTTCCGTTCCCGGACCACCGTGAGGAAACCGGCGTCGATCAGTACGGCGACGTGGCGGTACAACGAGGTGCTCGGGACGTCGGGGAGGTCGCGCTTCAGGTCGGTCGTGGTCACCTCGCGGCCGAGGACGCGCTGGACGATCCGCCAGCGGATCGGGTGCAGGAGCAGGTCCGACACCGGAGTGGATGACGGCTCGTCCATCAGGGTCGCTCCAGGGTTTTCACGGGTCACCATTGATACCAAGTTTGGTAATAATAGCGTGAACGGAAGCATTTCCCCGTCGCCCAAGGAGAACGTGCTGTGTCGCTCACCCGTCGTACCGTGCTCAAGTCCGCCGCTGCCGCCGTGCCGGTCGCCGCGCTCCCTTCTCTGCCTGCATCAGCTCTGCCCGCACCAGCCGGCACCACGACCCGTGAACCGGTCGCGATCGGGCGGCTGGCCGACAAGATCGAGGCCGGGATGGCGAAGTACGCGATCCCCGGTGTCGGTCTCGGTCTCTGGCACCGTGGTCGCGAGTACGTCCGCGGCTTCGGCGTCACCAGCGTCGACACCAACGAGCCGGTGTCCGGCGACACCGTCTTCCGGATCGGCTCGACCACCAAGACGTTCACCGCGACCGTGCTGATGCGGCTCGTCGAGCGCGGGCGGGTCAGCCTCGACCGGCCTGTGCGCGCGTACCTGCCCGATTTCGAGACGGCCGACCCTTCGGTCGCCGCGCGGGTGACCGTGCGCCAGTTGCTGAACCACACCGCCGGCTGGCAGGGCGACTACCTCGAGGACTACGGGGAGGGCGACGACGCACTCGCGAACTACGTCGCCGGTATGACGAAGGTCCCGCAACTCACCCCGCTCGGGAAGGTGTTCGCGTACAACAACGCCTCGCTCGGGGTGGCCGGCCGAATCATCGAGGTGGTGACCGGCAAGCCGTACGAGATCGCCGCCCGCGAGCTCGTCGTGGATCCGCTCGGGCTGTACCACAGCCGCTTCTTCCGCAGCGAGCTGGGCGGTTTCAGCGTCGCGGCGTCGCACAACATCGTCGACGGCAAGGCGGTTGTGGAGCCGTCGTTCGATGCGATTCCGCGCAGCCTGCAGTCGATCGGTGGACTCATGTCGAGCGCCCGCGACCAGCTGCGGTACGCGCGGTACCACCTCGGTCACCGGGATCTCCCCCGCCTGCTCAGCGACCGCAGCCGGTTGGCGATGCAGTCTCACCCCGGTCCCGGCGGCACTCTGTTCGTGGAGCTGAACGGTGTGGGCGTCAGCTGGATGCTGCGTCCGACCGCGCAGGGTCCGACGGTGGTGCAGCACGGTGGTGACTGGTCCGGTCAGCACTCCGGCTTCCTGTTCGTGCCGAAGCGGGACTTCGCGATCACCCTGCTGACCAACTCGGAGAGTGGTCCGTTGCTGGTTGCGGAGCTGTTCGCGGACGACTGGGCGCTGCAGGAATTCGCCGGCCTCAACAACCTTCCCGCCGTACCGCGTGAGCTGCCGCCGCGCCGGCTCGCGGAGTACGAAGGCACCTACGTCTCGCAACAGATCGGTGTCGACGGCAAACCGGCGGACCTGGCGCTCGACGTGACCGCCGACAAGGGCCAACTGGTCGCCGGCGCGGGTGGGGAGCCGCTCCTCCGTCTCGCCTTCTACCGCAAGGACTACGTGCTCGCCCTGAACCCGGACGGCACCTCGACCCACATCCGCGCCAACTTCGTCCGTGGCACGGCCGGCCAAGTGGAGTGGTTCAGGTACGGCGGACGCCTGTTCCGTCACCACCCCACTGGGACCGTGCCGGCCACCGCTCGCGCAGCGAACCTCCGGCTGCTCTAGACGACCGTCCCGACCCGGCGCGCCGCGGCCATGACGAGATCGGCCACGGCGCACGGGTCGTCACTCATCGGGACGTGGCCGCAACCGGGCAACAGCTCGAGTCGAGCGCCGGGCGGGAGTTGCTCGACGTGACGCGACCGGCGCCGCAGCAGCAGGTCCCGCGTACCGAAGGCGACCGTGATCGGCACCTCCGGCCCCGGTTGGGCCAGGTAGTGCCGATTGCGGGTGGCCTCGAGGGTGGCGTCGAACCCGGGACCCGCAGCCATGTCCCACACCATCTCCCGGGCCAGCTCAGGACTCAGCCGGAACGGCCGGCCGATGATCTGCCGCATCACGAGAGCACGGCCGAGCTTATGGTTCACCAGCCGCGAGACCGGCTCGGCCCAGTGGTACGCGAGCCATCGCGTGGCCCGCAGGCTGAGCCGGTTGTACGTCGGCGTACCCCCGGGCCACAAGCCCGCCGGGGAGATCAGCACGAGCGAGGCGATCGGCCGGACCTCGGCCAGTTCGAGCGCGACCCAGCCGCCGAGCGAATTCCCGACGACGACCGGCGCAATGATGCCGAGGGCATCGAGAAAGCCGGCGACCTCATCCGCGAGCGCGGCCGGATGCGGTTCCACCCCGGCGGCCGGCGGCGACTCCCCGAAGCCGGGAAGGTCGACAGCGATGACGTCGAAGTGTTCGGCCAGCGCGTCGATCACCGGGAACCACACCCGGTGCGACGACCCGATGCCGTGCAGCAACACCAGCGGCGGTCCGGTTCCGGTCCGACGGTAAGCAAGTCCCGTCATTGTCAGGCCCCTTCCTGAACCTGGAAGATCTGGTCCGCGACCAGACCGTGCGCTTCGCGGTGGACTGTCGAGGCCGCCTCGGCCGACGGGGCTTCGACCAGGCAGAACACCTTGCCGTGGGGCTCGTTCACCCAGTACCGAAGGTAACTCACCTCGTAGCCGCTTTCGGTCTGCAGATCGGCGGCGTGCGCCTTGGCGACGTCCTCGGCCGAGACACCGTCGGCGATGGTGTGGATGTCCATGTACAGCGGCATGATTCGCTCTCTTTCCGTTCGTTGGTTCGTTCCGCAACGAACGTATGGCGGCAGCGGCCTGCGGGAGATCCGTAGTGATTGCCCAGGTTCCGCGGGCGACGACCTAGTTTTCGAGCAGGCCGCGACGGCGCGCCTCGGCCGCGACCAGCGTTCGCGATCCGACCCCGAGCTTGGCGAGCACGGCCGCGACATGGTGCTCGACGGTGCGGGGCGAGATCACCAGTTGTGCGGAGATCGTCGCGTTCGACTGGCCGGCAGCAACCAGCGTCATCACCTCGCGCTCGCGCCGCGTCATGCCGGCCGCGTCGGACCGGGTCGACGGATGGGCACCGGACGGGATCGCGCGCAGGCCGAGCCGTCGCATCCGCCGGCGGGTCAGCGTCGCGGCCGCGACCGCGCCGACGGCGTCGAAGCGACGGAGGGCGTCTCGCAGGCCCTGCTCCGAACCGGAATCGAGGAGGGCCAGCGCGGCGTCGTACGAGCTGCCGATGCCGTCCCAGAGTTCGGCGGCGCGGT
Source organism: Kribbella sp. NPDC049584 (assembly GCF_040675555.1). Lineage (NCBI taxonomy): Bacteria > Bacillati > Actinomycetota > Actinomycetes > Propionibacteriales > Kribbellaceae > Kribbella > Kribbella sp. NPDC049584. Next base: position 263,733 of record NZ_JBFAPF010000010.1, read on the forward strand.
CGAAGTCCCCGCTGATCGACAAGGTGTGCGGCTCCAGGCCGGCCGGCGTGACGGTGGCCCCGAGACGTGCCTGCCAGACCGCGACCTGGCCCCGGATCCAGCTGTGTGCCCGGTCGATGTGGACACTTCCGACGGCGATGTCCTGTAGTGCCGCACCAGGCTTCCCCGCCAGCCAGTGCGCCTCGGCCCGGGCACAGCGCGTCAGTCCCACGAGGTCGGGGCGCCCGGTCGCGTCGGCGTCGGCCACTGCTTCGTCAAGGTACGGCCACGGGTCGCCGTCTCCCCGCCGGGCGAGGATCCGGCCGATCACGATCGCGGCGGACAGCCTGTTGAGCGGCGATGCGCCGCTCGCGAGAACCTGCCGGCACACCTCGACGCCCTCGTCCCACCGGCCGACGCCCAGCAGAATCTCACCCCAGGTGGCACGCAGGGAAAGCCCGAGCCGGATCATGCCGGTCTCTTCGCAGAAGGCCGCTCCCTGCGTGTAGTACGACTCGGCTTCGGCGTACCGGCCGAAGTCGCACAGCGCAGTACACATGTTCGCGTAGGCACGTGCGGTCTGCTCGCGCGGTCCCTGCTCCCTCGCGATATCCAGCGCGCGGCTCAGCAGAGGCATCCACGCGTCGCCAGACATCCACGCGACCACGGCTGCGGTGTTCGCCAATTCGCTACGGATATCTGAGACGTCGAGTACGTCGGCCAAATCGCCCGCCTGGCTCAGCAACGACGAGGCCGCCTCGATCTCGCCGTAGTGACTCTGCAGCTGCGCCAGATGCGCGTAACCGCGGGCGAGCTCGGGCGTCGCACCGCCGTCGCGGATGACGTCAACGGCCGCGGTGGCGAGCTCCATTGATTCCGGCCCACGGCACAGGCGCCACATCGTCGCGGAGAGCGCGCGCATCGCACCGCTCTGACGGGCCGGATCCGCCACCTCGGTCCACAGCTCCAGCGCCCGGCGGCCTGCGTCGAGCGCCAACTCCCAGCGTTCGACCACCGATGCCTCGGTCGCCAGCCTGGAATACAGATCCGCAGCCGTTCGGGGCGCGAGCTGGTCGCCGAACCGCAACGCGGCCTGGAAATGCTCGACGGCCTCCCGATGCGCGCCGAGCTCAGCCGCCCGCTCGCCGGCTGCCGGTGCATAACGCAGTACGGCGTCCCGGTCCCCCGCACCGTCGGCGTGAAAGGCAAGCACCGCCCCGTCGACGTCGCCTCGGCGCTGCATCGCGGCGAGGAGCTGGGCGTGGATCGCAGCCTTGCGATACACCGGGATCTCGCTCTCGACGGCACGCCGGCTGATCTCGTGACGGAAGCGCAGCGATCGCGATTCGCTGACCAGCGCTCCGGCGGCGACGAGCTCGTCGAGATCGCGAACGGGCACGTCCAGCGACTCGAGCAGACCTACATCGACGCGGTAGCGGGCGACGGCCACAAGGTCGAGCACCGCCCGGGCCGACCGGCTCAGCCGCGCGAGACGAGCCAGTACGGCGTCACGCGCGGAAGCGGGCAACTCGCTCGCGGACTGCACGATCTCCTGGACGAAGAACGCGTTCCCACCGCTCAGCCGGTACACGTCTTCGACCGCAAGTCCGCAACCAGCAGCAAGGACCGCGACCGCGGCCGCCGACAATGCGGGAACGGTCACCCGGCGCGTCGCGCGTTCGGCGGCGAGTCCGCCCAGGGCGATCCGCAGCGCTTCGTCCGACCGGATCGCATTGTCGCGAAAGGTGAGGAGCAGCAACGACCGCGTCATACGGACCCGGCGGCCGAGGAACCTGACCAGGTCGAGCGTGGATTCATCGGCCCAGTGCAGATCCTCGATCGCGACGACGACCGGCGGACCGGGGGCGGACAGGCGGCGCAGCAGGACGGCGAACAGCTCGTCACGCCCCGCCCCGCGGTTGCACGCCGCGAGCAGCTCACCCTCCAACTGCTCGGCGATCTCGAACAACGGACCGAGCGGCCGGGGAGTGATCAGGCCGTCACAGGTTCCGCCGACCCAGCAGACGTCGTCGAGATTGTCTCGGAGCTGCTCCAGCAACGCCGACTTCCCGGCGCCGGCCTCGCCCGAGACCAGTACCACCCGTCCCTCGCCGGCCCTGGCCTGTGCTGCGTACTGCGTCAACGCCTCCAGGGCGCTGTCGCGCTCGAGCAAGAGCATGAGGCCAGTGTGGGACCGGTTCAGACCACCGTAAACAGCAAATCGGGAATGGGCGACGAGCGCGAAAGGTAGGCGGCTCGCTCGCCGAGATAGGCATTCGCCGCCGATCCGCGCCGCAGTGCCTCTGCCTGAGGCTCGTTCGTGGGAGCGGTTGTCGCTCCTGTCAGTTACGGAGGAACTCATGCATCCCTACATCGGCAAGGCTCTCGCCGAGGCCCGTCAGGACGAGCTGCTACGGCAGGCGGAGCAGCATCGCCTCGTCCGCTCGGCGCGATCCGGCCGGCCGTCCTGGCTCAGTCGCCGGCTGCACGGACTGCTCACGCTGCGCGCAAGACGCGTCCGGCCTACGGCAGTTCCTACTGTTCCTCCTGTTCCTACTGTGCTTCGACCATCCAGAGATGGCCGTCCGGGTCGGTGAAGGTCGCCATATACGCCCACGGTTGGCGGATCGGTTCGGTGACCATCGTGGCCCCGGCCTTCACCGCCTGGGTGGCCAGCGCGTCGACAGCCTCTTCGGTGTCGACGCTCACAGTGAGGATGCATTCGCTCTGGCCGCGCGGAGCGGCGGGCTGGTCGCCGAGTACCCAGCCGAAGCCTCCGGTCGGGATGAGCATCAGGCGGACGCCGTCCGCCAGGGCGAACTGCAAGGGCTCGGGGATTCCTTCCTCGTCCAGCTCGCCGACCGGCGTCAGGCCGAGCGCTTCCTGGTAGAAGACGTGCGACCGCGGCCGGTCCTCGATCGGGAGGCTGATGATCATCAGGTCACTCCAGCGGTGAAACAGTCGGCGTCGGCGCCGGTCAGGTGGTTCGGTGGGAGGGTGCGGCCGCACAGGACCAGCAGGAGGTCCTGGGCTGCGCCGGTGAGCGGTGTGCCGGTGCCGTAGGTCCAGTCCAGGTCGGTGGCCCGCAGCTGGATGCCGGCGAGTTCGACACCGAAGTACTTGACCTGCCGAGGGTTCATGTCGTCGAGGATGTAATGCAGTCGCTCAGCGGGCACCTGGCGATCGATCCCCAGTGCAACGGTCACGTCGAGGCCGTGGATCACGTCGTGGGACAGTGCGCCCACGTAGCCGCCGCCCGGCGGCTTCCACGGGTGGTTGACGTTCTGGCGAAGGCATTCGAGCAGTTCGGTCGATGACAATGCGGCAGCGTCCGCGCGGGCCTGCCGGTCGGCGTACCGGTCGAACTTGCCGCCGGCCCGGATCAGCCCGGCCAGGAACCGGGGCGTCGAGATCCGGTACGGCATGGTGATGTGCGCGACCAGCTCCCGCACCCGCCACTCCTTGCACAGCGTGGGCTGGTCCCAGTCGTCCTCCGGCAGTCCGGCCAGCACCTCCGCCAGCTCGGTGCGCTCGGCCGCAACCGCAGTTCTGATATCCGTCATACCCCACCGACGAACGGCTCAGGACCGCACAGACACCTCTCGCAATCTTTTCTGGAGGTACAGCCGTTCCGCGTCCGTGGTCGCCAGTTCGAGGGCCTCTTCGTACGCCGTCTGTGCGTCGGACCAGCGCTCCAGCCGGCGGAGGAAGTCGGCACGGGTGGCCGGGAGAAGGTGGTAACCGGCCAGAGGGCCTTCGGCGAGCTCCTGTACGAGGCGGAGGCCGACAGCTGGGCCGTCCGCCATACCGATGGCTACGGCGCGGTTGAGCGTGACAACTGGGGTCTGTGGGAGCCGCGAGTACAGAGCGGCGATCTGCGGCCAGTCTGTGTCGCCTGCGGTGCGGGCGGTTGCGTGGCAGGCGGCGATCGCGGCCTGGATCTGGTACGGACCCGGAGCGCCACGGTCGAGAGCTGACTCCAGCAAGTCGACGCCTTCTTTGATCCGGCCGTGGTCCCACCGGGAGCGGTCCTGCTCATCGAGGGTGACGAGGGCACCGTCGTCCGCGAGCCGGGTGTCGCGTCGCGCGTCGTGCAGCAGCATCAGGGCGAGGAGTCCGGCAGCCTCGGGCTCGGATGGCATGAGCTGCACGAGCAGTCTGGCGAGTCTGATCGCTTCACCGCTCAGATTGGTTCGGACGACATCGGAGTACCCCTCGTTGAAGAGCAGGTACAGCACGGCGAGTACGGCGGGGGTCCGCTGCGGCAGGAGATGCGCGGGCGGTACGCGGTACGGGATGCGGGCGTGCTGGATCTTCTGCTTCGCGCGGGTCAGTCGTTTCGACATGGTCGTCTCCGGCACCAGGAACGCCCGCGCGATCTCCGCAGTACTCAGACCGGCCAGCGTGCGCAGCGTCAACGCCACCCGCGCCTCCATTGCCAGTGCGGGATGGCAGCAGGTGAACATCAATCGCAGCCGGTCGTCCGGTACGTCGTACGGCGGGTCCTGATCGTCCTCGAGAACAGCAACCTGACGCAGCTTGGCGGCGCCCACCGCCTCACGACGCAGCCAGTCGACCGCACGGTTGCGCGCGGTCGTGGTCAGCCAGGCACCGGGCCGGTCCGGTACGCCGTCGACCGGCCACCGCTGGAGCGCCGCGGCGAAGGCCTCCTGCGCGCACTCCTCGGCCAGCTCCCAGTCACCGGTCACCCGGATCAGAGTGGCGACCACCTGGCCCCACTCCTGCCGGTAGATGTCCTCCAACGTCACACCGGCGGCTCCAGCACCGGGCGGATCTCGATCGTGCCGTAGCCGGCCGCGGGGTGCTTCGACGCGATCTCGATCGCCTCGTCCAGGTCGGCGCAGTCGATCAGCACGAAACCGCCGATCTGCTCCTTCGTCTCGGCGAACGGCCCGTCGGTGAGCAGAAGCTCGTCGTCGCGCACCCGCACGGTGGTGGCCTCGTGCGGCGGATGCAGCCCCGCCCCGCCCGCCACCACGCCGCGGGCCTCCATCTCCTCGGACCACCCGCCGCAGCCGTCGTTCGCGTACTCGGTTCCGGAGGGGTCACCGCAGATCATCAGCAGGTACTTCACCAGGCCATCGTCGCAGGTCTAGCGTCGACATCAAGGGAACTTCTCTCGGGAGGGGCGTGTGATGACCGGACGGATCGTGCACTTCGAGGTGCCGTACGACGACGGCGAGCGAGCGCGAGCGTTCTACCGCGAGGCGTTCGGGTGGAACCTGATGGAAATGCCCGAGATGAACTACACGATGGTGTCGACCGGGCCGGTGAACGAGCAGTCGATGCCGTCCGAGCCCGGCTTCATCAACGGCGGCATGTACCAGCGCACCGGCGAGCTGACCCGCCCGATCCTGACCGTCGACGTCCCGGACATCGACGCCGCCTGGAAGACGATCGAGAGCCTCGGCGGTGAGCGGGTCGGCGAGAAACTGCCGGTCGGCGACATGGGCTTCGCGGCGTACTTCAAGGACCCGGAGGGCAACATCCTGGGACTCTGGCAGACCGCCTAGGCTCCAGTAGGAGCAGCGGCGGCCCGAAGGAGTGCCTTGAGAGCGATCGTCATCCGGAGCAAGCTCGACCTGATCGCGACCGAACTGCCGACCCCGGAACCGGGGGCCGGCGAGGTTCGCCTCCGGATGGCGTACGGCGGGATCTGCGGGTCCGACCTGCACTACTACCACGACGGCGCGAACGGCTCGTTCGTCGTCCGCGAGCCGCTGGTGCCCGGTCACGAACTGTCGGGCACCGTCGACCTCGACCCGTCCGGGGACTTGGCGCCCGGCACACCGGTGACCATTCATCCGGCCACCTTCGGCACTCCGGAGCCGGGCATCGAAGACCGTCCGCACCTGTGGCCGAACGGTGCCTACCTCGGCAGCGCGTCCACCTGGCCGCACACGCAGGGCGGCCTGAGCGAGTTCGTTGTCGTAGGCAAGCACATGCTCCGGGCACTGCCGCCGTCGCTGCCGCTACGCCGGGCCGCGCTCGCCGAGCCGCTCGCGGTCGGGCTGCATGCCTTGAAGATCGCCGGCGGCGTCGAAGGCCGGCGCGTGCTGGTCTCGGGCTCGGGCGCAATCGGTCTGCTGACCGCGTCGGCAGCGCTGGCCGCCGGCGCGACCGAGGTGGTCACAACCGACGTCCTCCCGGGCCCACTGCGGCGGGCCCGTGAGCTCGGGGCGCATCGCACGCTGCAGGTCGGCACGGACGAGATCCCGTCCGGGTACTTCGACGTCGTGCTCGAGTGCACCGCCGTACCGGCCGCCATCAGTACCGCGATCGACGCAGCGCGCCGCGGCGGGATCGTCGTACTCGTCGGCATCCCCGCCGACGAGCCGCGCGGCGTGAACCTCGCGCCGGTGGTATCCCGCGAACTGCAGGTCCGCGGAACGCTCCGCTTCAACGACGAGATCGACCACGCGATCCAGCTCCTGGACGCGAATCCAGGGCTCGAGCGGGTCGTCACCCACGAGTATCCGGCGGACCAGGCCGTCGAAGCCTTCGCCACCGCGACCGACTCCAACGCCTCCGGCAAGGTCCTGCTGTCGCTGTGGCTTCCGGATTGATGACAGTTACGCCTAGGTTCCGCGTACACCAGTAGTTCATCGTGGAGTGCCTAGACTGCGAGGTGTGTTGGCTCCGGTGGTGTCCTCGGGAGGACTGAATGCCTGACCGTATCCAGACCATTGCGTATCCGGCGCCGGGATCCCGGCCGTCGCGGCGGGACCCGGATCCGCTCGCGCCGCATGTGATCGTGCTGTTCGGGGCGACCGGTGACCTGGCCAAGCGCAAGCTGCTGCCGGGGCTGGCCTACCTGCAGCAGTCCCGGTTCACGCCCGACGTACGCATCATCGGCACGGCGACCGAGGAGATGACGACGGAGGAGTTCCGCGCTCGAGCCCGCGAGGCCGTCGAGATGTTCGGGATGCACAAGCTGACCGACGAGCAGTGGGCGCAGTTCTCCGAGACGCTCGACTACGTGCCGGTCACGGCCGGGCCGGAGGCGCTGGCGAACGCGGTGAAGGCGGCCGAGGAGCATCTCGGCCCCGACGTACGCCGGTTGCACTACCTGTCGGTGCCCCCGAAGGCCGCCCAGTCGGTGATCGCGATGCTGCGCGACGCGGACCTGGTCGACCGGGCCCGGGTGGTGATGGAGAAGCCGTTCGGCGACGACCTGGCCAGCGCGATCAAGCTCAACGACTTCGTCCACGAGACCTTCGACGAGTCGCAGATCTTCCGGATCGACCACTTCCTCGGCAAGGAAGCGGCGCTGAACATCCTCGCGTTCCGGTTCGCGAACGGCCTGTTCGAGCCGATCTGGAACCGCAACTTCATCGACCACGTGCAGATCGACATCCCGGAGTCGCTCGGGCTGGACCAGCGCGCCACCTTCTACGAGCCGACCGGCGCGTTCAAGGACATGGTCGTCACCCACCTGATGCAGGTGATGTCGTTCGTGGCGATGGAGCCGCCGACGGCCCTGGAACCGCGGGCGATCTCGGAGGAGAAGAACAAGGTCTTCCGGTCGATGCTGCCGATCGACCCGACCTGCGTCGTACGCGGTCAGTACACCGGCTACCGCCACGAGGAGGGCGTCGCGCCGGACTCCGACACCGAGACGTTCATCGCGCTCAAGGTCGAGATCGACAACTGGCGCTGGGCCGGCGTGCCGTTCTTCCTGCGCACCGGCAAGAAGATGGCCGAGGGCCAGCGGATCATCTCGATCGCCTTCAAGGAGGCGCCGAAGACGATGTTCCCGACCGGGTCCGGTGTCGGCTCGGAGGGTCCGGACCACCTGACCTTCGACCTGGCCGACTCATCCCGGGTGTCGCTGTCGTTCTACGGCAAGCGTCCCGGACCGGGTATGCGGCTGGAGAAGTTGTCGATGCAGTTCTCGACGCAGGAGACCGAGAGCGCGGCCGACGTCCTCGAGGCGTACGAGCGCCTGATCCTGGACGCGATGCGCGGCGACCACACCCTGTTCACCACCGCCGAGGGCATCGAATCGCTGTGGGATCGCTCGGCCCCGCTGCTCGACGACCCGCCGCCGGTCAAGCCGTACCAGGCCGGCACCTGGGGCCCGAACGCGATCCACCAGCTGATCGCTCCGCGCGCCTGGCGCCTCCCCTTCGAACGCGAGTGGCGGGAGTAGGCAGGACCTTAGCTAGGCTGCGGCACATGCGGGAGATTCTGGTCATCGGCGTCGGTGCGGGCGATCCGGAGCAGGTGACGATGCAGGGCGTGTCGGCGCTGAACCGGGTCGACGTGTTCTTCGTGCTGGACAAGGGCGAGGTGAAGCAGGAGCTCGTCGACCTGCGGTCCGAGATCCTGCGCCGGTACGCGACGTCGAAGGACTACCGCGTCGTCGTCGGCCGCGACCCCGAGCGGGACCGCACGACTTCGGCGTACGTCGAGGCCGTGGACGACTGGCGCCGTCGCCGGGCCGATGTGTGCGCGGAGCTGATCGCGTCCGAGCTGGGTCCGGACCAGGTGGGCGCTTTCCTGGTCTGGGGTGATCCGTCGCTGTACGACAGCACGCTGGCGATTCTCGACGACATCCTGGCGCGCGGTGAGCTCGCGTTCGAGGTCGAGGTGATCCCCGGGATCAGCAGCGTGTCGACACTGGCCGCGCGGCACAAGGTCGGGCTGAACCAGGTAGGTCGCCCGATCCAGATCACCACCGGGCGACGGCTCGCGGCCGGCTGGCCGGAGGATGTGGACGACGTGGTGGTGATGCTCGACGCGCAGACGGCGTTCACCGAGCATCTCGACCAGGACGCGGACATCTATTGGGGCGCGTACCTCGGGACACCGGACGAGATCCTCATCTCCGGCCCGCTGCGCGAGGTCGCCGCCGAGATCGAGAAAGCGCGCGCCGAAGCCCGCGACCGCAAGGGCTGGATCATGGACACCTACTTGGTCCGGAGACCTAGACCAAAGGTGTAGGTCTCCTGGACTTCGGACCGACGCGTCGCTGCTGTGGCCTCGGCGACGCTGCAGGTATGAAGAGACTCTTGGTGACGATGACGGCCGCCTTGGCGCCGGTCGGGCTGCTGGTGGGCCTTGCCGGACCGAGTGACGCGGCTCAGCAGGACGTCGTACGAACAGACACCGGGCTGGTGGCAAGTAAGACGGTCGGGGACGCACAGGTCTTCGACGGGATCCCGTACGCCGCTCCCCCGGTCGGCGCGCTGCGCTGGAAGGCGCCGCAGCCCGCCAAGCCGTGGACCGGCGTACGCGAGTCGAAGCTCGGCAACGTATGTCCGCAGCAGGCGAACTCAGAGGCTCCGGACGGATCGTCCACCGAAGACTGCCTCTACCTCAACGTGACCACCCCGACCAAGCCGTCCACGAAACCACGGGCGGTCGTGGTGTGGATCCCCGGTGGCGGGTTCTTCTCCGGCGCCGGCAGCAGCTATGAGGCGTCGAAGTTCTCCGCCCGCGGCGACGTGGTCGTCGTGACGGTCAACTACCGGCTCGGCATCTTCGGCTTCTTCGGATACCCGGGCCTGCCCGGATCCGGCACGTACGGCCTCCAGGACCAGCAGGCAGCGCTGCGCTGGGTGCAGCGCAACGCCCGCGCGTTCAGCGGCGATCCGCGCAACGTGACTGTCGCGGGTGAGTCCGCCGGCGGCATGAGCGTGTGCGCCCAGCTGACCTCTCCGACCTCCACCGGCCTGTTCTCGAAGGCGATCATGCAGAGCGGCTCCTGCGCGTTCAACTGGGCCGACAACAGCCAGTACCCCGGTCAGACCGCGGGCTCTTTCTGGCTTCCTGCGAGCGCGGTGAAGGCGCACGGCAAGGAGTGGGCCGCCGACAACAAGGCCAAGTTCGGCTGTAAGCCCGGACAGTCGATGCTCGACTGCCTTCGCGCCACGAAGTCCGACGTACTGGTCGACGACACGCTCGAGTTCATCCAGATCGGGTACGGCGAGACTCCCGTCGTACCGCTGTCACCCGCTCGCGCGCTGAAGGCCGGGCTGTTCCACCGGGTGCCGATCATCTCCGGGAACAACCACGACGAGGCCAACGGCTGGCTGGCCACGTTCGGTGACATCAAGGACTACCCGCAGCTCGTGAGGAACATGGTCGGCGCTCAGAAGGCTCCGCAGGTGCTGAAGCACTACCCCGAGAGCAACTACGAGTCGCCCGCCGCAGCGTGGGGCGCTGTCACCACGGACCGGATCTGGTCCTGCACACAGGTCGCGTCGGACCAGCAGGCGGTCGCGAAGGTACCTGTGTACGCGTACGAGTTCGCAGACAAGCACTCCCCGATCGCCGCGCCCGGACTCGGAGCCGCGCACGCCATGGAGCTGCCGTACCTGTTCCGGCTCGGCGGGTACGACTTCCCGATGTCCGAGACCCAGCAGACGCTGTCGAACCAGATGATCGACTACTGGACGGCGTTCGCCCGGACCGGCAATCCGAACGGAGCAGGCCGACCGCACTGGTCACCGACCGGCGTACGCGAGGTCAAGGGCCTCTCACTCGCGCCGACGGACCAGACCGGCATCCACCAGGTGAACATCAGCTCTGAGCACCAGTGTGGGTTCTGGGCTGCTCTGGGTGCCTAGCGCGCCAGACCCGCATCACGACCGATGGCAGGAGCAGTAGCAACATCGCATAGAAGTTGATGCCTGGTACGAGGGACGCCAACAAGAAGGCGATCAGGGTCAACCCGGTCAGCACCAGGGAGCCGACCAGCTCCCGGTAGCTGACCGGGTTGTCCGGCGCTTCGAGCTCCCGGTGTCCGCGGACCATGAAGACGAGCGCGGACTGGCAGATGCTGAGCATGAGGATGGTTCCGATGTAGAGACCGGCGACGAACCGGCTGCTGTCGAACGCCCCGATGATCTCGGTCGTGAACGGAAGCACGACGATCGTGAGCAGCCAGAGCAGGTTCAGCCGGATGATGCCCGTGGTGTAGACGCGGACGTGTTCGAAGATCCTGTGGTGTCCCATCCAGAAGTTCGCGATCACGACGAAGCTCAGCAGGAACGTGAAGATCTCCTGCCGGTGCTCGGTGATCACACTGGTCGCGTTACCGCCGTGCGCCTTGATCTCGGGGACCAGGTCGACCAGCGGCAGCACCAGCAGCGTGATGGCGATCGCGACAACCGCATCGGTGAACAGGACCAACCGGTGGGGGTCTCTCGACGTACTCACGGCGGACACAGTAGCGGTCAGGTGTGTCGCTGACGGAGCAAGCTGATCGACAGGACGGCCGCGGCGAAGACGAATCCGGCCGCCGCGAGCCAGGCGGCGCCGTACCCGTCTCTGAGGGCTTGGAGGGTGCCCTCGGTCGCTCGGTGCGCGGTGGTGGACGCTGCGAGCGTTGCCAGTACCGCGGTCCCGATCGCTGCGCCGGCCTGCTGCGCAGTGTTGTTCAGTCCGGAGGCCAGGCCGGCGTCACTGGCGTCCGCGCCGGACATGGCGAGCATGATCGAGGCCGGGATGGCGACCCCGATACCGGCGCCCATCACCGCCAGCACAGGACCCACGTTGACGACGTACGAGCCGTCGACCGGCGCCTGGCTGATCCAGAGCAGCGCCAGCAGGAACACCACCAGTCCGGCGATCAGCATCTTGCGCGGGCCGAAGCGGACGGTCAGCCGTGGGGCGATGGACAGCGACATCAGAGCGTTCATGAGCGGCGCGGGCAGGAACGCCAGGCCCGTGGTGAGCGAGTCGTAGCCGAGCACACGCTGGACGTAGAGCGCAGTAGTGAACTGGAAGCCGAATCCTGCTGCGAAGAGCAGTACGACCACGACATTCGCCACGCTGAGCTGACGGCGACCGAAGATGCGCAGGGCAAGCAATGGGTTCTTGATCCGCGCCTGACGTACGACGAACGCAGCCAGCAGCACGATCGACGCGGCGGCCTGGAGGAGGGTGCGGCTGAGCGTCGCGTTGGGCTCTGCGGTCTGGACGATCGTGTAGACACCCAAAGAGAGGCCTGCGGTCACGAGCACCGCACCTAGTACGTCGGCACCTTTGGCGAGGCCGAGTCCGGGCTGGTGGGACAGCAGCCGTACTGCGAACGCCAGCGCGAGCGCGCCGATCGGAACGTTGATCAAGAACGCCCAGTGCCAGCCGATGGTCTGCGTGATCACGCCGCCCAGGATCAGGCCGATCGACGCGCCACTGGCCGCCGTGAAGCTGTAGACGCCCATCGCCCGCGCCTGCTCCCCGGGAGCCGGGTACAGGTTCACGATCATTCCCAGGATCACCGCCGAGGCCAGGGCCCCGCCGACGCCCTGCAGGAACCGTCCGGCGATCAGCACCTCGGCGCTGCCCGCCACTCCGCACAGGAGCGACGCGGCGGTGAAGAGGGCGAGGCCGGCGACGAAGATCCGCTTACTCCCGATCAGGTCGCCGATCCGCCCCGCCAGGAGGAGCAGGCCCGCGAAGGCGATCAGGTACGAGTTCATCACCCACGCCAGCCCTGCCTGCGAGAACCCTAGATCCCCTTGGATCGTCGGCAACGCCACGGTCACCACGGTTCCGTCGAGGATGATCATCAGTTGCATCACGCACAGCACGACAAGCGCTCTGCCACGCCCCCGCACGGCTGTCTCCACCACGTCCACACTCACAGGTCTCTCCTCTGTCGGTCGCATGGAAAGACCATAACAGATAGTCCCGTAATAGACGATCTTTTATCGAACGACTCATGAAAATGGGCTGACCGCTGCTCGGCGCGCGGTTAGGGTCGCGGGGTGAGGGACGAGCCGACGGACATCTCGGGCGAGCTGGTGGCCGGGATCCTCAACGAGCATTGGGAGTTCCGGGCCGCTGAGGTGACCTATGCGCCAGTGGGGTTCGGCAGCTACCACTGGATCGCGGCCCAGGGCGACGGCTCGCGCTGGTTCGTCACCGCGGACCGAGTTGGGGCTGCGGGCGGGCATGCGATCGAGGCGGCCATGCGGACGAGCAAGGAGCTGGCCGACCGCGGGTACGAGTTCGCCGTGGCGCCGCTACCCGATCGTCGGGGGCAACTCGCCCGCGAGGTGCTGCCAGGTTGGATGTTGACCGTCCTGCCGTACTTGCACGGGTGGAGCACTGCAGACGGCGCATGGGAAGACCCCGCGGAGCGCGAGCAGATCGCGCGGATCGTCGGCCGGTTGCATGCGGCCCCGGTCCCGGAAGCCTTGCAGCGTTGGGATTTCGCCATTCCTGACCGCGATGGACTGATGGCAGCACTCGCCGATCTCGATCAGCCTTGGTCCGGTGGGCCGTACGCCGAGCCGACCCGGCTGCGGCTGGCCGGCGCGGAGTCGTACGTCCGCAGCCGACTGGAGTACTACGACACGCTTGTGCGCGAGGTCGAGGCGTCGGACGACCCGTGGGTCGTGACGCACGGCGAGCCGCACAGCGCGAACGTCCTGCGCACCGCCGACGGCATGCGCCTCGTCGACTGGGAGACTGTGCGGCTCGCGCCGCGCGAGCGCGACCTGGCCGGGATCCTCGATGGGTCGGCCGACGCGCTCCCGGCGTACCAGTCAGAGGCCGGCCCGATCACCCCACAGCCCGCTGCGCTGGAGCTCTTCGACGTTTGGTGGTCGCTGGCCGAGATCGCGTCGTACGTCGAGCTGTTCCGGCAGCCGCACGTCGATTCCGCGGACAGCAAGGAATCCTGGCAGGAGCTGACGGAGTACCTGGCCGGATAGTTCAGCTGGCGCGCTGGCGGGAGCGGCGGACCGGCTGGGCTGTGACGGGAGTGGAGAGCGGGCCGTCGACGAGGGTGGTGACGGCGTCGATGAAGGTCTTGCGTTGGGTCGCGGTCAAGGTGTTCAGGGCGTCGGCGTGGACCTGGTCGACGATCTTCTGGCCTTCGGCGGCGATCTTGGCGCCGGCGTCGGTGACGGCGATGATGCGGGCGCGGCGGTCGGTCGCGGAGGGTTTGCGTTCGGCGTACCCGGCCTCCTCGAGCGCGTCGACGGTGACGACCATCGTGGTCTTGTCCATGTACGCGAGCTCGGCGATCTGGATCTGTGTGCGTTCCGCCTCCAGCGCGTGCCGCAGTACGCACTGCATCCGCAGGGTCAGGCCGATCTCCGCCAGCGCAGCGGACAGCTGGGTCTCCAGGACATGGCCGGCGTGCGTGAGGTAGCCGGTCAGGTCGGGCACGGTACGTTCCGGAGGTTGCGCCATACCTCCGAGAGTAGCGCGGGATCGTCTGTCCGCAGATGATCCGCAGCTAGATCATTCCCCGCGGGCGGTCTCTCAGCGCCATGTGCCGCAGCCTGTCACCCCGCGCCGACAGTCGCGGAAATGCGACGGCTTGCTCGATGATCACCTCGGTGTCGCGAAACCGCGAGTCTGGCGTAACTGCAACTAGTTCGCTCGACACTATGACTCTTCTGGAAACCCGTACGCCGACCGTCCGGTGGTTCGGAGTCGTCGCCGTGACGCTCGGGATCTTCGCGATCGTGACCACAGAGATCCTCCCGATCGGCCTCCTCACCCCGATCGGCGCGGACTTCGCGCTCACGCCCGGCCGCACCGGCTGGCTGATGACCATGCCCGGCCTGGTTGCGGCAGTCGCCGCACCGGTCATCACGGTCGCGACAGCTCGGCTGGACCGCCGCCTGATGCTTTGCGTCCTCATGGTGCTGCTGGCCATCGCGGGCTTCCTCGCGGCCACCGCACCGGTGTTCTGGCTCGAACTGGTTGCCAGATTCCTCGTCGGACTCACCATCGGCGGCTTCTGGTCGATCGGCGCCGGCCTGGCCGGGAGACTGGTCCCGGAGCGCTGGGCGCCGCGCGCGACGGCCGTCATCTTCTCCGCGGTGCCGCTCGGGTCGGTGCTCGGCGTACCGGCAGGCACGTTCGTCGGGGAGTTCGCTGGTTGGCGTACGTCGTTCGCTGCGCTCGGAGTACTCGCTCTCGTGGCGCTGGTCGCGTTGCGTGCCACTGTGCCTCCGCTGCCGCCGCTGCAGGTCACAAGAGCAGCCGTACTCCGCGACGCGCTCCGTGGCAGTCGGAACGCGCTCATCGTGACCTGTCTGATCGTGACGGCTCAGTTCGCGACCTATACCTATGTGACGCCGTTCCTGCGCGACGTCGTACGGCCGGAGTTCATCGGACTGTTTCTGCTCATCTACGGGGCCGCTGGTCTGGTTGGCAACGTCATCGCTGGTACGGCGGCGGCGCGCAACCTCAACGCGACGTTCGCCACCTGCGCCGGGCTGATCGCGGCTGCGACGCTGCTGCTGCCGCTGATGGGGCATACCGCGGCTGGGGCGCTTGTGTTGCTCGTGGTGTGGGGTCTCGGATACGGCGGAATCCCGGTCTGCTCGATGACCATGTTCGCGCAGGCGGCGCCGCAGTCGCGTGAAGCGGCGACGGTGTGGTTCACGTCGTCGTACCAGGCCGTGTTGTCGATCGGTGCGCTGCTCGGCGGGCTGGTGGTCGACGCGTGGTCGGTACCGGTGGCGATGGTGGCCGGCGGCGGGTGTGCGGTGCTCGCGGTGGCGATGCTGCTGTGGTCCAGAACACAGCAGGTTCCGGGGACGTAGCATCGCGGGCATGGCGCGGACCGAGACCGATCGATGCCCTGGTGTGCTGGCAGTGCACCAGGCGGCAGACGGCGGTCTGGCTCGCGTCCGGTTGCCGGGTGGATGGCTGAGCGCGCAGCAGCTCGAAGTACTGCGAGTTGCTGCCGCCGAGCTGGGCGACGGGCGGCTCGAGCTCACGTCCCGCGCGAACGTCCAGATCCGCGGGCTGGACGCGCGTGGGCCGCGGGAGTTGTCGGACCGGCTGTTTGCCGCCGGTCTGCTGCCGTCGATCGCCCACGAGCGAGTCCGCAACATCCTGGCGTCGCCGCTGTCCGGGTTGGATGAGCAGTCGCGCTACGACGTACTCCCGGTAGCCGCTGCGCTGGACCGGGCGCTGTGTGCCCGACGGGAGCTGGCAGAGCTGCCGGGGCGGTTCTTGTTCGCGTTGGACGACGGGCGGGGCGATCTGGCGGACGTGAAGGCCGACGTTGCGGTGCGCGCGCTGGACGACCAGAGCGCTGTGCTGTCTCTCGGCAGTCGCGGCGCACGGGTGCCGTGGACCCAGGTGCCCGAGCTGATGCTGGCCGCCGCGGAGACCTTCCTGTCCATCCGCGACCAGGAGTGGCGAATCGCCGAGCTCGTTGAAGGCGAGGAGCGCATCCTGGCACACCTCGGCCTGACACCAGACGAGCCGCTAGACCCCAGCACCACCCGAGTGACAGCCGGCACACACGGCCAGGCGCTGGTCGTGCCCGTCCCCCTAGGAAGCCTCACCCAAGACCAGGCAGCCACGCTTGTTGCCGCTGCGGGGGCTGGAGTGCGGATTACGCCTTGGCGGTCTGTGGTGGTGCCGGTGGGGGCTGAAGGGCTGGAAGAGGTTGGGTTGGTCACTGCGGCCGATTCGGTCTGGGAAGGTGTGACTGCCTGTGCCGGGAAGCCGGGATGTGCGAAGGCGTTGGCCGATGTGCGCGCGGACGCTGCCCGGTTGATGCCTACGTTCGACCACGACGGACAGCGGGTGCACTGGTCGGGGTGTGGGCGGCGGTGTGGGAAGCCGGGGGGTGGGTTTGTGGATGTGGTTGCGGTGGGCGATGGCTACTTGGTGGATGGGGAACGGGTGTGAGTTACGAGTACGTGCGGGACGGTTCGGAGATCTATCGGCGGTCGTTTGCGACGATCCGGGCCGAAGCGGAGCTCGGTGGATTGCCGGCGGACGTGGCGCAGGTCGCCGTGCGGATGATTCATGCCTGTGGGATGACCGACCTCGTCGCCGACCTCGCCTGGTCGCCCAACGTCGTGAAGAACGCGCGTGCCGCGCTGCAAGGCGGTGCACCGATTCTCTGTGACGCGCAGATGGTTGCCGCCGGCATCACCCGGCGGAGGCTGCCCGCGGACAACGAGGTGATCTGCACGTTGCAAGACCCACGGACGGCCGGGCTCGCGCAGGAACTGCACACGACCAGGAGCGCGGCGGCGGTCGAGCTATGGGATGAACACCTGGACGGGGCGGTTGTTGCCATTGGCAACGCTCCGACGACGTTGTTCCACCTGCTGGACCTGCTCGCCGAAGGCGCACCGCGACCGGCGGCGATCCTCGGCATCCCGGTCGGCTTCATCGGCGCGGCCGAGTCGAAGGACGCACTGGCGGCGAACCAACTCGGCCTCGAGCACCTGGTCGTCCGCGGCCGCCGCGGCGGCAGTGCGATCACCGCCGCCGCCGTCAACGCGATCGCCAGCGAGGAGGAGTGATGACCGGCAGACTCTGGGGTGTCGGACTCGGGCCGGGTGACCCCGAGCTGGTGACGGTCAAGGCTGCCAGGCTGATCGGCGCCGCCGACGTGATCGCCTTCCACAGCGCACGCCACGGGCGGAGCATCGCCCGCGGGGTGGCCGCGCCGTACCTGACGGCCGGGCAGATCGAGGAGCACCTCGTCTACCCGCTCACCACCGAGACGACGGACCACCCTGGCGGGTACCAGGGCGCGATGGACAACTTCTATGCCGACTGCGCCGCCCGCCTCGCCGTGCATCTCGACGCCGGCCGCGACGTCGTCGTACTCGCGGAGGGCGACCCGCTCTTCTACGGGTCGTACATGCACATGCACAAACGCCTCGCGGATCGCTACCCGTGCGAGGTCGTCCCAGGCGTGACGTCGGTGAGTGCGGCAGCCGCAGTGCTCGGGCGGCCGCTGTGTGAGCGCGACGAGATCCTCACCGTGCTCCCCGGCACCCTGCCGCCGGACGTGCTGGCAGAGCGCCTGAGACAAACCGACGCTGCCGCCGTGATGAAGCTCGGCCGGACCTTCGCAAACGTCCGCGAGGCCTTCGAGCTGGCCGGACGAGCAGACGAGGCCTGGTACGTCGAACGCGCCACCACCGACGCCCAGCGCACAGCCCCGCTCAACGAGGTCGACCCGGACGAGGTCCCGTACTTCTCCCTCGCCCTCCTCCCCAGCCCGATCAACAACACCTTCACGCCCCCGACAACCAAGACCGCGACCGAAGGCTCGGTGACGGTCGTCGGCCTGGGACCAGCCGGACCCGAGTGGATGACTCCAGAGGTCCGCGCTGCGATAGCCAGCGCCGACGACGTCATCGGCTACACCACGTACGTGGACCGACTGCCGGACCGCGCCCGTCAGCGCAAGCACGGCTCCGACAACCGCGTTGAGTCCGAGCGGGCCGCCTTCGCGCTCGACCTCGCCCGCAAGGGCTCCAACGTCGTTGTGGTCTCGTCCGGCGACCCCGGCGTGTTCGCGATGGCCAGTGCGGTCACCGAGGTTGCGTCGGAGCCGGAGTACGCCGACATCGCCGTACGCATCCTGCCCGGGATGACCGCAGCCCAGGCCGTGGCCAGCCGGGTCGGCGCACCGCTCGGGCACGACTACTGCGTCCTGTCGCTCTCGGACCGCCTCAAGCCGTGGGAGGTCATCGCCCAGCGCCTGACCGCGGCGGCCGCCGCGGACCTGGCCATCGCGATCTACAACCCCGCCTCGAAGTCCCGCACGTGGCAGGTCGCGGCGACCCGCGACCTCCTGCTCGAGCACCGCTCCCCCGGTACGCCGGTTGTGATCGGGCGTGACGTCGGCGGTCCGGCGGAAGCGATCACCGTGACAACTCTGGCCGAACTCGACGTACAAACGGTTGACATGCGGTGCCTGCTCCTGATCGGCTCGTCACAGACCCGCACGGTGCCCCGCCCCGACGGCCCGCTGGTTTTCACCCCGCGTCGCTACCCCGCGACGGTGAGTGAGGTCACCCCAGGAGCCGGTTAAATCCGCTCCCCGGCTGTGTCAGGCGGGATCCGTCCGGGTAGGGACCCGCGCGGAAGCCGACCAGTGAGGAGCCAGCGGAGATGAGTCAGCAGTACCCGGGCGACGCAGGCAACGCAGGCGCAGGCAGTACAGCGACGATCGCGACACCCGCCGGCGAGGACACCACCACGCAGCGCTACGAGGAGGCTCGGGCCGCGGCAAGCCGGGCCATGAGCACGATCACGATCCCGGACCCGCCTGCCGCGGCTGCCGCGGAGCCGGAGGTCGCGCCGGAGCTGCTGTCGTACCGCGGATTCAAGTTCGGTGCGGCGTTCTTCGGCTGGCTGATCGCGATCTCGATGTCGGTCCTGCTGCTGGCAGCCGTGTCGGCGGCCGCGCTGGGCACCGCCGAGATCCTCGACTACACCACCAGCGACGCGAAGGCCCAGCCCGGCGCGGCGTTGATCACGGCGGCTGCGGTGTCGACGTTCATGCTGATGATCGCCTTCTACACCGGCGGGTACGTCGCCGGCCGGCTGGCGCGCTTCGACGGCGGACGGCAGGGCTTCGGCGTGTGGACCATCGCACTGGTGGTCGCAGTGCTCGCCGGCGGCGCCGGCTGGCTGCTGGACAACCAGTACGACCTGATCGGCAAGATCAACTGGCCGGATGTGGCGCTGAGTGACAACACGCTCCTGCTGGGCAGCATCGCCGCCACGGCCGCGCTGCTCGTCCTGACGCTGCTGACGGCGATCGTGGGCGGGAAGAACGGCCGGCGGTACCACGACCGGATCGACGAACTCCTGGACTAGAGGGTTTCACTGCGGGGTACCGGACCGCTACACGGGGCTGTCTGGTGAGGAGACATTGCTATGACCCAGCAGCATCAGGAAGACACACGTATTGACCGGGTGGGTCCGTCGGAGACGTATGCCGACGATCGAACCACCACGTCCGACCGGAGCACGCTGCCGACCAAGGATCGGGTCGATCCGTCGTACCGCGGATTCAAGGGCGGCGCGGCCTTCTTCGGCTGGATCGTCGCGATCGGACTGATCGCGTTGCTCACCGGGATCGTCAGCGCGCTCGCGGCCGCAGCCGACTACGCCCTCACGATCGACTGGAACGGCTCCGCCGGCACGGTCGGCATCGCCTCCGCCGCAGTCCTGCTGGTGATCCTGGCGATCGCCTACTACAACGGCGGGTATGTCGCCGGACGGCTGGCGCGCTTCGACGGCGCGCGGCAGGGATTCGGTGTCTGGATGATCGGCGTCATCGTGACGGCAGTCGTCGCAGGGCTCGCGGCGCTGGCCGGTTCGCAGTACGACGTACTGGACCGGGTGAACCTGCCGTCGGTGCCGATCGATGACCACACGCTGACGACCGGCGGAGTGGTCGTGATGATCGCGGCTGTGGTGCTCACGCTGCTGGCCGCGCTGATCGGCGGCATGGCCGGACAGCGGTACCACAAGCGGATCGACGCGAGCTGACAAGCGGCAACTCGGACGGCGGACAGCCGTGATCCGTCGTCCGGGTCGCCCTTGCCCAGCCACCGAACGACAGCCAGGATGCGAGGCATGACACGCACCGCGCTCGTCGTCGGCGGCACCAGCGGCATCGGCGCGGCCACAGCACGCCGCCTCGCGGCGGACGGTCTGCATGTCATCGCAGCCGGCCTCGGGGCCAACCCGCCCGACGCGAGCGCGTCCGACGCCATTGCGTCCTCGCCCACCGCGACGAGCCCCGGTGCGCCCGCGCCGCATCCGGTGCGGGTGGAGCTGGACCTTCGACGGCCGGGTGAGATCGAGGGGTTGATCAGCTCGCTCGGGACTCTCGACGTACTGGTCAATGCGGCCGGCATCATCCGGCGTGGCGACGAGCATCAACCCGATGTGTTCCGTGAGGTCGTGGAGATCAACCTGACCGGCGCGATGCGAGCCGCTGAGGCCGCACACGGCCTGCTCGCCGCGAGCGGCGGTTGCATCGTCAACGTGGCCTCGATGCTGAGCTACTTCGGCGGTCCGCTCGTCCCGGCGTACAGCGCCTCCAAGGGCGGGATCGTCCAGCTGACCAAGTCCCTCGCCGTCGCGTGGGCCGCCGACGGCATCCGGGTGAACGCGGTCGCGCCCGGCTGGATCGCCACCGATCTAACCGCCGCACTGCAGTCGGACCCGGTCGCCTCCGACCGGATCCTGTCCCGTACGCCGATGGCCCGCTGGGGCACGCCCGACGAGGTCGCGGGCGTGATCGCCTTCCTGTCCGGCCCCGACGCGGGCTTCGTCACGGGTACCGTCGTACCCGTCGACGGCGGCTACCTGAGCATGTGAGGAGACCAGATGATCCCCGTATCCGCAGGTGTGCCGGCCGAGATCGCAGTACAGGCGGTGCCCGATGACGATCGGCTCTGGGTGCAGCAGGCGCCGGATGTGTGGTTCCGGCCGCTGATGCTGAACACGATCACCGGGCAGTGGTGCAACCTGCTCAAGGTCACGCGCGCCGGCATCGTCTCGCGGCACCGCCACCCCAGCGCGGTCTTCGGCTATGTGATCAAGGGCAAATGGCAGTACGACGAACACGACTGGGTCGCCGAGACCGGCTCGTTCGTGTACGAGCCGCCGGGCGAGATCCACACGCTGCGCGTCCCTGAGGACTGCACCGAGATGATCACGTTCTTCAACATCTCCGGCGCGATGATCTACGTCGACGAGGCCGGCAACCAGATCGGGTACGAGGACACGTTCACCAAGATCCAGCTGTGCCGCGACCACTACGGCGCCAACGGCCTCGGCGCGGACTACGTGGACCAGTTCATCCGCTGACCTCCGGGAAGAGCCGGGCGGGGGCCGGCGTTGACCAGGGTGTGCTTGAGGTAGCGGTGATCGGTGCGGGACAGGCGGGGCTGTCGGCGGCGTACCACCTCGTGCGGCTCGGCTTCACGCCGTACGACGAGGTTGTCGTGCTGGATCGGAATCCGGCACCCGGCGGCGCCTGGCAGCACCGGTGGGACTCGCTGACGATGCACGACGTCCACGGGATCGCGAATCTTCCCGGCGTACCGGTGCCGCCGAGCTCTGACTCTGAGCGGGCGAACGCATTCGTGCCTTCGTACTTCGCGGACTACGAGAAGCGCTTCGACCTGCCGGTGGTGCGACCGGTGGCGGTCGAGAGCGTGCGTGAGACAGCCGGAGGCTTCGAGCTGCAGACATCAGCGGGCGTGTACTCCGCGGCCGCGCTCGTCAACGCGACCGGGACGTGGGACCGACCGTTCATTCCCTGGTATCCGGGGATCGACACGTTCAAGGGCCGGCAGCTACACACCGCGGACTACGCGGGCGCTGCTGAGCTCGCCGGGCAGCATGTCCTGGTGGTTGGCGGCGGCGCGTCGGCGGTGCAGTTGCTGGCGGAGATCTCTGCTGTTGCGACCACGACCTGGGTGACTCGACGGCCGCCGGAGTGGCGGACTGGTGACGACTTCACACCCGAATACGGGCGGCAGGTGGTCGCTCGGGTCGAGGAGCGGGTGCGCGCCGGGCTGCCGCCACGGAGCGTGGTCAGCGTGACCGGCCTGCACCTGCGTCCGCAGGAACAGGCTGCCTGGGATCGCGGCGTCTACACCCGCTATCCGATGTTCACGCGGATCACACCGGACGGCGTGGAGTGGGCAGAGGGCACGGCGTGGCCAGACGGCATCGATGCGCCGGCCAACGGCCGTCTCCACGTCGACACAATCCTTTGGGCGACCGGCTTCCGCGCCGACCTTGCACACCTGGCACCGCTCCACCTCCGCGAGTCCTCCGGCGGCATCCGCATGAACGGCACCGCCACCGCCGCCGACCCACGCATCCACCTGGTCGGCTACGGCCCCTCCGCCAGCACCATCGGAGCCAACAGAGCCGGCTTCGCGGCCGCCCGGTCCTTGAGGGACCTCCTCAAAGAGCAAGCTGCGTAGCTTTCGCGCGGTGGCCGGCGACGGTTCTCGGGATCAGCAGGCCCGCGATCAGGAAGAGGGCAGCGACGAGGAGCCAGCCCGGCCAGCCCCAGGAGATCGCGACCGTGGTCAGGAGTAGGGGCGCGACGAGATCGCCGAGTTGGCGGCCCATCGCGTACGCGCCCTGGTACTGCCCCTGCGCACCGGCCGGCGCGAGCTCGAAGCTGATGCCCCAACCGCCCGCCGACTGGAGCATCTCGCCGAGGACGTGAATGAGGGCGGCGACGATCAGCAGGCCGACCGTCACCAGGCCGGACGTCGCGCCGGTGAGAGCCAGCACCACACAGGCGCCGGCCAGCAGCAGTCCGGCCCGGCGGCCGGCTCGGGCGGCGCCGGAGAGGTGTTCGGTACCGCGGGCGACCCTGACCTGCAGCAGGATCACCGCTACCGAGTTGATCACCAGTAGCACCGAGATCATCCACCGTGGCGCGTCGGTCGCGGTCGCCACCCAGAGCGGGATCCCGACCTGCGCCAGCGCAGCGTGCATGGTCAGTACGCCGTCCAGCGCCACGAACACCAGGAACCGCCGGTCGGCCAGCGCCGTCAACCCCGACGGCCCGCTGGCCCGAGCCACCTTGTCCACCTCAGGCATCCCGAAACGGACCAGTCCGGCGGTCACCACGTACGTCGCTGCGTTCGCCAGCAACGCGATCACATAGACCTCTCTCCGGTCGACCGCGAGCACGACCCCGGCCAACCCCATGCCGACGCCCATGCCGAGGTTCGTCGCGACCCGCAGGATCGCCCGGGTCCGGACCCGCTGGTCGGCCGGCGACAGTCCCGCGATCAGCGCGCCCTTTGCGCCGCGCTGCCCGGAGTCCGCGATCGCGGTCAGCGCGGCGACCACGACGTACGGGACGAACGACCGGACCTGGGTGAGCGCGGTCATCGTCAGGGCCTGCAGTAGCAGGAATCCGACGTACGCACGGTTCGGGCCGAGGCGATCGGCGACGACACCGAGCGGGGTGCTGGTCACCAGACCGACCAACGCCGCCACGGTCAGCCCGATGCCGACGTGTCCGACGGACAGGCCGGCCGCCCTGGTGAGGTAGAGCGCGCCGACGGCTGCGTAGACGCCGTTCCCGAGCGTGTTCACCAACGTAGCCAGGATCAACCGACGCACAGCAGGTGGAAGAGAAGTCACGTGGTCAGCCAAAGCCCAAGGGCCGGGGCCGGGTGGTGAATTGACGGATCCCGTCAGTCCAACCGCGGGATCAGCGCATGATCAAGGTCAGGAGGTCGGTGCCCAGCGTGGTGAGGGCCTGGTTGTCGAGGCGGTAGGCAACGAAGCGGCCTTGGCGTTCGGCGGTGACCAGACCGGCTCTGGTGAGGGCTCTCAGATGACGGGTGACCTGCGTGGGATGGAGGCCCCAGAGGGCGGCGATCTCGCCGGCGGTGCGGGGTTCACTGGCGACGGCTCGACAGACCTGGAGGCGGTCGGGGGACGCGAGGGCGTCCAGCCGGGCGCGGATCTGCTGCGCCGTGGGTACGGCGTTGCCGCGGCCGGTCACGGGGTAGATCATCGTGATCGGCTCGCCGGGGATCTCGCCCACGAACAGGTGCGGGGCAATGTAGTTGCTCGGGACAAGCAACAGGCCGCGGGTGCTGATGTCGATGCGCTTGCTCTGCACCTTCTGTACGACGACGCTGTCCGCGTCGCGGAGGTCGATCGAGCCATCCAACGAGCGCAGCATCGCTCCGGCTCCGTCGCGGATCGCCAGGTCGCGGTCGTGCCTGCCGCGGGCAGCCAACGCGTCGCGTGATGCCGACCAGACGTCAGAGAACCACTCCTGCCAGCAGGCATCCAGCAGGTCCAAAAAGCGCCGTACCGGATCGGCAGGAGACGTCACGAGTGACTCGACCAATGCGGCCACCGCACGGCCGCGACTGCGAGCCCAGTGCAGTACTGCGTCCGTATCGACGGACCGGCTGCTCAACGGGCGACCGCGCAACGGCCGGACGAGCTCGGCGGCGACCTCCTCCGGCGGACCCGACCGGAGCGCAGCCAGCTCATCGGACCACGACGGCATGCCGGTAGCAGCTGTTGTCGCGAAGAAGCGCGCCCGAACCGCACGCACCGTCCACGACCACTGCGCCAGCTCGGAGCGCAGCTCGGGAGACAGCGGCACGGACGCCGCCCACTCGACCCGGTTGTGGTGAGTGGGCTCAGCCAACACATGCAGCGCACAACCCAACTCGATCAACGGCGACGCCACATGCCGAATCCGCTCCGGCTCAAGCCGGCTCACGCCGGCCAGGACAGTCGGCACTAGGGCGTGTCTCCCGGTCCCACGCCCTTAATCCTTCAGTTTGAACTGGAGGTCGGTGTCCCAGTCGTTCATGTCCGGGACCTCGCGGGGGTTGGAGCGGTAGATCTCGAGGCGTGCGGCCCAGTAGTCGCCGTTCGCGTCCCACTCCAGGCCCTGCTCCTCGCCCCAGGCCAGCAAGTCGCGGGTGGCCTCCCTCAGGCCGTCGGGGTGGCCGTGGTGGGTGGCGGTCGCGTACCGGCCCGCCGGGAGTACGCCGGTGACGATCTCACCCTCGCCGGAGCGCAGGTCGTCGACCGGGAACCCGATCTCCATCACCAGCCCGGCGTCCATGTCGACCACGTCGTACTTGAAGAACGGCGCGTCGTTCGGAGCGATCTCCTTGGCCGCGAGCCAGTCGATCACCTCCCGCATCCGGTCCGCGAACGCCCCGATCCCGTCCATCGCGACCTTGCCCCGCAACGCGACGTACGGCCGTTCCCCGATCTCGACGATCTCCGGCATGGTGACTACCCTCCGACACTCGATGTTGGCCTCAACCTACCGCGTGGCGATTCCTGAGCGTCTACTGAGACCAGGGGGTCATCATGCTGAAACTCAAGGTCCTGATCGCTGCTGTAGCACTCTCGGTTGCCGGCCTACCGGCGTACGCCGAGCCGACGACGCCGATCACGTACAACGCGGGTACGACGGCGACGCGATTCACCGGGCTGGCGTTCGATACGTGTACGGCGCCGACGCTGGCGCAGATGACTGCCTGGAAGGCCTCGCCGTACAAAGCGGTCGGTATCTACTTCGGTGGCGTCAACCGGAGCTGTGCGCAGCCGCAGTTGACGCCGGCGTGGGTCACGGCGGTCACTGCGATGGGCTGGCGACTAGTGCCGATCTATTTGGGTCTTCAGGCACCCTGCGGCACCCGGAAGTACAAGATGTCCACGGCCTCGTCCAACCGGGACGCAGTCAGGGACGCCGACGATGCGGTCGCGAAGGCGAAGGCACTTGGCCTCCTGCCGGCTAGTGCGCTCTACAACGACATGGAGAACTACGACCGCACCAACGCGGTCTGCCGGTCCGCCGTGCTGCACTACCTGTCCTCCTGGACGAAGGAGCTGCACCTGCAGCGCTATGTCTCCGGTGTGTACGCCAACCTGAGCTCAGGTGCGCCCGACCTCGCGGCGGCGTACAACTCCACGTCGTACGCCCGGCCGGACGCCCTGTGGATCGCACGCTGGGACAACAGCAGCCTGCTCACCGGCTGGGCGGGTATCCCCAACACCTTCTGGGCGGTCGGACAGCGTGGCAAGCAGTACAGGGGCGACCACACCGAGACGTACGGCGGCGTGACGCTCAACATCGACAACGACAGCTTCGACGCACCGGTCGCGTCCGTCGCCTACAACTACACCGTCCGTACGACGATCCACTCGTACTCCGGTCCGTCGACGGCGTATCCGGTCCGCTCGACGATCGCAGCGAACGCCGGGGTCCGAGTGGTCTGCCAGACGTTCGGGCCGAAGGTCGGCACCAGCTCGGTCTGGGACAAGCTCATCGACGGCACGTACGTCACCGACTACTACGTCCGCACGCCGAGCAAGCCCGGCTACAGCGCTCCGCTCCCCGGCTGCAGTTTCCCCTTCCAGACAACGATCAGCGGTCTGAGTCGGCGGCACGGCCCGGGTACGGCGTATGCGACGTATCCGAGCACTCTGCCCGCTGGGTCGCTGGCGTGGATCACCTGCCAGCAAGCCGGATCCAAAGTCGGCACCACGTCGATCTGGGATCGGCTGAGTGACGGCAGCTGGGTCACTGACTACTACGTCGCCACGGCGAGCCAGACGACGTACACGGCACCGATCCGCCGCTGCTGACCTCTACTGGGCCCAGGGCGGCTGGACCGCGGTGCCGTCGGCCATGTAGCCCGTGAAGCCGGCGGTGATGGCGACGTACAGCTCGGCCGGGCCCTCCCCGAGATTGGTCAGCGAGATCGGCTCCCCGGCCGGTACGACGACCGCGTCGCCCGGGCCGAGCTTGTCGGCACCTAACGACACCGTCCCGCTGATCACCATGAAGACCTCGTCCCGGTCGAGCGTGTGCGGCGCGTCGCCGCCGTGCCCGGGCTCGACCGTGAGCTTCCACGTGCACAACCCGGCCGACCCGCGGCTCGGCGCGGCGAGCCCGGTGAACTCCACCCCCGGCAACTGGAACCGCTCCGCCTCGGCCGCGCGAATGACGTGCATCTCGTCCCCCAAACATTTAGACAAGCTGACTTGACCAAGCCAACTTGACTATCATGGCCTGCATGACGCGATCGGGCAAGCCGGATATCGGGATCTTGTTACTGCTGGCGGACCAGGAGTTCGTTCGCGAGCTGCGCGAGCACGTGGCCGCGCAGGGGTTCGACGACCAGGGCCGGTCGGACGGATTCGTCTTCCGGACGCTCAGCGCCGGGCCGACCACGATCAGCGGACTGGCCGAGCGGCTGGAGATCACCAAGCAGGGCGCCGGCCAGATCGTCGACGACATGGAACGCCGCGGGTACGTCGAACGCCGCCCGGACCCGTCGGACGCGCGCGCGAAACTGCTCCACCTGACCGAGCGCGGCGAGGCCGCGCTGTCCACGGCGCGGAAGTTCCATCAGGCGTACGAACGCCGCCTCCGCAAACGGTTCGGCGACGAGGCGATCGACACCCTGCGCGGCGTACTGACCGACATGGCCGGCGAGGCCCAGGTCAGCACGCCGCACTTCAGGGCATTGATGTTCTAGGCGATGTTCTAGGCGAAGTACTTGGGGAAGAGGTCGTTGGTGGGCCAGGACTTGACGCCGTTGGCGGCTGTCCAGAGGGCCGCGTCGATGTCGCCGTACGACTTGCCACTCGCGTCGTCGCGGCGGTTGAACAGGGCCGCCCAGCTCATCCCGTTGTAGGTCCGCACCATGATCGTGAACGTCCCCGGCATGCTCCCGGTGTGCCACGTGTTGCGTCCGGTCCCGCCCGTCACCGGACGAACCTGCCACCCGAGCCCGTAGTACCAGCCGTCGGAGTTCACGCCGATCTCCGGCTTCGCCCAGATGCTGTTGAGCGACGCGGCGTTCAGCACGCTGGACGACTTGTCGAACATGCGAGCCCAGCGCACCAGGTCGGGCGCGCTCGCTATCCAGCCGCCGTTGGCGTCCTGGATCCGCATGCTGAACGTCCCGTACGGCGCTGCCACCTTGGTGCCCGACATGTCCAGCACGGTTGGCCCGGAGTACTGCGAGTCGTACGGCACCTCGCCGGCGTGCTTCGCGATCGAGTAGCCCTGCGCCATCCGGGTGATCCCCAACGGCGTCAGCAGCTTCTGCTGCACGTACGCCGGATAGCTCAGCCCGCTGACCTTCTCGATCACCCGGCCGGCGAGGGTGTACCCGAAGTTGGAGTACGCGTACTTACTGCCCGGGTTGAAGTCGAGCTTGCGGCCAGCCTGGTACTTGATCACGTCCGCGGTGTGAAGCTCCATCGGCACGCCCAGCGCGCGGGAGATCACAGCGTCCTCCCACTCCGGGTCGCCCGAGATGTCGCGGTCCCAGCCACCGAGGTGCTGCAGGACCCGCTTGACGGTCACGGCGGACCAGCGGGTGTCCTTGGTCTGGCCGGTCGGCGGCGTGATCGAGATGATGTTCCCGACCGGTGTCGACAGGCTCAGCTTGCCGTCCTGGACGAGCTTCACGATCGCGGCCGCGGTGAACGACTTCGTCAGGCTCGCGACCCGGAACAACGAGGTCGGCTGCACGGTCAGCGCGGTGGACGTGCTGTAGCCGCGGGCAAGCACCAGACGACCCTTGTAGGTGACTGCCAGCTGCCCGGCGGTGACGCCACGGGCCTGCATGAACGTCTTCATCTGACTGTCGAAACCAGCCAGCGCCGAGACCGCCGTTCCGGTGGTCTTCCAGGTCGCCGCCGCATCCGCGGAACGACCCAGAACCGAACCGGCCCCGGTCCCGACGGCCGCGACCGCTCCGGTAGCGAGGGCGAGCTTGCCGAAGTTGCGGCGCGTCAACTCCACGAACGTGTTCTCCTTCAGACCAGTTGCTAGGCAGGGGTTTACAACTGCTTACTGCACTGAAGGAAGTCTTTCACCCGAAGAGGTCTACTCGACCATCGAGGCGTAGGAGATGACGCCGCGGCGGATCTGGTCGACCACGGTGCGGGCTGTTTTGCGGAGAGGGGTGTCGCCTGCTGCGTCGGCGATCTGTTCGGTGAGGTCTATTAGTTGTTTGACCCAGCGGACGAAGTCGCCGGCGGCGAGGTCAGACTCGTACAGCACCTCGGCCAGTGAGGCGCCGGACGCCCAGCGGAACGCGGGCCAGCAGAAGTTCAGGTCCATCGAGCGTAGGAAGTCCACTCGCATGTCCCGCTCCAGCGCGGACAGGTCGCGCCAGATCGACCCCATCCGCTCGAGCGCTTCACGTACGTCGCCACGCGGCAAGCGCGGCGAGGTCGGCTCGTCCTTCGACCGCGACTCGTAGACCAGTGCAGCCAGGCACGCGGCCAACTCAGGCACAGTCAGGTCGTCGAAGACTCCTTGCCGCAGGCACTCAGCCGCAACCAGATCGAGCTCGGTGTAGATCCGCGCAAGCCGATCGCCGGCTTCGGTCGTCTTGTCGCCGTCGAGGTAGTGCAGCGCGTCCAGCACCTGGCAGACCCGGTCGAACTGGCGGGCGATCGTGTTCGTCCGCTGCTCGATCTTCCGCTGGACCTCACGGTTCTCCCGGTCGAGCCGGAAGTACCGCTCTGCCCATCGCGCATGGTCCTCGCGGTCGGAGCAACCATGGCACGGATGCGCGCGCAACTGGGCCCGCATCTCCTGCAGCTCGGGATCGTCCGCGTGACTGATCGCGTCCTTCCCGCGGGTGCGCGACGGCGGTCCGTCCTCACCGAGCAGGTCGGTCCGCGTCCGCAGTACCTGCGCCAGTTCGCGACGCTGCTGCGGGTTGCGCGGGTTGAACTTGCGCGGGATCCGCAGTACGCCGATGGCCTCGACCGGGGTCGGGAAGTCGACCATCGACAGCTTCCGCACCTGCCGGTCCAGCGTCAGCACCGTCGGCCGCGGCCCTTCGCGCTCCGACCGCATCCCCGGGTCGAGCACGAGCGCCCAACCGGCGCTGCGGCCGGCCGGGATCCGGATGATGTCGCCGGTTCTGAGCTTCTCGATCGACTCCTGCGCCTCGACCCGGCGGTCCAGCTTGCGCCGCTTCGAGCCGGACGCCTCGCGATCACCGATCCGCCGGCGCAGAGCGGCGTACTCGAGGAAGTCGCCGAGGTGGCACTCGATCGACTCCTTGTAGCCCTCCAGCGCCTCGGTGTTGCGCTGCACCTGCCGCGCCAGCCCGACCACGGCCTGGTCGGACTGGAACTGCGCGAACGACAACTCGAGCATGTCCCGCGCCCGCGTCCGCCCGACCTGGCGAACCAGGTTGACCGCCATGTTGTACGACGGCGAGAACGACGACCGCAGCGGATACGTTCGGGTCGACGCGAGACCCGCGACCTCGCGCGGATCGAACCCGGGCTGCCACAGCACGACCGCGTGGCCCTCGACATCGATCCCGCGACGCCCGGCCCGGCCGGTCAGCTGCGTGTACTCCCCCGGCGTGATGTCGACGTGTGCCTCGCCGTTCCACTTCGAGAGCTTCTCGAGCACGACGGTGCGCGCCGGCATGTTGATGCCCAGGGCAAGCGTCTCGGTGGCGAACACGACCTTGATCAGGCCGCGCGCGAACAGCTCCTCGACGACCTCCTTGAACGCCGCGAGCATGCCCGCGTGGTGCGCCGCGATCCCGCGGCTGAGCGCCTCGGCGAAGTCGTGGTACCCGAGCACGCCGAGGTCCTCGTCCGGCAGGTCCGCCGTCCGCTCCGCGACGACTCGCTTGATCTCGTCGCGCTCCGATGGCTTGGTCAGCCGCAAACCGGACCGCAGGCACTGCACGACTGCATCCTCACAACCCTTGCGGGAGAAGATGAAGTAGATCGCCGGCAGCAACGCACCGGCGTCCAGCTCCTCGACCACATCCGAGCGGTACGGCGTGAAGTGCGAGCGGGACGGCCGGCTCTTCGGCAGGTCGCGGCGCCGGCGGGGTTTGCGCGAGTCGTCGCGAAAGATCCGGTTGTCGTCACGGGCGATCCGGACGAGCTGCGGGTTGACCAGATCCTTGACGTCGGCCCTGACCGGCGCGTTCGCCTTCGCCGGGTTGCCGGACTTGCTGGGCGCACCGACACGCGCGGTCGGCGCCTCGCCGGCGAACAGGTCGTGCAGCCGCTTGCCCACCATCACGTGCTGGAACAGCGGCACCGGCCGCTTCTCCTCCAGGACGACGACGGTGTTGCCGCGGACCGTCTCCAGCCAGTCGCCGAACTCCTCGGCGTTGCTCACGGTCGCCGACAGGGACACCACCGAGACCGAGTCCGGCAGGTGGATCAGCACCTCTTCCCAGACCGCGCCACGGGATCGGTCGGCCAGGTAGTGCACCTCGTCCATCACGACGTACGAAAGACCGAGCAGTGTCTGCGATCCGGCGTACAGCATGTTGCGGAGGACCTCGGTCGTCATCACGACGATCGGGGCCTCGGAGTTGACCGAGTTGTCGCCGGTGAGCAGGCCGACCTTGTCCGCGCCGTACCGGCTGACGAGGTCGCCGTACTTCTGGTTGCTGAGGGCCTTGATCGGGGTCGTGTAGAAGCACTTCTGGCCGCGCTCGAGGGCCAGGTGGACGGCGAACTCGCCGACCAGCGTCTTCCCGGAGCCGGTGGGCGCCGCGACCAGCACCTGGTGGCCGTCCTCGAGGGCGGCACAGGCACGCAACTGGAACTCGTCCAGCGCGAAGTCGTAGAGCCCCCGGAACTCCTTCACGGCCGGATGCTCCTGGTCCGAGCGGAACGAGGCGTACTTCTCGGACGGGGTACTCATGGGCCCCAATCTATGCGACGCCACCTACAGATTTGTCCCGGAGCCGGTTCTTGACGAAGGTGGCGGCGTGGTCGAGTGCTTCGTCGGCCTCGGACATGACTCCGGCGAAGTACTGGAACACGTGCGGGGCGCCGGCGACCACGTCGAGGCTGACGTCCACGTCCTGCTCGGCCGCGCGGGCGACCAGGCGGAGCGAGTCGTCGAGCAGGATCTCCGCCGTACCGACCTGGACGAGCAGCGGCGGGAGGCCCTTCAGGTCGGCGAAGACGGGGCTCGCCAACTCGTTCTTCGGGTCCGCACCGCCCAGGTAGAACTCGGCAGACTCGGCCATGTTGGCGCGACTGAACAGCGGATCGTCCTCGTCACGGCTGTCCATGGTCGGGCTCTTCAGCGAGACGTCGGTCCACGGCGACAACAGAACCGCACCCGCCGGCAGCGGCAGACGCTCGGCCCGCGCAGCGATCATCGTCGCCAGCGCGAGCCCACCACCGGCCGAATCGCCAACGATGACGACCTTCTGACCACTCTCGACCAGCTCCCGGTACGCCGCCAGCGCGTCGTGGATCGCGGCCGGGAAGGCATGCTCGGGCGCGAGCCGGTAGTCGAGCGACACTGCCGGTACGCCGCTGCGGCGGGACAACGGCGCCGCCAGGTTGGCGCCGGTCCGCGCGGAACCCACGACGTACGAGCCCCCGTGCAGGTAGAGGATGACGCCGTCCGCATCGGCGCCGTCGACATGCACATCCAGAGCCGGCACTCCACCCAGGGTCCGCTCGACCAACTTGACGTCGTCACCGAGCGGGAGATTGGCGAACAGTTGGTCGAAGCCGGCCCGTTGCTCCTCCGGTGTCCGCCCGAGCTCGGCCTTCTGCATCATGCCGCGTGCTGCTTCACGTTCTTCAGCGCTCATGGGTCCGTCTCCTGGTGATAGATTCCGAGGAATATAGTTCTCCACAACTACGTTCCGAGGAATCTAATTCCGTGACTGATCTCACAGCATTGTTCACGGACCTGGTCCGGCTGGAAACGCGCCTCTACAACGTGCTCGACGCGCGCCTGAAGGCTGAACACGACCTCCCCCTCGGCCAGTTCGAGTTCCTCCGCTTCATCGCGGCCCACGAGACCACCCGGGTCTTCGACCTGGCCCGCGAGCTGGCCATCACCGTCGGCGCCACCAGCAAGGCCGTCGACCGGCTCGAGTACGCCGGCCGCGTCCGCCGTACGGCGAACCCCCACGACCGCCGCTCCTCCCTGGTCGAACTGACCCCGCTCGGCGCACGCGACCTGGCCGCCGCAGCACCCACCGTCGAGGCCGAACTCAACACCTGGATCGGCTCCGTCCTCCCGGCCGCCGTCCTCGAGCAACTCGCCACCAGACTGTCGATGCTCAGACAACGCGCCGAGGCCGACTCCCGCACGGACCGCCGCGAGGTGTTCAGGACATGACGCAGCCGGGCTCCCTTCCCTGGTGGTCCGATGGGAGCCCGGCTGCGCGTCTGGGGGCCTAGCTGATGTGGTACGAGTCGCCGTACACCTTCCAGCTGAGCGGGGTGTCCAGGTTGAAGTTGCCGTTCTTGAGGAAGACCCGCTGGGCGGTGTCGACGCGACTGGTGTCGCTGTGGGCCTCCTCCTGCTTCATCGCCCACACGCGCGCGTCGAGGAACGCGTTCAGCCAGGTGGTCTCGTTGCCGCCCTGCGACGGGGGCTTGGCCTTACCGAGCGCGCGCTTGCGGATGCCGCCGAAGCTGGTCGAGTCGTTACCCGGACCGTGCATGACAATCGCGTCGTAGTAGCAGAACTGACCGAGGGTGCGGACCCCGTCGGACTTGCCCTGCGCCACTGCCGGGTTGAAGTACACCCGGTCGCGCTCGTCGTTCTGACAGCCCTGGAAGACGGTGTCCTTGGCGGCGGTCTTCCAGTCCTTTGTGTAGTTCGGGTCGAGGCCCTTGTGCGAGTCGCTGCCGTTCACCTTGCGCAGCGCCGGCAGGTACTTCGCCAGCACGTTGCCGGGCTTGCGGTCGGTGTACAGCTCGACCAGGTCGAGCATGTCGCCGGTGCCCGAGCAGAACCCGATGATGCCGGCCGTGTAGCCGCGGCCGTCGTCGATGTCCTCGATGTACTTGTACTGCGCCTTCCAGTCCAGTGACGAGTTCTCCGCGCTGCAGACGATCTCCATCGCGATCTCCTTCTTCGCGGGATCGTCCAGACCGGTCGCCTGTACGGCGGCGTCGGCGTGCGGCGCGTAGCGGGAGATGGCCAGGCCGGCGGGGACGGCCGCGAGCGACAGTCCGAGCATCAGTGCGGTCCTGCGGGTGGGGCGGTTCTCCATGACTCCTCCGAGGGGCGTCCGAGGGCACTAACTGTTAGGAAGCTTTCCTATCAGACGGAGGACGCAAATGAGAATACCTCGGACGTTAATGTTTTCAGCGGTTCCGGCGAGGGCTCAGGCAAAGACCGTGAGTGCGCCCGGCGCGATGCCGATGTCGACCGGCAGCTGGCCCAGCGGCTCGCCGTCGGCGTACGCCGTGATGCCGGGCGACTCGATCCGGACCGAGCGGCCCTGGAGCGTGCGGACCGCCGGATGGCCGACGTGAGTGCCTTTGGACAGCTTCGGGAACAGCTGCAGCAGCGTCAGCCGGGACACCGGCTCGATGATCGTGATGTCCAGCAGGCCGTCGTCGATCGTGGCGCCGGCGCAGATCTGCAGTCCCCCGCCGTACGTCGGTCCGGTGCCGACCGCGACGAGCATGGCGCTGGTTTCGATCGCGTCGCCGTCGACCGTCACGACGTACTCGAGCGGGCTGAACGTGCGCAGCTCAGCCAGGGTCGCAACCGTGTAGCGCGAGCTTCCCTTGGGCCACGACATCGCATTGGCCCGCTTGTTCACAAGCGAGTCGAAGCCACCGGCGACGACTGTGGTGATGAAGACGTCCTTCGCCGTGGCGAGGTCGACGGTCCGGGTCTTGCCGGACACCACCAGGTCCGCCGCCGCGAGCGGATCCTTGAGCGGTACGCCGATACCGCGCGCGAAGTCGTTACCGGTGCCGGCCGGGATCACGCCGAACGGCATCCCGGAGTTCGCGAGCACCTGCGCGCCGAGGTGGATCGTGCCGTCGCCGCCGATCAGCGTGACCGCGTCCGCTCCGGACGCGACCACCTCGGAGGCGATCCGGCCGACGTCCTCGGCGCAGGTCGTGGCGTGTACGTCGACCGTCAGCCCGGCCGCGGCCAGCCGATCCCGGACCACCGGCGCGATCCGGGCACCCAGGCCGCGCCCGCTGGTGGGGTTGACCACCAGCGCGATCCGTCGACTCATCAGTCGGCCAGCAGCTCTTCTTGACGCTCGCCGCGCCGCTTGTCGTTGACCCGGGCGATCACCTCGGCCGCGAAGAACAGCAGACACATCGGGATCGCCAGCAAGCACATCGTGAACGGGTCACCGGACGGCGTCGCGACGGCCGCGAACACGAAGATCACCAGGATGATGTACGGCCGGAACTTGCCCAGCGCCCGGGCCGGCACCACGCCGACCATGTTCAGCAGCACGACGACCAGCGGTATCAGGAACGCGACGCCGAACACCAGCATCGTCCGGATCACGAAGTCCAGGTACGTCGGCAGCTCGATCAGGTTCTGGATGTCGAGCGGGGTGAAGCTGATCAGGATCGCGATGCCCTTCGGCAGCGTCCAGTACGCGACCGCCATACCGCCGGCGAACAGCGGCGCCGCGATCGAGGAGAAGATGTACGCCCACTTCCGCTCGTTGCGGTGCAGGCCCGGCGCCACGAAGGCCCAGAGCTGGTACAGCCAGACCGGGCTGGCGAGCACGAGACCGAACAGCGCGGAGATCTTGATCCGGAAGGTGAGCGCGTCGCCGACACCCGGGAACGTCAGGATCGGCTCCTTGCCCTGCTCCCGGGCCAGGTCGCCGACGCTGGTGTGGAACGGCTGGGTCAGGAACTTGAACGCGTCGTTGTACAAGATCCAGCCGAGCACGGTGCACACCACGATCGCGAGCACGCTGATGAGCAGCCGGTTCCGGAGCTCGACAATGTGCTCGCGCAGGGTCATGCGACCCTCGGGGTCTTTCGGGTGGCGGTCCTGCTTGCCCTTCCGCCGCCCGAACTTCACCATCGACACAGGTGCGGCGTTCGGCTCAGTTGGCGGTGTGGGTCGGCGGCAGACCGTCGCCCGGCGCCTGGCCGTTCACCTGGTTCGGCTGCGCGGCCTGGGCCTGCGGGGCCGGCTGCTGCGCCGGAGGCTGCGAGGCCTCCTGGGTCAGTTCCCCGTCCTTCTTCTTGGGGCCGACCTCCTCCTCCCAGATCTTCTTCGACTTGCCGAGCTGCTTCACCAGTGCCGGCAGCTTCGCCGATCCGAACAGCAGCACGACGATCGCGAGGATGACGAGCCACTCTGCGCCTTGGGGCATACCGAGGAGCGGTGCCATGTCGATCTCCCTTTCCAACATCAACTCGAAGCTCGAGCCTGAGTTCGTGGCCGAATACTACGCCGGAGCGTGCACTTCCTCGCGGGTCTGTCCAGACCCGGACGAGGACTGCGCGGCATCCAGCTTGGACTGGGCGGCGACCAACTCACGCGTCAGTGCCTTGGCCTGACCCCAGAGCTTCTTCGCGAGCAGGGCGAGGACGAGCAGCCACACCGCCACCACCGCGACGAAGAGCAGGAACCAGTACATACCCAGGAGCCTAGCCGGTTCCTGGCCATCGCCCACGCCCGCCGGGGCGTCTCGGCGGACAACGGTGTCGGAACGTGATGGTAAAACCGAGTGTCTCCGCGGTGTGACAGCGCGGGACAGCTGGTACGACAACGGCTGGGAACGGCCGGCAAGGGAGCGTGGATGGCGCGGATCAGCGTCGATGAGCGGCGGGCGCGGCTCGGTCGGAGACATCGGCTCGGGGCGGGCTGCCATGCGGCAGACCCGGTCGAGGCGGCAGCGTCGATGGTCGCGCTGCACGCCACCGATCCGGCAACTGTCCACCTGAGCGTCGCCGCGCGCGTGCCAGGGAGTGATGTCGCAGCCACGGAGCGTGCGTTGTACGACGATCGCTCGCTGATCCGGATGCTCGGCATGCGCCGTACGGTCTTCGTCGTCCCGACGCCGTTCGCGCCCGTTGTGCAGGCAGCGTGCACGGACGACATCGCCGTCAAGCAACGGAAGCTACTCGTGAAGCACCTCAACGAGGCCGGCGTTGCAGAGGGCGCGGAGGCCTGCGGACGCTGGCTTGCTGCCGTCGAGGAGTCGACTGCGACCGCACTGGCGTTGCGCGGGTCTGCGACGGCGCAGGAGCTGTCCGCGGACGAGCCGCGACTGCGGACCAGGCTGAGCATGGCGGCCGGGAAGACGTACGCCGCTCAGCCGTACGTGACGAGCCGCGTGTTGTTCCAGCTGTCCGCAGAGGGACGGATCGTGCGTGGACGCCCACTGGGGACGTGGCTGAGCGGACAGCACCAGTGGTCGCCTTCTGCCGACTGGCTGCCCGGTGGGCTCGGTGACAGGCCTGCGGCGGAGGAAGCGCGGGTCATGCTCGCGCGGGCCTGGCTGTC
Source organism: Kribbella sp. NPDC049584 (assembly GCF_040675555.1). Classification (NCBI taxonomy): domain Bacteria; kingdom Bacillati; phylum Actinomycetota; class Actinomycetes; order Propionibacteriales; family Kribbellaceae; genus Kribbella; species Kribbella sp. NPDC049584. The sequence goes on from NZ_JBFAPF010000010.1 coordinate 301,249, forward strand.
GTCGTTCGGCCCGGGCACGGCGGCTGACCTGCAGTGGTGGGCCGGCTGGACGGGCGGACAGACGAAGAAGGCGCTGGCCGCGGTCGAGGCGGTCGAGGTGGACCTGGACGGTCAGGTCGGCTACGTGCTGCCCGGCGACGAGGCACCCGAAGTACCGGTGGAGCCGTGGGTCGCGTTCCTCCCCGGCCTGGACCCGACGCCGATGGGCTGGAAGGAGCGTGACTGGTTCCTCGGTCCGCACAAGTCCAAGCTCTTCGACAACACCGGCAACATCGGCCCGACGATCTGGGCCGACGGTCGCATCATCGGCGGCTGGGGGCAGCCCGAGTCCGGCGAGGTCCGCTACAAGCTCCTCGAGGACGTCGGCCACGACACCACCGCGCTGGTCGAGTCCGAAGCAGCTCGCTGGACGGCCTGGCTGGCCGGTGTCCGCATCACTCCCCGCTTCCGCTCCCCCTTGGAGAAGCAGCTCAGCAACGGTTAGTCGTCGTACGCCGAGAGGGCGTCGCGGGCGGTGGCGGCGATCTGGGTGCTGAGGTCAGGCGGATCGAGGACGGTTGCGGCGCCACCGAGGCGGAGGACGAGGCGCTGGAGCCAGGCGGTGTCGGCGACACGAAGTTTGACGATCAGCGAGTCGTCGGGGCCTTCTTCGACGGACTCGTTGGGGTAGTACTCGGCTACCCAGCGAGCCGGAGGCGCCAGCTTCACGGTGGCCAGGAGATCCTGCTCGGAGGGCTGGAACATGCCGTTCGACAGGTCACGCGGCGTGGCCTCGGCCGGCGGCTCGCTGGGCAGGTCCAGAAGCTTGACCGCAGCGATCCGGTCGAGGCGGAACAGGCGGACGTCCTCGGCCAGGCGGCACCAGGCCTCGAGGTACGTGCGGCCTTCGGAGACGACGAGCCGCATCGGGTCGACATCGCGCTCGGTCGTCTCGTCGCGCGACGGTACGTCGTACGTCAGGTGGAGCCGCCGCTTCCCGGCCAGCCCGCGGTTGACGGTCTCGGCAATCTCCGGCGCGGCCGGCTCGACGTGAACGTGCGCAGCGGCGCCCTCGCTCGCCGCCGCAGCCTCCCCCGCCGCCCGCTCCAGCTTGGCGATGGCCCGGTCGACCGCGTCGCGGTCCGGACCGGCCGTCACCTCGCGCAGCGTGCGCAGCGCAGTCAGCAGGGCCAGGGCCTCGGCCGCGGCCAGCCGCAACGGCCGCGCCAGGTAGTCGGCGTTGTTGATGTGGATGACGCCGTCGCCCTCGGCCGCCTCGATGTCGATCTCGATCAGATCGCCCATCTGCGCACCGGGCAGCCCGCAGAACCACAGCACCTTCAGGTCCGCGATGATCTGCTTCGGCCGTACGCCGAACTCCTTGGCAACGTCGTCGACGCGCGCGCCGTCGTTCTCCCGCAGGTACGGCACCAATGCCAACAGCCGCTGCACCTGGTCACGCGCACTACTCATACCCCGGCCACCGTCCGCAGCCGCCACAGCACTCCGTCCAGCACGTCCCCAGGTCCCTCAACGACCGCATCCGGTCCGTACGACGCGATCTCCTCGGCCAGCACGGATGAGTCGGCGTACGGGACGTGGAGCAGGTCCCAACCCTCTTCGTACTCCTCGATGGCGTTCGCCCGGCGACGCAGGCTCACACACGAACCGGTCCGTGCCCGCACCTTCGCCTCGGACGTCGGACGCGGCGGCGCGAGCTCGGTCACCAGTGAGCGCAGGTCGGTCCCCTCGGGCACGGTGAACGCGCCCGGCTCCCCCACGGTCTTCACATTGCCGCCGATCCGCGACAGCCGGAACATGCGGGTGGCCTGACGGTCGCGGTCCCGACCGACGACGTACCAGCGGCCGTGCCAGGAGACGATGCCCCAGGGCTCCAGCGTCCGCGTCGTCGACTCCGACTCACCACTCCGCACATGCTGGAACCGCACGACCTGCCGCGCCACGACAGCGGACCAGAGTGGGTCGAAGGCCGGCTCCGACGCGCCAACGTGCGGCTCGATCGCGCTCAGCGCGGACTGGTCGGTCTGGATGCCTGCCGCCTTCAGCTTCAGCACCGCCGACGTGGTCGCTTCGGACAGACCGGCGTGCTGCCACACCCGTGCGGCCACGCCGAGCACGGCGGCCTCGTCCGGCTCCAGGTGCACTTCGGGGAGCTCGAAGACGTCGCGCCGGATCCGGTAGCCGACCTCGTCGGAGAAGAACTTGTCGATCGTGCCCATCTCGATCGGGATGCCGAGATCGCGCAGCTCGTCCTTGTCCCGCTCGAACATCTTCTCGAACGCGTCGTCGGTCTGGCCCGCGTACCCCTCGACGACCTCGCGGATGCGTTCCTTCGTCACGTAGGTGCGCGCGACCAGCAGGCAGATGACCACATTGAGCAGTCGCTCACTCTTCCGCGCCGACACCCGACCACCTTACGGCCTCCGGGCGTCCAAAACCCGCCTTTCCGCACCGAAACTTCGAACACACCTTCGACGCGCTGAGGACACGCTATGGTCGCTGCGTGATTCGCTGGCGGGACGGTGTGGTGGCGCAGGTCGGCCGGAGCTGGGCCGGCGCAGTTGAGCTGACTGTGACGGTCGGTGCGCAGACTGTGCGCGCCCTGGCCTACCCGGACCTGGTCGGCGCGCCGGTGGCGGGCGACCGCGTGCTGCTCAACGTGAGCGCGCTGGACCGCGGCCTGGGCACGGGCGGCTACGCGCTGGTGGTCGCAGTCCCGGACCGGCTGCCGGAGGACCCACCTGAGCGCGGACATCTGGTGAAGGCCCGCTACACGCCGATGCAGGCGATGGTGCTGGGCGCCGACGAACAGGACTCCCCCGACCACGACGTACTGCGGGATGCGGACGACCTCTTCGGTACGCCGGTCGTCGTCGCCGACCTGCACTCCGCGCTGCCTGCTGTGCTGGCAGGTGTCTACGAGGCCCGGCCAACCACTCGGGTCGTTTACGTCATGACGGACGGCGGTGCGCTCCCGCTGGCGTTCTCGAGGACCGTGGCGACGCTGCGGGACGCCGGCTGGCTCAGCGGGACAGTGACCGTCGGCCAGGCGTACGGCGGGGACCGGGAGGCTGTCACCGTCCACACCGGGCTGTTGACGGCCGTGCAGGTCCTGGCGGCGGAGGTGGTCGTCATCACGCAAGGGCCAGGCAATCTGGGCACTGGAACGCGCTGGGGCTTCTCCGGTGTGCAGTCCGGTGAGGCGGTCAACGCGGTCGGCACGCTCGGCGGCCGGGCTGTCGCATCGCTCCGGATCTCCGAGGCTGACCCGCGTCCGCGCCACCGTGGCATCTCACACCACAGCCTCACCGCGTACGGCCGCGTAGCACTCCAGCCGGCGGACGTCGTCGTACCGGATCTTGCCGGTGACTTCGGGGACGCCGTCCGGGATGCGGCCGAGCCGTTGAAGGCGCGGCACCGGGTCGTGCGGGTCGGGGTGGACGGGTTGTACGAGGCGATGGAGGCGGCGCCGGTCAGGCTGTCCACGATGGGTCGTGGGCTCGACGAGGACCGTGCGTACTTCGAGGCCGCCGCCGCGGCGGGCCGGCACGCGGCGGGGCTGGTGGATGTACCTCCACCCGGAGTGGGGACGCAGTACTCCTGATCCTGCGGGCCTTCGCGGCCACGCTGGGAGCATGAGAACGATTAGTCGGGTTGAACCGCCGCTGACGGCCCGGTCGGCGACGATGTTGTGGTTGCTGGCGGTGGCCGCCGGGGTCGTGGAGACCGTGGTCCAGGTGGGGCTCGCGCTGGCGGACGACGTCTCGACGTCCGCGGTCCTCGGGCAGATCGCAGTTCGCGCGGTCATCTACGGCGCGCTGTTCGTGATCATCGACCGGTACTTCCGGCGCGGCGTGCGCTGGTCGCGCTACCTGCTGGCCGGCGTACTCGGGACGGTCGGCGTGGTCTCGCTGGTCACCGAACCGATCGGCTGGCTGATCGACAACGGCGACTTCACCACGATCGACTGGTCCGTCAGCTTCGTCACGATCGCCGCGCTCCGCGCCGTACACCTGACCGCGGTGATCAGCGCGGTGTACTTCACCTTCCACCGCGACACCGCCCGCTGGTTCAACGCGAAAGGCCGGTCTCCCAGGTAGGGAGACCGGCCTTTCGCGTGAACAGCTGGGACTACTGGCCCGTCTGCTTCGGGGCCGGGAAGGCGTTCAGGATGTCGATGACCGCGAAGGCGTTCACCGTCTTGCCGGCCTGGTCCTTGGAGGCCGGGAGCTCGACCAGGACGCGGCTGCCGATCGGGATGCCGGCGAGGCCGTCGAGGGCACCGGTCTGGCCGGTCGGACTCGGGCCGACCTGGAGCTGGTCGGTCGGGGCACCCGGCTGAGCGGGGCTCTGCGCGGTGGCGGGCTGACCGTCCCAGGTGCTGGCCTGCTTCTTGCCGGTGTAGTCGTAGACGACGTAGCGGCCGATCAGCTGGCTGCCCTTCTCGATCGGCTTGCCCTTGCCGAGCGCGAACACGACCGGCTTGCCCGGCTTCGCCGGCGGCTTGGTGCCGGCCGCGACCGTCACCTTCGGCTCGGCGTTCAGTGGGCCGCTGACCGAGATCTTGGTCGGCGTCGACGGGGTGACCGGGTTCGCGTCCAGCGGGGTGTCGTTGGCGGCCTCGCCGACCAGGTCGACGACGAAGATCAGCGTGTCGTCGCCCTTGATGCCGGCCTGCTCGTTACCGGTGGACTTGTAGCCCTTGTCGGCCGGGATCGACAGCATCACGCGGCTGCCGATCTTCTTGCCGACCAGACCCTCGTCCCAGCCGGCGATGACGCCGCCGACCCCGATCGGGAACGACGACGGCGCGCCGCGGTCGTAGGAGTTGTCGAAGACCTTGCCGTCGCGCCAGATCTGGCCGAGGTAGTTCGCGGTGAGCAGCTCACCCTTCTTCACCTCGGGACCGTCGCCCTCCTTGAGGACCTCGGTCACCAGGGTCTTGTCCGGCTCACCGTCGCGATGGGTGATGGTCGGCTTCTGCCCGAAGTCGGAGGTCACCTTGACACCGCCGGCCCCGAACTCGTCCTTCTTGTCCGATCCGCACGCCACCAGGGACGATCCCAGCGCCGCAACCACGACCAGACTCAACAACTTGCGCACGAAACCCGCACCTCGAACCATCCCGGCGCACCTGGGCGCCGCTAGCCTCCGGTCAACAACGCCGCCCACCCTAGCTTGCGGATTCAAAGGGGTGGACGGCTGGCTGCGTCACCGTTGAGTCACACCACGTACAGTCACGCTCAGAAACCGACGGCGTTGTGCGGCGCATGCTCCGTTCGCAATACTGCGTCCAGCCGGGACACTGCGCCTGGAGAGTGCTCGTCGATGCGGCCGGCGCGGGACAGCTCACTTGCACGGACGCCGCCGAGGTACAGCGATCCCAGTTCGGCAATGCCGAGGGACAGGTCTGCCGTCTGGTCCGTTGCGGTGCAGGTGGCTCCATCCGGCGCTGCGTCCAGGCGCCAGCGTCCGGAGCCGAACAGGTCGTCCGACACGTCCAGGACGAGCGAATTGGTCGCCGCGTACGTGCGTGCCTCCAGAGCACCTTGTACGTCGAGGATGCGCAGCCACAGGTTGTCCCGCGTCCGCGTGAGCTTCAGTGCTCGCGGATTGGTCAGCATCCACCGCAGTGGTTCGTCGACGGGTCGCCGTGCAGCAACCACGCGCTTGGTGAGGTCAAAGTCGAGCAGCAATCCCCACAGGGCCCGGTACGCGTCCGATGTCAGCGCCTCGAAAGCTTCTACCTGCAGTACGCCGGCCTGTGCCGGATCCGGCGACCACGGCAACCGGAAGATCGCTGCACCGTCCACCGCACCCGTCGCGGCGCGATGCACGAGGTGGTGCGCCGGCCCGGACCCGTCCGCCGGCAACTCACCGGCTGGGAGCCCGTCCCACTTACCCGGCAACGGACTGATCTCCCCCACGCGCTCAGCCCGCACCTGCCCATGCAGCACCGGCCACACCTCGCCCGCCACCACGCCGTCCACCAGCTCGAGCGCACCCGAGTCCGAGAACTCAGACCGGAAGGCCACATCGGTACGCCGTACCTCCCAGCGGTGCTGGAACGTCCCGGGCGAGAACCCGTACCGGCCGTAGATCGTCCCTTCGCTCGCACTTAGCCCGGCCAGGAACTCACCGCGCTCGCGGCAGTCCGCCAGCATCGCGGACATGATCTTCCGCAGCAGACCACGCCTCCGGTACGTCGGCAGTACGGCGGTGGACGTCACGCCGCCGAGGGCCAGTTGCCGGCCGCCAGGGACGGTGACCTGCACCGACACGATCGCCGACCCACCTGCGATCTTGCCGTCCACGAACGCTGCCTGCGGGCGGAACCAGTCCGCCTGGAGCTCCCCGGCGTACCGCTCGAGGTCGGACGCCGTTGGTGGGACCTGCGGTGGCCAGGCCGCGGTTCCGGCGTACCAGGCCGACGGCTCGGGCTCCTCCTGCGGGAAGCCGTTCACGTACGGCAGGACGCGCAGGTACTCCTGGGTCTCAGCCGGAGTGACCGGCCGGATCTCGATCGCCATGCGCCCTTTCTAAGCAGCGCACAGCAACCAAGCACCTGATTTAGCCAGGACCTACATGCTCGCGATGAGCTTCTCGACTCTTTCGTCGTGCGACTTGAAGGGGTCCTTGCACAAGACGGTGCGCTGGGCCTGGTCGTTGAGCTTCAGGTGGACCCAGTCGACGGTGAAGTCGCGGCGGCGCTCCTGCGCGCGCTTGATGAACTCGCCGCGCAGCCGGGCCCGCGTGGTCTGCGGCGGCACCGACTTGGCCTCGAACACCCGCAGGTCGTCGACGACCCGGGTGACGGCGCCCTTGCGCTCGAGCAGGTAGTACAGCCCGCGCGGCCGATGGATGTCGTGGTACGCCAGGTCGAGCTGCGCCACCCGCGGGCTGGCCAGACCGAGGTTGTTCTGCGCCCGGTACCGCTCGATCAGCCGGTACTTGATCACCCAGTCGATCTCACGCTCGATCCCGGACATGTCGCCGGACTCGATCGCCTTCAGCGTCCGCTCCCACAGCGACAGCGCCCGCTCGACCGCCGGCGTCCCGAGCTCGCGGCGGTCGACGAAGTCCCGCGCCTTGGTCAGGTACTCCGTCTGGATGTCCAGCGCCGACGCCTCGCGGCCGTTCGCCAGCCGGACCTCGCGGCGACCGGTCATGTCGTGGCTGATCTCGCGGATCGCCCGGATCGGGTTGTCCAGGGTCAGGTCGCGCATCACGATGCCGGCCTCGATCATCCGCAGCACCAGGTCGGTGCTGGCCACCTTGAGCAGCATGGTGGTCTCGGACATGTTCGAGTCGCCGACGATCACGTGCAGCCGGCGGAAGCGCTCGGCGTCCGCGTGCGGCTCGTCACGGGTGTTGATGATCGGCCGGGACCGGGTGGTCGCGCTGGAGACGCCTTCCCAGATGTGCTCGGCCCGCTGCGACACGGAGTACACCGCGCCGCGCGGCGTCTGCAGCACCTTGCCGGCGCCGCAGATCAGCTGCCGGGTGACCAGGAACGGGATCAGCACGTCGGCCAGCTTGGCGAAGTCGCCGTGCCGGCTGACCAGGTAGTTCTCGTGGCAGCCGTAGCTGTTGCCGGCCGAGTCGGTGTTGTTCTTGAACAGGTAGACGTCGCCGAAGATGCCTTCGTCGTGCAGCCTCTTCTGCGCGTCGACCAGCAGTCCCTCGAGGATCCGCTCACCGGCCTTGTCGTGCGCGATCAGGTCGGTGACCGAGTCGCACTCGCCGGTCGCGTACTCCGGGTGGGAGCCCACGTCGAGGTAGAGCCGGGCCCCGTTGCGGAGGAAGACGTTGCTGCTCCGCCCCCAGGACACGACCCGCCGAAACAGATACCGCGCCACCTCGTCCGGGGTCAGTCGCCGCTGCCCGCGGAACGTACAGGTCACGCCGTACTCGTTCTCCAGACCGAAGATTCGCCGGTTCACATCACCCACACTACGGCGCGGTTCCGACAAGCGGGCCAGATCTCAGGCGCGCCGTCGTCCGGCGTTACCCCTTTGATGCACCTGCACGCCGCAACAATCGGGTGTCCGCCCGCATCAAGGCTGTCGCGAGGAAGGACTTCCAGATGACCAAGAACAGGCGAGCGCTCGGCGCGATCGCCACCGGAGTGCTCGCCGCGGGCACCCTTGTCAGCGCACCCGCCGGAGCAGCTCCGGCCACCGCGACCAGCCAATCCGCAGCGTGCTCGCTACGACTGGGCTCGATCACGCCCGGTGGCGACCACACCCAGCAGACCATCACCGCTACGCCGTCGGCCGGCGCCCGCCAGGTCGGCCCGAAGGACATCTATGCAGACGGTCAGGCGCACCTGCCGACCGCGGTCCGCACCGAGCTGGTCGTACCGGCCGGTGAGCAACGCACCGGTCTGGCAGTCGTCGGCGTACGGATGTACGGCACCAGCTACATGACCGACGGCACTGGTACGGCGATCGTGCCGGGGACTCTCAGGCAGACGCTGATCGGTGGCGGCTGGGACGACCTGCACAAGTACGTCGAGCTCAGCCATTCCACATCCGGGGGAATCGAGCGTTCCAACGTCTACTCGTTGATCAACCAGTTCACCGACGGACTGATCGCTCGCTGGACGGTCACCCCGAGCGGCTGGAAGTACTACACGACGTTCGGTGGCTTCAAGGCGGTCAAGACGATGGCGCTGATCGGCCAGGGCAGCACGTACGACACGTTCCTGGCCACCACGAACGGTGGGGCGCTCTACACCGTCCGGATTCCGACCGGCTCCGGGAAGCCGGTGGTCACGAAGGTGCGCATGTCGACGTGGCAGAGCTTCGAGACCCTGATCGCCGAGAAGTGTGGCAACTACGGCACCCTCCTCCTCGGCATCGACAAGGACACCGGCGCCGGCTACCTGTACGCCGTTGGCCACGCCAACGGCGCCGCCACGGTCATCAAGGGCCTCGGCAAGGTCCCGACGACGTTCCCGGCCACTGACTCGTACTTCCGCTACTACACCGCCGGCACCAACCTGACTGGAGCCTGACGACAATGACGAGACTTCGGATCGCGGCCGGTGTGCTCGGCGCGGCGATGACGGCGGCAGCATTGGTGCCCGGGCCGGCTCAGGCCGGGGCTGACCAGGCCAGTGCGGCCTGCAGCCTCACCCTGGGCACGGTGACCGTTCAGGGCGATCACAAGTTCCAGAGGATCACGGCGACGTCACCGATCACCGCCGGTACGCCGGTCGTCCGCCCGAAGGGGCTGTTCCCGGTGGATCAGGTGCGGCTGGCCACGTCGCTGGGCTGGGAGCCGGATCCACCGTCGGCCATGGTCAGCCGCGGCTACGTGACGATCGGGACCGACCTCTACCGCTTCAGCTACGCCATCGACAACGGCACGGGCCAGCTCGACCCGTCGTCGTACGAGAAGTCCAAAGTGGGTGGCGGCTGGATCCATCAGACGTACCTGGACCAGTCCACGTTCTTCACCCCTAGCGGCCCTCGCACCAACAGCTACGCCCTGCAGGGCGACGTGATCACGCGCTGGACCGTGGCGGGATCGGCCTGGCGCAACAAGGCGACGTACGGCGGGTTCTCGGCCGTGAAGACGATGGCGCTGATCAGCCAGACCGCGACGTACGACAGCTTCCTGGCCAACACCCGAGGCGGTGCGCTCTACACGATCCGGATCCCGGTGAGCGGCGCTCCGATAGTCAAGAAGGTCCGTACCTCGACCTGGCAGACCTTTGACACGCTCATCGCCGAGAGGTGCGGCAAGCAGAGCACTCTGCTGCTGGGCATCGACAAGGACACGCGCACCGCCTACCTGTATGCCGTCAGCCACGCCAACGGAACCGCAACGGTCATCAACGGCCTGGGCAAGGTGGGCGACCAACTCGTCGCACCCGAGGACAAGGCCTACTTCCGCTACTTCGCCGGCAGCTCAGAAGCCGACAACCTTCTCTACGGCGAGTGAACAAGGATGAAGAAACCTGCAGCTGGACTGCTGGGGGCGGCAAGGACCTATGGGCTTCGGCGGCGAGGTCGAGCCGGGCTCGGTGACGCGGACCGCGGTGGGCGGCGGCTGGGGCGCCGTACCTCTACACGATCGGGCATGCCAACGGGACGGCGACGGTGATCAAGGGTCTCGGCAAGGTGCCGCGCACGTTCGGTGAGGTCGCCTACTCGTGGTACTACGACGACACGCAGGACTACGACCAGCTGTCCGGCGAGTGAGGCCGATTGTCTGAGGAGTTTCCGGTGCCACACTGGAACTCCCTGGACTCATCGGGGTAATCGAGAGGCGAGACGTGAGCCGGACCCGAGTGGCTATCGCAGACGACGACGTGCTGCTGCGCGAAGGTCTGGCCAGTCTGCTCGAGCGCTCCGGCTTCGCCGTCCTCGGTACTGCGGGCAACGCCGAGCAGCTGCTCGACCTGGTACGCCGCGAGGCGCCGGAGCTCGTCATCGTCGACATCCGGATGCCACCCGGGCTCTCCACGGAGGGCCTCGACGCGGCGGACGTCATCCGCCGGGAGCACCCCGAGACCGCCGTACTGCTGTTGTCGGCGCACGTGGAGGTCGAGCATGCGCTCCAGCTGATGGCTGCCGGGCAAGGGGTCGGCTACCTGCTCAAGAGCCGGGTGACGGATGTCGACGAGTTCCTCGAGAGTCTGCGCCGGGTTGCGCGCGGCGGGTCGGTGGTCGACCCCGCTCTGGTCCGGGAGCTCGTTGACGCGCGACGCCGTCATGACCCGCTGGCCGCCCTCAGCGAGCGTGAGCGAGAGGTCCTGTCGCTGGTGGCAGAGGGCCGCTCGAACGCCGGCGTAGCGCGGCGGCTGTGGGTCGCCGAAGGGACCGTCGAGAAGCACGTCCGGAGCATTCTGACCAAGCTCGACCTGCCCGAGACCGACGACGACCATCGCCGGGTCCTGGCCGTCCTGACCTACCTCGACGGCGTGCGGCGTCCAGCGACGTGATCGGCGGAGTCGCCCGGCGAGTGCTGGTCGCGAGCGGGCTGTTGATGGTGCTGGTCGGCTCCGGGTTCGTCGTACTGCTGATCTCGGTGCAGGGACTGCGTGCGTCGGAACACCAGGCCCGCCACACGGCGGCCGTGCTGACCAGTGCGCACCAGGTGGAACGTCTGGTGTCCGACCTGGCAACAGGGCAGCGCGACTTCGTCATCACCGGTCAGGAGAAGTTCCTGCAGCCGTGGCAGGCAGCGCAGACGCAGTTGCCGTCGCAGACCGCCGCGCTGCAGCAGTTGGTTGCCGGCAGCCCCGATGAGCTCACTCGGGCGCAGCAGGTGAGCCGGAGCGTCACGTCGTACCTGCGTGACTACTCGATGCCGGAGATCGAGTCCGCGCGTCTCGACCCGGACGCCGCCCGCACCGAGGCCGCTACCGCGGAAGGCGCGCAGCGGGTCGCACAGATCCGCTCGGTGCTCGACCAGCTGATCGGCTCCGAGCAGCAGTTGTCGGTGACCGAGCAGCGGCACTCCGACGCGGTTGCCGATCAGGCGGTCGTCGCCGCGACGATCGGGCTGGCGGGTTCCGTCGTACTCATCCTGGGCTTCACGATCTACCTGGCGCGGGCGATCGTCCGGCCGGTGCGGGTCACGGCCGAGATGGCGAACCAGCTGGCCGCGGGCGACCTCGGCGTACGCGTGCCGGAGACGGGAGTCGGCGAGATCCGCACGCTGGAACGCACGTTCAACACGATGGCGACCTCGCTCGGTGCGGCCAGCGCCGACGTCGCCGCGTCCCGGGCGCGCATCGTGCGGTCGGCGGACGAGACCCGGCGGCAGATCGAGCGCGATCTGCACGACGGGATCCAGCAACGGCTCGTCTCGCTGACCCTGGACGTCCGGGCGATCCAGGCCGACACCCCCATGGCCGAGCTCGACAAGATCGCCGACGGGCTGTCGTCGACGCTGGACGAACTCCGAGAGATTGCCCGAGGCATCCATCCCGCGATCCTGTCCGAAGGCGGCATCGGCCCGGCGCTGCGGATGCTCGCCCGCCGGTCCAAGGTCCCGGCCGAAGTCACGGTCGGCTTCACCACCAGGCTTCCGGCGCCGATCGAAGCGGCCACGTACTACGTCGTGTCCGAGGCCCTCACCAATGCGGCGAAGCACGCCGACGCGTCCGTCGTACTGATCGATGCCGACATCACCAACGGCCGGCTGATCCTGCAGGTCCGCGACGACGGCCGCGGTGGCGCGGACCCGACGATCGGCTCCGGGCTGATCGGACTCGACGACCGTGTCCAGGCTCTCGGCGGCACGCTGAAGGTCGACAGCCCAACAGGAGCAGGCACTACGCTCTCGGTCGCGCTGCCTATCACCCCGTAGTACAGGCAGCAGGAATGCCACCGCGTTGCGTGCCTGCAATCCTGGATCCATGCGGTGCCTGATCGTCGACGACAGCCGGCACTTCCTCGAGGCGGCGCGCGGCCTGCTACTGCGCGAAGGCGTCACAGTCGTCGGTACGGCGACGTCGGCCGCCGAGGCCGGTCAGCTGGTCGACGACCTGCGTCCGGACGTCGTACTGGTCGACATCGACCTCGGCGACGAGAGCGGCTTCGACCTGATCCTGCAGTTGCGGTCCGCCGGCTCGCCGCCGCCGATGATCCTGATCTCCACGCACGCCGAGCAGGACTACGCGGACCTTATTGCCGCGAGCCCTGCGATCGGTTTCGTGCCCAAGACGAACCTGTCGGCCGCTGCGATCCAGAGGCTGCTGGACAGGGTCTAGCTTGAGCGCCCGCGGCGTACGACGGCGTCGAAGCCGGCAGCCAGCAAGAGGACTGCGCCCGTGACGACCCATTCGTAGCCGGACGAGTTCGAGCCCTGGATCAGGTCGCTCATGCCGTTGATGATGACGGCAACCACCAGGCCGCCGAGTACGGCGTCGATCATCCGGCCGCGTCCGCCGAACAACGACGTACCGCCGATGACCGCGGCACCGACCGCGAGCAGCAGGGTGTTCCCGGCGCCCGCGTTCGACTGCACCGATTGCAGGAGCGATGCCGCGACAATGCCGGAAACGGCCGCCATGCCGGAGCAGATCACGAACACGGAGATCCGGATCCGCGACACTACGACACCGGCCCGACGAGCAGCCTCCTCGTTACCACCGACGGCGTACACATGCCGGCCGTAGCGAGTGCGGCTGAGGGTGAAGTGCCAGACCACGAACAGCAGAACGAGCAATACGACAGCCCACGGCTCGCCTTGCGCCTTGTTGCTGAAGAAGGCGTTGGTGATCAGGTTGCGGTTGATCCCCATCTCGTACGTGAACGCGCTGCCCAGCAACGCGACTGCAACGACCTTCGCCACGATCACGACGACCGGTGTCGCGGGCAGTCCACTCTGACGGCGTCCGCGCGCGTCGATCAGCTTGATGGCGGCGTACCCGAGGACGAAGATCCCCAGCAAGGTCCAGCCGAGCCAGATCGGAACGAAGCTGTTCTCCAACGCGATCAGCGGTGAACCGGTCGGCAGGATCACCGAGCCCTGCCCGCCGATCAGGATCAGCGTCAGCCCCTGGAACGCCAGGAACGTCGCCAGCGTGATCACGAACGACGGAATGCCGGCCCGAGCCCGCAACCATCCCATCACGAATCCAATCACCAGGCCGACGGCTAGACCCACGAGTACGCCGATCCACCAGGGCTGCCCGTGCCGCAGCAACAGCACAGCCATGATCGCGGAGCACAGACCGCCGGTCGTGCCGGCGGACAGGTCGATCTCGCCGAGCAGCAGGACGAAGACCAGCCCCATCGCCATCACGATGATCGGAGCGGCCTGGATCACCAGCGCCTCGAGGTTGTACGCGCTCAGGAAACCTTGGTGCACGATCGCGAAGAACGCGGTGATCACGACCAGGCCGACGATCGCCGGAGCCGATCCGAGTTCGCCGCCGCGCAGTCTCGCCAGGTAGTTGCGCACGTAAGCGACCAACGGCGCCGGCACGGGCTCGTGCTGCGGCTTCTCGTCGGAGACCACCGGTTCGGCGTGCACGTTCACTGGGTCGCTCCCCTCGACTCGGCCGGCAGTCCGAGCTCCCCGGAGCGACCGCTGGTGATCAGCTCGACGACCTGGGTCTGGGTGACGTCCTTACGCCGTACCTGGGTGGCCATCCGGCCCAGGAACAGGACGGCGATCGAGTCGGCGACCTGCATGACGTCGTTCATGTTGTGCGAGACCAGGACGACAGCGACGCCGCGATCCGCCAACCGGCGTACGAGCTCCAGCACCTGCTCGGTCTGGGCGACGCCGAGGGCCGCGGTCGGCTCGTCGAGGATCACGATCTTCGAACTCCAGAGCACGGACTTCGCGATCGCGACGGTCTGCCGCTGACCGCCGGACAGGCTTGCGACTCGTTGCCGGACCGAGCGAACCGTCCGGACTCCCAACGAGGCAAGAGTTTGCGAGGCCAGTTGCTCCATCGTGTTCTCGTCGAGGGTGCGCAGCCGGCCGACCCGTTCGCGGCCGAGGAACATGTTGCCGACGACATCGAGATTGTCGGCCAGGGCGAGATCCTGGTGGACGATCTCGATGCCCAGCCGCGCCGCGTCGCGCGGCTCGTGCAACTGCTGCGGCGTACCGTCCACCAGGATCTCGCCGGTGTCGATGCGGTGGATACCACCGATGCACTTGACCAGCGTCGACTTGCCCGCCCCGTTGTCACCGACCAGGGCGGTCACGTCACCGGCCTCGGCGCTGAAGTCGACTCCCGACAGCGCCACGACCGGACCGAACGACTTGCCGACGCCTCGTAGTTCGAGTGTTTTCACGGCGTGTGGATGCCGTTCTCGCCGCAGAGCTTCACCAGGGCGGGCGTCGGACACACCGACTTGGCGGTCTCGTAGCCGTCCGTCACCGGCAGCGCAACGTTCTTCTTGGTGATCACCGTCGGATCGGCCAGGTACGACGGGACCTCGCGACCGTTGGTCGGGTCCTTGATCGTCGCCGGGGCGGTCGGCTTCTGGCCGGACAGGATCTGGCCTGCCAGCTTGATCGCCACATCGGCCTCACCGGCGACCGGCTTGTAGATCGTGAAGCATTGGGTGCCGGCCATCACGTTGTCCAGACCGCCCGCGGTGGCGTCCTGTCCGGACACCGCGACCTTGCCGGCCAGACCCTGCGACTTCAGCACGTTGATAACCGATTGCGCCATGGTGTCGTTGGCAACCATCACGGCGTTCAGGTTCGGGTGCCGGCCGAGCATCGTGGTGAACACGGTCTGTGCGGTGGCCGGGTCCCAGTTACCGGTCTGCTCACCGAGCTTGGTCCAGCCTTTCTGCTTCGACAGCACCGAGTTGTAGCCCTGGGCAAACAACGTCGCGTTGTTGTCGGTCGGTGCGCCGTCGATGTCGACGTACCCGACGGCGCTCTTGCCGGCGACCTGCGGGCACGCGGTCAGCGCCGTACCTTGGTCCTCGCCGACCTTCACGTTGTCGTAGGACACGTAGTACTCCGCCGTACCGCCCGTGGTCAGGCGGTCGTAGTCGATCGTCACCACGTTGTGCTGCTTGGCAAGCGACTCGATCGCCTTGCCGGACCCCGAGTCGAGGTTCGTGACCAGCAGGACGCCGACGCCCTGGTTGATCAGCGCCTGCGCCTGGGACTCCATGTTCGTCGCGCTGTTGTTCGCGTTGTCGATGTAACAGGTGAGCTTGTTCGCCGCGCACTGCTTGCGCAGCTCGTTCGGATCGGCCGAAACCCAGCGCGGCGAGGACGCGGTGTCGGGAAGGAGCACACCGACCTTCGTGTTCTGTGGCGGCGCGCTGCTGCTCCCGGACGAACTGTTGTTGTTATTGCCGCAGGCAACCAGACCCGCCATCAGTGTGAGCGTGAGTCCGGCCAGCGCGACAGCTCTCGGTGGTGTTCGCATCTCGCGTCCTTCGTGATCGCCGCAGGGTTCTCTCCTGCCCAGCATGCGATCGGCGCCGCGTCCCGTCGTCGCAGCAGGCACCCAACCCCTCTGCCCACCAGTGGGTACGGCGAATACCGGCTGGCTGGGGGCCAGGACGGCGGACACCTTCACTGCATCGACCGGCCGGACCGCGCCATGGTTCTGGGTATGGCCACATCCGCAGCAGTACCTTCCGCTCGGCAGAGCCGGCCGGGCCTGAAGCGTGACATCGGCTTCGTCGGTCTGATCTGGGCGTCCGAGGGATCGATCATCGGCTCCGGCTGGTTGTTCGGCGCACAGGGCGCCCTGTCGACCGCCGGCCCCGCGGCGATCATCTCCTGGGTCATCGGCGGTACGGCGATCCTGATCCTTGCGCTCGTGCACGCGGAGCTCGGCGGCATGTACCCGGTCTCCGGCGGTACGGCGCGCTTCCCGCACTACGCGTTCGGCGGCGCGGCCGGTGCGTCGTTCGGCTGGTTCTCCTGGCTGCAGGCGGCCACCGTGGCGCCGATCGAGGTGCTGGCGATGATCACCTACGGCCAGCACTACTCGTTCGCGAGCGGCTGGCTGAAGACCAAGAACGGCCAGCACATCCTGACCGGGTCAGGGATCGTGGTCGCGGTGCTGCTGATGGCGGCGATCACCGCGATCAACTTCCTCAGCATCCGGCTGCTCGCGCGGACCAACAGCGCGGCGACCTGGTGGAAGGTCGGCATCCCGCTGCTGACGATCTTCGCGCTCGCCGTGGTCCAGTTCCACGGCAGCAACTTCACCGCCGCGGACGGCTTCAACCCGTACGGCGCCAAGGGCATCCTGTCCGCGGTGTCGACCAGCGGCATCATCTTCGCGCTGCTCGGCTTCGAGCAGGCCGACCAGCTGGCCGGCGAGAGCAGCAACCCGCGGCGCGACATCCCGCGTGCGGTGATCGGGTCGATCGTGATCGGCGCGATCATCTACATCCTGCTGCAGGTCGTGTTCATCGCAGCCCTGCCCAAGGACCAGATCCAGGGCACGTGGGCGCATGCGGCGTACACGACGATGACAGGACCGTTCGCTCAGGTCGCGACGTTGCTGAGTATGGGGTGGCTGGCAACGATCCTGTACATCGACGCCGTGGTCTCGCCCGGCGGGACCGGGCTGATCTACATCACCGGGAGCTCGCGGGTGTCCTACGGGTTGAGCCGGAACGGGTACGTGCCGTCGGCGTTCGAGCGGACCAACAGGCGCGGCGTCCCGTGGGTCGGACTGATCACGGCGTTCATCATCGGGTGCATCTGCTTCCTGCCGTTCCCGAGCTGGCGTTCGCTGGTCGGGTTGATCACGAGCGCGAGTGTGCTGATGTACGCCGGTGCGCCGTTGTCGCTCGGGGTGTTCCGTCGGCGGCTGCCGACCGCGCGCCGCCCGTACCGGTTGCCTGGGGCAACGTGGCTGTCGCCGCTGGCTTTCGTGGTCGCGAACCTGCTGATCCTGTGGTCCGGGTGGATGACCGACTGGAAGCTCGGGGTGGCGATCCTGCTCGGCTACGTGATCCTGATCGGCAACCGCGTCTTCAAGCTCAACCCGATCGTGCCGCAGCTCGATCTGCGCGCGGCGCAGTGGCTGCCGGTGTACCTGGTCGGGATGGGGCTGATCGTCTACCTGAGCGACTTCGGCCCGCTGAAGCACCCGTGGTTCCCGCTGTGGTGGGACATGCTCGTGACGGCGGTCTTCAGCCTGGTCATCTACTTCTGGGCCCTCGCGGTCGCTCTCCCTGCCGAACAGATCCAGCACATGGTCGACCAGGTCGTCCTCCCCGAAGAAGCCAACCTGGGCTGAGCCCTGTCAGTGGCCCCCCGCCGGCTGGTCCGAAGGATCGTGGCGTTCGCCGTCCCTGGCGGTCCAGCCGGTGGTGTCCGACTCGGCGCCGACCTCGGAGACGTGCCAGACAACACTACGTACGCCGGGGCGGTCGACGGCGCCTTGATCGAGCATCGCCTGGTGGTAGGCGCGTGCGCTCGCCTCGTTCTCGTACACCTGCATCATGTGGCCGTCCTGGGTCCAGGTGCCGTGGACGAAGCCCGGCAACGCGATCTTGCTCGCGGCCATCAGCGGGACCTGGTCACGCAGGCCGTCGATCAGCTCCGGATCGATGTCCCACACCCCGATGACTGCCCACATGGCGCTCTCCCCTGGTCGGAAGGTCCCAGTCTGTGGGCTACAGGTCGACGAGGTCGAGGAGTTGGCCCAGTTCTTTCTGGTTGAGGTCGCGGAGCTCGCCGGTGTGGAGGTTGCCGCGGCGGACCGGACCGATGGCGGTGCGGGTGAGGCGCTTGACCGGGTGGCCGACCGCGTCGAACATGCGGCGGACGATGCGGTTGCGGCCCTCGTGCAGGCTCATCTCGACGAGCGTGCGGCCGGGGACGGTGGAGACGATCTTCACCGTGTCCGCGCGGGCCGGGCCGTCGTCGAGCTCGATGCCGTCGAGGAGGTTCCGCAGTACGCCGGGTTTGACGTTGCCGTCGACCTCCGCGACGTACGTCTTGGAGACCTCGTACGACGGGTGCGCGAGGCGGTGCGCGAATTCGCCGTGGTTGGTGAGCAGCAGGAGCCCTTCGGTGTCGGTGTCGAGCCGGCCGATGTGGAAGAGGCGCTCGGGACGATCCTGCACGTAGTCGGTGATGCAGGGGCGCCCTTGCGGATCGGACATCGTGCTGACGACACCGCGCGGCTTGTTGAAGACGAGGTAGACGTTCGCACTCACCGGCGGGATCCGCTCGCCGTCGACCCGGATGACCGCGGACTCCGGATCCACCCGAACCCCGAACTCCGTCACCACCTGCCCGTCAACCTCGACCCGCCCCTCCTCAATCAAAAGCTCAGCATTCCGCCGGGAAGCCACGCCAGCCCGAGCCAGAACCTTCTGCAACCGGACCCCGCCCTCATCCCCCATCCCGCACACCCTCCCCGAACCGCACAGCTCCACCCGACGAGCTCACATCCCTCGCCCGCCCGTCATCCCCCACGTCGCCGTACGCCGTTTCCTCTGCGGGCACATCGGTTTCCGTGTCCTCGCGGTACCCGTCGGCATCCGCCACCTCAACCTCGCCGACCTCCGTAGAGCCGAAGGACAAGTCCTCCGCAGCAACCAAGCCGTCCGACTCGGCCTCCCCAGGGTCCTCGTCCGACTCGGGATCTTCGGCCTGCTCGCGGTCCTCCGCGTCCTCGCGGTCCTCGCGGTCCTCCGCGTCCTCGCGGTCCTCGCGGTCCTCCGCGTCCTCGTCCGACGCCACATCCGGCGCGTCGCCGGACTCGGCGTAGGCTGCCGGCTCGATCTCCTCCGAGCCGGCAGCGTCTGCGTTCTCCGACCCGACGTACTCAACGTCGACGGCGCGCTCCTCCGTCCCGGCGTACTCTGCGTCTGTCTCCTCCGCATCCTGCGCGGGGGCGGCGTGCTCCGCGTCCTCGCGGTCCTCCGCGTCCTCGCGGTCCTGCAGGTGATCCGGCGTCGCGTCCGACTGGGTGGACTCCGGGTCAGCCTCCTGCGGGTCGGCCGCCTCCGCGTCTGTCACGGTCTCGGCGGGCTCCGTCGCCTCTGCGGGCTGCGTGGACTCGTCGGAGTGCGTCGTCTCGTCGGGCGCGGTGTCGTCTGCCGAGCTTGGGGCGGGTGGGAGGGTTTGGGCGGCGAGCTCCTCCTCGATGTCGTCCATGTCGGGGAGGTAGGGGGCCAGCTCCGGCAGGTCGTCCAGGGACTGCATGCCCATGCGTTCCAGGAAGTAGCTGGTGGTCCGGTAGAGGGTGGCTTGGGATTCTGTGTCGGCGCCGGCTTCCTCGACCAGACCGCGGGCTACCAGCGTCCGCATTACGCCGTCGACGTTCACCCCGCGGATGGCGGACACGCGGGCCCGGCTGACCGGTTGCTTGTACGCGACCACCGAAAGCGTCTCCAGCGCGGCCTGCGTGAGCCGGGCCTGTTGGCCGTCGAGCACGAAGCGTTCGACGTACGGCGCTGCCTCGGCGCGCGTGTAGTACCGCCAGCCCCCGCCGACCTCGCGCAGGTCGAACCCACGCCCCTGATCGGTGTACTCCCCCGCCAACGCCTGCAGCGCATCCGCCACGTCCCCGGTCGGCCGCCCGACCGCACGCGCCAACGTGAGCACCGGCAACGGCTCATCCGTCACCATCAGGATCGCCTCGAGCGCCCGCCGCATCGTGTCGTCATCAACAACAACCTCATCCCCCACCGGCACCTCAGTCTGCCCCGGCGGCAGATGCTCCTCATCCTCCCCCAGCCCCCCGCCCCCACCAGCCAGCTCATCCGCGGCAGGCTGCTGGTCCGCACCAGCCAACTCGTCCCCGGCAGGCTGCTCGCCCCCGGCAGCCAGCTCATCCCCACCAACCAGCTCATCCCCACCAGGCTGCTGGTCCGCACCAGCCAACTCGTCCCCGGCAGCCAGCTCGCCCCCCGCAGGCTGCTCGCCCCCGGCAGCGAGCTCATCCCCGGCAGCCAGCCCGTCCCCACCAGCCAGCTCGTCCCGCGCAGGCTGCTCGTCCGCACCAGCCAGCTCATCCCCGGCAGGCTGCTCGGCCCCGGCAGGCTGCTCGTCGGCACCAGGCTGCTCGGCCGCGGTGGCTTCCTCCTGGGCGGAGTGGCCTGTAGCGGCCTGCTCGTCCGAGGCGGCCTCGGTGTCTGCGTGCTCGTCGGCGGTGTCGTCTACTACGGACGGCTGCTCCAGCTCAATTTCTTCCTGCGCGTTGGCGTCGAGAGGAGTGCGCGCGGCGTCCTCCTCGACGCCGGCGGGGGTCTCGGGGGTGTTGGTCTGGTCGGTCACTGGTTTGCCGTCTCGTCGGGTTCTGGGGCGGGGTCGATGTCGGATTCGTCGGTGGCGCTGGCACCGGGTTCGAGGAAGTCGGTGTCCTCGGCAACTACCGGCGCTTCGCCTTCCTCGTCGGACGGTTTGGCTTCCTCGTCGAACTCGTCGCTGACGTCGATCTCGCCCTCGTCCGTACCCGTCCACCGGATCGTGAGCTCACCCAACGGCGTCACCTGATCGAACGACACCGCAGCCTCACGGAACAACTCCAGCAACGCCAAAAACCGGCACACAGTGGTCACCGTGTCCGGCGAGTCGGACACCAACGCACGGAACGTCGTACTGCGCTGCCGCCGCAACCGATCCACGATCACGATGGCCTGTTCGCGCACCGTGACGGCCGGCGCGTGCAGGTGAGCGAGCGAAACCCCTTCAGGTACGTCGTTCTTAGGCGCCATCGCCCGTGCCGCGAGCGCAGCCAATCCGGCCGGATCGATCCCGAGCAGCACCTCGGGCAGCAACTCCGCGAACCGGGGCTCGACGCCGACCGCCCGCGGGAACCGCCGCGACTCGGCCGCCATCCGCTCCTGCACCAGCGCCGCGATCTGCTTGAACGCCCGGTACTGCAACAGCCGCGCGAACAACAGATCCCGCGCCTCGAGCAGCGCGAGATCCTCGTCGTCCTCGACCTCGCCCTTCGGCAGCAACCGCGCCGCCTTCAGGTCGAGCAGCGTGGCCGCGATCAGCAGGAACTCCGACGTCTGGTCCAGATCCCACTCCGACCCCAGCGCCTTGATGTGCGCGATGAAGTCGTCGGTGATCACCGACAGCGCGATCTCGGTGATGTCGAGCTTGTGCTTCGAGATCAGCTGCAGCAGCAGGTCGAACGGCCCCTCGAAGTTCACCAGGTGAACGCTGAACCCCTTGCCCTCGGCAACAGCCGGTTCATCCCCCAAGTTGCCCGAGTCGGCCGAGAGGTCCAGCGGTAACGAGTCCGAGGACACGGTCACTCCGTGCCCTTGAGCTCCGCGGCCCGGTCCTCGGACGCGCGAAGCCGCCGTACCAGTACCGAGTCCGGCCCGTGGTCGACGAAGTCGGCCAGCAGGACATCGATCGCCTCGCGGACGATCCGGCCGCGGTCGGCGGTCAGGCCGTGCTCCGCACGCAACGCAAGTCTGGTCTGTTCCAAGCCGAGCAGCTCCTCCTCCGTCACGTACACGGTGATCTTCGTGTCGTGGCGGATCCGACCACTCGACTTCCGGTCGTCGACGACCGTCGTACGGGACCGTACGGTGGACGGTCCGTCAGTGGTGGTGCGCTTCTCGGGTCTGGTCTGCTTCGGTGCCGCACCCCCGAAGAGTTCACTGGCACCTGGCAGGCTCACCCGGCGGGACAACGCGCGAGCACCTCCTTGGCAAGGTCGCGGTACTGCGTAGCCGCTTGGGACGAGGGGGCGTACGTCGTGATCGGTTCGCCGACGACCGTGGTCTCGGGGAACTTGACTGTACGCCGGATGACGGTGTGGAAGACGCGTTCGTCGAAGGCCTGGACCACCCGGTCGAGGACCTCCCGGGCGTGCGTCGTACGCCCGTCGAACATGGTGCCGAGGATCCCGACGATCTCGAGCTTCGGGTTCAGCCGGTCCTGCACCTTGGCGATCGTGTCGGTCAGCATGGCCAGGCCGCGGAGCGCAAAGAACTCACACTCCAGCGGTACCACGATGCCGTTCGACGCGGTCAGCGCGTTCACCGTGAGCAGACCGAGCGACGGGGCGCAGTCGATCAGGATCACGTCGTAGTTCGGGATGATCGGGTCGAGCACCCGCTGCAGGGTGTACTCACGGGCGACCTCCTGGACCAGCTGCACCTCGGCCGCGGACAGGTCGATGTTGGCCGGCAGCAGGTCGAGGTTCTCCACCCGGGTCGGCTGGATCACCTCGTCGGGCGTGATGTCGCGCTGCATCAGCAGGTTGTAGACCGACAGCTCGAGGTCGTGCGGCTGCACGCCGAGGCCGATCGAGGCGGACCCCTGCGGGTCGAAGTCGATCAGCAGCACCTTGCGACCGGTCTCGGCGATCGCCGCACCGAGGTTGATCGTGGTCGTCGTCTTGCCGACGCCGCCCTTCTGGTTGCACATCGCGATCACCTGCGCCGGACCGGTCTTGGCGGGTGGCTGCGGCACCGGCAGGTCCGGCAGCGGCCGGCCGGTCGGCCCGATCTTGTGACGCGGGCCGTTCGGGTCGTTCACGGGTGCAAGGTCCTCCGCGGTGAGCTTGGCCGTCGGCTTCGGCATCTCCGCATAGTTGTCGGGCAGCGCCCGGGGCGTCGTCACCGGGCGGGGTGGCGTGCTGAACGGCTGGGCCGGCTCCGGGGTCGGTTGGTGCCCCGGGAGACGGCCCGAAAGGTGGTCTGTCACGTGCTCGGTGCCCGGGAATGTCGACTCGTTCATGACTCGTCAAACCTTTCAACCGATACGGGCGATCCCAGCGACTGTAAGCGTGCATTCAAGCACTCTCAACCAGCCACTCCGCACCGGGGTGGGGCTGTTTGTCGACAAAGCTCCGAACCTGGCCGATCACCCACTCCGAGTTACCAGCCGTGAGCAGATGATCGCACACCGTTTCCAGCGTCCGGCCACCGGGGTCAGGACGACAGCGCTCGCGGGTGGGACGTCGCGTAGACCTCACGGAGCTTGTCGACCGTCACAAGCGTGTAGACCTGGGTCGTCGTCACGGACGCATGTCCGAGCAGCTCCTGGACCACGCGTACGTCGGCCCCGCCGTCCAGCAGGTGGGTCGCGTAGGAGTGACGCAGCGTATGCGGGGAGATCTCTTTCGAGATGCCGGCCCGCTGCGCCGCACGACGCAGTACCGTCCAAGCGCTCTGCCGTGACAGGCGGCCGCCGCGGGCGTTCAGGAAGAGCGCATGGGTGCCGCGTCCGCGCGACACCAGGTCAGGGCGACCGCGGACCTGGTACGCCGACAATGCGTCGCGGGCGTATGACCCGACGGGCACCACCCGCTCTTTGCTGCCCTTACCGCGCAGCAGCACCGCACCGGCGTCCAGGTCGATGTCGTCGACGTCGAGGCCGACGGCCTCGGAGATGCGCGCTCCGGTGCCGTACAGGAACTCCAGCAGTGCAGCGTCCCGGGTGGCGAGTACGGCGGGCTCGGCCTCGGCTCCAGCGGCCGCTGTGAGGATCCGGGTCACCTCGTCGACAGACAGTGCCTTCGGCAGCCGCTGCGGCGGTGCAGGCGGCTTCACGGCCGCCGCAGGGTCCACAGCGGCCAGCCCCTCGCGTACGCAGAACTTATGGAACCCGCGGACCGCCACAACCGTCCGCCCGGCACTGGAAGCGGTCAGCGGTGGATGGTCCGCGTCACCTTCGCGCAGCCGCATCAGGAAGTCGCCGACGACGGCCTCCGTGATCCGGCCGAGGTCGTCGATCCCGACGGAGGCGAGGTAACCGTCGTACCGGCGCAGGTCACGCCGGTACGACGCCAGAGTGTTGGCGGCCAGGCCGCGCTCCACCGTGAGGTGGTCCAGGTAGGTGCCCACTGCTCTGCTGATACCCGAAGTGGTGCTCAGACCAGCACCTCGTCGAGCTTCAGCTGGGACAGGTCGTGCGCCTCGGCGACCGGGCCGTAGGTGACGTGACCGTCGAACGTGTTCAGGCCGAGCGCCAGGCTGTGGTCGGACTTCAACGCCTCCCGCCAGCCCAGGTTGGCCAGCTCGATCGCGTACGGCAGCGTCACGTTGGTGAGCGCGTACGTCGACGTGTTCGGCACCGCACCGGGCATGTTCGCGACGCAGTAGAACAGCGAGTTGTGCACCCGGTACACAGGGTCGGCGTGCGTGGTCGGACGCGAGTCCTCGAAGCAGCCGCCCTGGTCGATCGCGATGTCGACGAGCACGCTGCCCGGCTTCATCCGGCGGACCATGTCGTTGGTGACCAGCTTCGGCGCCTTCGCACCGACCACCAGCACCGCGCCGATGACCAGGTCGGCCTCGAGCACCGCGCGCTCGATCTCGTACGCGTTCGAGGCGATCGTCAGCAGGTGGCCCTGGTAGATCTGGTCGGCCTGACGCAGCCGAGCGATGTTGCGGTCGAACAGCTGCACCTGCGCCTGCATACCGAGCGCGATCGCGGCCGCGTTCATCCCGGAGACACCCGCACCGAGGATGACCACGCGGGCCGGGTGTACGCCGGACACGCCGCCGAGCAGCACGCCGCGGCCGCCGCCCTGCGCCATCAGGTGGTAAGCACCGGACTGCGGCGCGAGCCGGCCGGCCACCTCGCTCATCGGCGCCAGCAGCGGCAGAGTGCCGTCCGGAAGCTGCACGGTCTCGTAGGCGATACCGGTGATGCCGGACTTGAGCATCGCGTCGGTCGTCTCCTGGCTGGCGGCAAGGTGCAGGTACGTGAACAGCACCTGGTCCCTGCGCATCCGGTGGTACTCCTCCGCCACCGGCTCTTTCACCTTGAGCACCAGCTCCGCGTCCTTCCAGACGTCGTCCGCCGTCGGCACGATC
This sequence comes from Kribbella sp. NPDC049584, assembly GCF_040675555.1. Classification (NCBI taxonomy): domain Bacteria; kingdom Bacillati; phylum Actinomycetota; class Actinomycetes; order Propionibacteriales; family Kribbellaceae; genus Kribbella; species Kribbella sp. NPDC049584. Next base: position 326,466 of record NZ_JBFAPF010000010.1, read on the forward strand.
CGCGCCCCGGCCGCGACGAACTCCTCGTCCGGGATCAGCGAACCGTTGCCCGCCCCCTGCTCGATCAGCACCTCGTGCCCGCTGCGCACGAACTCGTGCACCCCGGACGGGGTGATCGCCACCCGGTACTCGTGGTTCTTGACTTCCTTCGGTACTCCGACCTTCACAACTTGCCCTTCTTTCACGTTCCAGGTGTGCGGCTCACGTCGTTGTGTCCGCAGGCCCGGCGGTTGAGGGGTGTGCTGCCAGGTCGCTGCCGAGTGTAAGCCCGTGCGGTTCATACCACCCGACGGGATGGTCTGATCTTGACACGACCTTTCGCAGAAGATGACGCGACGGAGAACGAAGTGATACCTGGCTACGGCCGGTGAGCTTCCCCACACGGAGCGATCACCCGGCCTCGTCCCAGCTCCTCGAAGGCCTCTTCAGACCTCGGCTGACCTCGGCTGACATGGCAACGATCATTGACGGCCATTCGTTGGCGTCAGAGATGCTTGGAACGGAGCCCGTCCGCCCCGGGTTGCACGCTGAGGTTGATCGACGAGAGGAGTACGGCGTGGCAGTCGAACTGGGACGGTACGGGGTCTGGCACGGACCCCAGCACTTCGGCCCGGAGCTGGCGGCGGGGCTGGAGCAGGTGGGGTACGGCACGCTGTGGCTGGGCGCCTCGCCCGACACCGGCCTGCGCGACGCCGAGGTGTTGCTCGCCGCAACGACTTCGGTTGCTGTCGGCACCAGCATTGTGAACATGTGGAAGTCGCCGGCGGCCGACGTCGCCGCGTCGTACCACCGGCTCGAGGACGAGCACCCGGCACGGTTCCTGCTCGGCGTCGGGATCGGTCACCGCGAGCGCAACGACGACTACCGGTCGCCGTACGAGACGATCGTCAGCTACCTCGACGAGCTCGACGACGCGAAGGTGCCGGCCGACCGGCGGGCGCTGGCCGCGCTGGGGCCGAAGGTGCTGCACGTCGCGGGCACCCGGACCGCCGGCGCGCTGCCGTACCTGACGACGCCGGAGCACACGAAGGAAGCTCGGCGGATCCTCGGGGGTGGGGTGCTGCTCGCGCCGGAGCAGATGATCGTGCTGGAGACCGATCCGGAGGTCGCCCGGGCGACGGCGCGGGACCGGCTCGCGTCGTACCTGCAGCTGTCGAACTACACCTCGAGCTTCAAGCGGCTCGGGTTCACCGACGACGACCTCGCCGACGGCGGCAGCGACCGGCTCGTCGACGCGATGGTCCTGCACGGCTCGGCGGTCGAGGTCGCGGAGGGGCTGAAGACGCATCTGGACGCGGGCGCGGACCATGTCGCGATCCAGCAGCTCGGGCGGGAAGGGATCGACCTGCTGCCCGGATACGAGGCGCTGGCAACTGTGCTCGTGTAGAGCTTGATTCCGCCCGGGATCGAGGGAACATCAGCAGTAGGTGCACCACATGGCGCGGTGCACGTTGGAGGTGTTTCCCCATGACTGAGCGACACGAGTTGCGATGGGGCGGCTTCGCCGGACTGGCCTTCGTCGTCCTGGCAATGCTGGGCAGGTTCCTGCCCGGTAATCCTCCGACGGTCGGTGATTCTGACAGCACGGTTTCAGGCTGGCTCACCGACCACCGGACCACGATCCTGTTCAGCTCGCTGATGTGGGCCGCCGCGGCCGGACTGGTCATCTGGTTCGCGTCGGCCTTCGCCGAGGCGATCCGCGAGCGCGCCGAGCGCAGCGACGTACACCTTGCGTTGCTGGCGGGATCCGTGCTCGTCGGTAGCGCGATCTTCGTGAGCGCCGCACTGATGGCCGCGACCGCGTTCGAGATCGGCGGGCGGGACCCGGCGATCACGATGATGCTGTACGACCTGAGCGCGGTGATGACGACGATGATCGGCTTCGCCGCCGCGCTGCCGCTGGCGGCTGCCGGGATCGGCGTGATGCGCACCCACGTGATGCCGAACTGGCTCGGGTACCTCGCCCTGCTGGCCGCTGTCGTGTCGTTCGCCGGGGCTTTCGGCGTGTTCGCGAGCAGTGGCACGTGGGTTGCGGGCGGGTTCCTGATGACCACTGTCCCGTTGTTGCTGACGGCCATCTGGATCGTCTGCGCGGGCGGTTTCATGGTCCGCGAGCACCTGCCGGAGCTGAGCACCGGGGAGGCCGCCGTACCGCAGATGTAGCCATGATCGGTGCCCCTGGCAACAGTTGCCAGGGGCATCGGCTACCGCATCGTGAAGTCGGCGAAGTCGAAGCCCGGTGACACGACGCAGGACACCAGCACGGCCTCGTCACCGGCGGGCCGCGCCGCCTGCCACGCGCCTGGCGGGATCACCACCTGCGGCTGCTGCCCCGCTCGTACGTCGGGTCCGAGCACGACCGACTGATCGCCGTACTCCAACGTCAGCGGCCCGCCCGAGTGCCACAGCCAGATCTCCGCCGACCGCACCCGGTGCGGCCGAGACTCCTCCCCCGGCGCCAGCAGGAAGTAGATCGCGGTAGCGCTGGCCCGCGCCCCGTCGTACCCGTCCGGCTCGAACTCGATGCCGGACCGCCACGTCTCCTTGTACCACCCACCCTCCGGATGCCGCTCCATCCCCAGCAACGCCGCCAACTCCGGCTTCTCCATGAACCGATTCTGCGGCAGAGTGCGGTCATGCTGCCTTCCGAATACCACCGCAGGCTTCCGTACGGCGAGCGGATGTCGCCCGAGCCGTTGGTCGGGCATCCGTTCTTCCCGTTCGAGGGGGATGTGCAGGTTGTGCCGTTGGCTGAGCCGGTGCTGCCCGCGCCGCCGCGGGCCGGTGAGGCTGGTGGGAAGCCCTGCCCGAAGTGTGCGGATCCGGACGGATTTGTGACCTGGCGGGACGATCAGTGGTCGTTGAAGGCGTTCGGTCCTACCGGGTTGCCGTTCGTCGCGATGCTGGAGCCGCAGGAGCACTATCGGCTCGACAACCTGCCGGTGGAGTTGACGGCGACGCTCGGGCCGATGATCCAGCGGGTCGCGAAGGCGATCCAGGGGATCGACAGCGTCGCGCGGACGCACTTCAACCGGTGGGGCGACGGCAGCGAGCACTTCCACCTGTGGTTCATGGCGCGGCCGCTCGGGATGATGCAGCTCCGCGGCGCGATGATCGCTGCCTGGGACGACGTGCTGCCGAAGATCCCCGAGGACGAGTTCGCCGCCAACGCCCGGCAGGTCGCCGCCGCCCTCGCGGAGGACGGCGGCGAAGCTGTCGGTCGCTGACTACGAGCTCAGCTGATTACCAGCTGCCCAGCGAGCGGGCGACGAGGATGTCGGTCTTGCGGGCGGGCGCTCCGTCCACGCCGGTCGGATCGTCCGGCGTCGGCGTGATCCCGCCGGCCGCGACCCGGTCGAGCGTGGCCAGGCCCAGACGGTCCACCCAGCCGAAGATGGTGTAGTTCGGGCGCAGCCGCGAGTCCGCGAAGACCAGGAAGAACTGCGACCCGTTGGTGTCCGGTCCGGCGTTCGCCATCGCGACCGTGCCCCGCGCGTACACCTTGCTGACGCCTGTGGGATCGGTCGGCCAGTTCGGCAGGCCGGTCGGCAACTCGTCCTTGTACGAGTAGCCCGGCCCGCCCTCACCCGTGCCACTCGGGTCACCGCATTGCAGGACCTTCAGTGTCGGGTAGAGCGTGAGCCGGTGACAGGTGGTGAAGTCGTAGAACCGGCTCTTCGCCAGGTGCAAGAAGCTCTGCACCGTGCACGGCGCCTTCGCCCGGTCCAGCGAGAGCAGCATCGGCCCTTGATTGGTCGCTACGAGGACCTTGACGATCCCCTTGTTCGGTGTCGGCGTCGGATCCGGCGGCAGCGACACAGGGCGGGCCGGCGGATCGTCCGGAGTCGCCATGTAGCCGCACGGGCCGTTCGTGGTCCCCGGCGTACCGGCTGCGTCGGCTGGTGCGGTGGCGACCAGCATGCCGGCCACCGCCAGCACGGCGCACGCGATCACGCTTGTCTTCCTCATGAACAGTCCCTCCCTAGCCTGCTGCCACGGTGAAGAGCCGCAAGTCACGGTTCTCCGGCAGCGTGATGCTCACGGGCGTCTGGGTCAAGGTCACAGGCGCGGTGGCGAAGATGTGCGTGGTGACGTTGTCCTTCCCGCCGCCGGATTCGTTGCGGTACGGCGTGGTCGCGACGATGAGGTTGCCGTAGTGGAGCGTGTCGCCGCCACCACCCAGGGTCCAGTCACTGAAGGAGAGGTCGATCGGCGACGTACTGCCGTCGGCGTAGTTCAGCGTCGCCGTCGTCTGCTGGTTGCCGTTGACAGCGCTCCCGATGAACGACAGCTTCGTCGTACCCGCAGGCAGGTTCAGGTTGAGCAGCTGACCGTCGGCGGGCACGTTGTCAGGGTCGCCGGCCGGTACGTCGGGCCACGTGAAGGTGAGGCCTTGCACCGTTCCGGTACCACCCGGTGTGAGACCGGCGACCGCGAGCGCCTGGCGGGAGTAGCTGACGCCACCGCCGTCGTAGTCCGCCTCGGTGTGGTCTCCGTTGTCGTCGGAGATGCCCACGCCTTCCCGCAGTACGAAGAACGAGTTCGGTTGACCGACGACCACCGTGAAACCGACCTGTGGCAACGCAGTGCCGTCCGCGGCCTTCATCGACACCGTGACCGGGTAGCGGCCGTCCGGCGTCGTAGCTGCAGCAGTGATCGTCACCGACGCACTACCGACCTTGTCAACGTGGAAGGTGCCAGTAGTGGGTGTCGCAGTGAGACCAGCAGGTGCGTTGATCGTGTAGGTGACGTCTTGTGCGGTCCCACTCAGTCGGTGAGCCTGAACAGCGATCGGCGCGCTGGTGGTGCCTGGTGCAACGACGACCCGGCTCGTGTCCGTGGACGTTTGGAATGGGATCTCACCGGTCCGCCACGACGGCGGTGCGTCCTTGGCTGCGGACCCCCACGACGTGTTGGCCGTAGCACCCAGCTTGAAGTCCAGCGTCCCACCCTGCTGGACGAACGACTCCGGCAGCCACGGTTTGGTCGACGACTTCCCATTGACCTTCAACGACTGCACGTACTGCGCGTCTGCGCCCGGAGCGTTGATCCGGATCGTCCGGCTGCCCCGGTGGATCACTGCTCGCGAGAACAGCGGCGCGGCGACCTGAAGCTCCGCACGGCTCGGCACGTCCGGGTAGAGCCCCAGCGCGGTCCACACGTACCAGGACGACATCGCACCGAGGTCATCATTGCCGGGAATCCCGCCGGTGCTGGTGTTCCACAGCTGGTTCATTGCCTGCCGCAACGTCTCCTGCGTCTGGTACGGCCGGCCGGTGTAGTTGTAGATCCACGGGGTGTTGATGGACGGCTCGTTGTCCATCTCGGCGTGCAGCTCGCCCGCACCGGTCAGCGCCCACGTCCCGTCCGGGTTCTTGAAGAACGCGTCCAGCCGCTGGTTCGTCGCGTCCACACCGCCGATCGCGTCGACCAGACCGGCCCGGTTGTGCGGGATCATCCAGGTGTACTGCGCACTGCTGCCCTCGGCGAACCCGTCGTACGTCGACGGCGTGAACGCCGGCCAGGCACCGTTGTCGTCGCGGTTCTGCACGTAGCCGCCGTTGTCCGGGTTGAACACGTTCTGCCAGTACTGCGACCTGCTCAGGAACTGCTGGTACGTCGCCTTGTCGCCGGTGCGCTGTGCCAGCTGAGCCAACGCGAAGTCGTCCGTCACGTCCTCGAGCGTCTCGACCGCACCGCCCCACGCATTGGACTTGGTCGGGACATAGTGCAGTGCGAGGTAGGTGTCGAGCGACGGCCGCTGTCCGATCGTCATGACCGGCTTACCGGCGGAACTGAGGTCCTTGGCGGTCGGTACGGTCGCCGCCTTCACCAGCGAGCGCAATGCGCCACGAGCATCGAAGTTCGTACCACCGAACGCATAGATGCCGGCCACTGCAGGCGCTGACGGGTCGCCCGTCATCACCGACGTACTGCCGGACGCATGGGTCCAGCGGTCCCAGATGCCGTCGTTCTGCGTGGCCTGGTTGAGCAAGGATTGCGCGATGTCCCCGGCACGGTCCGGATCGAGCAATGTAACTAGTTGCAGCTGCGACCTGTAGACGTCCCACCCCGAGAACGTCGCGTACTGCGCTACCTGTCCGCGCACCACAGAATGCGGCTTCTGGTCGAAGCCCCAGTACTGGTGATTGACATCGCTGAACACGTTCGGGTGCAGCGACGCGTGGTACAGCGCGCTGTAGAAGGTCGTGCGCTGGTCCGTCGTACCGCCGGTGATCTCGATCCGGTCGAGCTGCTTCCGCCAGGCCTGCTTGGCTTTCGCGGCGTTCATCGCGACCGACGTACCGCGCGGGTTCTCGGCGCGAAGGTTCGCCAGCGCGTTGGCAGTGCTCACGTAGGAGATGCCGATCCGCATCGTGACCTTGTCGCTGTCGAAGCCGACATAACCACCGGACCCCTTGTTCGGCGGCATCCAGCCATCCGTGCCGTACGTCGTACCGCCGCTTGCCTGGGTGCTCCCTGGCGTGACCGTGGTGTCGGTCCAGGTGCCCTGGTTCTTGAAGGGCTGGTCGAACTCTGCGACGAAGTGCAGCGTGTAGTAGCTGCGCTGCCCGACGCTGGCCAGGTAGCCGCAGAAGTTGCCGCTCGTCACCGATCCGCTGACCGTGCGGTGCGCCGGGTCGATGCTGACCTGTGCGTCGCTCGAGCCGACCTCCGAGTTCGACGTACGGAACATCAGCGTCTTGGCTTTGTCGGCCGGGAAGGTGAACGCCGCCGAACCGGTCCGCGTCGTTGCGGCCAACTCGGCCGTCACGCCGGAGTCGAGTCCGACCTTGTAGTACCCCGGCTTGGCGACCTCGTTCGCGTGGCTGAAGGTCGACGCGTAGGTCTCGTCCTTCGCATCGCTCTGCGGCGAGCTCGTCACCTCACCCGCCAACGGGAAGATCGGGATATCCCCCGAACCGCCCGCACACCCGGTCCCGCTCATATGCGTGAGACTGAAGCCGCGGATCTTGCTCGCGCTGTACAGATACCCACCGGGCGCGGCGGTCCGGTACGCGTTCCCACGGCTCGTCTCCGGGCTGAACGAGAACATCCCGAACGGCAGGACGGCACCGGGGAAGACGTTCCCGGCATTCGACGTACCGATCAACGGATCGACCTGCTCGGTCGGATCGAGAGAGCTCGTGGTGACGCGGCTGCTGCCCACCGACTCCGGCGCCCGCAGTCCTGCGACCGCAGGATCAGGGGGTGTCGCGGTAGTCGGTCGACCTGTCGGGCCGGCCGGCGACGGCGGACTCGGCGCGGCCTGCGCCGTCGCGGTCAGCGCCAGGGCGGCAGTGAGCGTGGTGACAAGCAAAGCGGCAGTACTGCGCCGGGCGGTGCGCATGGGGTTCCCCACCTTCGACGTCGGAACAGGGGCGGCGTGACATCGTTGTCAGCAACAAATACCCCTCCCGACCCCGCGGGTCAAGAGCGCAGCGGAGTTCCGGAACTCCGCTCAGTGATCCTTTGCCTGCAGATCCTGTGCCGGCAGATCCTTCGCCGGCCAGGGGCTGTCGGCCGGGCGGAGGGTGTCGAAGCCGGGACCGTTGAGAGCGGTCCAGGTGGCCAGGGAGCCCATCACGAGGATCGGGTTCTGGAGTTGGCCGGCCAGGACGGCACCGACAACGTCGATCAGCGGCGCCCAGACCGTCTCCATGTCGGCCTCCTCATGGAGGCGTTCGAAGGACTGGTCGGCGGGCGACAGATCACGGGCCAGGAAGATCCGGACCGCCTCGTTGGTGAGGCCGGGCGAGGTGAACGCGTCGACCAGGATCCGCCAGTCGGCGGCCTTGGTCGCGGTCTCCTCCCACAGCTCGCGCTCGGCACCCAGGCGGTACTGCTCCCCCTGGACGTCCAGCAGCCCGGCCGGCGGCTCGAGCAGCTTGTAGCCGACCGGATGCCGGTACTGGCGCACCAGCAGCATCCGGTTGTTCTCGTCGAGTGCAACCACGCCCACAGCGCCGGGATGTACGACGACATCGCGTACGAACGACTCGCCGACGGGCGGGTCGATGGTGTCCCGGCGTACCGAGATCACCCGGCCGGTCTCGTGCACGACCTCGGACGAGGAGACCGGCCAGTGTTCGGGCCGGTCGGCGAGACCGGCGCCGAACCGCAGCTCGGGATGGTCCGTCATCGGGTCTTGACCGGGGTCTTCTTGGCGGCCGCCACCTTCGGCTCCTCGACCGGGAGCCGCGACTCGCGCTGCCGGTCCAGCGCCGCCGCCACCAGACCGGAGAACAGCGGGTGCGGCTTGGTCGGCCGCGACCGCAGCTCCGGGTGCGCCTGCGTGGCCACGAAGTACGGGTGCACGGACCGGTCCAGCTCGATGAACTCGACCAGCTCGTGGTCAGGCGACAGGCCGCTGAACACCAGGCCCGCGGTCTCCAGCTTGTCCCGGTACGCGTTGTTCACCTCGTAGCGGTGCCGGTGCCGCTCCTGGATCGACGGAGCGCCGTACAGGCCGCGGACGATCGAACCGTCGGCCAGGTTCGCCGGGTACAGCCCGAGCCGCATCGTGCCGCCCATGTCGCCGGTGCCGGAGACGATGTGCTTCTGCTCCTCCATCGTCGCGATCACCGGCTGCTCGGCGTCCGGGTCGAACTCGCTGGAGTTCGCGTCCACCAGGCCGGCCAGGTTCCGGGCCACCTCGATCACCATGCACTGCAGGCCCAGGCAGAGTCCGAGGATCGGGATACCCTGTTCGCGGGCGAACCGGATCGCGCCGATCTTGCCCTCGATACCGCGCACCCCGAAGCCGCCGGGGATACAGATCGCGTCGACGTCGCCGAGCAGCCGGGCCGCGACCTCTGGCGTGGCGCACTCGTCGGAGGCGATCCAGCGCAGGTTCACCCGCGCGTCGTTGTCGAACCCGCCCGCGCGCAACGCCTCGGCGACCGACAGGTACGCGTCCGGCAGGTCGATGTACTTGCCGACCAGCGCGACCGTGACCTCGTCCTTCGGGTGGTGCACGACGCGCAGCAGCTCGTCCCAGCGGGTCCAGTCGACATCGCGGAACGGGAGGTTCAGCCGGCGCACGACGTACGCGTCGAGGCCCTCGGCGTGCAGCACCTTCGGGATGTCGTAGATCGACGGCGCGTCCGGGGCGGCCACCACGGCCTCCTGGTCGACGTCGCACATCAGCGAGATCTTCCGCTTCACGCTGTCCGGGATCGGCCGGTCCGCCCGGCAGACGACCGCGTCCGGCGCGATACCGATCGACCGCAGCGCGGCGACCGAGTGCTGGGTCGGCTTGGTCTTGAGCTCACCGCTCGGCGCCATGTACGGGACCAGCGAGATGTGCAGGAAGAACACGTTGTCGCGGCCGACGTCGTGCCGGACCTGCCGCGCGGCCTCGAGGAACGGCAGTGACTCGATGTCACCGACCGTGCCGCCGATCTCGTGCAGCACGACATCGACGTCGGGGCCCGCCATTGCGAGCATCCGTTCCTTGATCTCGTTGGTGATGTGCGGGATGACCTGCACGGTGTCACCGAGGTACTCGCCGCGGCGCTCCTTGGCGATGACGCTGGAGTAGATCTGTCCGGTGGTGACGTTGGCGACCTGGGAGAGGTCGCGGTCGAGGAAACGCTCGTAATGCCCGATATCCAGGTCGGTCTCGGCGCCGTCGTTGGTGACGAACACCTCGCCGTGCTGGAACGGGTTCATCGTGCCGGGATCCACATTCAGATACGGATCCAGCTTCTGCATCGTGACGCGGATGCCCCGAGCCGTCAGCAGACTGCCGAGGCTGGACGCTGTCAGTCCCTTGCCGAGACTGGATGCCACGCCACCGGTGACGAATACGTGCTTGGTCTGCTGGGAAGTCGAAGCCCTGTCCACGGGTCTCCAGCCTACCTCTTGTCAACCACCGGTCGCGACGAGACCCGCGTAGATGTCGAGCAGATTCTTTGCCACCGCGTCCTCGTCCATCCACCGGGCGGACAACTCCCGGCCTCGTGTCCGCATAGCGTTCGCGGTCTCCGGCTCGGCCAGGACCGCCCGGACACCGTCCGCCAGCCCGTCCGCGTCGCCCGGGAACGCGAGTACGGCGCTGTCCCCGACCAGCTCGGGTACGCCGCCGACCGCGGTCGCCACGACCGGTACGCCGACCTGCATGGCCTCCTGGATGACCAACGCGCGGGCCTCCCAGTGCGAGGTGAGCAAGAACACGTCGGCCGCACCGAGCAGGTCGGCCACGTCGTTGCGGTGACCGAGCAACCGGACCGGCAGCTGCTCGGCGTCGATCCGCGCCTGCAGGTTGTCCCGTAGTGGTCCGTCACCGACCACGACGAAGACTGCGTGCGGGGTGGACTCGTGGACCCGCGCAGCGACCGACAGCAGTGTCGGGTAGTCCTTCTGCGGCGCCAGCCGGCCGACGGTCAGCACCATGGGCCGGTTGCCGATACCTAGCTCGTGCCGGACGTCTGCGCGCGGCGTACGGATCGTGGGCATCGCGGGCGCCGCTACCGGAGCCAGCTGTGCGTTGCGAGCGCCCAGACTCTTCGCCAACTCCACCAGGTCGCTGGAGGCGCCCAGGGTCAGATCCGCGCCCCGGGCGACCAACCGCTGCCCCATCCGCATCATCAGGCCGCGTGGTCCGGGTGCGATCACCGCGTTGTGCCACGTGACGACCAGTGGGCGTAGACGCGACCGGTCCCGCAGCGCAGTCATAGCGGCCCGGTAGCCGTGTGCGTGGATCACGTCGCAGCCGCGAAGGCCGGCCGCCTGTGTGACGACCGTCGCCGGACCGAACTCGAAGTGCTCGGCCGTGCCGGGCGGCGCGCACACGATCACCTCGTGCCCAGCACTCACGAACCGCGGCACCAGCGAGGCGACGTGCTGCCCGATGCCGCCCCGCGACTCCGCGAGCAGCAGCCCGATCCTCATGGCTTCTCCCGTCGAACGAGTGCGCGGGCGTCCGCGCGATCCAAGGCAAGCACGACACCGGCGTACACCAGGACAACGGCCAGGCCGGAGAGGAGTGCGAACACGACTGCCTTCGCGGGTCCTGCGTCGCCGGCCGGCACCGAGACCAGCCAGCCCGCCGCTCCTGCCAGAGCGGCACCGACCAACGCAGCAAGGGTCGCACGCGCGAATCCAGCCAGCACAGCGGGTCCTGCCTCCCGTCGGAGTACTCCGAGCAGCACAACCGCGCCGATCACCATGCCGACCGACATCGCTGCCGCCAGTGCGGGCACTGCAGCCCACCGTGCGGTCAGCGCCACACCGGCCAGTGCCACCAGTACCCAGGCCCCAGACGTCACCACGGCCACCTCACGACCGCAGTGCCGTGCATACAGGACCCGGCCGACATGCATGAGCACTGCGAAGCCGATTGCCGCTGGAGCGAAGAAGATCAGACCGTTGACGAGCAAGGTGGCTCTGGCCTCCTGTACGACGCCGTCGTCGTACGCGAAGATCCTCGCGACCGGTACGGCGGTGCCCACCAGCAGCGCGGCACCCGCGCCGCCCGCCAGCATCACCGCGCGGGAGGAGGTCGCCGCGTAGTGCTCGAACCGCTCCCCCGCGTCGAACGCGGCCGCCAACCGCGGGAACACAGCGGTCGTGATCGGAACGGCCAGAACCGCGTACGGCAACAGGTAGACAGCGTTGGCCCACGTGTAGACCGCGATGCTGCCTGCCACACCACGATGGTTGGCCAGGTACGTCGTCACGACGAAGGTCAACTGCTGAGCGACCAGTACGGCGAGACCCGCGAGCGCGAGCCTGCGCAGGACCGGGCCGACGCCGGGATCGAGGCGCAGCGTCGGCCTGATCGGAAGACGGAGGAACAGCATCGGGATCAGCACCGTGAGTGCGAGCGCAGCGACGCCGGCCGTCGTACCCCAGGCCAGCAGGTCGGTCGCTCCGCGCGCGGCCGCGTCGGCGTTCGGTGCCGCGGCCGCGAAGACGATGTAGGTGGCAACGACCACGAGGCTCGAGATCAGAGGTGCCAACGCTCCGGCCGCGAATCGCTTGTGGGATTGGAGAACTGCGGTCGCGATCACCGCCACGGCGTACCCGAAGACCTGCGGCACGAAGATCGCGAGCATCCGGGTCGCGGTCCCTGTCGTGCCGGCGCAGTCGGCGCCGGGATCGAGCATCGCGTCGGTGTACCGGCCCGCCAGAACCCAAGCCAGCAAGGCAACCGGCGTCAGCAGCACGAACGACCAGGACAGCAACGCCCCGATGATCCGTCCCTGCGCGGCCCGATCCCCCCGCGCGATCGGTCCCGCGAGGACCGGGATGACCGCCCCGGCCAGCGCCCCGCCGGCGACGACTTCGAAGAGGATGTTCGGTAGCTGATTCGCCGTCGTGTAAGCCTCTGCCAGGCACCCGGCGCCGACGGTCTTCGAGAACACCAACCACCGGGCGAACCCGACCACCCGCGCCAGAACAGTGATCGCCGCGACAACCAGTGCGGCGCGGGCGAGCCGACTCACCTGGGTCGTCGGCCCCATTGGTCGATCTTGTCGAGGACCGGAGTGTCGGCGATGAATTTGGTGAAGCTGACCTTCTCGCTCGCCAGGTTCAGCCCGACGACCGCCGCCAGGACGAGGGTCTTCAGCGGGCGCGGCAGCGACGCGGCCAACGCCGTACCTGTGATCGCGCCGAGGCCGTTCGCGCCGCAGTCGCCGAGCATCGACCGCTCGCCGAGGTCGGAGGGTGCGGACGCACCGGCGGCGCCGACGACGGCACCGGCCGGACCGCTGACGACAGCGAGCGGAGCGTTCAGCGCCGTGACCGCCTTGAGCGCGCGGCCCGGACGCAGGTCGAGCAGGTTCGTGAGGTTCGCCGTACCCGCGATCAAGGCGCCGTCGGCAACGACCCCGGCGAAGGCCTTCACACCACGGGACTTGCGCGGCAGCAGCGCAGCGGCCGCGAGGCCGGCGGCGCCGACGCCGAGGATCTTCACCGCGCCGCTCGTCACCTCGCCGCGCCTCAACGCGCTGAGGTGGCCGCGGAAACCCTTGGCCTGCGTAGTCCCGCGCAGATCGTCGTACGCACCGACCGCACCCGACACGGCTCCGGCCACCAGCGCGGCAGTCTTCACCTTGCCGTTGCCCCGGGACGCGGCGACGCCGGCGAGCGCGCCGAGAACCGCGACCGGGCCCTCGAGCAGCGTGACCGACTCACCGCGGTGGTTGGTGCGCTCGAACGGCTCCCGGTTCTCCTTGGGCAGCTTCTCCGCTGCGCGCTCGAGACCGGCAGTAGCGGCCGCCGCAGCGACGGCGCTCAGAATTCCCACGTCAGTTGTCCTTCGTCTGTACGGCCGACGGCGCGACGCCGTCCTTCGCGTTGATCGCGCCGTACTGCCCCGCCTTGCCCGCGGCCTGCTCGACCAGCGCGAAGACGACCGTCATCTGCCCGGCGGGGAGATCGGCCACGTCCACCGAGGAAACGATCTTGGTGGCCTCGGAGTCACTCCGCAAGGCCTTGATCAGTCCGCCGTCGCTCGCGCTGGCCGGCGTACCCGCCAGGACGACCCCGCCGCTGCCGATGTCCAGGCCCTTGATGAAGTCGACCGCGTCGCCGTACGTCGAGTTGTCCGGCGCCGGTGTCGGCGGCTTGGCGGCGATCACAACGATCAGGCTGGCCCGGTCCTTGGGCTGCGACGGCTTCAGCGACAGCAGCTTCGCGCCGGTGAGCCCGCTGATCACCTTGGTCGCGTCCGCGTCGGCTGTCTTGCCCTCTTCCTTCGCCGCGATCCCGCGCGCCAGCAGCAGGCCGGCCCGCTGGTACGTCGTGCTGTCCTTCGGGAAGTCCATGTCCGCGGTGACGAGCTGGTTGACCAGCGACTCGACCAGCTGGCGCTGGCCGGTGTCGAACAGCTTCGCGTCCAGCGCGACCTTTGTGTTCACCACGCCGCCGGCCTTCTCCAGCTCGCCCTGCACGCCGTCGCTCAGGTCGCTGTCGGCGTTCGGCATCGTGACGATCGCGATCTTCTTGTTCGCCAGCTTGCCGTGGGTCAGCCCGGCGGTGACCTTGGCGACGTAGTCGTCGCGGTACTTGTCCAGGGCCTTCATCTGGGTCAGCTCGTCCCGCGCGTCGGCGAGTTGCTGGCGGTCCTTGTCGGCCTGGGCCGCGACGACCTCGCTGGCGGTGCCCTTCAGCGGGCCCGCGCCGAGCACCACACCGGCGCCCAGGGCGAAGAAGATCGCCACGATCGAGACGATGTGGTAGCGAAAGTCGATCACGTGAACAGCTCCCGGATCCAATAGACGAAGTCGCTCCAGCGCGCCCGCAGGATCGACCAAAGCACGTCGTCGGCGCCGATCGCGACCAGCGCCATGCCGAGTGCGAACAGGCCGGCCGCGGCGAGCGCGACGACCTGAAGAGTAGAGACCCGGCTGCGGTACAGCCGGCCGACGCCCTTGGCGTCCACCAACTTGGCACCGACCCGCAACCGGGTGATGAAGGTGCTCGCCATCCCGGAGCGGCCCTTGTCCAGGAACTCCACCAGCGAGTTGTGGGTGCCGACCGCGACGATCAGCGAGGCGCCCTTGGAGTCGGCCAGCAGCATCGCGACGTCCTCACTGGTGCCGGTCGCCGGGAACTCGATCGAGTCCACGCCGAGCCGTTGAAGCCGCTCCGAACCGGGCGCGCGGCCGTCGCGGTACGCGTGCACAACCACTTCGGCGCCGCTCTTCAGCGTCTCGTCCTTGACCGAGTCCATGTCGCCGACGATCAGGTCCGGGACGTACCCGTTCTCGACCAGCGCGTCCGCGCCGCCGTCGACGCCGATCAGGACCGGCCGGTACTCGCGGATGTACGACTTCAGCGCGACCAGGTCGTCGCGGTAGTCGTACCCGCGGACCACGATCAGGACGTGCTTGCCCTCCATCGACGTGTGGATATGCGGTACGCCGACGCCGTCGAGCAGCAGGTCCTTCTCGCGCCGCAGGTACTCCAGTGTGTTCGCGGTGAATGCCTCGAGCTGGGTCGACAGCCCGGCGCGGGCGTCGTCCATCAGCTCCGCGACCGACTTGCTGTCCTGGGTCATGCCCTTCGCGACCGCTTCGGTACCGCGGTACAGCGTGCCGTCGTCGAGCCGGACCTGCTCGCCCTCGTGCAGGATCGAGAACACCTCGCGACCGACGCCGTCGACGAGCGGGACGCCGGCCTCGACCAGGATCTCCGGGCCGAGGTTCGGGTACCGGCCGCTGATCGAGTCGGCCACGTTGACCACCGCGGCGACCTTGCAGTCGACCAGCGCCTCGGCGCTCACCCGGTCCAGATCGACATGGTCGATGACCGCGATCTCGCCCGGTTTGAGACGTTTGGTGAGATTCTTGGTACGTCGATCCAGCCGGACCACTCCGGTGACGCCGGGCAGTTCAGTGGGTCGTGCTCTCCGCAGGCTGGGCAGTTTCATCGCCCTCTCATCCTGCCATGTCAAGAGCCCCCTTCCGGTTCATTTACCCGGGTGGGGGCTCGTTAACGCACTGAAATAACGGTGACTGTGCGTCAAATCATCCTTTGGAACGACTCTTCTTCCGCGGTTTGTGCCGTTCGGCAGCCAGCGCGAGGAGCTCCTCGGCGTGGGCCTGGGCGGCATCGGAGTTCTCCAGTCCGGCCATCATCCGGGACAGTTCCTTCAACCGGGCGTCGTCGTCGAGAGCCACCAGACCACTGGTGGTGACCGAGCCGTCGTCGCTCTTCAGCACCACAGCGTGACGGTCCGCGAACGCGGCGACCTGCGGCAAGTGGGTGACCACGATCACCTGCGCCTTCTCGGCCAGGCGCGCCAGCCGCTTGCCGACCTCGACCGCGGCGCGGCCGCCGATACCGGCGTCGATCTCGTCGAACACCAACGTGGGCACGGGATGCGTGTCGGACAGGATCACCTCGAGCGCGAGCATCACCCGCGACAACTCACCGCCGGACGCGGCCTTCTGCAGCGGGCGGGCCGGGCTGCCCGGGTTCGCCGCGAAGCAGAACTCGACCTCGTCGATGCCGAACGGACCGGCCGCGGTCTCGTGCACCTCGACCGAGAGCTTCGCGTGCGGCATCGCCAACCCGGTCAGCTCTTCGGACACCGCGACGCCGAGTCGTTGCGACGCTTCGATCCGCGCCTCGCGGATCTGCCGGCCGAGCTCCGCGAGCTTCGCATCCAGCTCGGCAAGCTCTGCGGTCAGTTGCTCGACCCGCTCGTCGCTGCCGTCAAGATCGGCGAGTCTCGCCGCGGACCGCTTCGTCCAGTCCAGTACTTCGTCCACAGTGCCTTGCTCAGCGCCGTACTTGCGCACCAGCCCGTGCAGCAAGGAACGCCGCTCGCTGACCACGGCCAGCCTCGCCGGGTCGGTGTCCACATCGGCGGCGTACGACGAAAGCTCCTGGGCCAGATCGGCCGCGAGATACCCGAGCTCGCCCGCGCGGTCGGCCAGCTCGGCCAGCTTCGCGTCGTGGTCGCGCTCGGCGTCCAGCACCTGCTTCGCCAACGCGAGCAGGCCGAGCACGTCGTTCGGCCGGGTCGAGTCCAGGTCTTCGGATGCGAGTGCGTCGCCGGCCGACGTGGCCGCCGTACGCAGACCGTCGGCGTACGCGAGGCGCTCCTCCTCGGCGGCGAGCTCGATGTCCTCGCCGGGCAACGGCTCGGCCTTGGCGATCTCGTCCAGACCGAAGCGCAACAGATCCGCCTCGGCGAGGCGATCGCGCTCGCGCGTGGTCAACTCGGTCAGCTCGGCCTCGACCTCGCGGTGCCGCTTGTAGGCACCGGAGTACTCCTGCAGGGGGACGAGAACCGCCTTACCTGCAAAGGTATCCAGCGTTTCGCGCTGCCGTGCGGGCTGCAGCAACCGCCACTGATCGGCCTGCCCGTGGATCGCGACGAGGTCGCCGGACACCTCGCCCAGCACGGACACCGGCACCGACGCACCGCCGAGGAACGCACGGGACCGGCCCTCGGACGAGAGCTCACGAGCGATCAGCAACTCGTCGTCGTCCAGTTCGCCGCCACGATCCTCGGCCTGCTGCACGATCGCCCGCGGTACGCCGCTCGCGCGGCCCTCGACCCGCGCCCGGCGGGTCCCGTGCCGCACCAGACCGCTGTCGGCACGGCCGCCGAGCAGCATGTTCACGCCGGTCACGACCATCGTCTTGCCGGCGCCGGTCTCACCCGTGACGGCAGTGAATCCGGGGTCGAGGTCCAGCGTCGCGTCCTCGATCACGCCCAGCCCGGTGATGCGGATCTCTGACAGCATGGCTCTAGTGTCCTGTTCCGTTGCGTTTGCGCTCGGCGGCGCCACGCCAGCCGAGCACCGGGAGGTCGAACTTCGCCACCAGCCGGTCGGTGAACGGGGCCTCGTGCGCCCGCGCCAGCCGGACCGGCGTCGCGCCCCGGCGAACCGTGATCTCGGCGCCGGGCGGCACCTCGACCATCCGCCGGCCGTCGCACCACAGCACTCCGCGCCCGTTCCAGGTCCGGACCAGCTCGATCGACAGCCGCGACGTCGGCGCCACCACGATCGGCCGGGAGAACAAGGCGTGCGCGCTCAGCGGGACCATCAGGATCGCCTCGACCTCCGGCCAGACGATCGGTCCGCCCGCGGAGAACGCGTACGCCGTACTGCCGGTCGGGGTCGCGACGACGACACCGTCACAGCCCCAGCGGGACAGCGGGCGGTCGTCGACCTCGACCAGGACCTCGAGCATCTTCTCGCGGGCGGCCTTCTCGATACTCGCCTCGTTCAGCGCCCAGGTCTCGAAGATCAGCTCGTCGTCGAGCCGGACGTCGACGGCCAGCGTCATCCGCTCCTCGACCGCGTAGCTGCGGTTGACGACCACCTGGACGATCCGCTCGAGGTCGTCGACCTCGGCCTCGGCCAGGAACCCGACGTGGCCGAGGTTGACCCCGAGGACCGGTGTGCCGTGCGGGCGAGCCAGCTCGGCGCCGCGCAGGATCGAGCCGTCACCGCCGAGCACCATGATCAGCTCGACGTCGTTGGCCGCCTTCTCCGGGTCGTCGACCACCTCGACCGGGTCCAGCTTGAGCGCCTCGTCCTCGACGCCGAGCAGCCGGACCAGCATCCCGGCGCCGGTCAGCAACCGATGCGCCTCGCGGGCGACCTCGACCGCCAGCTCCCGGCCGGTATGCGTCACCAGCAGCACGCGCCGCGGCTCGCGCTCAGCCACCCTGCCCCCTCTTCACTGTGGACCGTTCTCGATCGCGCTTTGCAGCATCGTCTCATCGAGAAGCGGTGCTTCCCGGCGTATCCACAGGAAGTATTCGACATTTCCTGACGGACCAGGCAGTGGGCTGGCCGCCACTCCTTCGATTCCCCACCCCAACTCGTGAGCCTTCGCTGCCACCGAGCGTACGGCGTCGGCCCGCAGCGCCGGGTCGCGGACCACGCCGCCCTTGCCGAGCCGCTCCTTGCCGACCTCGAACTGCGGCTTCACCATCAGGACCAGATCGCCGTCGGGCTTGACCACGTCGATCAGCGCGGGCAGCACGAGCGTGAGGCTGATGAAGCTCAGATCGCTGACGACGAGGTCGACCGGCTCACCGCCGATGTCGTCGAGTGTCAGCGTCCGGACATTGGTCCGGTCCATCACCGTGACCCGCTCGTCGGTCTGCAAGGCCCACACCAACTGGCCGTACCCGACGTCGACGGCGATCACCTGCGCGGCTTCATTGCGCAGGAGTACGTCGGTGAAACCGCCCGTCGACGCACCGGCGTCGAGGGCGCGGCGGCCTTTGACCTGGACCGCTGGGAACGCCTCGAGCGCGCCGATCAACTTGTGTGCACCGCGGCTCGCGTAGCCGGGGTCGTCGTGCTCGGACGTGTCGACGACGATCGGCGCATCCGAACCCACACCGGTCGCGGGCTTGCCGGCCACAGTGCCGGACACCTTCACCTTGCCGGCCGCGATCAACTCGCTCGCATGCTCACGCGACCGCGCCAGGCCACGGCGTACCAGCTCGGCGTCGAGCCGCGAACGCTTGGCTGCCTTGGCCACTCAGCTCCGGTCGCCCTGCTCGGCGTCCGCCTCCACCAAGGCACTCTGGAGTCGTTCGTGCAGGTCGGCGTACACCTCGCCGTGCTCACTCACCGGCCGGTCCCGCAGCTCGTCGAGCCGGGCCATGGTCTCCTCGACCAGCGGGTGACCGCCCTCGTTCTCGGCGGGGTCCTCCGCGGACTCGGCTTCGAAGGAGTGCTCGTACTCCTGGCCCGGCGGCCGCGCGAACTCCGGGCCGAACTCCACCGCGGCCGGATCCACGTGCTCAGCGGGCTCGGCAACATCTTGGGCAACATCTTGGGCAACGTCTTGGGCACCGGGCTCGGTGTCGTAGTCCGGGTGAGTCGTGGGCTCCTCGGACGGGTCCGGGTCGAAACCGGGCTCGACGTCGGGGTCGACGTCCGGCGGGAACTGCTCGCCAGGATGCTCGGTCACGTCACGCCTTCTTCGCCGTCTTCTTGGCAGCCTTCTTCGCGGCGGCCTTCTTGGCCAGCGGCACAGCCTTCTTGGCCGACGCCTTCTTCGCGGCCGTCTTCTTCGCGGCTGCCTGCTTCGTCAGAACCGGCGCGTCCCCGACCAGCGGGTCGGGCACCGGGCCGGCGGCGTGCGCCTCGGCGAGCTCGGTCTCCAGCGCCTTCACCCGGCGGGTCAGCGCCGCAACCTCCTCGGAACGAACGAATCCGAGCCGCGCGACCGCGCCCTCGACCTCGTTCGCCACGATCGCCTGCAGCAGCTGACGATTGCTCTTGCTGGTGGCAACGATCTCGTCGGCCAGGTCGCTCACCTTGCTGGTCAGCGTGTCCGCCCCGGTCTGCTGCAGCAACGCTTTCGCAGCCGCCTGGGCCTTCTGCTTGGTGACCTCGGTCAACCCGCTCGCCAGCTGTACGTAGCCGCGCACTGCGTCCATCACCATGACTGCCTCCTCGCATCGTTCCCAGCAACGGTATCGCCTCGGACGTGGGATACCAGCCAGCAGCACCTACTTGTCGAGGCCCACGCGGTGCAGCGCGGCGTCGATCGCGATGGAATCCGGCGTCGGAGCGGGCTTCGGGCGCGGACGACGGGTGCGCCCGGCGGCCTTCGCCGGCTTGGCCGGTTCGGTCGGCGCGTCGACAGCGGTCCACACCGCGGACAGGATCGCGCGGAGTCCGTCGTACGGCTTGCCCTCGCCCTTGACCGCGACCGCGTTGTTCACGACCTCGGCGGTCCAGCCTTCACAGGAGTGCTTCGCGCCGTCGACGGTGACGCCCGGCTGCTTCTCAGCCAGCGCGCTGAGGCCTGCGGCGACGTACGTCGGGCGCTGGTTCTTCCGCGCCCGCGCCAGGTCGTACGGGTCGTTGACGCCGGTCGCGACCCACAGGCTCGCGATCCCGACCGCGTTGGCGCCCTCGATGTCGGAGTCCAGCCGGTCCCCGATCATCAACGGATGCTTGGCTTTCAGCCGTTCGATGCTCGTCTCGAGCAGCGGCGGCTCGGGCTTGCCGGCGACGACCGGATCGACGTCGACCGCAGCCCGGACCGCCTGCACGAGCGTTCCGTTGCCGGGCGCTTTACCGGCCGCGGTAGGGATGGTCAGGTCCAGGTTGGTCGCGAACCACTTCGCGCCTTCGTGGATCGCGTGCGCGCCGTCCGCGAGCATCACCCAGTTCACATCCGGGTGGAACCCCTGTACGACGGCCACCGGGTTCGCGTCGCTGCTGCGGACCGGCGTCAGGCCGTACTCCTCGAGCGCGACGTACAGCCCCTCGCCGCCGACGACGAGGACCGGCGAGCCCTTCGGGTACTCGCTCGCGATCAGCTTGGCGGCCGCCTGCGCGGACGTCACCACGTCGTCGGCGATCACGTCCAGCCCGAACGATGCGAGGTGCTCGGCAACAACCCGCGCCGGCCGGCTCGCGTTGTTGGTGATGTACCCGATCCGCATACCTTCCTTGGCAGCCTTGCGGAGGTTCTCCGGAGCGTCCGGGACCGGGTCCGGTCCGACGTACACGACGCCGTCGAGGTCCAGCAGCGCCACGTCGTACCGGCTCGCGAGCGGTTCCTCACACGCCGACAGCGGTTCCGGCGCCTTGCGTTCCGCGCTCATGCTTCACCCCGTACGATTCCGCGCATGCCGGATACGAGCGGGAGCGTGCTGCGGCTCGAGCCGCTGCGCGCGTGGCGGTTCGTGGCCGGCAAGGTGAGCGCGCTCGGCGCGGTCACGTCACCGCCGTACGACGTGCTGGAACCCGCCATCGTCCGGCGGCTGACTGACTCTGATCTGCACAACATGGTGAGGCTCATCCTTCCACGCGATCCGGACCTGGGCCCGGGCCGGTACGACGAACCCGCCCGGCGGCTCGCCCAGTGGCAGCAGGACGGTGTCGTCGTGCAGGACGAGAGCCCCGCGCTGTACGTGTACGAACAGCGGCTGGGGAACGCCGTACTGTGCGGACTGGTCGGCTCGCTGCGGCTGGATCCGGCACGCACGGTGGTGCTGCCACACGAGGAAGTGATGCCGCACTGGGTCGACGACCGCCTCCGGCTGATGGAGGCGACGGACGCTGACCTGGAACCGATTCTGCTCGCGTACGCCGGTGGCAGCGTGGCAAGCGATGCCGTGGACGCGGCGCGGGCCGGGGAACCGTGGCTGGAGGCTGAGACGTACAACGGCGCCGAGCACCGCATCTGGCGCATCGACGACCCAGAGGTGCTCTCGGCGATCTCGACGGAGCTGGCGAAGCACGAGGCCGTCATCGCGGACGGGCACCACCGGTATGCGGCGTACCTGGAGAGGCAGCTGCGGGAGCCGTACAGGCCAGGCGCAGAGGTCGGTTTGGCGATGCTGGTCGACTACATCCGCCATCCGCTGACGCTGGACCCGATCCACCGCGTCGTACCGGGTCTGAGTCTGGAGATTGTGCGGACACATACGCCGACAGGCTGGCAGATGCAGCCTGGTCGGGTGGACGGCGATCCGGACCGCATCTCGATCACCGACGGCACCAGCTGGCTGACGCTCCACTCCGATGGGGAGACGCCCACGGTCGCGCTGCTGCACGAAGTACTGCTGCCTGCCTGGGGCGTCGTGGAGGAAGACATCAGCTTCCACCACACTCTCGCGGACGCACTGGCGTTGGCTGGCCCTCAGCAGGCTGCTGTGGAGCTCGCAGCGCCCAGGATGGATCAGGTACTGCGTTCTGCCGCGCACGGCGTCGTACTGCCGCAGAAGGCCACGTCGTTCGGGCCTAAGCCGCGGGTGGGGCTGCTGTTCCGGATGCTCTGAAGGGTCAGGGCCGGTGGTAGAGCGTCAGGAACTGCTCGCGGAGGGGCCTGCGGGCCGCGCGGTGGCGTTCTGTGAGCCGTCCGAGGGTGAAGGAGAGCTCCGGGTCGTCCTGGGCGGCCGCGTCCGCCGCCATACCGGTCAGGGCGTCTGCGGCGGCACAGTAGTCCTGGTGCTGTCCTAGGAGCTCCTGGTACGTCGCTGCTTGCGTCGCCGTGGCTTTTGCTTCTTCACCGAGTACGGCGGCGGTGGTGTCGGCGGCATACCGGACTCGCTTGGCCAGGAGACGGACCTCATGCCAGTCGTCGTCGGGGGTCCAGGGCTTGAGTTTGCCGGCTTCCTGGGCGAACTTCGCGGTGGCCGAGTGGAGGAGCTCGGGTAGCACCTCGCCGCACGGCCTGTCTGCGTTGGGCTTCAGGTCCGGGGCGGCGGCGATCGACTCGATGGTGGTGAGCAGGTCCTTGGTGGTCTCGCCCAGAACGACCTCGGCGGAGCGCGCGGCGGCGCGGTCGAGTCCGAGGGTGAGCGTGGTGAGGATCGTGTCGACGTGTTCCTCGTTGTCCTCGCTGGTGGCGTTCTCGCGGACGAGGGCGGCGATCACTTCCAGATCGCGCGCCTCACCACAGGCTTGTGCGAGCGCCGCCAGATCTGCTCGGAGCTCGGGCGCCCAGTCGCCGGCCAGGAGTTTGCGGAACAGCTTGAGATCACTGCGCAGCCGCCGGCAGGAGACGCGCACCTGGTGGATGGCGTCGTCCTCCCCCGCCGACACCATCGCCACGGACTTCTCGAGCCGGCGCGCCCCCTTCGCGAGGGCGACGCCGACCAGCACGCCGACCGGGCTCTCAGCCACCACCAAGTCCCGGTCAGCCACAGCTCTACTCCTCAGCGCCCTTGGGCAGGTCGCCCTCGTCGTCTGCCGAGTCGTTCACGCCCTCAGCCACATCGTCGAACTCGTCGACTCCATCCTCATCCAGGTCGTCGCCGGCTTCATCCGCGGCGTCCTCAGCCTCTTCAGCCGCGTCCTCAGCTTCATCGGCTTCATCCGCAGCTTCGTCGGCCTCGTCCGCAGCTTCATGGGCCTCGTCGTCGGACTCGTCGTCCGCGTCGTCCGCCTCATCTTCTGCGTCGTCAGCCTCATCGGCTTCGTCTTCGAGCTCGTCGAGGTCGGCTTCGTCCGCCAGGTCCTCGTCGTCCTCCTCGACCTCGTCCTGCTCCTCGAAGTACTCGTCGTCGAGGACGGTGTCGTCTTCGTCGAGGTCGGTGAACTCGAGACCTTCCAGCTGCGCAGCCCGCTCGGCGGCGCCGGTCAGACCGTCGCCGTCGACACCAGCTGCCCGGTGGAACCAGACGAGCGCCTCGTCCGTACGACCCGCCTCCTCCAGCGCGTCGGCGTACGCGTACCGCAGCCGCGGCAGCCATTCGGCCCGCGTCCGCTTGGTCAGCTCCGGCACGTCGAGCGTCTGGATCGCCGCAGCGGTCTGCCCCATGTCACGCCGTGCGCCGGCCGCGACGATCAGCAGCTCGATCTGCGTCGGCTCCGACAGCTCGTTGACGTGCTTGTCCTTGGTCAGCGCCAGCGCCTTGTCCGGCCGCCCGAGCGCGCGCTCGCAGTCGGCCATCATCGCGATGACCTCGTGGTTACCCGTCATCCGCCGTACGGCCCGGAACTCGGTCAGCGCCTCGTCATAGTGCTCAGCCAGGTACGCCGTGATCGCCACAGCCTCACGCACTCCGCCAAGCCGCGACGCGAGCCGCCGTGCAACCCGCGCATGCTGGTACGCGAGCTCCGGGTCGTCGTCGAGGAACCGCCCCGATGCCACCAGGTGCTGCGCCACCAGATCCGCCAAGGTCCGCGGCAACGACCGCAGCTCGGCCTTCACGCCACGATCGAGCTCGGCACCCGTGATCCCTTCCGGAATCTTCGGATCGTCCCGACGAGGCCCGGCCTTCTCCTCGCGATCCTCCCGCCGAGGCCCACCACGCCGCTCATCGCGCCCCGCCGGCCCACGCCGATCGTCCCGACCACGCCCCCGCCAGTCCCCAGCCGCCCCACGCCCACGCGAGCCGCCACCCCGGTCCTCCCGGTTGTAGCCACCCCGCGAGTCGCCCCTGGCGTCCCGGTTGTAGCCCGTGCGCGAGTCGCCGCCTCGGTCGTCTCGGTTGTAGCCACTGCGCGAGTCGCTGGAGCGCTCGTCACGCCGGTATCCACCGCGAGCATCGGCCGCACGGTCATCCCGCCGAACTCCACCACGCGAGTCGCCACCACGGTCATCGCGGCTGTATCCACCGCGGTCGTCGCCAGAACGCTCGTCACGCCGGTACCCACCGCGATCGTCCCGCCGAGCGTCGCCGCGGTCATCCCGCCGGAACGCTCCACGCTCTCCACGCGCCGGCCCGCCACCGCGAGCCCCACCCGGACCCCGCCCACGGGTATCACCACCACGCGAGTCACCAGGCCGATCGTCCCGCCGATACCCACCGCGGGAGTCACCCGCCCGGTCATCCCGGTTGTACCCCCCACGCTGATCGCCCGACGACGCGTCCCGATAGCCACCGCCGGCTCCGCCTGAGCGGTCGTCACGCCGGTAGCCTCCAGGGGCGCCGGACCGATCGTCACGGTTGTACCCACCGCCGCCGGCCCCGCCGCGATCATCCCGCGAACTGCCACGGCTGCCTCCGCGCTCATCCCGCGGGTACGAGCCACGCCCGTCGCCACCACGATCATCCCGCCGGGACCCACCGCGGTCATCGCGATACCCACCGCGGCCACCGGACCGATCATCACGCCGATCGTCGCCACGGTCATCGCGCCGATAACCACCAGACCGGGCACCGCGACCGTCACCGCTCAGCTGACCACGGAACGGATCCCGCTGCCCCTTGTCATCACCACGGGACCCGACGTACCCACGCCTGGTCTCCGAACCGCCCTCATCCCGGTACGACGAGCTGCCGCCCGAACGCGGCCCACCGGACCGCCCGCCCGAACCGCCCGAACGCCCACCGGCAAACCCACCCGGACGACTGGGCGCACCACCAGAACGACCGGGCGCGCCGCCAGAACGACCACCGGCACCGGCGCGACCGCCCCCGGAACCCGCGCGACCCGAACCCGAGCCACCCGCTCCAGAACCCGAACGCGCACCGCCCGAACTCGAGCGCCCCGCCCCAGAGCCCGAGCCCCCGCTATAACCGGAACGCCCAGCACCAGAGCCCGAGCCCCCGCTGTAGCCAGAACGCCCAGCACCAGAAGCCGAGCCACCGCTGTAGCCGGAACCTCCGGCACCAGAGCCGGAACGACCGCCGCCGGAACCCGACCGACCAGCTCCAGAACCCGAACGGCCGCCGGACCCGGGACGTCCACCTCCGCTGCCGCCGGAACGGCCGGCGCCTCCGGAGGAACCACGGCGGTCCCCTGAGCCGGAGCGAGGATTGCGAGGTGGCGTAGCCACGGTGACTCCTAACAAAGCTGAAGAACAGTAATCGGACAAACGTTACCCCGTCCGCACCACAGCCGACCCCCTGGCCGCCAGTCAGACACCAACCACGACACAAGGCAGTCCAACAAGCCAGAAAATCTAGCCAGGAGAACCGCCCAAGCAAGCAAGCTGGAGAGAACTAGGCAGGAACTGGCTCGAGAGAACCGGATGGGGGAACTGGCCGGCGAAGCCGGCCAGACAAGCTGGCCGGACGAGAACTAGCTAGGGACTGACTTGAGAGAATCTAGCCAGGAAAACCGGACGACGAAGCTGGCCGGACAGGACTGGCTTAAGAGAGCTGGCTAGGAAGCTGGCCAGAGAAGCCGAGTGGACTAGGACTGGGCCAGGCTGGCTGGCGTGAGGCCGCCTGGAAGGAAGCTGGCTGCAGTGAAGGTGACTGGAGGAAGGTGACTGGAGGAAGCTGGCTGGAGGAAGCTGGCTGGAGGAAGCTGGCTGGAGTGCGGCCGGCCGAGTAGAGCTGAGCTGGGGGGTGCGGACTGGCTGGCGGAAAACTGGTGGTGGAAATGTTAAGGGCCACCCCCGAGGGGGTGGCCCTTAACAGTGTGAATGTCCGGCGGCGTCCTACTCTCCCACGACCTCCCGGTCGCAGTACCATCGGCGCTGGCGGGCTTAACTTCCAGGTTCGGAATGGAGACTGGGTGTTTCCCCGACGCTATGGCCACCGAAACAATATGAGAACACTATCAACCAACCAAGACCACAAACCCCGTGTGTGGGGTTCGGTGCTGGGGTGACCGTATTCCGGGAACCGTACAGTGAACGCGAACATCGTTACAAGTAGCGCAGGCTCGTTGTGTGTCTGACAACCCGCCCTTAAGGGGGTTGTGTGTGTGACAAGCCCTCGGCCTATTAGTACCAGTCAGCTCCACACCTTGCGGCGCTTCCACTTCTGGCCTATCAACCCAGTGGT
>NZ_JBFAPF010000011.1:0-20032 GCF_040675555.1 Kribbella sp. NPDC049584
CTACTGCGCGGCACTCGGCACGGCACCTCGCCGCACGGGTGCAAAGGGAACGATGCTCCGCATCGACCCCTTCGCCCCCGCGCGCCGATGCACCGTGCCGAGCACCTGCTCGCTACGGCGCGGAGCCGTCAGACACCCCCTAGTCCAGCTGGGAGGACTCGAACCTCCGATCTCCTCAACCCAAATGAGGTGGCCTGGCCGCTGGCCTACAGCTGGTAATTAGCATGCAATTGTCAATTGTTCGTGCCGGTATTCGTGAATACCGGAAGTAATGCGCACATGAAACTGACCCGGATTCCGGGCAAAAGAAAAGAGCCGCCTGCTGCCGGTGCCCGGCTCAGACGGCTCCTGGAGGTCTCCAGACGCGGAGATCACCCAGGCGGACCGCCTACACGCGGGCTCGGCTCGCTGAGCCGGTGGTATTCGAAGGCGTTGTCGCTCACGGATCGCAGGCATGCCGACAAAACCATACGGCCACGCCGCCAGGTCTTTGTCAGGGTGCTTGCGCCGTACACGATGTCTCCTCAGGGTTTCGGTCCTTGCGGGAAATAGTCTCGCCCATCCCACTCGACGAAGTCAACGCATTTCCCGCATCATTCATTCCGCCGGTTAATTCCTCGCCGCTCCGACGTACGCCGCCCCGCCCAGGTTCCCCGCCCACCCGTCCCCAGGTGATCCGGGCCACAGCCCCACCCCTCCGCCGGCAACCGATTCGGAATCACCCCCCGACTCCCGCTACACTCTTGCCTCGGCACCCGCCGCCTTAGCTCAGTCGGCAGAGCGTCTCACTCGTAATGAGAAGGTCGTCGGTTCGATTCCGACAGGCGGCTCCACCAAACCCCCAGGTCAGAGGCGACTTTCTGACTCTGGGGGTTTCTTCGTTCGGGTGTGCGTGGTGCGGTTCGTGTGCGAGACAGCTATAAGCTTCCCGGCCTGGCCAAGGAGTCGAAGCCGAAGCGACCGCCGGTCTCGGTGTGCGAGTTCGCCGGGACTGCACTCGAGGGTGACTCGGGCACATGGTCAACTTCTCAGTGATTTCTGGTCATTATGGATGCATGGCGGCCAGAGACTTGGTTTTCCAGCCGGGCGACAGAGTCCGCACCTCCGGCCGTTTCGTCTCCGCCCGGATGGCGACTGGCTCGACCTGCAACGCGTCCACGATCTGATGATCAAACCGCCCGGCTGGAAGTCGGAGCTGTCGATCCGCCTGATCGGGGCCGACGCGGCGGCCGTCCCCTCCGAGTTCGGCCCTAATCAGGTCCCGGGCCACATCACGGTGGTCGGGAGGTGGCATGCCCCCGCGCCCGGTGAGCAGGTACGGCTCGGTGACGAGAGCATCGAGGTCGAGACACAGACTCCGGAACGCCCAGCTCCACGGCCACGTGCGGACAGGACCCACCCACCATGCCCGCCACCTCCCGGGGGCTGGCCACAGAACGTGGTCTGGTACGAGGGCTGGCCACATAGCGCGGTCTCGGATCTGGACCTGGACATCCGCGACCTGGAATCGTCCGGAGCGATGGTCCATCGGGCGATCTTCCGTCCCACGGAAGACCAGGAAGTCCTCGTCGTAGCCGCCATCGACGTCGAAGCGGTCA
Source organism: Kribbella sp. NPDC049584 (assembly GCF_040675555.1). Classification (NCBI taxonomy): domain Bacteria; kingdom Bacillati; phylum Actinomycetota; class Actinomycetes; order Propionibacteriales; family Kribbellaceae; genus Kribbella; species Kribbella sp. NPDC049584. The sequence goes on from NZ_JBFAPF010000011.1 coordinate 1,599, forward strand.
CCCGCAGGCTGTCCCCGAGCCTCCCGAATCAACTCTGCGTCGTCCGAAGCCGCTTCACCCGCGCCCAACTGGACGAGGTCGGCGACGTCCTGCACGCCCATTTCCAGGAGTGGCGACTGGAGTCCTTCGGCACCGGAAACTCCGATCCCCAAGGCCAACCCTTCGCCACAGCCGAACCCGTCCGAGTCACCCCCGAACTGGCTGCCTGGGCCGACACCCTTCACGAAGGCCTGCTCTTCCTCAACTCGACCATCACCCCCGCCTGAAATTCAGCAGCCCAACCCCTAGGCAGGAGGGTAGGAGCACCTGGATGGGCTCGGGTGGCCGTCAGCTTGGTCAACGGTGGGATGTCGTGAGGACTGGCCCCGCAGCGTTCGCTCAGGGCGTTCAGGGATGCCGGCGCGTCACGATGGCCGACATGGTCGAGCTGTGCCGTGCCCTTGGGGTCGACCTGTGCGACTTGCTCCGAGGTGTTAGCGAGGACGATCTGCGCGTGCTCGGCCTCGATCGCGGGCGCGCTTAGGGCCGATCGTGTCCCGGCCGTTCTGCCGGGGTGATGTAACCCGGGCCGCTATCTCCAGACGTTCACACCCGGCCGCCATTGCGGCCGGCCGGGATCTCGTACCCGAATGGAGAAGCACGTGAAGCTCACCAAATCCTCGGCGGCCGCGCTCACTGCGACGGCGGCGGTGGCGCTCGGCATGCTGGCGGCGCCGTCCGCGTTCGCGCAGGGCGGCAGCGGCGGCGGTAGCGGCAGCGGTGGCGGGAGCGGCAGCGGAGGCGGCAGCGGTAGCGGCCGCCGGCTCGGTCCGCCGGTCAGCGCCAGCGGCACCGGCACGCTCGGCAGCCCGTGGACGCTGAAGTCCCAGCACGACGACGACGGCCCGGGCCCCGTCGTGGGCGAGGAGTTCCAGATCAAGACGCCCGCCGGGCACGTGTGGACGGTGACGCTGGCCGACAACGGCACGCCGTTCTTCAGCCAGGACGTGACGGCCGACGCAACCGGCCTGTTGGCGATGAGCAAGACCGCCGACCTCGGAATCGACCAGGTCATGTCCGCGCACGCGGTGGACAAGGCCACCGGTGAGGTCGTCGACGGCGCCGTGGACCTGCCGGCGCTCTGACCCAGCGGGCGATGACGGCGGGCGGCGGTCACCCGGGCGACCGTCGCTCGTCCGGTTACGGCGTGAGGATCGCGAGCTCCTGGGGGGCACGGGTCACCGCGACGTAGCGGTCGACCACGCCCTCGATGCCCCCGCCGAACGCCGCCGGGTCGGCGTGCACCACGAGGTCGAAGTCCAGCCCGTTCGCGACTTCCAGCCTTTTCGCCACTTCCAGTGCCGGCGACCGAACCCGGCAAGTCGCCCGGAAGCCGAGATCGCCGATGCCGCAGGCAACTCCCTCGCCCTGACCGGCGAGCCAACCGTCCACAACGGAGCCGCGAAGCGCACCGACCATCCTGTTCGCCGCCCTGGCGTCAGCCGATGGATCGAGACCGCGAGCAACCGTTCCGTCTCCCGAGAGGGGACCTCCCTACATGCGTGCAGTCCAGTTGTTACGCGGATCGCCGCGGCGTAAGGCCATTGCCGGCTTTGTCGCTGCGGCAACGGTCGTGACCGGCTTCTTTGCCGTGCAGGACCTTGCCGGGGCGACCGTCACTACGGCGCCGCCCACCCACCTGCTGGCCGCGGGTCCGACCAACCCGGACAACGGCTTCCCGACCTGGTACAAGGACTCCAACAACCTCAACGTCGGGCTCTGCCTGGACATCAACAACCCGTTCTGCAACCTGGCTGGGGCCGGCGTACCTGACCCGACGCAGCCCGTCAGCTTCCCCGACAACTTCCCGGACGAGGCCTTCTACCAGCTGGCCAGCTCGAAGATCGCCCTGCCCAACGGCACCACCGCGGTGCTGGACGACAACCTCGAGGGCGCGTTCGCCAACGGCGGCCCTGTCCCCGGCGACCAGATCGTCTTCGGCCGGGTCCGGATCCGGATCACCACGCCGTCCACCGGTCACTACGTGATCACCCACCCGTACGGCGTGGACGAGTTCGACGTGACCGACGCGGCGACCCGGAACATCAACTTCACGGAGGACGTCGGCGTCGCTCCCGGCGACTTCACCGGCGCGCTCCGCTCCCGGATCGACCCGTTCCTGCGCTGGAACACCGGCCTGATCACCGGTCCGGACGGCGCGTCGTACCTCGGTGACGGCGTGACCCCGCACGCGATCACCGGCTCCTCGCTGGCCACCAACTTCTTCCGGATCGACGGTCCGAACATCGGTGGCACCGGCATCAACACGATCCAGACCAATCTGTTCACCCTGCAAGGCCGGGTCGCCAGCAACAACGGCGTCGCGCCGACGGCGGTGACCTACACCCGCACCGGTACCACCGGCGGGTTCATCGACGCCTTCGCCCGCTCCGACCCGAACCAGGTCATCCAGGTGACCGGCACTGGCGTCAGCGCCACCACGCTGAAGAGCGACGCGACCGGCAACTACTTCGCCCGGGCCGCGTTCACCGGCACCGACCCACCGGCAACGGTCAATGTCACGAACACCTCGGACCGACCACCGACGACAGTGAAGGTCACAGTGACCGATCAAGTGACCGTGACCAAGGTGACGTACGACGCCGACGTCGGCACCTTGAAGGTCTCCGCGACCTCCAGCGACACGGCCGTGCCGCCGACCCTGACGACCGTGGGCTTCGGCCCACTGACCGCGGGCAACGGGACCTACAACCTCGGTACCGACGGGCAGCCGCCGGCCTTCGTGACCGTCACCTCCTCCAAGGGCGGCACGGACACCGCACCGGTGAACGTCGTCGGCGCCGCCTTCCCGGCCGACCCCGTGGTCGCACAGGCCCCGGCGACGCTGACGGTGCAGCAGGGTCAGACGGTCACGCTCGACGGCGCCGGGTCGCTGAACGCGACCGCGTTCTCCTGGGCGCAGGTCGCCGGCGACCCGGCCGTGACGCTGAACAACGCGAACACGGCAGTCGCCACCTTCACGGCGCCGTCTACGGCGACCACGCTGACGTTCCGGCTCACGGTGCAGGGTCCGGGTGGCCCGCAGACGACCGACACGGTCGTCACGGTCCAGGCCGTCGCCGTGCCGGTGGCGAACGCCGGGCCGGCCCAGACGGTCCTCGTCGGTGACACCGTCACCCTCGACGGCTCGGCCTCCACGGGTGCCACCGGCTTCAAGTGGCTCCAGACCGGCGGTGTGCCGGTGACGCTGTCCAGCACCACCGCGGTCAAGCCGACCTTCAAGATGCCGAACACCCTCAACCCGGTGATCTTCCAGCTGACGGCCGCCGGCCCGGGTGGTGCGGATGTCGCCAGTGTGCAGATCAATCCGAGGCCGGACGTGCTGACCACCACCAGGGTCGAGTACCGCACCGGCACCGGTGAGTGGCGGGTCGAGGGCACGGCCCAGGTGATCACCGGCGACACGATCACCGTCCACATCGGCAACACGCTGGCCGGCACCAAGCTCGGGACCGCGTCCCCGGACGCGCTCGGGGCCTGGAGCGTCCGACTCGTCGGGCCGCCGCCGGACGGCACCAGGACGGTCAGTCTAGAAAGCAGCAGGGGTGGCGTCCTGCTCGGCGTCCCGATCAACGTGCGCAACTAAAGCCAGCGCACTCTGGATAACGCGGCGCCCCGCAGCCTCCGGGCTGCGGGGCACCGTGGCGTTCCCGTCGTCTCGGCGGAGCGGCGAAGCCCCGCTGGTTGCTGGTGGGCCACGTACCGTCCGACGAAGTCACGGAAGCCTCGGTAGAGGATGGTGACCGCGGACGGCTCGAGCGCGTCGCAGTTGTCGGGTCAGGTGGTTGTTGTGCGCTTTTTTTCGAGGCGTTGGGGTTGTGGCCATTTGACGTCGTGGGCCCAGCCGAGTCGTTCGCAGAGGTCGATGATGCGGGCGTTGATGTCGATCTGCCCCTTCAGTACGCCGTGGCGGGCGCAGGTGGGGTCGGCGTGGTGGAGGTTGTGCCAGGACTCGCCCTGGCTGAGGATCGCGAGCCACCAGACGTTCCCGGCCCGGTCGCGGGACTCGAAGGGCTTCCGGCCGGTGACGTGGCAGATCGAGTTGATCGAGAACGTGACGTGGTGCATCAACGCGACCCGGACCAGCGTGCCCCAGAAGAATCCGGTGACCGCGCCGTGCCAGGACATCCCCCAGAGCCCTCCGATGAGCGCAGGAGCCAGGAGTGAGACCGCAACCAGTTCACGGAAGTGCCGCGAGATCGCGACCATGTCGCGGTCCTTCAGAAGGTCCGGCGCGTACTGCTTCGGATCGGCGCGGTCTTCGCCCCACAGCACCCAGCCGGCGTGAGCGAAGATGAAACCCCTGGTCACGGCCCAGGCGGAGGCTCCGTAGCGCCAGGGTGAATGGGGATCGCCGTCGCGATCGGAGAACTTGTGGTGCTTGCGGTGGTCGGCCACCCAGCGGATGACGGGGCCTTCGAGAGCCATGCTGCCGGCGATGGCGAGTGCGATCTTCAGGCCGCGCCTGGCTTTGAAGGCGCCGTGCGTGAAAGCCCGGTGGTACCCGACGCCGATACCGGTGGTCGTGATCACGTAGAACACGACCAGCAGTACGACGTCGTGCCAGCCGATCCAGCCGCCCCAGGCGACGACGATCGCCGGCACCAGCGCGAGTGTGGGTACCACGATGAAGACCCAGATGAGCGCACGCTCGAGCCTGCCGCCGACCGCCTGGAATTCACCAGGCGGTGAATCCTCTTTGTCCACTACTGCCGTCATGATTCACTCCTGGATGTGGTTGCGCCGGGGATCGAACCCGGCTTGAGCGAACTGTGCCCAGCTGCGATTCCATCCAGTCGCGCTGCCGGCAGGCGGTCCAAGTCGGCAACCACTCGGGGTGGCCTTCCTGACGCGCTTGACCATCGTGTTGAGTGCATCGGCTGCAGTCCGAATCGTTCGGGCCTCCAGCGTCGCAGAATCCGACGACCATGGGGAGAAGCCATGAAGGACGCAGCGCTCGACAAGCTCATCCAGCGAGATGACGAAGCGTTTGCTTGCGCGTGTTATTCGCGCAGGTGGTCGGTCTCGTTGAGGGTGACGACCTGGTGGCTGTGGTGGGTGTCGTTGCGACGGAGGGTGGTGATGCTGCCTGAGGTCAGGGGGAAGAAGACGCGGTCCGTCGACCTCATCGGCATGCCGATCCAGGCGGCGATCAGGTAGCTGGATGCGGAGCCGTGCGACACGATGATCTGGGTCGTGGCTGGTCGCCTGAGGATGTCGTCGAGGGCGGGGTACAGGCGTTCGACCAGGGCGAGGCGTGTCTCGGTGCCGGCTGGGCCGTCGTGGTGGCCGAGGCGGTCGCCGTACTCCGGGAGCGGGATGCGGCGTTCGGCTAGCCACGCCTGGGGACGCCCGTCCGCCTCGCCGTTGGACCGCTCGCGGAGGCGCGTGTCGGTGTGGACCTCGACGGAGAATCTCCGAGCGATCCGCTCCGCCGCCTGGCTGGCTCGGCGTAGGTCGGAGGAGTAGACCTCGACCGGCTCAAAAACCGGGTCGACGCGGTCCCGGTGATCACCGGCCGGGTCGACGCCGTCCGGGCGATCGCCGGCCTGTCCGATTCGGCTGGCGAGTACGTCGGCGATGCGTTCGGCCTGGCGGTGTCCGCGGGCGGTCAGAACTGAGTCGTGCCAGCCGCCGACCAGGCCGTCGACGTGGTGCTGTGCCTCGGGATGCGTGACGAGGTAGATGTGCCTCATTGCTCTCCGGTCAGGTCGAGGAAGAAGAGCATGGAGTGGCTGTCTGCGGGACTTTGTACGTGGGCGCCCGCGCGGAGCATGTTCGTGAGGATGTCGACTCCGGTCGCGGCGGCGTAGGCGGCGATCAGGTCCACGGCGAGCTCGGCTTCGCGGTCGGTCAGGCGGCGCGTTGCGTCGTACGCCTCGATCAGTTCCTTGATGCGGGTGAGGTCCGCGTGGCGGTCGGGGGCGCGGACCCAGGTCTCGGCGATGCGGCCGAGATCGTACAGCTGGAACGACGTCATGCAGTCGTCGAAGTCGATCAAGGCGGTGATCTCGCCAGCTTCGTCGAGCAGGAGGTTGACCGCGCTGATGTCGTTGTGGACGAGGCCTCGGCGCAGACCTGACGGGTTGGTGTAGACGTCGGCGAGCTTCTCCTCCAGCGCGGTCAGGCGGCGCGTTGCTTCCCGGAGTACGGGGAGGTCGGCGTACGGCGATCGTAGGAAGGTCTCGACGCGCTGGAGAGGATCAAGCCGTGTCGTCTTTGCGCCGTCGAAGCTCTGATCTGCAGCCAGGACGTGCAGTTGGGCGGCCAGTTCCGCGGCGTCGCGGCCGAGCCGCAGGTCGGCCGAGAAGTACCCGTCCAGAAGGCCAGTCGGATGCGCGCCGGCGGCGTACGTGAAGAGCGCTGCCGGTCGATCGTCCATCGTGCCCCAGAGCGATCCGTCGCTTGCCCTGACCGGGGCCGGCGTGGGGAAGCCGCGCTGCGCGAGAAACTCCGTCGCCTGCAGCTCGTACTCCACCTCGGCCGGCGTGCTGCTGCTGTAGCTCCGGGCAACAAACGCGCCGTCAACCAACCAGCTGCGGTTCTTCTCGCCACCGACGAGCGGCACGACACTCACCGCATCAACGCCCCGCCCACGAAGAAAGCCAGTCAGGTCCGAGGCGCTCATGGCCTCCGACCCTTCCACGCACGCCGAGCCGACGCCACCCCTTTCAGTCGGCGCCGTAGCGTCGTCGTACGCAGGAGCCTATGAGTTCGGCTCCCAGCTCCAGGTCTTGTCGTCGGACGTGAAGGTCCAGTGCTCCCGTCGTACGCCGCACGTCAGGTAGTCGATCGTCGGCACCGCGATGGGTGGATACGGCAGCTGGCTGAGTCGTCGTACGGCGTCCTCGGGCGAGAACCAGCGGACCTCCATCACCGACCCGTCCGGATCGTCGATCGCGAACGCCGGGTCCTGCACGTCCACCACGTAGTTCCACGACCGCGACGTCACGCGACCGCCGATCAACACCTCAGTCGTCCACACGAGCGCAAGATCCGCCTCGACAGCCAGCAGCCCCGACTCCTCGCGCAGCTCGCGAATCGCGCCGGCTCCCGGGGTCTCGCCTTCCTCGACGGCGCCGCTCGGAAGATTCCAGTACGGCGCATCCCACGCCTCGTACTGCTCCCGAACAAGCGCCACCTGACCGCCGTACCGCGCGATCACCCCCGCGTACCGTCCCATCCGTCGAACCCTAGTCGGGTAGGTGGGGGAGGACCTCGTCGTGGGACCAGGTGTTGGTGAGTACGGCGCTGAGGGCCGGATCGGGCGACTCGGTGAGGTAGGGCGTTTCGTCGGGGTTGCGGACGGTTGCGATGACGGGAGCCGCAAGCAAGCCCCATGGGGAGATCTTGTTGGCCAGGAAACCCTCGAGACGTAGGTCGGTGTACTCCGGCTCCCACCAGACCGCGAACGTCGGCTGTAACTGAGCGGGATGGATGCCGAGCCAAGCGCCGAACGTGACCCGATAGCCGCCGTCGAGCTGCACCGGCAGAAGAACCCGGACGAACGCCCCCGCCCCCGGAACCTGCATCATCACGGACTCGCGAGGCGTCCCATGACTGAGCCAGGTGTCGGGCGTGCGCTCCTGGTCCGGCAGATGCAGGACGGGGTCCGGCAGGGTGAATCGAATGTGGCGATCGTGGGCGTCCAGGCCCCGGCCGCAGCTCGGGCAGGTGTCGGCTGACATGCCGAGAAGTATGGCCGACGGTTCCGGAAGGGGAGTGTCCGGAATGGGGGTTAGGTTGCCGGTATGGCTGAGAATGAGTGGGTTTCGCCGTGGTGGGAGCCGCCTCTTGCGGGAAGCGACGCGGAGCAACTGGTCGGGGCGTTGGATCGGTTGCGTACGACCTTCCGGTACAAGGTGGACGAGCTGGACGCCGACGGGCTGAACACGCGAATCGGGAAGTCGTCGATGACGCTCGGTGGGTTGACGAAGCATCTTGCGGCGAACGAGGACTACATGTTCAACGTGAAGTTCCGTGGGTTGCCGATGGGCGGGCCGTGGGTGGAGAACGGCTGGCGGGACGACAACGACTGGGAGTTCGACTCCGCGGTCGACAACACCCCGGAGGAGCTGTACGCGCTGTGGGACGGCGCAGTCGAGCGGTCCCGCGCGACGCTCGCCGCAGCCATCGCGGAAGGCGGGCTCGACCAGCCGGCCGACATCAGCTGGCCGAACGGGCAGCACGCGAGCCTGCGTCGCCTCGTCTGCGACCTGATCGAGGAGTACGGACGCCACACCGGCCACGCCGATCTCATCCGCGAGGCCGTCGACGGGCGGGTCGGCGAGGACCCGCCCAGCGACTGGAAGCCCAAGAGCACTACTTGATCCGCTGCAGGGTGCCGTCCTGGGAGACGGCGATGACCGTGGTCACGCCGTCGACCTTCAGGTTCAGCAGCATGCGGGAGCCCTGCTGCTTGGTGGTGTAGCTGACGACGGCGTTGGTGCGGGTCGCCGCGATCACGGACAGGATGCTCGCGTCATGCCCGGAGCGGTTGAACTTCACCACCGGCGCCGGCGCCCGCTTGTCGATCGTCCTGTAGTGCCACCCTTGGATCGGATCCCGCGAACCAGAGACAACCTCGATCGGCGTCGTCTGCTGCTGGAACGGGATCTGCAGCAGCGTCGTCTTCACCCGATCGCCCGGCTTGGCCGCCACCGCACGGTCGTTGCCGCTGACAACCACCTTCTGATCCGAAGGCAGGTGCCAGAGCGTCGAGTAGTCCTCGGCGGACCCGGACCTACCGCGGTCCAGCACGACCATCAGGTCCGGGTCCTTCAGCACGAGTACGTCCCGGGTCCGGTCGATGCCGGCGCCCGGCGAATCGTGCAGCTCGTAGTACTCCGACGTCGCGCCGATCGACGACCGCGTCAGACGGGTTTCGGGGTGCCCGGTCGCCGACTTCACCGTCAGCTCGTTGTGCGCGAACTGGCTCTTCGCCCAGAACCGCCAGTCGTCGATCTTGTACCCGGCATGCCCGCCGTCGATCAGGATGTCGCGCCCGTGCGACGTGTACGTGACGGACGTGTGGTCGTTGTGCCCGTGCAGCTTCTGCGACGGCCCGAACCGGATGCTGTACGTCGACTCCTGCATGAACGGCCGCGTCTCACCCCAACCGGTGCGTCCGAAAACGTACCCGGCGTCAAAGATCCCGACCCGCTGCGTCGGCCGGATCCCCTGCTTGCCGAGCGTCCCGGCGTACTCCAGAACGGTCCCGGGAACGGGTACCGTCCGCACGACCTCCGAGTCGCCCAGCTGCGGCAGGTTCCCGAGCGAGTTCGTTGCCAGCGCGAGCCATTTCGCGAGTTCCCGGCGGCGCGCGACGATCGTCGTACCGGGATCGACACCGCACTTGCGCAGTACGTCGATCGCCCGTCCCCAGAGCGCGTAGTTGAACTGCGCGTACGCCGTGGACTGCTCGTTCGTCGATCCCTGCGTGTCGATGGAGGTCTTGATCGCGCTCGTCAGCCGATCGGACGCGATCTTCTTCAGGTCGTTGCGCTGCAGCGTGCACCCGATCCCGAACAGCGCGAGGCTCTCGTCGGTGCCGTGGTTCCAGTCGCCGCTGTAGTTCTTCTGCAGGAACCACGCGTGCTCCATCAGCGCGTCGTCCAGCCAGGTGTACGTCAACGGCAACTTGACCACATGCAATCCGGACAGCACCGCCTGCCGTAGGCAGATCAGCACGTTGGTGCGGTGCATCGTCGACTCGTACGCGCCGACGTCGGACTTCCACGAGTACGGATTGTCGTTGACCCAGTCGCGCGCGATGTTGCTGACCCGTTGCAGCGCTCGCTTGTCGCCGCGTGCGCCGGCGTTGATTCCTTGCCCCAGCCAACGAAGCGAGTGCAGCCACATGTACCAGCTGGGGTTCTTGTCCGGGTTGATCCGCCAGTTGATGTTTCCCTTGCCGTCGCCGACCTTCGTGGGCGGCGTCGTACCCCAGGTGAACTTGTCCTGGTAGAGGTTCGCGACCGGGTTCGCGTGGTCGATCCCGCTGTACGCCGGGCACGTGTAGGTGTTCTGCTTCACGGGTGTCGGCGGTGCCGTCGGCGGTTCGGGAGTGTGGCTCACGGTCGGGTCCGGGGCCGCCTCCGGCTCGGAGCCGCCCCACGGGATCACCAGTACGGCGGCCAGTACGGCGGCGCTCACGAGCAGCGGGATCATGAGTCGGAGCGTCGTTCTGGTCGTACGCAGATGTCTCGCGGGCATCGTTGGTCCTCCCCACATGCTTGGCGCATGCCTCTTCTGGCCTAGACCTGAATTCGGGTAGGGCGCTCCCCGGGAAAATGGTCAGGTTGGTATTTGCTGCTACGTCGCGGTGGTGTTCAAGAAACGTTCGGAGGACCGTGAAAGGTTGCTACCGGCATCGGTTGTGATGCCGGTCATGCTCCGGTCTGGTACGTCGCCATCGGTTCCCCCCGAGATGCAGATTCGTTCCTCTGTCATGTAGATGTCTTGAGCGGTCAAAAGGTTGCATCGGACCGGTCACTCCGGTTGGGTGTTGCCCGGAAGGGCAGCGTCAACCTCGCCGGATCGCCTGCAGAATCAGGGCGTTCCGCGCGTTCTGCCCGGCGGGCACGGTGGTGTGCCGGCCGTCGCGCAGGTCGGTGTGGATCCGTTCGGGCCGTGCCGCGAGGAACTCGGCCCACGGCACGATCCGCAGGTTCGCGTGCTGGTCTCGAGCTTGCTCCAGTTGGAGATCGATCCATTCGCTGTTGCGTTGGTCGGCCACCTGCACCGACGCCGGCTCATCGGTGCGCGAGACCTGAACGTTCACCCAGTACACGGTCCGGTCCGGGCCGGCGATCCGGAGCGCTCGCTCGACCTGTGCGGCGAACGCCGGCGGATCGAAGATGTCGTTCGAGCCGACCGCCATCACGATCCGCTTCGGCAGGCCGTACGTATGAGCCCACGAAGTCATCGCGTCGACAGCAGCCGAGGTCGGCTGGCCGGACCAGCTGTACTCCGCGAACGTCGTACCCAACTGTTGTCCGAGGAGTCGACCGAGCGCTCCGCCGTCCTGTACGGCGATGCTGTCGCCGAACAGCACTACGCCGTTCGTCGAGACGACGTGACGGACCTGGGCGCCGCTGGAGATGACGCGGTTGTTCCCCTGCCAGGAACCGAGCGCGCCGGAACCATAGCTTCCTGCGCTGACGGCGGATGTGGTCGTCTTCGCATGCGCGGCCGGGGCGTCGAGGTGCAGGAGCGCCAGGAGGAACGCGGTCAGAACCACAACGATGGCGGCCGACGTCGACCAACTCCGGATGTGTGACATGACTCGTCCCTTTCCGTACTGCGGACGCGGAGGGAGGCCGAGCGGTTGTCCTAGCGGCTGTTCTTGATCGCCTCGGTGATCAGCTCGTTGCGGGCACTGCCGCCGAGGGGCTCGCTGGTGTGTACGCCGTCGCGCAGGTACGGCGTGGGCCCGTCCGGCCGCGAGGTGAGGAACGAGGACCAGTCGATGATCCGCAGGTTCGGGTGGTTGAGCGAAGCCTCGTAGAGCTCGTTGTTGACCCAGGCGCTGTTCGCGAGATCCGCATCCCGTACGGCGGGCGGCTGCTTGGTGCGGCTGACGTACACGTTCACCCAGTACACCGTCCGGTCCGGCCCGGCGATCTTCATCGCGCGTTCGACCTGGGCGGCGAAGGCGGGCGGGTCGAAGATGTCGTTCGTACCGACGGCCATCACGATCCGCCGGGGCAGACCGTAGTCACGCGACCACTGCTCGAGTGCGTCGACCGCCGCCGAGGTGGGTTGACCGGACCAGTCGTGGAAGGCGATCGAGTCGCCGGTGCTGTCGGCCAGCCGCCGTTCGAGCGACGCGCTGTCCTGTACGGCGATGCTGTCGCCGAACAGGAAGATGCCGTCGAACGTGAGCGTGTCGCGGATCTGGTCCTCGGGGGAGATCCGCCGGATCAGGTCCTGCCACGGGCCGAGCGTGCCCGACCCGTACCGGCCGGCGCCTGTCGTCGGCACGCTGTACGAACCGGTGCCGTCGGCTGTGGTGTCGGCATCGGTGGTCCGCGGCTCGAGGACGACGAGCACGCCCGCGAGCACAGCCAGTACGACCAGCGTGACGAAGATCGAGGCGACTGACCCCAGGAACGCCCGGAGTAGCGAGACGCGCTCGTGGTGAGGATGGAGGTGGACCTGTTTCAGCGTGCGCCCACCCCCCAGCATGAGTCGTCGTCTCCGCACCGCGACATGACGCGGCGCGCCCCGAACCTGGTGCATCCCCCGGCTCCTACTTACTAAACGCTCCGGCCGCCCATTTGGTTGCATCGGGCGGTCAGTGCTTCAGCGTGTACCCCTCACCCGTCAGACGAGCCCGAAGGTCCTTGACCTCGTCCCGCCGCATCCCCCGCCGCCGAGGCTCCCCGTCCTCAGCAGCCTTCTTCTTCCGCCGCCACCACCACTTCACCCCTCAAGCATCCCCGAAGACCGGACCCACGCATAGGGTTCCGGCCCATGCCGCATTCAAGCCGAACCCGGCGCAGGTGGTCGCGTTTGACGGAAAGTGGGCGCTCGACCACGACGCGTGGAACCCCAGCCGATCAGGCGGCGCGTTCGGCTTCGCTGCGTTCGACGCAGAACTCGTTGCCTTCGGGGTCTTTCATGGTCACCCAGCCACGGCCGTCGGGGAGGCGGTGGTCCTCGTGGATCGTGCCGCCGAGGGAGAGGATGCGCTCGACCTCTTCGTTGCGGGAGCGCTCGGTCGGGCCCCAGTCCAGGTGCACCCGGTTCTTCACCGACTTACCTTCCGGTACTGCGATGAACAGCAGCCCGGGAACCGGCGCGGGCGCCACCACCAGCACCTCGTCGTCGCCCGGTACGTCGCCATCGGCGACCGGCCAGCCGGTCACGGTACTCCAGAATCGGGCCAGCTCGTAGGGGTCGGCCGCATCGATGGTGATGTGTCGCAGGATCATCCCGAGACCTTAACCGGACGGCCGGGTTCGAGGTGTCGCGGACTGTCGGCGGCCGGGTTTACTGTGCGGGCATAAGCGCCGTACCAGAGGGTTCGGCTTGTTGGGGGAAGGAACGATTCGATGGCATCCCGGCTCAATCCGTACATTCAGTTCAAGAGTGAAGCGCGTCCGGCGATGGAGTTCTACCAGGGGATTTTCGGCGGGGAGCTGGCCAAGAACACCTTCAAGGAGTTCGGCTCAGGCCACGGCCCCGAGGACGACGAGCTGCTGATGCACGCCCAGCTCGAGACCCCGAGCGGGTTCACGCTGATGGCGGCCGACACCCCGCAGGGCATGCCGTACAACCCGGGCGACAACATCGCGATCAGCCTGAGCGGCGACGGCGACGAGCTGCGCGGGTACTACGAGAAGCTGTCCGCCGACGGCGGCAAGGTGACGGTCCCGCTGGAGAAGCAGATGTGGGGCGACGAGTTCGGCATGGTGACCGACAAGTTCGGCATCAACTGGATGGTCAACATCGGCGCGAGCTGATTCCGCCGCGCGTGCCCGGCCCGGGGCGAAATGCAGTACCCCGGGCCGGGCGGGCACGGCTAGCTTGGCCTGCATGGGACTCAACGACCTGCTGTACGACCCCATCCGGCACAACAACTGGGCGACCGGCAGCCTGACCCGGTTCTGCCTGGACCAGAAACTCACGGCCGAACAGCTGGAGATCACCGGCGTCGGCACGTACGGCGGCATTCTCGCGACGCTCGACCACATCGTCCGGTGCGACGGCAGCTACCTGCGCCGGATCGTGGACCGGCCGCTCGACTACGTGGACAGCGACCCAGCGACCGGCCTCGAGACCATCGAGGGCTGGAACGCCGAGGCCGGCGCGCTGTGGGAGGTGTTCCTGACCCAGCCGATCGACGTCGAACGCGTGATCGTCGTCGACAACAACACCCGCGGTACCCGGGTCGGCATCTTCATCGCCCAGGCGATCAACCACGCCAACCACCACCGCGAACAGGTCTGTGCGATCCTCACCGGCCTCGGCATCGAGCCGCCGGACATCCAGGCGTGGGAGTACGCCTGGGAGTCCGAGCGGATCTGGGACCTGCCTGCCAGCGGGGTTACCGGTTGATCGCGGCTGCCATCAGGCCGGGCTCGTAGGAGCCGCCGAGCTGGTTGAAGGTCACGGCCATCCGGTTGGTGGCGTTGATCATCGCGATCAGCGTCACCAGCGCGATCAGCTGGTCCTCGTCGTAGTACTTCGCAGCCCGGGCCCAGGTCTCGTCGGAGACACCCTCGGAGGCGTCGGCCAGCCGGGTCGCCTCCTCGGTGAGCGCCAGCGCGGCCTGCTCCTCCTCGGTGAAGACCGTCGAGTGCCTCCACCCGGCGACCAGGTTCAGCCGGGTCGTGGTCTCGCCTTCCGCCGCGGCCTCCTTGGAGTGGATGTCGATGCAGTGCCCGCAGCCGTTGATCTGGCTGGCGCGGAGCATGACCAGGTTCTGCGTCGCGTGCGGCAGCGAGGTCTGCTGCAACATTCCGTGTACTGCGAACAGCCGCTTCGCCAGCTTGGCGCCGAACTCGCTCTGCATCACGTCGATACGGGGTTCCATCGTCGTTGTCCTTACTGGTGAGATCTACTGGATGACCACGAGATGCCGCCGACGGATGTGCCGTGACGGTCCCAGGACGTGACGAGCGCCATACCGGAGTACGTGTCACAGAAATCCGGCGGCCGGCATCTGATGGGCGACACCCGCGCGGACAAGGAGTTCAGCCATGACCGGTACCGACAAAGCCACCGAGGCTTTCGTTGCCCATCGCAACCTCCTGTTCACGGTCGCGTACGAGCTCCTCGGCTCGGCCGCGGATGCCGAGGACGTCCTCCAGGAGACCTGGCTGCGCTGGGTCGGGGTCGACCTCGACACGGTACTGGACCAGCGCGCGTACCTGGTCCGCATCGCCAGCCGACAGGCCCTCCAGCGCCTCCGCACGCTGGGTCGGCGCAAGGAGTCGTACGTCGGCCCGTGGCTACCCGAACCGCTCCTCACCGCGCCCGATGTGGCCGAGGACGTCGAACTCGCCGACAGCGTCTCGATGGCAATGCTCCTGGTCCTCGAGACCCTGAAGCCCACCGAACGCGCCGTCTTCGTCCTCCGTGAGGTCTTCGGCCTCGAGTACGACGAGATCGCCGAGGCCGTCGACAAGAAACCGGACGCCGTCCGCCAGATAGCCCACCGAGCCCGCTCCCACGTAGCCGCCCGGCGCCCCCGCGGCGTCGTCTCCGCCGACCAGACCCGGGACGCGCTGGCCGCGTTTCAGCGCGCCGTGAACACCGGCGACCTCCAAGGCTTGGTGGACATCCTCGCCCCCGACGTGGTCTTCCTCGGCGACGGCGGCGGCGTGGTCCAGGCCGTCCCACGCCCGGTCGTAGGCGCCGACAAGGTCGCCCGCCTCCTGGCCATGGGCATCACCCGCCTGGCCGACGCCTCCCTGGAGGTAACCCACATCAACGGCCAACCGGCACTCATCCTCCGCTTCGGCGAGGAAGTCGACACCGTCACCGTCCTCCACGTCGACAACGGCCTGATCGCCGGCATGTACGCCGTCCGAAACCCCGCCAAGCTCTCCCACCTAGCCGAGGAAATAACCCTCACCCGCAGCTCCGACACCTGAGCCAATCAACCGCATCACGACCAGACGAAGGCCAACAGGACGACGTAGCCGCCGCATGACCACCGAACAATCACCTACTACTACGCCCGGCATAACCCGCCGGAGAAGCGATGACTCTTCCACCATTGATCCTGACGGGTGGCCCCGCGGTAGGAAAAAGTGTGACGGCGCGTGCCCTGGCGGAAGGTCGTCCAAGGTGTGCGTTCATCGACGTGGATGACGTACGCCAGCTGGTCATCAGCGGCGCCACCGCTCCGTGGGAGGGACGGGAAGGCCGGCAACAGCAGAGGCTCGGTGTGACGAATGCCTGCAGCCTTGCTCGCAATTTCCTGGCTACGGGCTTTGAAGTCGTCGTCGCAGACGTGCTGACGCCAGAGACCTGCGGCTTGTACAGACAGGAGCTTCCCGGGTCGCTGATCGTGCACATGAAGGTTGACTTGCGAGAGGCGATGCGGCGTGCGGCGTCCCGGAAGGTCTGGCTGACTGACGACGAGTTCCGACTGCTGCACAAGGCGGACGCGGCGAACCCGCCGGACGCCGACCACCACATCCGGGTAGACACACTCGACTTGCCGAACCAGGTCGAGTTGGTGGCGGGCCTGTGGATATCGCCTCAATCAGCTTCGTAGTTGTTGATGGCTGGATCGCCTTGAAAATAAGGGGATTCGAGTTTGAAAACTGTCGGAGGGCACGCCTATCGTTGTGGGCATGGAGCCTCTGGGTGAGCGGCCGGTCTGGTCGATGAGCGACAGCGAGCTGCTGCCGACCATCGACCAGGTGGACGCTGCGGTCACCCAGCTTCTGACCTACCGTCTGCAGCTCATCGCCCGTGTCGACGAGATCGGCCTGGCCTCGGAGCTCGGTGCCCGCGACACCGCCGAGCTACTTGCCATGCGCCACCGCATCGACCGCCGCGATGCCCATCGCGACGTCAAGCTGTCTCGCAGTCTGCCGAAGTACGGCGCGGTGTCGACAGCCCTCACAGATGGGACTCGCCCGCTGCGTCCGGCCCAGGCGAGCGTCATTGTCACCGCGCTGGAGCGAGTCGGCTCCAGAGTCGCGCTGGAAGAGCTCGAGGTGGCAGAGGAACAGTTGGTCAACCTCGCCGCGCACCTGTCACCAGGCGAGCTCGCCAAGGCCGCACGACAGATCTGTGACCTGCTGGACTCCGACGGTCCCGAGCCCGACGAGAACGCTGCGTACGCCCGCGAATCGCTGACCCTGATCGAGGCCGAGAACGGCGTGAAGTTCCGCGGCTACCTGGCCAACGAGAACGCCGAGCTGCTCCGATCCCGCATCCACGCCGCCGCCCGCCCCCACAAAACCGCAGACGGCGAGCTCGACCCACGCTCCCGCGAACAACGCCAAGCCGACGCCCTCACAGCCTCACTGACCATCGCCGCCGCAGCCGCCGAGAGCGGCTTCAAGCCACCCGCCACTGAGGCACGTCCCACGGACGACGGCGGCCCAGAAAACCTTCCGCCGGTCCCAGCGGCAGAAGACGTCGCCGCGAACGCTGCCACGCATGAGGGCGTCGCGCATGACGGCGTCACGCATCAGGGTGCCATGCATCGTGCGGATCGTTGGGTGCCTGGGTTCGGCGCGAAGGCGAACATCACTGTCACGATCGACTTCGAGGACCTGAAGTCGGCCCTCGCCGAGGCGACCGGGGAACTCGTGTACGGCGATGGGCTGTCGGCTGCTGCGATCCGTCGGATGGCGTGTGACGCGAAGATCATCCCGCTGGTGCTCGGATCCAACTCCGAGCCTCTCGACGTCGGACGGGCCGAACGCCTGGTGACACGGGCGATGCGTCGTGCCTTGAATGTTCGCGACAAGGGCTGCGTGGTGTGTGGCGCCCCGCCGATCCACTGCGACGCACACCATCTCCGATCGTGGATCGACGGCGGAGAAACCGCGATCCACAACCTGGTACTCCTCTGCCGGGGACACCATCGCGCCCTCCACGCCGGCCACTGGATCATCACCATCACCGACGGACAGGTCCGGGTATCCCGCCCCACGTGGGCTGATCCACCACCCCAACCAACACCGAGCATCTCAACTCTCCTCGACGCACCCCTCGCCCTGCGACCAGATACCCCTGCCCAGCGGTCAGACGGCGGTGCCGTCGCAGGACCCGGCACTACAGGTGCCACGGGATCTGCCGCGCCGAGGCGCCGTTCTGACGGGCGTTCAGGTCAGCGTTCCAGTCGTTGGGCGGCCGACGAAGCGATGCTGCAGGAAGCCGCCCGCTTCGCGGTCTGGGGCGAGTCCACGGCGACCGAGGCCGCTGACAGCGCTGGGCGCACGCGAGACACCTCATCGACTTCAAGTGATCTGATTGGCCTGGACCCTTGGGGGCGATACAGCACTCATCTAACGAGCCGCGCCCGTCGTGGGGCCACACCAAGCCGACGTGCAGGCACGTTCGCTCCATTGACGAGGAGGGTCCTGAGCTGGTGGATGGGAGCTAGCTCCGTAGTGCAGCGTGGCTTGGGGCATTGGGGTTACAGCGACAACGTGTCGATCGCCCGGCTCGCCCGCAGGGAATGCGCAGGATCGCTCGGAATGCGGCATGACCAGCGTTGCCTACGGTCAGTTGTCGACGGCGATCACCTGGGGTGTCGCGAACCATGCAGCCGTGGGCCAGCTGTCCGTGCAAGCACCGTCCGTG
Source organism: Kribbella sp. NPDC049584 (assembly GCF_040675555.1). Lineage (NCBI taxonomy): Bacteria > Bacillati > Actinomycetota > Actinomycetes > Propionibacteriales > Kribbellaceae > Kribbella > Kribbella sp. NPDC049584. Next base: position 19,941 of record NZ_JBFAPF010000011.1, read on the forward strand.
CAAGCACCGTCCGTGCAAGCACCGTCCGTGCAAGCACCGTCCGTGCAAGCACCGTCCGTGCAAGCACCGTCCGTGCAAGCAGCGTCCGTTCC
>NZ_JBFAPF010000011.1:20129-203348 GCF_040675555.1 Kribbella sp. NPDC049584
CCCGGCAGCGTCCGTGCAAGCAGCGTCCGTTCCGGCAGCGTCCGTGCAAGCAGCGTCCGTTCCGGCAGCGTCCGTGCAAGCAGCGTCCGTTCCGGCAGCGTCCGTGCAAGCAGCGTCCGTTCCGGCAGCGTCCGTGCAAGCACCGTCCGCGGAACCAGGCTGCCTTGGCCCGGAACGCCGACATACGCAGTCGCCGCGCGATGAGCGCGCACGCGCGGGCGGTAGCCCACAACGTCCGGCGGTAGCCGGAAGGGATGCACCGGCGATGAGCCGGGGGGGTGGGTGGGGTGCGGGCGGCGCCCGCGGGAGGAGCGGAGCGACATAGCGGCTGCGTAGCACGCGGGGTTGACCGTAGTACGTCCGCGCGCTGGGTTGAGCGCAGTACGTCGGGGCGGGGGATTGGCCGTCGTGCGGCGGCGGGCTACTTCAGGAGGTCGGTGGATTCGGGGACGGGGGTGAGGGGGGTGCCATGCGTTAGCCAGTGGTGGATGTTGTCGACTACCAGGTTGGCCATGGCGGTGCGGGTGGGGATGGTGGCGGAGCCTACGTGGGGGAGGAGGACGGCGTTGGGGAGGGTGAGGAGGTCGGGGTGGACCTTGGGTTCGTGTTCGAAGACGTCCAGGCCGGCGGAGAGGATGGTGTTGGTGCGGAGGGCGTCCACCAGCGCCTGTTCGTCGACGACCGTGCCGCGGGCCACGTTGATGAGGATGCCGTCTGGGCCTAGTGCTTTGAGGACCGAGGCGTCGACCAGGTGGCGGGTGTTGTCGCCGCCGGGGATGACGATCATCAGGATGTCTACGTCGGCGGCCATCTCGACCAGCGACGAGTAGTACTGGTAGGAGACGTCCTTCGGGTGGCGGTTGTGGTAGGCAACGGTGACGCCGAAGGGCTGGACGCGGTCGGCGATGGCTTGGCCGATGCGGCCGAGGCCGAGGATGCCCATCCGGCGGCCGTGCAACGTTGCGGGGGTCAACGGGTACGGGCGGCCCTCGGCCCACTTGCCTTCGCGGAGGTACTGCTCGGCTCGTCCCAGTTCGCGCACCGTCATCAGCAGCAGGCCGAGTGCCGTGTCGGCGACCTCGTCGTCCAGGACCCCAGGCGTGTTCGTGACCACGACGCCACGCGCGGCGGCAGCGGCCGCGTCGATGCGGTCGTACCCGACACCGAAGCTCGCGACCAGGCGTACGGCGGGGAGCCGGTCGAGGAACGGTCCGTCGATCGCCGTACCACCGGTGGCGACGGCAACGATCTCGTCCCGGCGGGCCGCGAGTACGGCGTCCGGGTCGCTCTCCTCCCAGAGCCGGATCAGCTCGCAGTGGTCGGCGAGGCCCTCAGCGACGGCCGGGTGCATCGGGCCGGGCATCAGTACGACTGGCAGTCCCACGGCATCTCCTCACGGATGTTCACCACTGCTTTCCCGGCCAACCCTATTTCCTATCGGCCGTCCGTACGACGATCGGGGGAGGAGGTCACCATGATCATCGACTGCGCTTACTACCGGGACGGACGCCGCCAGCACGTCGAGGCGATGTCGGTCGAGGATGCCGCTGCCCACTGTCAGCAGGGTGGGTTCGTCTGGTTGGGCATGTTCGAGCCCACGGCCGAGGAACTTGCCCAGGCGAGAGAGAGCTTCGGCCTGCACGAGCTGGCCGTCGAGGACGCGCAGACGTTCCATCTCCGACCCAAGGTCGAGCCGTACGCCGGTGAGGTCGAGCTCGTCATCCTTCGGACCGGCCGGTACGACGACGAGCGCGAGGAGGTGGACTTCGGCGAGGTGAGCGTCTTCGTCGGGCCGTCGTTCGTGATCACCGTCCGTCAAGGTGTCGCCAGCGACCTGCATGGCGCCCGGATCCGGCTCGAGCAACGGCCCGAGCTGCTCGAGTGTGGAACGAGCTCGGTGCTGTGGGCGATTCTGGACCAAGTCGTCGACAGCTACGGACCGGTCGTCGCCGAGCTCGAACGCGACATCGAGCGGGTCGAGCAGACGGTGTTCGCCGGCGCCGTCGCGCCGACCGAGCAGATCTACTTCCTCCGTCGCGAAGTCACTGACTTCTACCGCGCGGTCCACCCGCTGCTCGCGGTACTCGCGACGATCGAGCGCGGCGCCCGCGACACCGCCCTGCTGCCGTACTTCCGCGACGTGCACGACCACCTCGTACTGGTGAACGAGGAGGTCGCTGCCCAACGTGACCTGCTCGCCACGGTCCTGGAGGCGAACATGGCGGTGATCGGCGTCGAGCAGACCAAGGTCAGCGTCCGGCAGAACGCGTCCATGGAACAGCTCACCAAGCTGGCCACGGTCTTCCTGCCGCTGACCTTCCTGACCGGCTTCTTCGGAAAGAACTTCGGCTGGCTGATCGACCACATCAACGCCGAGTGGGACTTCCTGGTGCTGGGCATCGGCGGACTCGTCGTGCCGTGCATCGCCCTCGCGCTCTGGTTCCGCCGCCAACGAACAGCCCGCCGCCAAGCCGCCTGACCCCGGTCAGCGGGCCAACTTAGACATCGGAGGTGGAACCATCGTCATCCGAGGAAACTCCGGCTCCGGCAAGAGCAGATCCTTCGGGAGACGGGGCTAGGTCGACCAGCCGCCTAGGTTCAGGTCGGTGATTGTGACCGGCTGACCGGTCGCCAGGGATTGGTTCGCAGCGATGCCTACGGCAACGGCTCGTACGCCGTCGTTGACGTCCGCGGCACGAGCCAGCGGGTCGTTGGTCGGCCCCACGAAGAGGTCCGTGTACAGGAGACGATCGCCGCCGCCATGCCCGCCTTCGCCCCGGGGAATCTCGACCTCGACCGCAGTGGCCCAGTGCTTCTGCAGAACCAGCCGCTCGCCGTTGGTACGAACGTCGCCGGCGATCACCCGGTCGGACGGGTAGCTCGGGTCGATCTGGTCGTCGACGACCGCGGCACGCTCGACGACTTCAAGCTCGGCGCGCCCGAGAGTGCCGTTGACCGAGACGCGGTACCCCTCCCACGGCGAGTGCGCGTTGAGCGAGTAGCTCAGTCGCGCGCCGTTCGCGTACTCCGCGATCACGGACATGTTGTCCTCGATCGTGATCCCCGGACCGAACACGTCCTGGTCGCGCAGGTACCCGTCGTACTTCTCGCTCTCGTAGTACAGCTGCCGGTTCGTGTCATCGTTGCGCAGGTCAAGCAACCACGGATCATTGGCCGATCCATCGATCGTTCCGCGCGCCGGTCGTTGCCCGAGGCCCCGAGCCGCTGCGTTCTCGTCGCCGTAGAAGAACAGGCCACCGGACGCGAACACCCGTGTCGGCGACGACGCGATCCACCAGTTCACCAGGTCGAAATGGTGGGACGCCTTGTGGACCAGCAAGCCACCCGAGTTCAGCTTCTCGCGGTGCCAGCGGCGGAAGTAGTCCGCGCCGTGCCGGGTGTCGAGCACCCACTGGAACTCGACGCTCGTGACCTTGCCGATCTCGCCGTCCGCGATCACCTGGCGGAGCGCGCTGTTGCGCGGCGAGTAGCGGTAGTTGAACGTCACGACGACGGACTTACCCGACTCGTTCATCGCGTCGACGATCTGCCGCGTCCCGTCGGCGTTGATCGTCAGCGGCTTCTCCACGATCACGTCGGCGCCGGCGCGCAGCAGTTGCGACACGACCGACGCGTGCGTGTAGTCGGGGCTCGTCACCACGACGCGGTCCACGGACTGCTCCTTGACCATCCGCTCCAGGTCGTCGGCGCCGTACTGCGGGAGCTCCGGGCCGCCGAGTTCGGTGACGAGCCGCTGGTGGAACGCGAGCCGGCCCGGGTTCGGGTCGAGCAGGGCGACGAGCTCGGCTTCCTCGGGGTGTGCCTGGAACATCGCGCGGATGTACGACTGCGCCCGCGATCCGGTCCCGGCGACGGCATAGCGTCTGGCCACGGCGGTCTCCTTCTACTCGTGTAGACGACACACGCTAGCAACCGCTTTCCGCGGCGGTCAACCGTCGTACCATCACTGCATGCCGAAGGAACCGGTCACGCGCAACGACGTGGCGGAGTACGCCGGGGTCAGCACGGCCGTGGTCAGCTACGTCGTCAACGAGGGACCTCGCAAGGTCGCTCCCGAGACGCGCGAGCGGGTCCTGGAGGCGATCCGTGCCCTCGGCTACCGCCCGAACGCGACTGCGCGAGCGCTGAGGATGGGTACGACGCGGACGTTCGGCCTCATCACGCCCGACGGCGGGAATCCGCTGTTCGCAGAGCTGGCCAAGGCGATCGACCGGGAGGCGGCGTCGCGCGGGTACGTCGTACTGCAGACGAGCGCCGACGGCGATCCAGCCACCGAACGCGCCAAGATCGCGGAACTCCTCACACGTCAGGTGAGCGGACTGCTGCTGGTGGCGCCGCACGAGGACCCGGACCTGACCGACGCCGAGGTGCCCGCGATCGCAATCAATCGCGTGCTGCCGACGGTCAGCTCGGTCCGCCCCGCGTACCGCGAAGGCGCCCGCCACGGCGTCGAGCACCTGGTGGAACACGGCCACCAGGTAATAGGCCTGGTCATCGGCGGCACCGGCCACCCAGAACGCGAACTCGGCTGGCGGGACGCCCTCGAGGCAGCCGGCCTTTCCGCGGGACCGATCGCTCGAGCGGCGTTCTCTCGCGAGGGCGGTTACACGGCCGGCCGCCAACTCGTGGATGCCGTCCCGCGCCCAACGGCGATCTTCGCCAGCTCAGATCTGCAGGCCATTGGTGTGCTGCGAGTCCTGCACGAGGCCGGTCTTCGCGTCCCCGAGGATGTCGCAGTCGTGGCCTTCGACGGCACTCCTGAGACTGAGTACACCTGGCCCCCGCTCACCGTCGTCCGCCAGCCCCTCGAACACCTCGCCCAAGAAGCAGTACGCCGCTTGATCGAAGGGGAAGGAGCGGTCGAAGCGCTGACCTTTCCAACCGAACTGATCCTGCGCAGGTCGTGCGGCTGTTAGAGGGTTCCTACGTCTTCGAAGATCAGTGCGGTGCGGGTGGCCAGTACTTCGGGGATGGCTTGGAGTTTTTCCAGGACCAGGCGACGTAGGCCTTCGTTGTCGGCGGCTCGGACGAGCAGGATGGCGTCGAAGTCGCCTCCGACGAGAGCCATGTGCTTGATCTCCGGGATGGCCTGGAGTTGCTTCCGGAGCGTTCGCCACGAGCTCTGCCGCAGACTGAGCGTGACGTACGCCGACGTCGCGAGCCCCAGCCGAAGCGGATCCACAGTCACCGTGAAGCCGGTGATCACCCCGGTGTTCGTGAGGCGCTCGACCCGCGCGTACGCGTTCGCCCGGGAGATGTGCACCTCGTCGGCCAGAGCCCGGATCGACAGCCGTCCGTCGCGTCCGAGGGCCTCGATGATCAGCCGATCGATCTCGTCGAGCGCGGGAGCGACGACAATCTGTCCAGGACCGGCCCGGTGGACTATCGCCTCGTCGGACATTGTGCGACCTCCTCGCGCGGCGACCCGGGCCAAACGTCTCTCAATTCTTCCAGCTATAGATCCACTTGGCCAGGAGGCAGGACGATGTGGCTACCGTCCGTCTCCTGCGCTGGAGGGTCCATGACCACCGTCGAGGAGCAATTGCTCCCCTCCGCGGAACCCGTCTGTCTGATCGATCAGAACGGTCTGCCGCACGAACACTCGTCGTACGAGCTGCCCACCAAGGCTGCTCTGCTCGACGGCTACACAGAGTTGATCCGCGGCCGCCGCTTCAACGACCAGGCCAGTGCGCTCGTCCGGCAGGGCCGGCTCGCGGTCTACCCGTCCTCGCACGGCCAGGAGGCCTGTCAGGTCGCGGCGACGATGGTCCTCAAAGAGGGAGACTGGCTGTTCCCGACGTACCGCGACTCGGTCTCGATCGTGAGCCGCGGTGTCGATCCGATCGAGACTCTGACGCTGCTCCGCGGCGACTGGCACTCGGGCTACGACCCGTACGCGCAGAAGGTCGCGCCGCAGTCGACTCCGCTAGCGACCCAGCTGCCACACGCGGTCGGCGTCGCGCACGCGGCGCGCCTGAAGGGCGAGGACACGGTTGTGATGGCGCTCGTCGGCGACGGCGGGACGAGCGAGGGCGACTTCCACGAGGCGCTGAACTTCGCGGCCGTGTTCCACGCGCCGGTCGTGTTCTTCATCCAGAACAACGAGTACGCGATCTCCGTCCCGCTCGTCAAGCAGAGCGCCGCGCCATCCCTTGCCCACAAGGGCATTGGGTACGGCGTACCGGGCGAACGGGCCGACGGCAACGATCTGGCCGGCCTGCTCGCCGTACTCGGAAAGGCTGTGGAGAAGGCCCGCGCAGGGGAAGGCCCGCAGCTGGTCGAGGCGCACACGTACCGCGTGCAGGCACACACCAACGCCGACGACGCGACCCGCTACCGCCAGGACGACGAGGTCACGCCGTGGCTGGACCGGGACCCGATCCAGCGGCTGACGACGTACCTCGAGCAGCAGGACTGGTTGGACGACGACGTACGCCGGCAAGCAGAGGCCAAGGCCGCCGAGGTAGCCACACAGCTGCGCGACGGCCTGATGCCGGAGCCCGAGGTGGACCCGGCGGATCTGTTCAAGTACCTGTACGCCGAGGAGACCCAGCAGTTGCGCGAGCAGGCGGCGTTCCTGCGTGACGAGCTGGCGCGAGAGGAGGCCTGACGCCATGACGCACACCAAGATCTCGATGGCCCAGGCGCTCAACCAGGCGCTGCGGGACGCGATGCACGCGGACGACACGGTTGTGATGTTCGGCGAGGACGTCGGCGCGCTCGGCGGTGTCTTCCGGATCACCGACGGGCTGACCGCGGAGTTCGGCGAGAATCGTTGCTTCGACACCCCGCTGGCCGAGGCCGGCATCGTCGGTATGGCGGTCGGCATGGCGATGAACGGGATGCGCCCGGTCGTCGAGATGCAGTTCGACGCGTTCGGGTACCCGGCGTTCGAGCAGGTCGTCTCGCACGTGGCGAAGATGCGCAACCGCACCCGCGGACGCGTCCAGCTGCCGATGGTCATCCGGATCCCGTACGGCGGTGGCATCGGCGGCGTCGAGCACCACAGCGATTCGTCGGAGAGCTACTTCGCGCACACGCCCGGGCTGACGGTGGTGACGCCGGCAACGGTCGCGGACGCTTACGGGCTGTTGCGCAAGGCAATCGAGTTCCCCGATCCCGTGGTGTTCATGGAGCCGAAGAAGCTCTACTGGGCAAAGGAAGAGGTCGACCTCACCGAGGACCAGCCCGGCATCGGCACGGCCGTCGTACGGCGTGAAGGCGCGGACGCAACGTTGATTGCCTACGGCCCAGCGTTGCCGGTCGCGCTCGAAGCGGCCGAGGTTGCGGCGGCCGAAGGGCGCCAGCTGACGGTGGTGGATCTGCGTTCGGTCGTGCCGTTCGACGACGAGACCGTGTGCGCGGCGGTGCGGCGTACCGGCAGGGCGGTCGTGGTTGCCGAGGCGAGCGGGTTCGCGAGTGTGTCGTCCGAGATCGTTGCCCGGGTCACCGAGAAGTGCTTCCACTCGCTGGCGGCGCCGGTGCGGCGGGTGACCGCGTTCGACATCCCGTTCCCGCCACCGAAGCTGGAGAAGTACCAGCTGCCGAGCGTCGACCGGATCCACGACGCGGTGGACGACCTGCAGTGGGAGGACTCGTGAACACGTTTCTTCTCCCCGACCTCGGTGAAGGGCTGACCGAGGCGGAGATCGTTCGCTGGCTGGTGAAGGTCGGCGACGTGGTCGTCGTCGACACGCCGGTCGCGGAGGTCGAGACCGCGAAGTCGATCGTCGAGCTGCCGTCGCCGTACGCCGGTGTCATCGAGGAGCTCCACGGCGAACCCGGTACGACGATCCCGGTCGGCAAGCCACTGATCACGGTTGGCGATCCGGCGGGAGAGGCATACCGCGAGGAAGAACGTGCCGGCTCGGGGAACGTGCTCGTCGGCTATGGCACGACCGAGATGTCCGGGGCCGGGCGGCGCAGGAAGCCGCGGTCGGCTGCCGCTGCGAGAATCCAGGAGCCCCCGCCGGAGAAGGCACCGAGGCGCGTGCCGCTGGTGGTCTCGCCACTGGTACGACGGTTGGCGCGCGATGCCGAGGTGGACCTGCGCACGCTCGACGGTTCGGGGCCTGACGGCCTGATCGTCCGCCGCGACGTGGAGCTGGCCATCGCACGGCGTACGCAACTGGAGCCGATCCCCACACAGACCGAGCGAGTACCTCAGCCGGCCGCGGCCCAGGTCGCCTCGCGGACGGGGCTCCCGGAGCTGCGCCGTACGCCGATGAGCGGCTTCCGCAAGGCCGTCGTCGCGACGCTGACCCGAAGCCGCGCCGAGATCCCCGAGGCCACCACCTGGGTCGACGTAGACGCGACCGCACTCATGGACCTGCGCGCATCGTTGCGCTCAGCAACAGACCCCGGTCCCGGCCTGCTGGCCCTGATGGCACGCTTCGTCGTCGCCGGCCTGCTCAAATACCCAGAGCTCAACGGGTACGTCGACACCGAGCGCGAGGAGCTCGTCCAGTACGACGGCGTGAACCTCGGCCTCGCCGCGCAGACGGACCGCGGTCTCGTCGTACCGGCCGTCGCCAACGCGCACACCATGACCACCCGCGGGCTGGACGTCGAGATCCGAAGGCTGACCGAATCGGCACGGGACGGCAAGCTGACCCAGCAGGAGCTGACGTCGGGGACGTTCACGCTGAACAACTACGGCAGCTTCGGCGTCGACGGCAGCGCGGCGATCATCAACCATCCACAGGTCGCGATTCTCGGCGTCGGCCGGATCATCGATCGCCCGTGGGTGGTGGACGGTGAGCTCGCCATCCGCAAGCTCACCCAGCTGTCCCTCGTCTTCGACCACCGCGTCTGCGACGGCGGCACCGCAGCCGCCTTCCTCCGCTTCGTCGCCGACGCCTTCGAGAACCCTGCCTCGGTCTTCGCGGACCTCTAGGAGAGTTGACGCGGCCTCAGGCCGATCAGGATGACCCGGAGTCCGGAGGCGAAGCGGGCCTCCGGGCCGGAGCGACTTGTGCGGTTGAGGTAAGCGGCGAGGTGGGTGGCGTCGACGCCCATCCGGCCGGCCGACTCGGTGGCCCAGCTCGAGTCGTCCATGCCGCTGCGGCGTACCACGGAGAGCCAGGCCGAATCGGTGACGGCGGAGCCGACCAGGTAGTGGAAGATCGCCGACACCGCGGAGTCCAGGTGCGTCCCTTTGAAACCGGCCGCGTCCAGGACGGACTCCACCCGATCGATCAGCGCGTTGTAATTCGGCCCGAGCGCGCCGTGGGAGGCGAGCAGCCGCGCCGCCCACGGGTGCGCGCACAGAGCGTCGTACGCCGCCTGGACGACGACCGTGACCTGGTCGCGCCAATCGCCGCGCTCGGGTCGCGGCACGAGCGCGTCCGCGAAGATCTCGTCGACCACGAGCTCGAGCAGGTCGTCCTTGGTCGCGATCCGCCAGTACAGCGCCGACGTCGCGGCCGCGTCCAGCTCCGCCGCCATCATCCGCATCGAGAACTTGTCGAGGCCCTCGCGGTCCAGCACCCGGATCGCGGTCCGGACGATGTCGTCCCGGCTCAGCCGCGCCCGGGTCGGCTCCGGTTCGTCCCGCAGCCACACCGATCCCAGCACCGATCGCCGATCCGCTTCTCGCACTGAAACAGTGTGTCACAACCAAACACACCGTTTCAGACGACCGAGGTCGTGACAGGCTGCGGGGATGAGCTCCACACACTTGGGTGTCTACGGCGACTGGATCGAGCACGCGGGCGCGCCGGCTGTACGCGAGTCCGCGCAGCCGGCCGCGGATCAGGTTCGCGAGATCGTCCGGCGGATGGTGTCGACCGCTGGTGACGACGACGGGCCGTCGGACGTGCGCGTCGAGCGGCGCTGGACCGCGGACGGGTTGGTGGGCGAGGAGATCTCCTACTCCGTCGGCTTCGGTCCGCGGACTCGTGCGCGGGTGCTGAAACCGGCGGACGCCACCGGCCCGCTGCCCGGCGTACTCGCTCTGCACGGTCACGACGGCTTCAAGTACTACGGCCGCGAGAAGATCGCCGACACCGACGAGGAGCCCGCGGCGGAAATGCGTGCGCTGCGAGAGCAGTACTACGAGGGCCGCGCCTACGCCAACGACCTCGCGGCCCAGGGGTACGTCGTACTGGCGCCGGATGCCTTCTGCTGGGGCAGCCGCCGTTTCCCCTTGGCGGAGATGCCGCCGCAGGTCCGGGAGGACGCGGTGGACGGAGATGCCGCCGCGTACAACGCTGCAGCCGGCCGTCACGAGCACCTGGTCGAGAAGTACTGCACTCTGCTCGGTACGACGTTCGCCGCCGTCGTCGCGCGGGAGGACCGGATCGCCCTGGACTACCTGCGCGGCCGCGACGACACTACCGACCGGACCGCCAGCATCGGACTGTCCGGCGGCGGTTGCCGGTCTGCGTTGCTACGGGCAACGAGCAGCGAGCTCACTGCTGCCGTCGTGGTCGGGATGATGGGCACCTACAACTCGTTGCTCGACCAGAACGTCGTGTCGCACACCTGGATGCTGATGCCTCGCATGTTCCCGCCGCAGGTCGACTGGCCGGACGTCGCCGCCTGCCAGGCTCCGGCGCCGCTCCTGGTGCAGTACAACCGGCATGACGAGCTGTTTCCGCTCGGCGGGGAGGAGGCGGCGCATGAGCGCATCTCGGCGCAGTACGCCGCCGCCGGGTCCTCAGCGTCGTACGTCGGTCAGTTCTTCGACGGGCCCCACAAGTTCGACCGGGCGATGCAGGCCGCCGCGTTCACCTGGCTGCGCGACGTCCTTGCGGTCAAGTAGGCCGGACACGAGTGCGACGAGCAGTCCGGAGACTGCGAGGGCGGCGCCGACCCAGTTCGGGGCGGTGTAGCCGAGGCCGTGCTCGATGGTCAGTCCACCGAGGTATGCGCCGGCTGCGTTGCCCAGGTTGAACGCGGCGATGTTGGCTGCGGACGCCAGCGCCGGAGCACCCTTGGCCTTGTCCATCACGCGCTTCTGCAGCGGAGCGACCGTTGCGAAGCCCGCTGCGCCGAAGAGGGCGATCGTCACGGCGGACGGAAGCTTGGCGTGGGCCGTGAATACGAAGGCAACCAGCACAGCGGCTAGTAGCGCCAGGATCAGGTAGAGACTCGGCATCAGCGACCGGTCGGCCGCCTTGCCACCCAGCAGGTTGCCGACGACGAGCCCAGCGCCGAACAGCACGAGCAGCCAGGTCACCGACCCCGCAGAGAAGCCCGCGACGCCGGTCATCATCGGTGCGATGTAGGTGAACGACGCGAACACTCCAGCGAAGCCCAGCGCAGTCATGGCCAGTGCGAGCCACACCTGCACGTTCTTGAACACAGCTAGCTCGGTCCGCAGCCCCGGCCCCTCGGCGGTGCCCTGTCGCGGTACCAAGAACACGATGCCGAGCAGACCGACCACGCCGAGCGCAGTGACGGCCCAGAACGTCGATCGCCAGCCGAAGTGCTGTCCGAGCGCAGTCCCACCCGGTACGCCGAGCACGTTGGCCACTGTGAGTCCGGTGAACATCAGCGCGATCGCACTGGCCTGCTTCGCCTTCGGTACGAGCGATGCGGCGACAACCGATCCGACTCCGAAGAACGCGCCGTGAGACAGCGCCGCAACGACGCGACCGGCCATCAGAACGCCGTACGACGGAGCGAGCGCGGACACCAGGTTGCCCGCGATGAACACGCCCATCAACGCGATCAGCACGGTCTTGCGGGAGACCTTCGAACCGATCGCGGTGAGCAGCGGAGCGCCGACCACGACACCGAGCGCGTAACCGGAGATCAGCAGACCTGCGGACGGGATGCTGACGCCGAAATCGGTCGCGACGTCGGGCAGCAGTCCCATGATGACGAACTCGGTCGTGCCGATCCCGAATGCACCGATTGCCAGGGCCAGGAGGGCAGCAGGCATGACGCGGAATCCCCTCGAATGTAGTCTTATGACTGTTACCGGCGTGCGCGATAGTTGCACACGCGGTCTATTGCATAAGCGTTATGATTGCGCATGCAAGCGTGAAGTTCAAGTGGAGGTGTCGTGGGACTACCGGATGACGCCGCAGAGGCGCGGGCGCAGGGGTGGCGCACCCTGGCGGCGCTGCATGCCCGGATCGAGGACGAGCTCGAGCGCGCGCTGCAGAAGCAGCACGGCCTGTCCGTGAGTGAGTACAGCGTGCTGGACGTGTTGGCGCGGCAGGACGACTACCACCTGCGGATGAACCAGCTGTCCAACGCTGTGGTGCTCAGCCAGTCCGCTACGACCCGTCTGGTGAACCGGCTGGAGGACCGCAAGCTCCTGCAGCGGTATCTGTGCCCGACGGACCGGCGTGGTATCTACACCGAGGTCACCGAGGCCGGCCGCGAGCTGCTCGACAAGGCGCAGCCGACCCACGACGCCGTACTGACGTCTGCCTTGAAGAACGCCTCCGAGCTGCCCGAGCTCTCGCCGCTGGTCGACGCCCTCGGGAAGCTGTCGCTGGCGGTGTGAGATGGCGCGCGGGTGGAACAACCGGAAGGCCTATTACTGGCTGATGGGCAGCTGCCTCGCGCTGATCGGGCTGGCGTGGTTCGTCGTCCGGCTGTTCTCGATCCCGGTCGCGATCGGGATGAGCGCGGTAGCCGCCGTACTGCCGCCGATCGCCGTCATCGTGGCGAACTGGGGTCACGATCAGCGCTGATGATAGGTGCGTCCGCGGGTGTCGGGTCGAGGTAGAGGTGCCGCACCATTGGGAATGCCTCCCGCACCTGTGCGTCGATCTTCTCGGCGAGCTGTTCGACAGCAGCGCCCGTGGTCTCGGAGTCGTCCAGGTCAACTGCCGCGACGACGAGGACCTGGTCCGGCGCGAGCTGGAGAGTGAGCAGATCGAGCACTTCGTCGATGCCCGGCGTATTGGTGATCAGCTGACGCAGTTCGCGTTGGGTGTCGGCCGGTAGCGCGCGCCCGATCAGCATGGTCATGTTGTCCCGGCCGAGCGTGAAGGCGACCACGATCAGCAGCAGGCCGATGGCGATCGACGCGGCGCCGTCCCAGATGTGATGGCCGGTGACGACTGCCAACGTCACACCGACCGCTGCGATGAGCAGTCCGATCAGTGCGGCCGAGTCCTCGAAGGCCACGGTCTTCACGGCCGGCTCGGCACTGCGGAGGTGCGTGAGGATCGGTACGCCGGCTTCGCGCGCCTCCCGCCGGAGCTGGAGCACGGCTCGCAGCCAGGAGCTTCCCTCGAACACGAACGAGATCGCCAGCACCGGATAGATCACGGCCAGCGCGGCGATCGGCGAAGGCGCGAAGATCGAGCGCAGGCCCTCGGTGATCGAAAAGCCGGCGCCGAGGACGAGGATGCCGACCGCGGCGAGCAGCGACCAGAAGTATCGCTCCATGCCGTAGCCGAACGGATGCCGGGCATCGGCCGGCTTGCGGCTGCGGTGCAGCGCTGCCAACAGGAACACCTGGTTGAGTGTGTCCGCGACTGAGTGCGCTGCCTCGGCGAGCAGCGCGGTCGATCCGGACAGCAGCCCGGCGACGATCTTCGCGATTGCGATCGCCAGGTTCGCCGTACCGGCCAGAAGGACTGTTGCGTCGGACTCTTCGTCAGCCATCACCTCCGCGTGCCCGCGGCGTCCTCACCCCAAACGAGGACATCGATGAACGCTGCGGCCAGCGGGTCGGGTTCGCCACGGGTGTACGCCGTGAGCGTGCGCCGGACCGGTGGATCCAGGTGAAGGATGTGGCCACCTCTCGGCAGGTTGCCGTCCAGGATGTTGTCGGGAACCAGAGCCGGTCCGAGACCGGCGGCCGCAAGAGCCGGCGCGGCAGCGGTCTGCTCCGTCCGTACGGCGATCCGCGGCTCGAAGCCCGCCTGTGCGCACGCGTGGTCGAGGACGTCTGCGAGGCCGTGGCCTGGCGCGTAGTGGACCCATGCGCGGTCAGCGAGGTCCTGCAGCTTGATGGTGTCCCCGGTGGCGGCGGGATCGTCGGAAGCAACCACGACGACGAGTTCCTCGGTGCCGAGCGTGCGGGTGACGCCAGCCCAGGTGGTCGGCTCAGGCCCGACAGCGAGGTCGGCTTCGCCGGCGTTCATGGCCTCGACCAGCTCCTCGGTATGCCGGTGCTCGAAGAGCCGGATGCCAACGTCCGGATGCGTCTGTCGCCACCGGCGCAGTGCGGCCGGGAGGACGCCGAGGGTGATGGAGTAGAGCGTGGCGATCTGCAGTTCGCCGACCTCGAGCCCCGCGGCCTGACGGGCGGCGCAACGAGCGCGCTCGGCATCGGCGAGGGCAGCGCGCGCGTGCGGGAGCATCGCGCGGCCGGTCGGGGTGAGGCGGACTGTGCGGGGAAGTCGCTCGAGCAGTGGTCCGCCGGCTGAGCGTTCGAGCGTGCGGATCTGATGCGAGAGCGCCGGCTGGGTGACGTGCAGGAGTTCGGCGGCCTTCGTGAAGGAGGTTTCATCGACGACCGTGACGAAGTACTCGAGCTGTCTCAGCGTTGCCATGATCTGAGCTTATGGCTTCGGTGAAAACTATGCCTTAGCTTTATTCGTGCAGGTCAGCAAGGCTGTTGGACATGGAGAACGTCGCGTTGGTCGTGGGTGCCCGGGGTGTCATCGGGACGAATCTGGTCGAACATCTGGCATCGCTGCCGGACTGGCGGGTGATCGGCCTGTCCCGTCGCGGCGGTGTCGACGTACCCGGTCGCGTCCGTCATGTTGCTGTCGACCTGCTTGATCCGGACGACACGCGGACCCGACTCTCGGGACTGTCCGACGTGACGCACGTGTTCTACGTCGCCTACCAGGACCGGCCGACCTGGGCCGAACTCGTGGCGCCGAATCTCGCGATGCTGGTGAACGTCGTGGACGCGATCGAGCCGGTGGCGCGCGGGCTGCGGCACGTCAGCCTGATGCAGGGTTACAAGGTGTATGGCGCCCATCTCGGGCCGTTCAAGACGCCGGCCCGGGAGGACGATCCGCCGCATCTGCCGCCGGAGTTCAACGTCGACCAGCAACGGTTCCTGGAGGAGCGGCAGCAGGGCAAGGCGTGGACCTGGTCGGCGCTGCGGCCGTCCGTCGTCGGTGGCGCGGCGCTGGGGAATCCGATGAACCTCGCGGTCGCGATCGCTGTGTACGCGTCGATCTCCAAGGAACTCGGCGTACCGCTGCGATTCCCGGGCAAGCCTGGTGCGTACGACGCCCTGCTCGAGATGACCGATGCAGGTTTGTTGGCGAAGGCAACGGTCTGGGCGGCGACCGCGCCGGCCGCGGCGAACCAGGCGTTCAACATCACGAACGGCGACCTGTTCCGGTGGAGCGAGTTGTGGCCCCGGCTGGCGGCCTGGTTCGGACTCGAAGCGGCGCCGCCGCTGCAGATGTCGTTGCAGGACGTGATGGCTGACAAGGAGCCGCTCTGGAAGGAGATGCAGGTCGGCTACGGGCTGACAATGACGTCCTTCGCCGACGTGTCGTCGTGGCCGTTCGCGGACTTCGTCTTCGGCTGTGACTACGACTTCTTCGCCGACTCGTCGAAGTCGCGGCGAGCCGGCTTCCACGAGTACGTCGAGACCGAACAGATGTTCTACGACATCTTCGCCGAGCTGCGGCAACGCCGCGTCATTCCGTGACGTAGTGGTCTCGGGGCCTCCCGTCCTGGACTGAGGAGCGCAGGGAGCGAAGCGACCGGAGCGACGAGGGAAGGACGGGAGCCAAGGCCCCGCGACCCGCCGTGCCGGAGGCGCGGCCGTTCAATATGGCATGCTCCGGGCTGTGACGGCGATGGGTGCGGGAAAGCTGCTCGGGACCAACCTGCGGGCGCGGCGGGACGAGCAGGGCATCTCCTTGTCCGAACTGGCCCGGCGGTCCGGGATCGCGAAGGGCACGCTGTCGCAGCTCGAGTCCGGTGCGGGTAACCCGACGATCGAGACAGTGTTCAGTTTGTCGAACGCTCTCGGAGTGCCGGTATCCGCTCTGCTGGCCGAGTCGCCGGCGTCTGACCTGGTCCTCGTGCGGTCCGCGGATGTCGACGTACTGTCCGGTGAGGCGATCGATCTGCGGATGCTGCGGCGGCTCGAGCATCCGGGTGGGCTGTTCGAGATCTACAACCAGGAGATCCGGCCGCATGCGGTCCAGCACTCCGACGGGCATCCGGGAACTGAGCACCACATCGTCCTGACCGGTCGGCTGCGCGTCAGTACACATGGGCAGGCCGAGGAACTGGGGCCTGGCGACTACCTGGCTTTCCGGGCCGCCGGACCGCACGGCTACGAGGCTGTCGACGGACCGGTCCGGTCGGTGCTGCTGCTCGAATATCCGCCCGACGTGTACCCGACGGCGACCGGTGGACCGCATTTGCCGGGATAGTTCCGGGAGAAGTCCAGGAGAGGTCCGGTTGAGTGCATTGACCGGTCATCGGCACCGCGCGTACTCTCGATATCGTTCATTTTAGCGAACGTCTTCGAGGAGAGCCGTCATGCACCGGTCCGCGACACCCGATGTGGTGGTGGTCGGCGCGGGCATGGTCGGGGCGGCCTGCGCGGAGGCCTTGTCGGCGGCCGGCGTGCGGGTGCTGGTCATCGACCGCGACGGGCCGGCCGCTGGGACGACGGCGTCCGGCGAGGGCAATGTGCTGGTGTCGGACAAGGAGCCGGGGCCTGAGCTCGATCTGGCAGTCGCGTCGCGCGCGGAGTGGGACGTCGTGCGCGGGCGCCTGCCCGAGCAGTT
This sequence comes from Kribbella sp. NPDC049584, assembly GCF_040675555.1. Lineage (NCBI taxonomy): Bacteria > Bacillati > Actinomycetota > Actinomycetes > Propionibacteriales > Kribbellaceae > Kribbella > Kribbella sp. NPDC049584. The sequence continues at coordinate 36,839 of NZ_JBFAPF010000011.1, forward strand.
CGCCGACATCGAGTGGGAAGCCAAGGGCGGCGTGGTGGTGGCGACGGGTGATCCCGAGCCCTTGACCGCCTTCGCGGCGAAGCAGCAGGAGGCCGGGGTCGCGGCGCAGGTGATCAAGCCGGCTGAGGTGTTCGACCTCGAGCCACTGATCACGCCCCGAGTGACGATCGGGGTGCACTACCCCGACGATGCTCAGGTGCAGCCGGTGCTGGCTGCGACGGCTCTGCTGGCGGCCGTCCGCGAGCGCGGTGGCGAGGTGAGATCGGGGGTCACCGCGCTCGGGGTGCGGCAGTCGCGCGGACGCGTGGTCGGCGTGGATACCTCCGCCGGCGACATCGCTTGTGGAGCAGTGCTCAACGCGTGCGGACCGTGGGCCGGAGCCTTCGGCGCCGCGGCGGGTGCGCCGATCGAGGTGCTGCCGCGGCGCGGAATGATCCTGGTGACCGCACCGTTGCCGGAGTCCGTGCGCCACAAGGTGTACGACGCGGACTACGTCGGCGCGGTCGGGAGCGGCGATGCCGAGTTGCAGACCTCCACGGTGGTGGAGTCGACGCGCGCCGGGACGGTCCTGATCGGGTCGAGCCGGGAGCGGATCGGGTTCGACGAGGCGGTCCGGGTGCGGGTGCTGCGGGAGCTTGCGCGGAAGGCGGTCGGGCTGTTCCCGTTCCTCGGCGATGTGCCGGTGATGCGCACGTACGGCGGGTTCCGTCCCTACGCACCGGATCACCTGCCGGTCATCGGTGCGGATCCGCGAGTGCTCGGGCTGTGGCACGCGACCGGGCATGAGGGCGCCGGGATCGGCCTTGCACCTTCGACGGGGCGACTGATCACCGAGTTGTTCCTCGGCCTCACGCCACACGTCGACCCATCTCCGTTCCGCGTCGACAGGCCGGCGGTGATCGCATCATGAGCGCCTATCTTCGACCCCGCTCCGGCGATCCGGCCGAGGTCGGTGCGCCGCCGGCCGTGGACGTCACGGTCGACGGCCATCCGGTCACGGCTCATGCCGGTCAGACAGTGGCCGCCGTACTGCTTGCGAACGGTCGCGACACGTGGCGGACGACTCGTGTCCACAACCGTCCTCGCGGGACCTTCTGCGGGATCGGAGCGTGTCAGGACTGTCTGGTGACCGTCAACGGTCTTGCCGACGTGCGCGCGTGTCAGCGGACCATCGCGACCGGCGACGCGATCACGACGCAGACCGGCGCGGTCCTGCCTGCCACCTCGGCGCCCGAGACCGTCGTACGGTCTCCGATGTCGGCCAAGGTTGTCGTCGTGGGTGCTGGTCCGGCGGGTGTCGCGGCCGCGCTTGCTGCTGCGGAGGCCGGCGCTGAGGTGCTGCTGGTCGACAACGGCCGGGCGATCGGCGGGCAGTACAACCGGCAGCTTCCCGAGGAGTTCGCCGCGCATCGGCCGGATCGGCTTCAGCATGAGTGGAAGACGTTCGCGGCTCAGCGGGAGATGCTCAGCAGTCATCCGCGGATCACTCACCTCCCGGAGACCTCGATCTGGGCGATCGAAGACCGTCGTCTCTGGGCGCAGCAAGGCCCGGCAGACGCGGCTGGTCGGCAGCCGTTCCCGATCGATGCGAACGCCGTGGTGCTGGCGACCGGCGCCTATGACCGTGTGCTTCCCTTTCCTGGTTGGGATCTGCCCGGGGTGTACACGGCAGGCGCCGCGCAGGCGCTGGCCAAGGGGCAACGCATCGCGGTCGGGCAACGCGTCCTGGTTGCAGGCACCGGCCCGTTCCTGCTGCCGGTGGCCGAGTCGCTGCTCGGTGTGGGCGCGGACGTCGTTGCGTTGCTCGAAGCCAACTCGCTGAAGACGGTGCGTCAGGGCTGGGCGACTGACCCATTGGTTGCCCCAGGCAAGCTTAAAGAGGTGCTCGGGTACGGCGCTTTGCTCGCTCGGCATCGCGTGCCGCTTCGGCATGGTTGGACGGTGATTGCCGCGCACGGCACGTGTCACGTCGAGGCCGTGACCATCGCGCGCCTCGACTCGACGTGGCGGCCCATCCCCGGTAGTGAACGGCGGGTGGAGGTTGACGCGGTGTGCGTGGGCTTCGGCTTCACCGCCAACCTGGAGCTGGCGGTCTCGGCTGGCTGCAACATCACCACTGGTCCCGATGGCGGGCCGGCGGTTGCCGTCGACGCCAACCAGCAGACCACCACGTCCGGTGTCTACGCCGCAGGCGAGCTCACCGGAATCGGTGGCGCCGCCCTCTCCACGGCAGAAGGCACCCTCGCCGGTGCGGCAGCAGCCCAGCACGCCCTCGCGCGAGATCCCGATACAGCGGGCTCGTCTTCCTTGGATTCGGCGGCTGTGGTTCGGGGGCGGCGGTTCGCGGTGGCGTTGGCGAAGGCTTATCCGGTCCGGGACGGATGGAAGAGCTGGAGCAACGCGGAAACCATCGTCTGCCGCTGCGAGGAAGTCACGCGGGGAGAGCTCGAAACCGTCGCCGAGGAGCGCGGTCTCGACGACGGCCGGGCAATGAAGCTCAGCAGTCGCGCGGGGCTGGGGATGTGCCAGGGACGGGTGTGTTCGCGCACCGTCGCCGCTTTGCTCGCAGCGCCGGGCGACGTACCGAAACCAAGCATGAAACGACCGATCGCCGTACCAGTGCGGCTGCGCGATCTGGCCCAAGCCGTGGCCGTGACGAAGGAGAAGCTATGAGCGAGAAGTTGGACGGCGTGATCGTTGCGACCGCGCTGCCGTATGCCGAGGACGCGTCAGCGCCGGCGGGGTTGCGGCCGGACCTGGACAAGTACGCCGAACACTGCCGCTGGCTGGTGGACAACGGCTGCCGCGGCGTCGGTCCGAACGGGTCGCTCGGCGAGTACTCGTCGCTGACCGACGACGAGCGGCGGGCCGTGGCGAGGACCGCGATCGAGGCGGTCGGTGACGACGGCGTCGTGGTCGTCGGCGTCCACGGCGTCGGTTCCCACCAGGCGCGTGCGTGGGCGGAGAAGGCGGCCGAGGACGGAGCGGACGGCGTACTGTGCCTCCCGCCGACGATGTACCGGGCGAACCGTGGCGAGGTGATCAACCACTTCACCGAGGTCGCGAAGGCCGGGCTGCCGGTGATGGTCTACAACAACCCGATCGACACCAAGGTCGACCTGACCCCGGACCTGCTCGCCGAGATCGCCGGCATCGAGAACGTCGTCGCGGTCAAGGAGTTCTCCGGTGACGTCCGCCGGATCCTGGAGATCCGCGAGCTCGCGCCGGACCTGGCCGTGATCGCGGGCGCCGACGACCTCACGCTCGAGGCGCTGCTGATGGGCGCAACCGGCTGGTTCGCCGGCTTCCCGAACGTGTTCCCCGAGGAATCGGTCCGTTTGTACGACCTGGCTGTGGAGGGCAAGCTGGAAGAGGCCCGCGCGCTGTACGAGCCGCTCGTCGCCGCGTTCCGCTGGGATTCACGCACCGAGTTCGTCCAGGCGATCAAGTACGGCATGGACTACGTCGGTCGGTACGGCGGACCGTGCCGCCCGCCGCGCGGACCGCTCGTCCCCGAGCACGTCGCCCAACTGGAGCAGGACATGAAGAAAGCCGTGGAGTCTCTGCGATGAGGTCCGTCCGGACGATCTCCGCAATCGACTCGCACACCGAGGGCATGCCGACCCGCGTCGTCACCGGCGGGGTCGGCGTCGTCCCGGGTGCGACGATGGCCGAGAAGCGCGAGTACTTCATCAAGCACCTGGACGACCTGCGGTTGTTCCTGGTGAACGAGCCGCGTGGTCACGCCGCGATGAGCGGGGCGATCCTGCAGCCGCCGACCCGCTCCGACGCGGACTGGGGCGTGCTGTACATCGAGGTCTCCGGTCTGCTGCCGATGTGCGGTCACGGCACGATCGGTGTCGCGACCGTGCTGGTCGAGTCCGGCATGGTCGAGGTGACCGAGCCGGTCACGCAGGTCCGCCTGGACACGCCCGCGGGGCTTGTCGTCGTAGATGTTGCTGTGAGCAACGGTCGGGCGGAGCACGTGACGTTGCGGAACGTCCCGTCGTACTCGCATGCCTTGGATGCTTCGGTCGACGTGCCCGGACTGGGGAAGGTCACGTACGACCTGGCGTACGGCGGGAACTTCTACGCGATCCTGCCGCTGGAGCAGCTCGGGATCCCGTTCGACCGCGCCGAGAAGGACCGCATCCTGCAGGCCGGCCTGGACATCATGGACGCGATCAACGCCACCGACCGCCCGGTCCATCCGCTCGACCCGGGCATCAACGGCTGCAAGCACGTCCAGTTCACCGCGCCTGGTGAAAACGGCGCCGACTCCCGCAACGCGATGGCGATCCATCCCGGCTGGTTCGACCGCTCACCCTGTGGCACCGGTACGTCGGCCCGCATGGCCCAGCTCCACGCCCGCGGCGAGCTCCCGCTGAACACCGACTTCGTCAACGAGTCCTTCATCGGCACCCGCTTCACCGGCCGCCTGCTCGAGGAAACAACCGTCGGCCCGCACCCCGCCGTAGTCCCCACCGTCACCGGCCGAGCCTGGATCACCGGCACCGCCAACTACCTCCTAGACCCCGACGACCCCTTCCCAACCGGCTTCGTCCTGTAAACCGCCGACCAGCTGGTGCTCTAGCCCAACGGCTAGCTCGTGCTCTAGACCGACGGCCAGTTCGTGAGCTGGCCGTGGGTGAGTTGGTGTTGTTGGCCGAGGGCTTGTTCGTGAGCTGGCCGTGGGTGAGTTCGTGCTGTTGACCGAGGGCTTATTCGTGAGCTGGCCGTCGGTGAGTTCGTGCTGTAGGTCGAGGGTTGTTCGTGAGCTGACCGTCCGCCAGTTCGTGCTCCAGCCCGGCGGCCAGTTCGTGCTCTAGAGCAACGGCCAGGTCGTGCGCTAGGCCGACGGCCAGATCGAAGCGAGCTCGACGACCTCGAGGTCGCTCAGGGTGCAGTCGGCTCCGGACGCGGTGAGCGTCAGCTCGGAGTGCCCCGGCAGCACGCACGCCGTCAGCGACGCCTCGCCATCGTTGGCAAACACCTCGACAGAAGTCGTGTCCACGACGATGTCAATCCTGCGGACCGCGGTGATCGTCGCCTGTACGGCCGCGGCGGCCACCTGCCCGGTCGCAGTGGCAGTCAGCTGCTCGGGAGCGGTGGCGCTCGGCTGCTCGGTCGGGGTCGCGGTCAGCTGTTCGGTCGGGGTGGCAGCCAGCTGTCCGGTCGGGGTAGCGGTCGGCTGCTCGGCGGCGGTCGCAGTCAGCTGTTCGGTCGGGCTGACAGTCGGGTCTCCGGTCGGGGTGACACTGGGCTGTTCAGACGGGGTGGCGGTTGGCTGTCCGGGCGGGGTGGCGGCCAGCTGTCCGGTCAGGGTGGCACTCGGCTGCTCGGCCGCGGTGGTCGTCGGCTGGCCGGTTACGGTGGCGGTCGGCTCGTTGGCTGCGGTGGGCGCTGGCTGCTTGGTTGCGGTGGTAGGTGGTTGTTTGGCGGAAGTGGTCGTTGGCTGGCCGGGGGCGGTGGGTGTCGGTTGTTGGGGTGGCGTCGTCGTTGGGTGGGCGGGCGTGAGTATGGCGATGGTGGCTGACGTTACCGCGACTTGGGTGCCGCAGATGTTGAGCATTAGCTCGCTGTTCGGGGCGAGGGTGAGATTGCAGGTGATGCGGAGTAGCGGCCAGGCCGTGCCTAGCTGCCAGGGGCTCCCGGGGGACAGGACCCGGGCGGGCCAGGTGTGCCGGGTTCGTTGAAGGGTGGCCAGTTTGGGTATCGGCTTGCGGAACATTCTCAGGCCGGCTGCGGTGTGGTGCAGAGACAGGTCGCACGGGATGCTTACCTGCTGGTTGAACGGCATGTTCGGGTAGTGACCGCCGCGCATCCAGGCGACCTGGACCCGGCGGAGGGCGGGGCCGGCCGCCCAGCTCTGGGTTGCGTAGAAGTGCGGGCCGCCGTCGACCTGCAGCTGAGACGTCTCCTCGACGAAAGTGCGCCCGTCGAAACTGCCGATGGAGTACCGCCCGTCGCCACGGACGAGGACCCATCGCGAGTCGTCCGAGCCGGCCACGCCGAGTTCGAAGAAGTCCGGGCTCCTAGCTGTCCGAGATCGAGCTGTCCAGCGACTCCCAGTGCAACAGGTCGTCGGAGCGCAGCAGGTGGTAGCGATCGTCGCCGTACAGCACCATCACCCACTGCTCACGCCGGTGATCGCGGAACACCATCGGATCGCGCTCCGGCAGGTCCATGATCGGGTTGCCGGCATAGTGCGTCCAGGTCCGTCCGCGATCCAGGCTGTACGAGACGCACTGCGACCGGTTGTCGTTGCGCGACCAGAAGGCAACCATCGCCGGACCCTCGCCCGGCCCGGCCAGGCCAGAGGTGTTGTCCACGTCCACGACGCAACTGCCCGATTGCACGCCGCTGCCAAGGGACTCCTCGAAGAACGCCGGCTCCAGCTCCGTCCAATGCACCAGATCGTTGCTGACGGCATGGATCCAGCACTTGTTCCAGCGCTGCGCGAACAAGTGGTACTCGCCGTCGTGGAAGACCAGCCCGTTGAGGTCGTTGAGCCAGCCCTCCTCACGCTCGACCGGGTTCAGCCGGTGCATCGCCCATTGCCGTGCCGTGAAGTGAAGCTGTGGTCGCAGAGCCTCGCGATACACCGGGGTTTTCGCGGTCGAGACGCTCGGCGTCGAGCTCAGGACGATGTCGCCGACGCGGACGTAGCCCCACTCGCCGTCGGCTTCGTCGATGAGCTCCAGGTACGCATCCTGACCGAGCCAGTCGGTCAGGTCGAAGGTCGCCGCGTGCAGACGTTCGGTGGCCCGCCCCGTCTCGGTGCGGACGACCCGCCCGTTCACCACGACGTTCAGGCAGGTCTTGTACTCGTAGTCGCCACCGCAGATCTGGAAGTTCAGGTACGGCCAGGAGACGACGAACGGTGCCGAGACCTGCCGTCCCGGCGTGGACGTGGTGAAGTCGCCGATGACGACATCGGCGGACAGCTCAGTCACGCGACCTCAGCGGTGGAGCTTGCTCTGCCAGCCGGTGGGGACGTTGCCGCCGGGGACCGGTTGGTCCTCGGGGTGAGCGGCGGGCGGGGCCAGCTCGGGGCCGTTGTAGTACTCGGACTCGCCGTAGTGCCAGAACCAGTCCTCCCCCGGCTCGAAGCTGCGGACGATCTGGTGACCGGTCTCGGCCGCGTGGCGGGACGCGTGCTGCTCGGGGGAGGAGTCGCAGCAGCCGATGTGGCCGCACTCCGCGCAGCGGCGGAGGTGGAACCACCAGCCGTCAGATGCCAGGCACTCGACACAGCCGGTGCCGCTCGGAGGGACAGAACTGTCGATGCCCGGGATTCCAGAACTCTCCGTCATACCGCACATCCTCGCCGGTCCCCGCCCCCCTCACAAGCAAGTCCTACTCGGGCCACGCGGAGTTCTTGATGACGTCGACGAAGTCGGTGTGGTGGAAACCGGGCACGAAGTGTTCGAGGACGTCGGACTTCACGTTGCCGAACGTCGTCGCGGGCCGGTCCTTGATTCCCTCGGTGAAGGTCTCGAGGATCCGGTTCTTGAAGTCGGGGCGCGGGTGCGCGGCGGTGACGGCGTCGCGCTCCGCGTCGGTGATCACGTCGTACCCGAGGCCGAGTACGTCGAGTTCGACACCGCGGGTGACGAGCGCGATCTCGGCGGCCATATGGAGCGGGATCTCCGGTGTGGTGTGCAACGCGATCGCCGTCCATACCCGATCGGCGGCCTCGTCGGAGATGCCGTGCTGGTTGAGGAAACGCCGGGCCTCGTCGGCGCCGTCGATCTCGAAGCGCTGGTCGATCCGGCGGTAGCGCTCGGTCAGGCCGAGGTCGTGGAACATCGCGCCGACGTACAGCAGTTCGGGGTCGTACTCGAGGTCCTTGCCGCGGAGCGCGCCGAACAGGAATACCCGGCGGGAGTGGTCGAACAGCAGCGGGGAGGCCACGTCGCGGACGAGTTCGGTGGCCTCGCGGGCCAGGGTGCTGTCGGGGATCCGGATCCCGGCGATGGTTTCGGTCATGACTCCAGGTTCGGGGTGCGGGTTACGCTGTCGCCATGTCCAATTCGCCACATCAACCACAGATTCGGACACACCAAGTCGCGTTCGTGGTGTACGACGGCGTGACGCTCCTCGACGTGACCGGTCCGCTCGAAGTCCTCCATCAGGCCAATCGGGCGCTGGGCAGCAGCCGGTACGACACGGTTTTGGTATCCGAAAAGAGTGGGCAGGTGACGACGGCGTCTGGCGTCGTGCTTGCGGGGGTGGTCGCGGCCGCGGAGGTCGGGCTTGTCGACACGGTGGTGGTGGCCGGTGCGGATCACCTGGTCGACGGTGTGCCGACGGAGGTCGCCGACATCACGCGGGCGCTCGCGGACGGGGCTGAGCGGGTGGCGTCGGTCTGTAGCGGTGCGTTCGTGCTGGCGGGACTCGGTCTGCTCGACGGACGGCGGGCGACGACGCACTGGCGGCACGCGGCCGCGATGGCGCGGCAGTACCCGACGGTGAAGGTCGAGCCTGACGCACTGCACATCACCGACGGGCGCTATGTGACCTCGGCCGGGATCAGCGCCGGCATCGACCTTGCGCTCGGTCTCGTCGAGGCCGACCATGGCGCCGAACTCGCGCGGGCAACAGCCCGCGAACTGGTGGTCTTCCTGCAGCGGCCAGGTGGGCAGTCCCAGTTCTCGACAGCGTTGGACACGCCGCCGGCGCGACGCGATCCGCTGCGGGTGGTGACGGAGACCGTGGTGGCGGATCCAGCGGGCGACCACACCCTGCCGAACTTGGCTGCGTCCGCGGCCGTCAGTCCGCGGCATCTGACCCGTCTGTTCCAGAGCGAGTTCCAGACCACGCCCAGCCGCTGGGTCGAGCGAGTGCGACTCGATCGGGCACAGCAGCTGCTGCTCGACGGCCACAGCATCACCAAGGCAGCTCGCCTCAGCGGTCTGGGCAGCGACGAGACCCTGCGTCGCGCGTTCGCCAGACACCTCAGCATCACGCCGACGGAGTACCTTCGCCGCTTCCAGACAGCGTGAACGTCAGCCGACGAGCCGCACCGGCTGGCCGGGCCTCAGCTGGGCGCAGGCATCCAGGTCGGCGTCGGCGACGTACGCGATGACGGGGTAGCCGCCGGTGACGGGGTGGTCGGCCAGGAAGATCACCGGGGTGCCTGAGGGTGGGATCTGGATGGCGCCGAGGGCCATGCCTTCGCTCGCCAGCTCGCCGGTTCGCGCGCGTTGCAAAGGAGATCCGTCGAGGCGTACGCCGACGCGGTTGCTGTTGCTGCTGACCTGATAGGTCTGGGAAAGCAGCGACTCCCAGCCTGCGTCGGTGAACCAGTCCCGGCGCGGTCCTGGAGTCACGCGAAGTGCGACCTTCCCGCCGGCCGGGTATGCGACGGGAGCCAGGTCAACGCCAGGCATCGGTTCGACAGCGCGACCGACCGGGAGTGTTTCCCCGGGCGTCAGCGGTGCGGGTCCAAGGCCGGACAGCAGATCGGTGGAACGAGAGCCGAGGACTGCCGGTACGTCGATACCGCCCCGGACCGCAACGTACGTCCGCAGACCCGTGGCCGGCGGACCGAGGCGGAGTACCTGGCCGGCGCGCACCGTGGCGGGAGCGTTCAAAGGTACGCCGGTGCAGGGGGCGCCCGTGATGGCGACGACAAGGTCGACGTCGGCGTGCATCACCAGTCCGCCGAACGTGACCTCGAGCGCCGCCGCGCCGGGGCGATTGCCGACCAGACGGTTCGCGAGTTCGTAAGCAGACCGGTCGCAGGCGCCCGACGCCGGTACGCCGAGTGCCGCCTGACCCGCTCGCCCGCGGTCCTGGATTGTTGCCAACGGCCCCGGTTCGAGAACGGTCAGGCTGCTCATCCACGGCCCGCGTCGACGAACCGGACCCTCCGGCCCGGGTGGAACAGCGCGGCCGGATCGCGATCCTGGTCGAAGATCTTCGCTGTGGTGCGACCGATCAACTGCCAGCCACCAGGAGACTCGCGCGGGTAGACGCCGCTGAACTCGCCGGCCAGCGCGACCGCGCCGGCGGGGACCTTCGTCCGGGGTGATGACCGGCGCGGAATGTTCCAGGTGCCGGTGGAGGTCAGATAGCCGAAGCCCGGGGCGAAGCCGCAGAAGGCGACGGTCCATTCGTCGGCGGTGTGACGGGCGATCACGTCGTCCTGGGAACAGCCGAGGAGGTCGGCGACATCGCCCAGATCGGCTCCGTCGTAGCTGACCGGGATCTCGATGAGGTCCCCGGTCGTCCGGCTGTCCCGGGTAGGGGTCAGTTCGTGCAGGGTCCGTGACAAGGCGGCGAGGTCGCCGGTGGTCGTTACCAGCACGGTACGTGCCGCCGGGACGATGTCCACGACGTCCGCCGGTGCATCTGCGGTCAGTGCGGCGTAGTACCCGAGCACCTGGTCGAGGTCGTCGAGCTCGACCAGCAGCGCCCGGTCGCCCGCCGGGAGGATTCGCATCAGTCGGTGAACGGGCGCAAGGTGACGCCCGCTCCCTCCAACGCGCCGCGCACTCGCCGAGCGATGTCGACGGCACCAGGGGTGTCACCGTGAACGCAGATAGAGGTCGGGTCGACCAGCAGCGAGCCACCCGAGCTGTCCCGGATGGGCTGCCCGGTCGCCATCGCCGTACAGCGGGCCGCGATCTCGTCCGCGTCATGCAGGACGGACCCAGCCTCGCGCCGTGAAACCAGCGTCCCCTCAGGGGCGTACGCACGATCCGCAAAGGCCTCGTGCACTGCCGTCAGACCGGCGTCCTCCGCGAGCCGCAGCCACACCGAGCCGGGAAGACCGAGCACAGGAAGGGTCTTGTCGTACTCCGCGACCGCGGCGACCACCGCGGTCGCCTGCTCCACGTGATGGCCGATCGTGTTGTACAGCGCGCCGTGCGGTTTCACGTACCGCACCCGGTCGCCCGCGATCCGCGCGAACGCGTCCAGCGCCCCGATCTGGTACACGACCTCGTCGCGTAACGCGGCCGGCTCGATGTCGAGGAAGCGCCGCCCGAAGCCGGGCTTGTCGGCGTACCCCACGTGGGCTCCGATCGCGACGCCGCGCTCGACCGCCTCGGCCGTCACCCGCCGCATGATCGACGGATCGCCGGCGTGGAATCCGCAGGCCACGTTCGCGCTGGTGACGACGTCGAGCAAGGCCGAGTCGTCGCCCATCGACCAGGAACCGAATCCTTCACCCATATCCGCGTTGAGGTCCATGCGGCCACCTCCCTCGACCGAGCCTAGAGATTGTTCAACAATCCTGCAAGAGGCTTGTTCTACTTTTCCTGGCCGCTGCCGTGCGGGATGATGCGGAGATGAGTACGGGTGGGGCCGAGACCGAACGGCAGGCGTGGCTGCGAACGGTCGCCGCCGACGTCGCGCGACTGGATCGGAGCAGCTCCGCGGAGCGCGCCGCCGACATCCTTCGCCGCAGTATCACCGAAGGCGCGCTGCCGCCCGGCGCTCAACTCTCCGAGATCGAGCTCACCGAGGTCCTGGAGGTCAGCCGGAACACCCTGCGCGAGGCCTTCCGCCTGCTGACGCACGAGGGCCTGCTCGTCTACAAGCTGCATCGCGGAGTGTTCGTCCCCGAGCTGGACGAGCGCGACGTCATCGACCTCTACCGACTTCGCCGGGTCTTGGAGGTGGACGTCGTACGCGGGCTCGCCGACCGCGACCCGGAGCTGCCGGCGAGCCGTCTCGAGCCGTTGCTGGACGACGTCGAGGCAGCCGAGGCCGCCGCCCGCGCGGACCGCTGGCCAGTTGTCGGTACGGCGAACATGCGCTTCCATGAGCACCTCATCGGTCTGGCGGACAGCTCCCGGATGGACGCGATGACCGGCCGGCTACTCGCGGAGTTGCGGCTCCTCTTCCACGTGATCGCGACCCCGCGCGAGCTGCACGAGCCGTACATCGAGCGGAACCGCAGGCTGTTCGAGCTCCTCGAGGCCCGCAAGTACGACGAGGCCGCGGCCGACCTGCACGAGTACCTGCTGCACTCCGAGCGGGCCATCCTCGCCGCCTTCCGGTCCCGGTAGCCGATAAGGGCTTGCGCCGCGCGGTGCGTACCTGCGTTGATGAACTGACAACGTCAGCTGTAAAGGGGAGCTCACTCATGTCCGATGACGCCCGGCCCGATCAGACGCCGAAGTCGTACCGCCCCATCGACGCCAAGGGGTTCCGGGACTTCGTCTCGCGTGGCTGGGGGCCGGTGGACCGCTCGGTTTCCGTGCCGGAAGGGCTCGCCGAGGCGGCCGCCGAGCACCGGCGGAAGCTCGCCGCGGCGCTGCCGGGACGGCGGATCGCACTCGCGGCCGGCCGGGCGCCGGTCCGGTCGAACGACACCGACTACCAGTTCCGCGCCGACAGCGACTTCGTCTGGCTGACCGGTTGCCAGGCCGAGGGCGCCGTCCTCGTGATCTCCGGCGACGGCGACGCGACGCTGTACCTGCGCGAGACGGCCGGTCCGGACGAAGCGGACTTCTTCGCGAACGCGCGTGACGGTGAGCTGTGGATCGGCCCGGTGCCGGGTCTGAAGGACTGGTCGGACGCGCTGCAGATCGCCTGCCGCCCGCTCGAGGAGCTGCCCGCGGCAGTGCGTGGCGCGGTCCCGTTCATGCTTTCGGTGCCCGGCGTCGAGCCGATGCTGGACGCGTTGGTACGGACGTCGCCCACCGACGGCAACGCGCTGCGGCAGACGCTCGCCGAGCTCCGCCGGATCAAGGACGACTGGGAGCTCGACCAGTTGCGTGAAGCGGTCGCGGCCAGCGTCGTCGCGTTCGGCGACGTGGCCAGTGAGCTGCCGGAGGCGATTCGTGGCGGCGGCGAGCGCTGGCTGCAGGGCACGTTCGACCGGCGCGCGCGGACCGCCGGCAACGGCGTCGGCTATGCGTCGATCGTTGCTGCTGGCAACCACGCACCGGTGCTGCACTGGGTCCGCAACGACGGCCCGGTCAACGAGGGCGACGTGATCCTGCTGGACGCGGGTGTCGAGACGCGCACGCTCTACACCGCGGACGTGACGCGGACGTTCCCAGCGACCGGCGAGTACACCGCTGCCCAGCGGCAGGTACACGACCTGGTGCACAAGGCACAGCTCGCATCACTGGAAGCCGTCAAGGTCGGAGCGCCGTACCGCGCCTTCCAGCACGAGGCGCTGCGAGTGCTGGCTGAAGGGCTGCGGGACTGGGGTCTGCTCGACGCGTCGATCGACGAACTGCTCGGCCCGGACGGCCAGCAGCACCGCCGCTACATCGTCTGCGGGACGGGCCACTACATCGGCCTCGACGTACACGACTGCGACGCATCGCGTCCGGAGGCGTACTTCGCCGGCACCATCGAGGCCGGGATGGCGCTCGCGGTCGAGCCGGGGCTGTACTTCCACCCCAACGACGAGACCGTGCCCCCGGAACTGCGCGGCATCGGGATCCGGATCGAGGACAACGTCGTCGTGCACTCCGACCGGCTGGAGATCCTCACCGAGGACCTGCCGATCACCACCGACGGCCTGGAGCAGTGGACCAAATCACACCTGAAGTGATCAAGCGATCGCTCAAAATTAACCGTCACAACCGGTAACACTCGCCCGCCCAGCACGATGTACAGGGCGGGGGAGGGTCGAACTCGGCCGGGCGCGTGGCTAGTGGGGGGCCGCGTAGCACGCGCCAGGCCGAGGCGGCCCCGACTGGGGCCAGGGGGGACCCAGGATCCCCGGGTACGGGGAGTAGTCATCATGAATCTACGGGTGCGAGTAGTGCACTACGGCAGTCGGCACTGGTACGCCGACATCGACGACGCCGATGATCCGCAGCCCGACGACCCGTTCTGGTTCGTCGACAACTGCCGGACCCAGGCGCAGGCGCTCGAGACCGCCTGCAGCGAGCTTCGGTTGATGACGGGCCGGCTGGTCCGCGGGGACCAGCTCGACCGCGTCCTCGAAGTCACCGGCGTACCGGTCTGAGCTTCAGCCGACCGGCGGTACGGCGGCGCAACTGCTGCCGCGCTTCGGTACCTCACGCGCGATCAGGTAGTTGTCGATCGTGGTCCGCATGCACGGGCTCGAGTTGTAGCTGCCGTGTCCCCAGCCCTCGTACGTGAGCAGCACTCCGGACCGGCCGAGCTGACGCTGCACGCTCTGCGCCATGCCGTACGGCGTGGCCGGGTCGTGGATCGCGTTGGCCAGAAGCACCGGCGTCTTGAGCCCGTGCACCTTCAGCACGTGCTGCGGGTTGTTCGCCTTCGGTGCACCCAGACAGATCGACACGGCCATCAGCTGACCCGGGTAGCGCATATCCGGGTTGTTGCGGGCCAGCCGCTGCAGATGTGCGGCGTACTCGCGGTAGTCCTTGACCGGAAGGTTCCAGTCCTGACAGAACACCGCCAACGGGTACTGCGCCAGCCCGGTCGGCGCGGCGGTAACCGAAGCGGCGTTCATCTCCTTCAGCGTCTCGGCCAGCGCGGACCATTCCGGGTCGTAGAGCAGGCGGAACACCTGGAAGCTCAGCTTGAACGGATCACTCGACCGAGCCAGTAGTCCAGCCCAGAGCGCATGAATGTCCTGCCCGTGCAGCGCACAGCTTGCCGACGCATCGCACCACTTCACGAACTCGTCGAACGAGTCCTGCGCTGCGGCTGCCTGGACGTCTAGGAATGACTTCGTTGTGGGTGAGCCGTCGTCGATCACGCTCTCCACCACCATCGCGCGGACCCGGTTCGGGTACGTCTCGGCGTACTGCGCTCCGAGCAGTGTGCCGTACGAGCTGCCGTGGAACGAGATCGTGGACTCGCCAAGCGCCCTGCGTACCGCGTCGACGTCGCGCACCGTCTGCCACGTGTCGATGTGGTCGTAGAGCGGACCGGTGTGCTCGCGGCAGTCCGTCGCGAGCTGCCGGTTATAGCTGATTGTCGCGGTGAACTCGGCCGTGCTCGTGATGATCGGCGACGGCTGCTTCGCGAGCAGCGAGGCCGAGCACTGCACCGGATTGCTCCGCGCGACGCCCCGCGGGTCGAAGCTGACGATGTCGAACCGGTCCTGCAGGTCCGCACTGAACCGCGTCATCCCGGTCTTGATCCGGTCGACCCCGGAGTCCCCGGGCCCGCCCGGTCCGAAGACGAGCACCCCGACCCGGTGGCCCTTCGCAGTACGGCGGGCAATCGCGAGGTCGAAGGTCGGTCCGTTCGGGTCCCGCCAATCGACAGGTAGTCGGAGCGTCGCACACTGCGAGCCCTTCACCAGAGCGGGATCGTCGTGCCCTTCCGGTTTGCAGTCGGCCCAGTGCACCTGGGTTGTGGTCGCGGAGGCGGACGTCGTGAGCCCGGCCGCCGCGACGCCGAGAACTACAGCGCCGGCCAGGGCGCGTCGGATGAACTTCATGCGAACGATCCTTGGGCAATCGCTTGCTACCGGCATCAGGGACGAACCCCGCCTGACCCCGATCACGGCCTGAGGGCTTGCTGGGGTCCGGGCGGCCGGATTGACGATGCCGACCCCACCGCCGTACCGTCCAGACCGTCAGTCAACTCAACAGCCGCATGAACCCGTGCGGGAGAGTCCTGGGCGAGGGCGCGTCTCCCGATCTCACGCCTACTGCGCGGCGCCCGGCGGGCGCCTCGCTGCACTGGAGCGAAGGGCACGATGAACCACATCGAACCCTCCGCTCCAGCGCACCGAGGCACTCCGCCGAGCACCTGCTCGCTACGGCGTGAGATCGGGAGACGCACCCTGGACCCGGGCGCCGTAGGAGCAACTCTCCCCAAGAATCTCTCAGGCACCTTCACCGCACGGGCGAGGCATCTCTGGAGGACGTCGGGTCCAACAGAGCGGGGAGGACACCAAACGGTCAACGGCGACCGGAAGGAACCTCCACACGATGGCGATCAGCGTCTTCGACCTGTTCAGTATCGGGATCGGCCCGTCGAGCTCCCACACCGTGGGACCGATGCGTGCCGCCCGCACCTTCGCTCTCGGCCTCGCCGACGACGGCCTGCTGGCCGCGACGGCGACCGTCCACGCCCAGCTGTTCGGTTCGCTCGGCGCGACCGGGCACGGTCACGGCAGCAACAAGGCCGTCCTGCTCGGCCTCGAGGGCGCCGACCCCGAGACCGTCGTCACGCACTCGGTCGACGCCCGGGTCGAGACGATCCGTGAGTGCGGCCGGATCGTGCTGGCCGGCGAGCACGAGATCGCGTTCGACGAGAACACCGATCTGGTCATGCACCGCCGCAAGGCGCTCCCGTACCACCCGAACGGGATGATCTTCAGCGCCCGCGACGCGACCGGCGCAGTACTGCGGGAGCGTACGTACTACTCGGTCGGAGGCGGATTCGTCGTCGACGAGAACGCCGCGGCGGGCGACCGGATCGTGCTGGACACGACCCCGCTGAAGTACCCGTTCACCACCGGCGCGGAGCTGCTCGACCGCTGCCGCGAGTCGCAGCTGTCGATCAGCGAGGTGATGCTCGCGAACGAGCTGGCCTGGCGGACCGAGGACGAGATCCGCGACGGCCTCCTGCGGATCTGGCAGGTCATGCAGGACTGCGTCCGCGAGGGCTGCGAGACCGAGGGCATCCTGCCCGGCGGGCTGAAGGTGCCGCGCCGGGCGCACGCCCTGCACAAGAAGCTCAGCCAGGACCCGTGGTCGGTGGACCCGCTCAAGGTGATGGACTGGGTCAACCTGTTCGCACTCGCGGTGAACGAGCAGAACGCGTCCGGCGGCCGGATCGTCACCGCCCCGACGAACGGTGCCGCGGGCATCATTCCCGCCGTACTGCACTACTACCGGCGGTTCGTGCCGGGAGCGACCGAGGACGGTGCCGTCCGGTTCCTGCTGACCGCCGGCGCGATCGGCGTGCTCTACAAGGAGAACGCGTCGATCTCCGGCGCCGAGGTCGGCTGCCAGGGCGAGGTCGGATCCGCCTGCTCGATGGCCGCCGCGGGTCTGTGCGAGGTCCTCGGCGGTACGCCGCAACAGGTCGAGAACGCCGCCGAGATCGCGATGGAGCACAACCTCGGGCTGACCTGTGACCCGGTCGGCGGCCTGGTGCAGATCCCGTGCATCGAGCGGAACGCGATGGCGTCGGTCAAGGCGATCAACGCGGCCCGGATGGCGATGCACGGCGACGGCGTCCACGTGGTCACGCTCGACAAGGTCATCAAGACCATGCGCGAGACCGGTGCCGACATGAAGATCAAGTACAAGGAGACGTCCCGCGGCGGCCTGGCCGTCAACGTCATCGAGTGCTGATCGCTGCTCTGATCACCACGGCACGGTGCCGTGCAGGCTCAGGTACTCCGCGGTCGGGCCGGTCTGATCGATCTGCGCGAGCCGCACGATGATCTCCGCGCCCTCCTCGACGCTCTGGTAGCCGCTGTGGCCGTTGAAGTCGGTCGCGGTGTAGCCCGGGTCGACGGTGTTGATCCGCAGGTTCGGCAGCTGCCGCGCGTATTGCACCGTCAGCATGTTGAGCGCTGCTTTCGAAGAGCCGTACGCCGGCGCGGGTACCCAGACGGGCACGTTGCTCACCACGTCCGGATCCACCGCCGTGGCGATCGAGCCGAGACCGCTCGAGACGTTCACGATGACGGGGTTGTCGCTGCGCTCGAGCAGCGGCAGGAAGCGGTGGATCATTCGCACCGGGCCGTACACGTTCAGCTCGAAGACCTCGCGGAAGACGTCGGCGGTCAGATCCCGGATCTCCTTGCGTGGACCGGGGATGCCGGCGTTGTTGATCAGCACGTCGAGTGAATCCAGCTGCTGCGCAGCCGCGTCGACGGACTCGTCGCTCGTGACGTCCAACTGGACGTACTGCGCTCCGAGGTCCGCGGCTGCCTGTTTGCCGCGTTCGGGGTCGCGGGCGCCGAGGTAGACAGTGTGGCCCGCCGCGATCAGCTGCCTGGCGGTTTCGTACCCGAGGCCTCTGTTCGCCCCGGTGATGAGTGTCGTGGTCATGCCTTCACCCTCCCGCCGCCGACTTCGCCCAGGTAGTACCCGCGATGTCCTAGGGAATGGCAGTACCAGGCTTCCGGGGAGTCGGCGCGGAATACTGGGGGTATGGCTGAGCTCGGTAGGACGCTGCGCGCCTGGCGCGATCGCGTGACCCCGGAGCAGGTCGGACTGCCTGCTGGTGGAAAGCGGCGCGCGCCGGGGCTGCGGCGCGAGGAGCTGGCCCAGCTCGCCGGGTTGTCGGTCGACTACATCGTCCGGCTCGAGCAGGGCCGGTCGGACTCACCGTCCGCGCAGGTGCTGACCGCGCTGGCCCGGGCGCTGCGGCTGTCCGATGCCGAGCGCAACCATCTGTTCGTGCTCGCGGGCGAGGTCGAGCCGTCGCCCGGCCGGCTGTCGGCGTACATCCCGCCCGGTGTGCAGCGGATCGTCGACCAGCTCGACGGCGCACCGCTGTGCGTGTGTGACGCCGCCTGGACGATCATCACCTGGAACCCGCTGTTCGCCGCCGTGATCGGCGATCCGTCCGAATGGCGCGGGCGGGACCGCAACATCATTTACCGCCACTTCGTCGCGCCCGGCGATCGCGTCGTACAGACACCTGAGCAGCAGCGGGACTTCCGGACCGCGATGGTGACGGATCTGCGGGCATCGCTCGCACGCTACCCGCACGACCCCGACCTCCGGACGCTGATCGACGAGCTTCGCGCCCGGGACAAGGACTTCGCGCGGCTGTGGGACCAGCCGGTCGTCGGCTTCCACCGGTCCGAGCAGAAGACGATCCGGCATCCCGAGGTCGGTGCGTTCACGATCGACTGTGACGTGCTCGCGGTCCCGGGCAGCGATCTGCGCATGGTCGTGTACACCGCCGCGCCGAATACGGACGCGGCCGAAAAGCTGCGGCTGCTGTCCGTCATCGGCCTGCAGGCGCTGACCTGAGCAGTCAGCTAACGCACTGCATTCCTACGGTCGCGTAGGCGGTTCGTAATTACTGGAATCTGCAGTTCTTTCGTTCAATTTCTTCCAAGGGCTGTTTGAATCGACTCTTCGACCGATAACCTGCGGGCCTTGTGAAGCCCATCTCTGCCACGGCCTCCCGCCGCCCGCCCTGGCAGAACCCGCGGCGCCGTCGGCAGGCGGCAGCCGGCGCCTGCCTACTGCTGCTCGGCTGCCTCGTGCTCGTTCTGCTCGGGTTCTGGGGCCGCGGGCCGCAACCGGCCAGCCCGGTCGCCGGGATCGAGCCCGGCCGGCCGACGCAGAACCTGCCGGCGATCCCGCGCACCGCGGTGCCGTCCTCGGGTACGACGCCCAGCGCCGTACCGACGCAGTTGCCGACAGCAACCAAGCCGGGCGAGGTCCAGCTGCCGACCGGTCTGACGACGACGGGCTATCGCGCGATCACCGCCGGTACGCCCACCCCGCAGATCCTGGAGACGACCGGGCCGACGACGGTGGTGACCGAGCGGCCACCGACCGTGCCGCCGACTGTGCCGCCGACCGCGGCGACCACGCTGCCGAGCGCCCACCCGACCACCGTGCCCAGCCGGCGACCGACGACGTCCACCCCGACCGAGCCGCCGCCGACCAGCAGCACCCCGACCAGCCCGCCCACCACACCCGATCCCCCCGGTGGTGGCGGCCTCGGCGGTCTCCTCGGCGGCCTCCTGGACAAGCTGGGGCTCTAGGTCAGTAGGCCTCGACCTCGGTCGTGTCGGCGTTGCCGCCGCGCATGGGCTGCAGGTTCACCTGCCAGCCCTGGTTGCGGCCGAAGGTCTGGTCGAACTTCTTGAAGGCGCAGTCCGCGCGGAACTTGCGCTTGTCCGGGTCCCAGTCGGTGCCGCTCTTGAAGTAGAGGTGGTAGGCGCCGCCGATCCCCTTCACGGCGGTGGACTTGGTCGCCCGGATGTAGATCATCACCTGCGGGCGGCCGGGCGGCTGGCCGTCGGTGACGATCGAGACCGCGACGTCCTTCGCCGTGCCGTTGGTGATCTTGAGCTGTCCGGTTCCGTCCGGACCCCGCCGAGCCAGGACATCGCCGCTGTCCGGGCGAACCTGCTCCGGTGCGGGACCGGGGTCGGGCAGCGTCTTGCCGAAGGTCAGCTTGAGCTGTTGCAGCAGCGTGAGAGCGGAGCTGAGATTGGTGCGCAGCTGACGCTGGACATTCTGCGAGGTGTACGCGACGCCTCCGCACCGCGCGTCGTCCTCGGTCTCGTCCGCCAGGCCGGTCAGCTGGGTAGCGGCCACGCCGATGCGCACCTGCAGCAAGGAGTGGGCTGCGTCGAGTCGCGGTGTCACCTTGATCGCGGCCAGCCGCACCGAGACCGTGTTGAGTGTCTCCGCCAGCGTATTCATGGCGTCACTCAGTCCCTCGGCCGTGCGGACGCGCGTCAGCCTCGAGGCCGGTCCGGCCAGTACCTGGTCGATCCGGGTCAGTTCGGCCTGGTACGCCGCCGTATCCAACGGCCCCGCGGGCGGAACCGACGACGCCGGCGCCGGTACGGCACTGGCCGGAGCCGACGGAGCAGTCGGCGAAGGCCCCGGCTTCGCGGCGCACCCCGCCAGCAGTCCCACCCCAACACAAAGCGCAGCCCAGCGCCTCATCCCCACCCCCACCTCGCCCCTCACCCCTGAAGCAGTAAGGGTACCCGTCAGTCCCTAGGGGCGGGACGTACGAACGGGAACGCCAACGTGCTTCGAATGTTCTGGCCGGTCAGCATCATCATCACCCGGTCGACGCCGATGCCCAGACCGCCGGTCGGCGGCATCGCGTACTCGAGTGCCGACAGGAAGTCCTCGTCCAGCGACATCGCCTCGGGATCGCCCGCGGCCGCCTTCAACGACTGCTCGGTCAGGCGCCGTCGCTGCTCGACCGGGTCGACCAGCTCGGAGTACGCCGTACCGATCTCGGCGCCGAAGGCAACCAGGTCCCAGCGCTCGGCCAGTCGCGGATCGGAGCGGTGGTTGCGGGTCAGCGGTGAGGTCTCCAGCGGGAAGTCGGTGTAGAACGTCGGGAACGTCGTGTTCGGCTCGACGAGCTCGTCGTACAGCTCCAGCACCAGCTCACCGGCCGACATCTCGAACGTCGTGTGCACGCCGTGCTCCGCGCAGATCTCGCGCAGTCGCTCGACCGGGGTGCCCGCATCGACGTCCGTGCCGGCCGCCTGGCCGACGGCATCGTGGACGGTGACGACGGGCCACTCGCCGGAGATGTCGATCTCGCCGTCGGCCCGGCGTACCACCGGCTTGCCGAAGACCGCGGTCGCGGCCTCGATCAGCAGCTCACGGGTCAGCTCGCGCATCACGTGGTAGTCGGCGTACGGCTGGTAGGCCTCGACCGAGGTGAACTCCGGATTGTGGGTCGCGTCCGCGCCCTCGTTGCGGAAGTTCCGGTTCAGTTCGAAGATCTTGCCCATGCCGCCGACGCTGAGCCGCTTCAGGAACAGCTCCGGCGCGATCCGGAGAAACAGCTCGGTGTCGTAGGCGTTGATGTGGGTGGCGAACGGACGCGCGTTCGCGCCGCCGTGCACCGCCTGCAGCATCGGCGTCTCGACCTCGATGAACCCGCGCGTCTCGAAGCCGTTGCGGATCGCTCGTACGGCGGCACTGCGCTGCTGCATCATCCGCAGCGAGTCCGGGTTCATCACCAGGTCGATGTGCCGCTGCCGCACCCGCGCCTCGGGATCGGTGAAACCCTTCCGCTTGTCCGGCAGCGGATGCAGGCACTTGGCCGCCATCACCCACGACGTCGCCGCGATCGACAGCTCCCCGCGCCGGCTCGTCACCACCTCGCCGGTCACGCTGACGTGGTCGCCGATGTCGACGAATCGCCGCCACTGCTCGAGCGGTACGTCGCCGCACGCCTCGGCCGTGAACATCACCTGCAGCTGGGTCAACCCGTCCTGCAACTGCGCGAACGCGAGCCCGCCGTGGTTCCGCATCCGCATCACGCGCCCGGTCACCGACACCAGGTGATCGGTGTGATGATCCGGCGGCAGGTTCGGATACAGCTCCCGCACCCGCTCGAGCGTCTCGGTCCGCGGCACGCTCACCGGGTACGGATCGATGCCTGCGGCAACGAGCTCGGTCAGCTTGGTCCGCCGGATCTGCTCCTGCTCGGTCAGCCTGCGCTCCGGCAACGCCGGCCGCAGCAGTTCCTCTTCCTGCTCGCGGACGGCGGTGGCGAACGCACGACCGTCCGCGGCCATGATCGCGTGCCGCTCGGCCGTTTCGACGCTGTCGACGCGGGTCCACGGCCGGGGCGCGGGCAGGAAGCCCTCCGCCGTACCGGCCGCCAGCACGACCTGCGCGAGCGACGCACCGCGTGAGTAGCACATCAGCCGCGGCGACCAGCGCGGCAGGTACTTCTCGTTCGACTGGTACAGACTCTCCAGCTGCCAGAAGCGCGAGGCGCCGGTGAGCAGCGCGTTGGTCAGGCGCAGTACCGGACCGGCGCCGACCCGCTCCGCATCGCTGAAGATCTCCCGGAACATCGCGAAGTTCAGCGAGATCCGGTGTACGCCGAGATCGCGGGCCGCCTCGATCAGCGAGGTGACCATGAACTCCATCAACCCGTTCGCGGACTCCGGGTCGCGCCGCATCAGGTCCAGCGACACACCCCGCACACCCCACGGGACGAACGACAACAGCCCGCGGACGACGCCGTCGGCGTCCCGCGCGATGACCATCACACACCGCGCATCGGCCGGATCGCCGAGCCGTCCGAGCGCCATCGAGAACCCTCGCTCGGTCCGCGCGCCCCGCCACCGCTCGGCCAGATGCACGTACTGCGACAACGTCTCCGGCGACAGATCCCCGTGCCGCACAACCTCCGCGTGGTACCCGGCCCGCTGTACGCGCGTCACCGCCTGCCGCACCGGGCGCATCGTCCGGCCTTCGAGGGTGAAGTCCGCGACATCGATGATCGCCTCGTCACCCATCGACAACGCGCGCAGACCCGCGTCGACGTACGCCCGGGCCGCCTCCTCGCTCGCGGACAGGACCGCCGGGGACCAGCCGTACCGCCTGGCCTCGGCGAGCCAGCGTTGGATCGCGGCCGGCCAGGCGACCGGATCGCCGAGTGGATCACCGCTCGCGAGACTGACGCCGTTGACCACGCGGTAGGCGATCGCGGCGTCGTTGTCCGGCGAGAAGACGACCGCCTTGTCGCGGCGGGTGGCGAAGTATCCGAGCGAATCCCGCTCGCCGTGCAGCAGCAGGAGCCGTCGTACTTCGAGCTCCTCGGGCTGGGTGAGGTACCGGACGCGCTGGACCGAGCGGAGGAAGATCCAGAACGCGATCACCAGCGAGGCCGCCGAGATCGCGCCGACCGACAGGCCGACCCAGCCGTGCCCTTCGTGCCCGCCGAGCTTGCTCCGGGACTGGCCGAGGGCGGCGACGATGGCCCAGCCGATCTTCTGTCGCTGACCCTCCAGCGTTCGCGGGAAGATCTGGGTGAGCGTGATGCTGACCGCGATCGAGATCAGCATGCCGAAGACCAGCGCGCCGACCGCGAGCCGACGCGTCCCGGGTGCGAGGCGGGCCGGGAAAGCACCGCGGATCTTCCACAACAACACGATGATCGCGGCGACGACGACCCACTGGACGATGGCCCACTCGAGGTCTTCGACCGTGGTGCGGTCCAGGTCGGACAGCCACTCGGTGTCGCTGGGACTGCTCAGCCGGACGGTGCTGAACGCGATGTACGTGGTCAGCCCGAGGAGCCATAGCGCTTCGAAGACCCACAGTACCCACAGCAGCGCGGCTCGCTTACCGCGCAGCAACGCGCTGCCGACCACCGCCAGGTAGACGGCGGAGAAGAACGTGTGGCCGGCCGGGATGCCGACGAAATCGAACGCCATGTCCACGTGTTTGACGAGGACCGGCGCACCGATGTGCAGCGGGATCGCAACGAAGGACCACACCGAGGCAAGCACGACGACGCGGCCCACCCAGACCGCGGCCCGGTGCTGCCACACCGGTATCACTACTGCTTGTTCCGACCGCACCAGCCGATCATCCCATTAGTTCGCTGAGACTTCGGTCGACCTAGCACTACCTCGACCGTACCCCTGACGCCACAGCCGATACTTTGGTTGTCATGCCACCCTGACTGGCATGGACTCCGTCCCGTACCGCCCGGTCCGCAACCTGTTGCTGGCCGCCGCCGTGCTCTACTGCAGTCTGCTGCTGGAGGCGGCGGCCGGGTTCCCGCTGAACGTCCACACGTCGTTCCTCAGTGAGCTCAGCGCTCGGGACCAGTCGACCAGCCTGTACGGCCGGGCGATGGACCTGTCCAGCAGCGTGCTGACGCTGCTCGCGGTCTTCCTCGCCCGCCGGAGTCGTGAGTTGACCTGGCTGCTGATCAGTACTGCGGTCTTCGCATTCGGGACGATGTTCGACTCGTTCTCGCCGATGGACTGCGCACCGTCGGCGAGTGCTGCGTGCCGTGCAAGCGAGGCGAACGGGCAGGCCGGTGCCGCATTGGTGTTACACGAGGCCACCTCGACCATTGCCGGCGCCGGCACGATTGCCATGGCCGTCTTCGCTCTGGTGGCACTGCGCCGCCGTGGCTGGGGCGGTTGGTGGAGCAAACTGCTCGCCGTACTGGCTGGTGGAGTCCTGGTCACGCAGGTCTGGCTCGGGTCCGTGGTCGCGTACGAGACGCTGAGTGGCCAGGAGGTCACTGCGCCGGGCATCCTGCAACGCGCTTCTACCGTGCTGTTCTGCTTAATGTTGGGGACTTTGCTACCAGGTCTGAGGCAAGCTTTCTCTCGATGACCGTGATCTGGATCGTGGTGCCCGGCCTGGCGGAGACTCCGGAGGAGTTCGCCCGGGTCGTCGAGCTGTTGCCGGACGAGGACGTCCGCGTGATCGACCCGTGGCTCACGCCGATCACGTCCGATGTGGATGCGTTGCGCGCGGCTGCCGACGTACCGTCCAACGCGGAGATCGGATTGATCGGGCACTCGATCGGCGGACTCGCCGTACTGCGGTGGGCGCTGACCCGGCCGCTCGAGGTGACCCGACTGGTGCTGGTCGACACCAGTCTGACCTCGGAGACCGGATGGCGTGCGTTCTACCCGGGCACGCGTGGTGACCGGGCGGTGCGGGCGCTGGCACGGTTCCTCGGCCGGCTCGGCCTGCCGAGCGTGATCGGTACGGGACTGCGCCGGCTGAGCGTCCGCGTCGGCAGCATGTCGAACCACGACCTGTTGTCGAAGGCAACGGCAAGGAGCAGGTACGGCGCGGACTCGTCGTGGCTGCTGTTCTGGGACGAGCTGGCGGGCAGCTGGGAGCTGGCCGCCGAAGTGCAGAAGCTGGTCGCGGGACCGGTCGGCGCGCTGGCTCCGACCACGCTGCTCGTCGCGACCGGCGGCAGCTCCCGCTTCACCGCCACCCGCTGGCTCGCGGGCCAGCGCCGCCTGGCCGACAAGCTCGGCGGCACGGTCGAGGTGCTCCCCGACTCGGCCCACCTGGTCCACCTCGACCGGCCGGACGCGGTCGCCGCCGCCGTACTGCGGTAAACCCCTTCCGCTCCGCGGACCGGATGCTCTACGCTCATTCTACTGAAACAGTCGTGGCAGTGATGATCCGTAGCGGATGTGCACAATGAGCGATCAGATGCAGGTGAGCCGAAGTCTGCGGTGGCGGTGGTTTCTCGACGACGTGCGGGAACACTCGCGCCTGATCTGGCGGCTCTACGCCGGCCGCATGTACACGTGGGGCCGGCGATGATCGTCATCACCTGTTCGGTGTGTGACCGGCGCACGCTGCTGCCGCTCACCATGGTGAACGGACTGGATCGCCGGATCGACCTGGCGGGACACGTGTTGTACGAGCTCACCTACACATGTTGGTGCGGTGCGCCCGGGGCGAAGGTGGTGAAGGGGCCTAGGTAGTGCTGGTCATGGCGGGGGTGGGGAGCTTGCGCTGCCACACCTCGTCCAGGGCCATGCGCATCGCGCCGGTGACCACCGCGTCCTCGGCCAGCGCGGAGAGCTCCAGCTTCGGGTGGTTGAGCGTCAGCAGGCGCAGCTGGTCGGAGATCGCGTCGAGCAGCACGGCGCCTGCGCGCGCGACACCGCCGCCGATGACGACTGCTGTCGGGTCCAGCACCAGGATGGACGGAGCCAGTGCGCGCGCGAACGACCGCGCGACCTGCTGTACGACGGCCTGCGCGACCGGGTCACGATCCGCCGCAGCCGCGAACACGTCCGCGGTGTCGAGCTGGTCGCCGCCCAGCTCGGCCAAACGCGACTCCGGGTGGTCCAGCGCGGCTTGACGTCCGAGTGCGGCGATTGCCTCCGAGCCAACGGCACGCTCGAGCGGTCCGCGGCTGTCCTCGGGGTTGATCACGTCATCCGGACCTGTGGCGATGAAGCCGATCTCACCGGCCGCTCCGGTGCCCCGGTGCAGCCGGCCGTCGATGACGATGCCGGCACCGAGCCGCTCGCCCCACTGGACGGCCAGCAGCGTGCCGGTGCCACCTCGCGCGGCAGCGATCGCCAGCGCGGCCAGGTTGGCGTCGTTGTCCAGCATGACCGGGCAGTCGAGCAGCCCACGGACGTGCTTGATCAGGTCGATCGCCGACCAGCCCGGCACGCTGGGGACCAGCTGAACCCGTCCGGTGTGCTCGTCGACGATGCCGGGGCTCGCGGCGACCGCAGCGGCCACATCCTCGGCCGGCACCTCGGCCTCCGCGAGCGCCTCGGTGATCACCTCGCCGATGACGCCGAGCAGCTCCTGCGCGGTCCAGCCCGGTCCGGAGCGGCGTACCAGGGACAGCTTGCGGCCGGCCAGGTCGGAGACGCCGACGGTCACGCGGTGCGGGCCGACGTCGAGGCCGAGCACCGGCGCGGCACGGCCGCGCAAAGAGACGCGGATCGCCGGGCGACCGAGCGACCGGTCCGCGGAATCGGGCCCGTGCTGCTGCAGCCAACCGGCGTCGAGCAACTCGTCGACGGCCTGTGCGACCGTCGGCCTGGCCAGGCCGGTCCGCTCGACCAGTTCAGCGACGCGCAACGGTGCCGGCGCGGATCGTCGGACCGCATCCAGGACCGAGGCGACATTGATCCGCCGCAGCATCGTCGTACCGCCGCCGCCGACCGTTCCCTTGCTCATGTCCGACCCCTTGCCTGCCACTCGCACAGTATAGATAGCGAGCGTTCGTAAATACTGTCCACTGGCCGCGTCGGGTGGCGGATGCCGATGCGTGAGTCGACAACTATCACCCAACACGTGCCAGATGTTCCAGCACACGCATCGCTGCCCGGAATCGGGTCGGCTCCAGACTCAGCCCTGGAGTGCGGTGCGGGCGAAACTGCTCAGTGCCTCCCGGTCCGGTTGCTGGGTCTTGGTCATCAGGCTCGCCACGTGCTTCTCAACCGTGCGTGGCGAGATGTGCAGCCGGGACGCGATCGACTTGTTGCCGATCCGGTCCACGAGCAGCCGGCAGACTTCGTACTCCCGGGTGGTGATCCCGAGCTGCCGCAGGTGTGCCGGCACCTGCTCCGAACCGTTCCGGCGCTGTGACACGGTCGCACCGAGCTGCCGCATCAGACTGCGGCACGCACTCGCGACCGGCTGGATGCCGGCGTTGTGGAAGTAGTCCTCGGCCTGCCGCAACCACGCCACCGGCTCACCCCACCCGTCGGCGTGTGCCGGCTCGGCCACCATCCGCAGACCGAGGTTCCACGCCAGCGGAAACAGCGACGCGGTCTCCATCGCCTCCCGCACCATCGCGTTCGCCGCCTCGACCTGACCGTCCCGCCCGAGCAGTACGGCGTGCGCGAGCTGGACGAACTGCTTGTTCCACCGCATGCCACTGGCTGCGGTCGCGGTGACCGCTTCGAAGTGCGCCCAGCCGTTCCGCCCGGACAGCACGCCGAGCAGCAGCGCCAGACCGTTCTTCCCGGACGTATGGAGGGTGGTCGGGTTCTGAGCGTCGTACGCGAGCGCCTGCGCCAGCTCGGAGTCGGCCAGTTCGCGGTTCTCCTCCAGGAGTGCGCAGAAGGTCCGGGCCAGTCCGTAGGAGTACGGCAGCTCGTACGACGCCCGCTCGCCACCCCAGTTCGCGGCCTCGGCCAGCGTCGCCTCCATCGCGGAGCGGCGGCCCTGGTGCGCTTCCAGGATTGCCTTGGTGGCCAGGAAGTACGTCGCCGACCGGCCCAGCCGCAGCCGCCGCGTGACCTCGAGACACTCGTCGATGATCTCGGCGGCCCGCTGGTACTCGGCCCGCAGGATCGCCTGCTGGCCGAGGACGCCGTCCACCTCGTAGACCAATGGGATCGCACCGATCCGCAGTGCCTGTTGCCGGGCTCGTTCGAGCTCGATGATGCTGCCGTTCGCCAGGCAGATGGTGCCGGCCTGGAAGAAGTGCGAGCTGACCCGCTGGAAGGTCATCCCGTGGTCCTCGGCGATCTGCCGGGCCCGGTGGAAGTAGTCGATCGACTGGTCGAGGTCGTGTTCGCGGGCCAGGATCCCGAGCAGCTGCAGCGCTTCGCAGGCCACCTCGGGCAGCTCCGCGCGTTCGGCCGCCGCGGCCGCGCGGGTGGCCAGCTCGGTCGCGGCCTCGATCCGGCGGGGGCTCTTGCGGGCGAGCTCGAGGTTGGCGGCGACCACGTCGACGGGTGCGAGGTCGGCGTCCCCGGCGTCGCTGCCGAGCAGGGACCGGGCGGTCGCGACATGAGCCAGTGCGGCCGACCAGCGACCGGCCATCATCTCGGCGTTCGCCAGCTGGACGTGCAGCGCGGCAACCTTGCGACTGTCGAGGTTGCGGTCCGCCATCTCGTCGACCGTCGCGGCGTGTGCGGCGATCTGCTCGAAGGTTCCGGTGGCGCTCAGCGCGAGCAACAGCGAGCCCAGCACGTCGGCCCGGTGATCGATGTCGGGATCGGCGGCGAGCAGGGTATTCGCGCGGTCGAGCAGGTTGACCGCGGACCCGGCCGAGCCGTCGTCGAACGACCGATGTCCGGCCAGCGCGAACAACCGCCCGGCGCGCAGGGCGTCGCCACCGGTCTCGGCGAGCTCGGCGACCATCGGGCACCACTCGCCGGGCAGGCCGGGATGCAGTTCCTCGACCGCGTCCGCGCAGCGCCCGGCCAAGGTGGCCCGTTCGGTCGGTGTCAGACCGGCGAGCAGCGATTCGGCGGTCAGCGGATGCCGGAACGCGTACCAGTCCGGTACCGGCTCGTCCGGACCGACCAGTTGCGCGGCGACGCCGGCCCGGAGTGTTGCCAGCAGCAATCGTTCGTCCGTGCCGGTCGCCTGGCGTACGACGCTCAGTGGGAACCGGTGCCCGATCACAGCCGCCAGCACCAGGATGTCCCGCGACTGCGGCCCGAGCTGCGCGGTACGGCTGCTGATGCTCCGCACGACCGCGGGCGGCACGTTCGTGTGCAGGTCGTCGACGACCTGCACGCTGCCGTCCGGCCCGGCCACCAGCTGTCCGCTGCGGCTCGCCTCCTGCAGCAGTTCCTCAACGATGAAAGGGATTCCGGCGCTGTCGTTCCACAGCTGATCCGCGAGTTGCGCCGGCACGCCGCTGACGGGCACCTCCAGACATCCCGCGGTGAGCTCCGCAACCTCACTCCGGCCGAGCGGTTGCAGCTCGATCAGCTCGGCCGCGCCGCGCTGCGCCGACAGCCGTGCCAGTTCGTACGCCGCACAGGTCTCGGAACGCATCGTCGCCACGAGCGCGATCGGCTGGTCCTCGAGGTTGTCGAGCAAGTACTCGATCACTGCCAGCGTCTCCGGGTCGGAGCCGTGCAGGTCCTCGAGGACGAGCAGGCACCCTCGCTCCCGGCCGACCAGCGCGAGCAACCGCAATACTGCCTCTCCGAGCACGACAGGTGACGCAGCGGTGTCGTGGGCAGTGCCGTCGTCCCAGTCCGGAACCAGCCGGCCGAGCACCTGCCGGTACGGCCCGAGCCCTTCCGTCGTAGGCATCTCGCCGCGCCGGATCAACGAGAGCAGCGCCTCGGTGAACGGGCGGAACGCAACCATCGTGCCGATCGCCCCGACCCGTCCGCGCAGCATCGTCATGCCGCTGTCGAGGGCCTGGGTGGTTGCCGTCGCGGCCAGCCGGCTCTTGCCGATGCCGGGCTCGCCGACCAGGAAGATCGCACCACCGCGCCTGCCACCGGCATCGGCCAGCAGGCGGTGAAGGCTCTCGATCTCCCGGTCTCTGCCGACCACGGTAGGCGAACGGGTCTGCATGGTTGCCAACTGTAACGACTGATGGTTGCCACCGCAGACAGTCGACCGAGGGCCGACCGCTCGGGATGAGCGGCCGGCCACTCCGTCAAACGTTCGCTGGTGTCTTCCAGCAGGTCGTCGGACCTAGATCGTTCCCCACGGCAGGCCGTCGGGGGCTGCGACCACGGCCGCCGCCAATGCGCTCAGGCCGACGGTCCCGACCAGGGCCATCGCCCGCGCGCCGACCTTGTACCGCGTCGGCAAGGTGATCGGGCCGAGCGGGTCGGTGTGTTCCGGTGCGGTGGTCTGCAGGTCGGCGGTGGTCTCGGGCTGAACATCGTGGTGCTGCTGGGCGGTCATGCTGTTCCCCTTGTCACTGTGTGGGCGTCGGCGCTGTGCCACACCTCGACCCGGCGGTTGGTTCGAGCAACAGCACGGACGGAACCCGTTCGGGGAACGCAAGGCGGAGCAAGCCGTACCCGATCCCTGCCAGACCGGTCAGCAGGCCTGGAGACGGTACGGCTCGTGGTGTTCCGCACTGCGGTCCGTACTGCTGTACTGCCGCGAGCACCAACCCGGCACGACGTCGTCGTGCCGCCTCTGCAGTTGGGTACTCACGTGCGGCGAGCCACATCAGTGACTCCACCGCGCCGAGCTCGCCGTGGCACAGACTGAGGTCGGCGAGCACCGGGCGTTCTGCCGCGGCCCTCAGATAGCTGTCGAGATCCGCTGGTACTCCGGCCGCCGCCCGGGCGAGCGCTGTCCCGGTGTCGCCCGAACACCAGCCGTGGCCGGCGGGTGCGTTCCGCCGGTCCAGGTCGGCTGCTGTCCGGGCGGCATCCAGGTACCTGTCACCAGGTACGCCGTACTGCCCGAGGGTCCATGCGATTCCCTGGAAGCCGCGAGCGAAGCCGTGTTCCGCTGCTACTCGGCCACGGAGGCCGCTCTCGACTGTGGTGACCAGGTGATCCGCATACCGCTCGGCCAGTCGGCCGGCGGCCGGAAGTTCTGTTATTGCTTGCATCGCGGCCAGTCCGCCGGCCGCGCCCTCGACGTACGACGGGAACTCGTCGGGGTTGAGCACGAGTTGCTCGGTGAGCTCCAGTGAGGCGGCCAGCCAGGTGGTCAGGCCGGAGTCGCCGAGGAGTGCTTGCAGCCGGCTGAGGCCGTAGCTGATGCCACCGAGTCCGTGGAAGCCCGGTCCGACGAGCTGAGCGGACTCGAGGTCGCCGGCCAGGGCTGTGAGCACGCGCGGGATCGGACGGATCGCGTCGCGCGCCAACTCGCAGTACTTGTCCGCACCGGTCAGTACGCCGACCTGCGCGAGGAAGAGCGCCGTACCGGTGTAGCCGTTGGACAGGCCGGCGCCCATGGAACGGACAGCCCAGTGGTGGTCGTCAAGCAGTTCGAGACCGAGCCAGTTGGCCGCACCGCCGGTCTCACCGATCACCCGCGCGACGATCTCGTCGGCGATGTCTGTGGCCGCGGCGAGCAGTTGGTCGGGGTCGGCGTCGGTCGTGCCGAGGTGTTGTCGCGTCGACTTGCTGACGTGCTTGATCGGCTCCGGGCGGGTAGCCAGGGACGCGGTGATCAGCCAGGCCTGCCGATCCTCGTCGACATCCCCGAGGCTCGCGATCTTCGTCTCCACGGCCGCAAGGCCTGTAGTAGCGAGGACATCGGCGATCCGGGTGCCGTCGGAGGACCACACGTCCCGGCTGTCGGGTCGTGCGGTGAACAGCGGTACGTCGCCTGCCCACAGGTCCGCCAGCTCGTGCGGCACGATCGCGTGCAGCGACTCGTCCGCATCCCACAGCAGGTCGAGCAGTTGACTCCGGCCGGCTGCGTCGCGCAGTGCGTCCGGGTGGGTCGACTCGTCCAGCAGACCCTTGTACAGACTCGTGGAGCGCGGCACGAACCGGAGCTGGTCCGAGGCGCAGCGCGCCAGCAGTCCGTCCGGGCCGAGGAACTCCTCGCGGTGCCGGGCGATCGCCTCATACGCGGCCCGAAACCCTGTCAGCACAGCAATCTCGTGCTCGCGTGGCTCGACCATCGCCGCGCCGAGCATCGGCCGGTTGGCGGCGACGGTGGTCTGTCCGGGGCGACGGATCAGATGCATCGAGTCCAGCCCGGCGTCCGCCCAGTCGACCACGCTCATCGGCGCGGTCGACTCGCCGTCGCCGCCGAGGCCGGACACGTCCGCAAGTCCGTACTCGCCCGACACGAGCAGTGGAAGCAGCGCGGTGCGGTACACCGAGCCGAGCAACGCTCGGTACGCCGGATCCTGGCCCAACGCGGTCACCGGCAGATGAGTCGGGTGGAACAACGTCTCGACATCCACCAGCACCGGCTGGTCACCGGCGGCGATCAGGTTCTCGAAGTGCATGTCGGTGCCGTCGAGCACATACAGGAGGGCGAGCAGGGCGCCTTGCCGGTGGTAGAACCGCCGTACGCCGCCGAAGTCCTCGCACGGCTCGTGCACGACGTACTCGAGCCAGCCGTAACCGTCCCGGGTCAGCAGGCGGGCCGTGCGGATGTCCAGCGCGGTCTTCGCGTTGAGCCAGTCCACGAAGGCGTTGAAGTGCTGGTGGAGCTCCAGGGACCGGGGCTTGTAGACCAGCCGCCGGCCGTCCGCGAAGGTGAGGATCGCGGTGCATCGACCGCCCCGGTGGGGGTCGCCGCCGGGGTCGATCGAGGTCAGTGCGCCGGGGTCGCGGCCGCCGAGCAGTCCGGTGACGAGTGACTCACGGTCCTCGGCGAGTCGGGCCAGCAGCTCGAGGTGACCCTCCACGCCCTGTCGGCACGATTCGCCCAGGACCCGGGCCAGTACCGGGTACGCGGCCAGGAACTCCGCCAGCTCGCTTCCTCCGACGAGCCGGTCGGTGAAGTCGAGGAACCTGGCGGCCGGGGTGTCGCCGGCCAGCTCGCCGCGGTCTCGGGCCCGGGCGAGCTCCAGGACCAGCGTGCGGGCTGCCAGCTTCACCAGGCGGAGTCCTAACCGCTGCAGGAACTGCTCGGCGAGTACGCCGGTGTGCCCGGCCGCGGCCAGGTCCCGGCGAGCCGAGTCCAGCAGCGGTTCCAGGCAACGCATGAGCGCCTGCCGCCAGTCCGTGCCGGACCCATCCGTTGCCGCGGCCGCTCCACCTGACGTGTAGCCGCCAATGACACCGGTCCCTGCAGGGTCTCGACCGGCGACAGGCGCGCTCGGTGGGAGAGAGGTGCTGCGCTCCACGTACTCGGCCCAGGCCGGCGCGGAGTGGGTCAACTCGTGCGGTCGAACGCCCGCCGACCACCAGCTCTTGCGCTGGCTGATCCGGGCCGTTCCCGCGGTCGCTGAGTTGAGCACGGGCTCAGGCTGCCATCGGGGGCAGGGCCCGGGCATGGGTACTCAGCCCCCATATTCTTCACCGTTCCGGGTCGGCGTAGCTGAGTGTCGATCGGTGTCTGCCGCGGGGTGACGACTGGGGGGTTGACGACCCCGCGGCAGCGGACCGGGCCGGCCGGCCCTTGGTGGAAGGCCGTCGGCACGCCGGGAACGATGCCTGTGGCGGAGCAGGCCCGGCAAGGGCTCCGACCCCCCATTTTCGGGTGTCGGCCGGCCCGTCGAGGATGGGGGCACGCCGCCCGGAACTTGGGTGTGGAATCCCCATGTGTGAACCGTGTCCGCACTGTCACGGTGGGCGCGTGCTCACTGTCGCTCCCGGACTTCCCGTCTCAGCCCACTCTGTGCTGGACGTTGTACCGCAGCTGCCCGGTCAGTCGGCTGCGGCCGCTCTCCGGGAAACGGCAGAGGTAGCACTCGCCGCCGACGACCTCGGATACCGCCGGTTCTGGCTAGGAGAGCAGCACGGTGTCCGAGGCGTCGGCGGGGCAGCACCGGCAGTACTCGCGGCAGTGCTGGCCGCCCGGACCGACCGGATCCGCCTGGGAGCCGGCGGGGTCCTGCTGACCAACCATCAACCGCTGGTCGTCGCGGAGCAGTTCGCCGCACTCGCAGCGGCGTACCCGAGTCGTATCGACCTGGGGGTGGAAGAGCAGCGCACTGTTGCGCCTAGTACTGCGGCAGCACTCGCCGGCGGGGCACGTGACTCGTTCGCACAGCGGCTGGACGAGCTGTGCGGGTTCTTGCGCGACGGAACGCCCGGACGGGTGCCGGTCGGCGACGTACGGCTGTCGCTGGCCGGACTGCCGCCGCCGGTCTTCGTGCTGGCCGATCATCCGCGCACTGCGGTGACTGCCGCCGTACGTGGACTACCTCTGTTCCTGGCGCACCACTGCGCCGCCGCGGCGACGTCTGCCGCGGTGGAGGCGTACCGCGAGCACTTCGAGCCGACAGGGCCGAAGGTCCAGCCGTACCTGGCTGTCACGGCCGGAGTGGTCGCAGCCGACTCCGAGGAAGAGGCCATGGCTCGGTTCGCGGAGTACGTCCGAGTGAAGACCCGGCTGGCCGCTGCGGGACCACGTGTCACGTCGGCCGAGCTGACGGCGCTTCTGGACCCGCCGTTGACCGGTCGCGAGCGTGGACGCGCAGAACGGCTGATGGACGACCACGGGTACGTCGTCGGCTCCCGTGCGACGGTGGCGGCCCAGCTGGGCGAACTGGTCGCGAGTACGACGGCAGACGAGGTCATGCTCGTCCCGCTGGCCTTCGACGGACTGATCCGCTCGGCGATCCTCCGCACCGTCGCTGCCGGCCTGACCCGCATCGTCCGGACCGTCCCGAGGAGCGCACCCCCGCTGATAGCCACCGCCTAATCTGGGTACTGCGAACCAGACGAGAGGCGGATCCATGTCATCGGAGCGGGAAGTCGTCGAGGCGTGTCCGACCGAGCTGTTCATCGGAGGCAAGTGGGTAGCGGCCGAGGGCGGCAAGACGCTCGCCGTCGAGGACCCGGCCACCGGTGCGACGCTCTGCGAAGTGGCGGATGCCAGTCCGGCCGACGGCAAGGCAGCGCTCGACGCAGCGGTTGCTGCGCAGGCGGAGTGGGCCGCCACTCCACCACGTGAGCGCGGCGAGATCCTGCGCCGTACCTATGAGTTGATGACCGAGCGGGCCGACGACCTCGCGCTGTTGATGACGCTCGAGATGGGCAAGCCGGTCGCCGAGTCCAAGGGTGAGATCGCTTACGCGGCTGAGTTCTTCCGCTGGTTCGCGGAGGAAGCGGTCCGGATCGAGGGCGGGTACCAGATCGCACCGAACGGATCGGGCCGCTTCCTGCTGATGCGCCAGCCGGTGGGACCGTGCCTGCTGATCACGCCGTGGAACTTCCCGGCGGCGATGGGCGCGCGCAAGATCGGACCGGCCGTCGCCGCAGGCTGCACGATGGTGATCAAACCGGCCGCGCAGACGCCGCTGTCGATGCTCAAGCTGGCCGAGT
Organism: Kribbella sp. NPDC049584; assembly: GCF_040675555.1. Lineage (NCBI taxonomy): Bacteria > Bacillati > Actinomycetota > Actinomycetes > Propionibacteriales > Kribbellaceae > Kribbella > Kribbella sp. NPDC049584. Next base: position 72,336 of record NZ_JBFAPF010000011.1, read on the forward strand.
TGATGACCGAGGCCGGTCTTCCGGCTGGCGTGCTGAACGTGGTCACCACCAACGATGCGGGCGGCGTGATGGAGCCGCTGATCCGCGACGGTCGCGCCCGCAAGCTGTCCTTCACCGGTTCGACCCCGGTCGGCCGCAAGCTGATCGAGCAGGCGGCCGACCAGGTACTGCGGACGAGCATGGAGCTCGGCGGGAACGCGCCGCTGCTCGTGTTCGAGGACGCCGACCTGGACAAGGCGGTCGACGGCGCGATGCTGGCCAAGATGCGCAACGGCGGCGAGGCCTGTACGTCGGCCAACCGGATCTACGTGCACTCGGCGGTGATGGAGGAGTTCTCGTCCCGGCTGACCGAGCGGATGGCTGGGCTCAAGGTCGGCCGCGGTACGGAGGAGGGCGTCGACGTCGGTCCGCTGATCGACGGCAAGCAACGGGACAAGGTCGCCGACCTGGTCGCCGACGCGATCGCCCAGGGCGCGCGTCCGCTGACCGGCGGTTCTGTTGCTGAGGGCAACGGGTACTTCTTCCAGCCGACGGTGCTGGCCGACGTACCGGTGACTGCGCGGCTGCAGAAGGAGGAGATCTTCGGGCCGGTCGCGCCGCTGACCGCGTTCGAGACCGAGGACGAGGCCGTGCGGATGGCGAACGACACGGAGTTCGGCCTGGTCTCCTACTTGTTCACCAAGGACCTGAGCCGCGCACTCCGGGTGTCCGAACGCCTCGAGGCCGGAATGATCGGCCTCAACCAGGGCATCGTCTCCAACCCGGCCGCCCCCTTCGGCGGCGTAAAACAATCCGGCCTCGGCCGCGAAGGCGGCACCGTAGGAATCGACGAATACCTGGAACTCAAGTACGTAGCAGTCAACCTCGACTGACCAGAAGGCAAATCAAAACAAAAGAAAGAAGAGATGTTTAGAGTTGCGGCTGGCTTGGATGGTCAGCCGCAAGTCTGATTGTGCCTCATCTTTCTTAGCTGACTAGTTGGGTTACTGTGACGAGGTGGTAGCCGCGGGCTCGGAGTTCGCGGACTATTGGGCCTACGGCTTGGGCTGTGTAGGGGGCGTTGTCGCCGCCGTGCATGTGGAGGACGACGATCGAGCCGTTCTGTACGTGGTCCAGGACTTGTTTGATGATGGGTTGGGGTGACTTGGCGAAGCCGTCTGCGCCTGGGACGTCCAGGCCGACCGCGGTTACGCCGGCCGGGGCCAGCTCGTGGAGCGCGGTGGTGTCGTAGCATCCACCGGGGAAGCGGAACCACCTGGTGGCGTGCGGGTCCACGCGATCCAGCTCGACTATCGCTCGCCGTACATCTGCGAGCATCTGGTCGCGCGGCACCGTCCCCAACGTGTAGCAATGCTTGGTGAAACCGCGGTGGTCGTAGGTGTGTGTCCCCAGCTCGAACAGCGGGTCGTTGGTGAGCTGACGGGTGACGTCGGGGTACTGCTCCATCCACATCCCGGTCAGGAACATGGTCGCCGGTACGTGCAGCGCGTGCAGCTCGTCGATCAGCGCCTTGTTGTAGTACGACTTGACCTTGCCGGACACCAACCGCCTCCGCATCAGCGCAGTCAGGTCCGCGTCGAACGTCAACGCGATCTGCTTCCTGTCCCGCGGCCCGTGATCGAGCACAGGCATGAGCTTCGCGTTGGTGGAGGCGCCAGGCTTGGCCTGCACCGGTGCGATGGTCGGCCGGATCGGCTTCGCAGTACGCACAGGCGTCGAAGGCGCGCGGGTCTGCGGCGTTTCGACCGGCCTGGTGTCGCTACACGCAACAAGCGTCAACACCAGAGCACCGGCTGCTACGTGCTTCCCCCAGGTCACGATGTCCCAGTATGCCTAACGGTCCGCTCACTCCACGGTCAGGGGCAGCCGCTGAATTCCCCAGTTGTCCGCGTCCGGGCCCGGCGGGAACCAGACGTCGACGATGTCGTCCTTGATCCAGCTGCCGATGTCGGCCGCGTAGCAGTGGCCGTAGCCGGGGACGTAGAGGCGAGTGCCCCAGGGGATGATGCGCGCGTCCACGGCGCAGATCCCGGTGCCGGCGTTGTAGCCGAGCGCGGTCTGCGCGACGTCGTTGTACGCCGACACCCGGTAGTTCAGCGTGGTCCCGACCGGCATCCGGTACGACGCCAGGTGGTTGGACGAGTCGAGCCGGTACGACGTACTGATCTGGCCGATCGACGACGCCGAAGTGTCCTCGGCCGACATCGCGTACACCTGGTAGTGCGCACCGGCGCACGGGCTCGCGTCGGTGACCTGCAGCGTCGGCTGGCCCCAGTCGCTGATCCACTGCAGCGCCTGGCCGTTCCGGAACGCTCGGTATGCCTTCGCGCCGGCCACCCGGTTGAACGTGAACGTCACCTTCCCGTCCGCCCCCAGACCGCCGCTGATCCCACTCGGTGCGGGCAGCCGACCACTGACGTCGTACGGCGGTGCTGTGGTCCCGTTGCCGTGACCGCCGGAGATCGGCCGGTCGGGGATCGGCCCGGTGTAGAAGTGCTGACAGGCCGGTAAAGCGGCCGATGCGGTGGTCGGAGCCACCAGCAGGAAAGTGAGGCTCAGCAGGACGATGGCAAAGGAGCGCATGACGGCAAGACCTCCGAGGTGGGGCGGGACCAGGGGGTTTCACTCCCAAGTAGCGGTCCCGTCACACCTTTAGTCAAGGTCTCGACGTAAATCAGTTCACCAGATCATTGGCCGAGCGCAGCACGGGTACGCCGACCTCGGGCGGGGCGAGCGCACCCGTGACCTTGAAGGTATGCGTCTCGCCGGCCGAGAGCGTGATCAAGCACGAGTCGACCCGCGCCGCGGGGTCCAGCCGGTCCGGGAAGAGGGCCAGGTCCTTGGCGAGCGCGGTGGCCGTCACGGTGACGTCGTACCCGCCGTCGGTCTTCGTGATGATGGTCGAATAGGCGTCGGCCACCAGCGCCAGGGTGGTGTCCTCGGCGAAGTACCAGTGCGCCGTGCTGCCGTCGGCGCCTCGCACCTCGAGGTACTCGCTCGTCGGGTTCGAGGTAACCGCAACAGACTGTGAAAGTTCGCTGATGCTCGCCGACCGAGCCGGCACTTCCAGAGTGAAGGTCTCACGGGCCAGCACCTCACCGTCGCGGGCGGTCGACCGTCGGGTAACCGTCACCTCGGTGGTCCAGGCGTTGTCCGTGTCGTTGTGCGCGGCAACGACCAGCTTGTCCTCCCGCGGTTGCACGGTCAGCAGGCGATCGGCGTACACCCGCTTCAGCGCGAACCACAACGGCTTGCGGATCCCGTGCCCGTCGACGGCCGCCCAGGAGACGACCGGCCAGTTGTCGTTCAACTGCCAGACCACCGCGCCGGTGTTCAACGGGAACAGCGAGCGGAAGTGTTCGATGCCGTAGGCAACAGCACGCGCCTGGTTCAGCTGCGTGGTCCAGTGCCAGTCGTCGATGTCCTTCCAGACCGGCAGGTGCTCACCAAGCCCACGCTGGAGCTTGAGGTTCCCCTCGAAGGCCTTCTGGTGCACCAGCATCTGCGAACCGTAGGGATCCAGCGGCGCGTCGTGCACCACCGACGTCAGCGTCGACCAGGCCGGCGGCCCCTGGAAGCCGAACTCCGACACGAACCGCGGCTTGTACTTGCGGTACGTCGTGTAGTCGACCTGGTTCCACACATCCCAGATGTGCATGGTCCCGTGCCGCTCGTCGTTCGGGTGGATGAACTGGTCGAACGAGTACGGGCTACCGGCGGAGTACGGCGTCCGCGGGTCGAGCTCGGCGACGATCTTGGGCAGCAGGTCGAGGTAGTACCCGGCGCCCCACGGCCGTCCGGCCAGCGGGACCCGCCAGCTCCACTCGACGTACCCCCAGATGTTCTCGTTGTTGCCGTTCCACACCGCGAGGCTGGCGTGCTTGCTCAGTCGCGTGACCGCCTGGCGCGCCTCGGCCTCGACCTCGCTCCGCAGCGGCTCCTCCTCGGAGTACGCCGCGCACGCGAACAGGAAGTCCTGCCAGACAAGGATTCCCAGCTCGTCGCAGACGTCGTAGAAGGCTTCGCTCTCGTAGATCCCGCCGCCCCAGACGCGCAGCAGGTTCATGCCGGCGTCGACGGCGTCCTGGATGCTGGTCCGGTACGTCTCGGCGTTCAACCGGGTGACGAACGCGTCGTCCGGGATCCAGTTCGCGCCGCGCACATAGATCGGCTTGCCGTTCACCGACAGCACGAACGGCGTACCGTCGTTGTCCGGGGCAACGTTCACGGTGATGTCCCGGAAGCCGACCCGCCCGGTCCAGCTGTCGTCGGGCAGCGACACGACCACGTCGTACAGCGGCTGCTCGCCGTGCCCGCGCGGCCACCAGAGGTTCACCTCGGGGACCGTGTTGGTGATGACGGCGGTGTCGGTGCCGGGCTTCACACGGGTGGACTGCGTCGTCCCGCCGACCTCGACGGTGACGGTGGCGTACTCGGAGGCGGTGTCGGTCCAGGCCAGCGAGACGAAGGTGTTCAGTACGCCGTCCGCGCCCGCGAGCGGCCGGACCGTGTCGATCCGCACGCCGGACCAGGACTCGATCCGGATCGGCTGCCAGATCCCCGCGGTCGCGACGTCCGGTCCCCAGTCCCAGCCGAAGTTCGAGGCCATCTTCCGCAGCTCGTTGTACGGGTGCAGGTTCGTGTGCGGCCAGCTGCCCACCTTCGCCCGCTCCGCCTCGGCCGCCACCACCGGACCCTCGAAGTCGACCACCAACTCGTTGTCCCCGGCAACCAGAACGCTCGTGACGTCGAACCGGTACGACCGGTGCTGGTTCGCGGTCCGGCCGACCTCCTGACCGTTCAGCGTGACGGTGGCGACCGTGTCGAGCCCCTCGGCGACCAACTCCTGCCGGTCGTTGCCGTCAGCAGTCCAGCTGAACGTCGTCCGGTAGCTCCACCGGGTCCGTCCGATCCAGTGCAGCTTCGACTCGTTGTCGCCGTCGAACGGGTCCGGGATCTCGCCGGCCGCGAGCAGGTCGGTGTGCACCTCGCCCGGCACGGTCGCGGCCACCGGGCGGTCGATCAGGCCGTCGGGCACCGGACCGTCGACGGCGCGGACGGTCCAGGCGGCGCCGCCGTCGGTGGTGAGGTCAAAGGTCTTCAGCGATGTCACAGTCGGACTCCAGGGGTGAACCGGTTTAGTAAAGCCGCGCCGGTACGTCGGCGGATCGGCGGAGGTCAGTTGTCCAGCACGTACCGTCGCCAGAGGTCGGCGAGGGCGCGGTGTCCGGCCGGGCTGGGGTGTACGCCGTCCCCGGCGAGCGTTTCGGCGCCGACGGACGCGGCCTGCTTCGTCAGCTCGACGTCGGTCGGCACGAGGATCGCGCCGTACTCGACGGCCAGCTTCCGGACCACCTCGAGCTTCGGGTCCAGGTCCTCACGCCACGCGTCCTGCCCGTCCTTCACCGGCAGCAGGAACGGCTCCATCAGGACCACCGGACAGTTCAGCGGGTCGAGCAGCGCCCGGTACGACGCCTCGAAGGACTCCGCCGTCGTCGGGTCGTTCTCGTCGTACCGCCGCCAGGTGTCGTTGATCCCGATCAGGATCGACACCAGCGACGGATCGTGGGCCAGCACATCGGCTGCCCACCGGTCGGCCAGATCGGCCGCCCGGTTGCCACTGATGCCGGCATTGACGATCTTCGGCCGGTGTTCGCCGAGATCGTCGTACAGGTTGCGGACGTAACCGCCGCCCAACCCGTCGGGGTCGGTGCGGCGGCCGCAGTCGGTGACCGAGTCCCCGGCGAACACGACGGTCCGCCGGGGATCGAGGAAGATGCTGGTCATAGCGTTGCTGCGGTCACGTCCCAGTCGTCCGGCAGGATCGGTGCGACCTCGACCGTGCTCTTCACGTCGACGAACGCGCCGGTGTCGATCGAGTCGGTGATGGAGGCCATCACGTCGACGATGTGGAACGCCAGCGCCCCGGTCGCCCGGTGCGGCCGGCCGGCCCGGATCGCCCGTGCCATCTCCAGCACGCCGGTGCCGCGCTGAGCCACCGCCTTGGTCTCGGCGACGGTCTCCCAGTCGTCGGCGCCACGGCGACGGATCTTGATCGCCCCGTCGAACCCGTTCGGGTCCGGTACGGCCAGCGTCGCGTCCGAGCCGGTGATCTCGACGAACCCGGCCCGCGACAGCGGCGAGTCGAAGCTGAAGATGCTCTGCGACGACTGACCCGACTCGAACTTCGCGATCGCGCTGACGTGCGTCGGCACGGTCACGTCGAAGTCGGTCCCCGCCAGCGGACCGGAGCCGATCGTGCGCTTCTCCTTCGACTTCGACCCGATCCCCGCGACCGCGGCGACCGGACCGAACAGCTGCACCAGCGTGGTCAGGTAGTACGGGCCGATGTCCCACAGCGGGCCCGCGCCTTCCTGGAACAGGAACGCCGGGTTCGGGTGCCAGGACTCCGGGCCGGGGGACTGCATCAGCGTCAGCGCGGTCAGCGGCGTACCGATGTCACCGCGCTCGATGATGCGACGGGACTCCTGCAGCCCCGGGCCGAGGATGGTGTCGGGTGCGCAGCCCAGCCGCACGCCCGCGTCCTGTGCCGTGGCCAGCAGCTTGAGCCCGCTGTCCTGGTCCAGCGAGAACGGCTTCTCGCTCCAGACATGCTTGCCTGCGGCAACCGCTGCCAGGGCCACCTCGACGTGCGCGATCGGGATGGTCAGGTTGACCACGATCTCGACGTCCGGGTTGCCCAGCACGACCTCGGGGCCGCCGTGGGCCTCGATCCCGTACTCCTCGGCCTTCGCCGCGGCAGCCTCCGGCCGGAGGTCGCCGATCGCGACGACCTTCAGGTCCGGGAAGCTCTGCATGCTCTTGATGTAGGCGTCGGAGATGACTCCGGCGCCGATCACACCTACGCCGACAGGGCTCATTCAGGCGCCCCTTCTCCGGTCAGGAACGTGTAGCTGCCCTGGACCGCGTCCATGATCTCGCCGGTGAAGTCGTCCAGCTCGACCACGCGGAGCGCGTTCGGTGCGGCGGCCAGGATGTCCCGGACCGCGATGACGCCGTCGCCGACCGCGACCTGGGCCTTGTTGTTCAGCGTGCCGTCGCCGTCCTTGACGTGGATCGCCTTGACCCGGTCGCCGAACTTGCCGAGCAGCGCCGGTACGTCGGCGCCACCGACGGCCGCCCAGTACGTGTCCACCTCGAGGATCACGTCATCGGACAGGTTGTCGACCAGGATCTCCAGCCCGTGCACGCCGCCGATCTTCGACTCGAGCTCGAACTGGTGGTTGTGGTAGCCGACAGTGATGCCGTGGTCGGCGGCCTCGATCGCGGCCTTGTTCAGCCCGTCGGCGATGACCTTGATGTCGTCGGCGGTCTGCCAGCGGGCGGGGTCGGTGTGCGGGTCGATCACCGTGCTGATGCCCAGGCGCTTGGCGGCGGCGTAGATCGGGCCGGCCTCGTCCCGCAGCAGGCCCGCGTGCGTGGTGGGAGCCGAGAGTCCGTGCTTGGGCAGCGCGTCGGCCAGACGGTCCGCGTAGGCGGTCACACCGAAGGGCTCGACCTTCGTGTAGCCGATCTCCGCGATACGCGCCAGGGTGCCGTCGAAGTCCTCTTCGAGCTTGCCCCGGACCGTGTACAACTGGAGGGACAGGTGGTCCACTGCGACCATTGGTTTCTCCTTGTCGGCGGCGCGTGACCCGCTGCCCTGGGGTTTGCGCCGACTGATAAGCCGAACCGGTTAAGTAACGACGGCAACGGTATCCCACCGAGCCCCGGCGGCACCACCCTCCGCCCAACGACTGGGCGGTCACCTGGCACTTCTCTCAGATTCCCGAGATTGATCAAACGGTCACTTTGTGTGCTCAAGTGATGACACGGAGTTCAAGTCGGGCGCACACTGGAGGATTCCGGACCGACCGTCAGCGGTCCGGCCGCCCGTGAGGAGTGAACCGTTGTGTCCCGTGTGACCATCAAGGAGATCGCCCGTCGCTGTGGTGTCTCCCAAGGCGCCGTCTCGTACGCCCTGAACAACCGGCCCGGGGTGTCGGAGGCCACCCGTGCGCGGGTGCTGCAGGTCGCCGCGGAGCTGGAGTGGGCGCCCAACCGGGCCGCCCGCCAGTTGTCCGCCGCGCGCAGCGAGACGTTCGGGCTGGTGCTCGCGAGGTCGGCGCAGACCCTGATCGAGGAGCCGTACTTCATGGGCTTCGTCGGCGGCGTCGAGTCGGTCCTCGCGGAGAAGTCGTACGCGTTGGCCCTGCAGGTCGTGGCCGATCTCGACGAGGAGCTGGCGACGTACCGGAAATGGGCCGCCGAGCGCCGGGTCGACGGGGTGATCGTCGTCGATCTCCGCGTCGCCGATCCCCGTCTTCCGGTGCTGCGCAAGCTCGGTCTGCCGGCCGTTCTGGTCGGGGATCCGGCGCTCGCGGACGGGATGCCGTGCGTCTGGACCGACGGGACGGCGGCGATGAACGCGGCCCTGGATCACGTCGCGTCGCTCGGGCATCGGGTGATCGCGCGCGTCGCCGGGCCGCCGGAGTACGGCGATGTCTGGATCCGCGACCAGGCGTTCGAGTTGGCCGCCCGCCGGTTGTCGCTCGAGACCCGAATCCATCACACCGACTACTCCGCCGCTCAGGGCGCTGCCGCCACGCGGGATATCGTCACCGGTTCGCCGCGTCCGACCGCGATCATCTACGACAACGACCTGATGGCCGTGGCCGGCCTGGCCGTCATCCACGGCCTCGGCCTCAGCGTCCCCGACGACCTCACGCTGGTGGCCTGGGACGATTCGGCGCTGTGCCGGATCACCCATCCCACGCTCACGGCGCTCAGTCACAACATCGTCGGCTACGGCGCGGAAGTGACCCAACGTCTGCTGGGCCTGATCTCGGGCGCCCAACCACAGGCCCACCTGTACTCGACGCCGCTGCTGATCATCCGGGACAGTTCGGCGCCTCCCTGTTAGGTCGCTGTCACCGTGACCGGTACGCCGTTCACCGCGGCGGTACCGGCCACGGCGTCGGTGTAGCCGGCGTCGGTCACGTCGTTGACGCTCTGGCCCGGCACCTGGTTCGCGATCGTGAGGCGGGCGCCGGGCCGGTTGTGGCCGAAGCCGTGCGGCAGGCTGACCACCCCGGGCATGATGTCGTTGCTGGAGGCAACTTCCACAGAGATCGAGCCGGCTGCGGACGTGACCGTGACGAACTGGCCGTCGGTCAGCGCGCGCTCGGTCAGGTCGTCGGGATTCATCAGCAACTGGTGCCTCGGCTTGCCTTTCACCAGCCGCGCCGAGTTGTGCATCCAGGAGTTGTTGTTGCGGAGGTGACGCCGGCCGATCAGGAGGAGTTGGCCGTCCAGTTCGTTGAGTGAGTCCAGTCGCGGCAGATCGTCGAGGATCATCGGTTGCGCCAGATCGATCCGCTTCGACTTGTGATGCAGCGCTCCGGGCAAGGCGGGCTGCAGCGGTCCGAGATCGATCCCGCCCGGTGACTTCCGGAGCTTCCCGACCGACAATCGGTACGGCCCGATCCGCAATCCGGCGTCGACGATCCTGCGTGGCGAGATCCGGAGACGAGCAGTCACCTCGACGCGTCGCCGGCTCCACGGAGTACGCCGTACCAACGCCAGCCCGAGGTCCCGGAAGATCTCCCAGTCGTGCCGGGCGTCCGCGGGCTTCGGGAGTACCGCGTCGTTCCAGCGGGCGGTGTTGCGTACGGCGAGTTGGTGGAAGATCAGGTCGTAGTGGTCGCGCTCGAGCGGCGGCGCCGGCGGCAGGATCACGTCCGCGTGCCGCGTCGTCTCGTTGATGTACGGATCGATCGCGACCATGAAGTCCAGCGATCCGAGCGCCTCGTCCAGCTTGCGGCCGTCGGGCGTCGACAGCACGGGGTTGCCCGCCACCGTCACCATCGCCCGGATCTGGCCGTCGCCCGGCGTCAGGATCTCCTCGGCCATCGTCGACACCGGCAGCTCGCCGCCGAACTCCGGCAGCCCCCGCACCCGGCTCTTCCATACCCCGACATGCCCGCGACCCAGCCCGAGCAACGCGTTCACCGCCGGCCGCGGGAACATCGTGCCGCCCGGCCGGTCGAGGTTCCCGGTGATGATGTTCAGCACCTGGATCGCCCACTGGCAGATCGCGCCGAACTGCTGCGTCGACACTCCGACCCGCCCGTAACAAGCGGCCCGGTCAGCCTCGGCGAACTCACGAGCGATCCGCCGGATCACGTCGGCCGGGATGCCCGTGATCCCCGCGGCTCGCTCCGGCGTCCACGCTTCGACCACGGCCTCGATCGTCGCCAGCCCGTCGACGTACTCCGCAGGACGCGCAGCACCCAGCGAGATCACCTCATGGATCAACGCGAGCAGGAACGCGGCGTCCGTCCCCGGCCGGACGAAGTGATGCTCGTCGGCGACAGCCGCTGTCTCGGTCCGCCGCGGATCGATGACGACGACCTTGCCGCCGCGCTTCCGTACGTCCTTCAGCCGCCGCCCGAATCCGGGCGCGGTCATCATGCTGCCGTTCGATGCCAGCGGATTCGCACCGAGCATGAGCAGGTACGACGTCCGGTCGATATCCGGCACCGCCACCATCAGCTGATGCCCGTACAACAGGTACGACGACAGCATGTGCGGCAGCTGATCGATCGACGTGGCGCTGAACTTGTTCCGGGTTCGCAGCTGTCTGATCATCGTCGGCATGTGCGTGAGCGCGCCGAGACTGTGCACGTTCGGGTTGCCGAGGTACACGCCGACCGAGTTCCGGCCGTGCTCCTTCTGGATCCCGGTGAGCATGTCGACGATGAGCTCGTACGCCGCGTCCCACCCGATCTCCTGCCAGCCGTCGGACGTCCGTCGTACCGGCGTGGTCAGCCGGTCGGGGTCCTCCTGGAGGTCACGAAGGGCGACCGCCTTCGGGCAGATGTGACCGCGGGACAGCGGATCCGACTCATCGCCCCGGATGTCGGTCACGTGGCCGTTCTCGACGGTCACCAGCACACCGCAGATCGCTTCACACAGGTTGCAGGACGTCCGCCGTACGGTCATCCACTCAAACTACCCTCGGGTAAGGAGAGTCGCCATCAGTCGAAGACGGCCTCGTCGAGTCGCCCGAGAATTGCGTCGACGGTCTCCCCGACCGACAGGTCGGAGTTGTCCAGCCACAACCCGCGCCGCGGACTGAACGCGTGCAGCTCGTAATCGAGCTCGTCGACCAGATGACGCGCACCGCCGAGCCGGCCGGAGATGACGTCTGGCCGAGGTGTCAGTACGACGAGGTAGCGCGGGCGGGTCCGGATGCCGTCGAGGAATTCACGCAGCAATTCACCGATCACGACGTCCTGCAGTACGACGGTGAAACCCGCCTTCGCGTACTCGTCGGCGGCCAGGCAGGCGAGCCGGTAGCGGAGCTGGAGCTGACGCTGCGCCTGGAGGACGTCGTCGGCCATCGAGGCCTGTCCGCTGACGATCATCCGCCGGAAAACATCCCCCCGCAGATGCACGCCGTACTGGAATCTCTCGGCCAGCATCTGGGACACCGACGACTTCCCCGCCGCCATGATTCCACTGACGACGATCACCCCCTCGGACTCCATGCGGTGATCGTGCCACGTGGCGCAAGGTTTTGAACCGGTCGCGGCAATTCTTCTCCGAAAACCCCCATTTTGTCAGGGGTTCCGGGCCATCAGCGAGAAGCATTAGGGCTGACGTCCCCGGTCCGAGGGGTTACTCGTCGTACATTTCGTCCATGACGACGGTGGGACGGATCTGGGCTGCGGTGACCGTGGCGGTGGTGGTGTGCGGGATCGTCATCCAGCTCTTCGTGACGGCGAGTGGGAACGACGGATTCTTCCCCGACAACCCGGAACGTGTGTTCAACGTGTTCGCGTACTTCACCATCCAGTCGAACCTGCTTCTCGGCGGTACGGCGCTGATGCTCGCCCTGCAGCCGGGCCGTACGGGCGGCCTGCTGTTCAACACGCTCCGGCTGAACGGTGTGCTGTGTATCGCCGTGACCGGAATCGTCGCCCACGCGGTGCTGGCGGGTCTGGTCGATCTGCACGGTTGGGCTGCCGTGGCCGACTTCCTGCTGCACACCGCAGCGCCGATCGTCGGTGTCCTGGGATGGCTGCTGTTCGGTCCGCGTGGTCTGGCCGACTGGCGGGTCGTCGGCTGGTCGATCGTGTTCCCGCTGCTGTGGCTGGTGTTCACGCTGGTCCGCGGCGCGTTCGTCGGGTTCTACCCGTACCCGTTCGTGAACGTCGACGAGCACGGGTACGGACGGGTCTTGCTGAACTGTCTGCTGGTGGCGGTACTGTTCCTGGCTCTGGCGGCCGGGGCAACCACTCTCGATCGCCGGTTGCGTCGGAAGACAACCGTCGAAAGGTAGACCCGTGCTGGTGACCTCGCGCTCGTATGCCGAGTACGAAGCGATGTTCGACCTGAAGGAACTCCCGGACTCCATCCTCGACTGCTGCGCCGGGGGCGCCAGCTTCACCGCCGAGGCCGCCGAACGTGGCGTCGACGCGATCGCCGCCGACCCGGCGTACGAGCTGGAGACCTCAGAACTTGTGGACAGCGTCCGGCGGAGCCTGCCGGCCACGTCGGGAATCGTCGACGAGCATCAGGGCAGTTTCGTCTGGCACTGGTACGGATCTCCGGAGCGGAAGGACCAGTACCGGATCGAGGCGGCCGACCGGTTCCTGCAGGACGTGATGGCGGCGCCGGAGCGGTACGTCGCCGCAGGCCTGCCGGACCTGCCTTTCGGCGATCGCCGTTTCGAGCTGGTGCTGTGCTCGCACCTGCTCTTCACCTGGTCGGACAAGTACGACCGCGACTGGCACGAGGCCGCGGTGCGTGAGCTGATCCGGGTCAGCAACTCCGAGGTCCGGATCTTCCCGCTGGTGCAACAGGGTGCAGGCGAGCCGATCCCGTGGCTCCCGGACCTGCTCGCCTCACTCGAGGGCGTGACCACCGAGATCCGCAAGGTTCCCTACGAGTTCCAGCTCGGTGCCAACGAAATGCTGGTCATCACCCGCAGCTGAGTCTCTGGTGCTTCCCGCTCATCGCGATCACGGATGAGTTTGCGCCTACCCGCCACGATGAGCGGGAAGCGGTCCAGGGGTGCCGGGCAGGTGGTGGGAGGACGGTCTGACCACCGACCCGCCCGGTCGCCGGCTCAGCGCAGGTACTTGCCGCAGACGGGCCACGGGGAGGCGCCGCGCTGCGCGTACAGCTTCTTCGCGCGCATCAGCTGCTCGGCCGCCGAGGCCTTCGCCGGGTTGCCGGAGCCACCGACGCTGCGCCAGGTCTGCAGGTCGAACTGGAACAACCCGTAGTAGCCGGCACCATTCACGGCCCGCGGGTTGCCGCTGGACTCGCAGTTGGCGACCTTGGCCCAGGCGCCGCTCAGGTTCGCCTTGCCGCTGCTCGCCTTCGGGCGGTCCTCGGACCGGCTCGAGCGGACGTCGCGATCGGCCTTCTTGGTCGCGGACTTCCGGGTCTCGGACTTCTTGACCAGCTTCGGCGCGGAACTGGCCTTCGCGCCGTCCAGCGTCAGGGTCTGCCCGATCAGGATGAGGTTCGGGTCCTTCAGGTTGTTGATCCGGGCCAGCTCGTGCCAGTCGGCACCGTTGGCCTGGGCGATCTCGGAGAGGGTGTCACCGGCTTTGACCTGGTAATCGGTCGCGAACGCCGCGCCGGCTCCGGCGGCGGTGATACCGGCTCCCAGACCGGCGATGGAGAGGGTTCGAGCCACCCGGCGAGTGCTTCGCCGGGCGCGCGCATGTCGGGCCTTGGACATCAGGAAGTGCTCCTTGTGAGCTCGGGCATGGTGAGGCACACCAGGCCCTCGTGCAGGGGAGGGGCAATCCGGACACATCCCACAGCAGGTCACAGGACAGCGTCCGAATGATCACGCCACGGTAACGACGCGACCTGAGTCATCCTCGGTGAGGTTCGGCCGAAACGCAAGTGCAGATCCGGATCTGCCCCGAACTTTTTCCACCCTCTGACATACCGAAACCCCAACAACAGAACGGTTTCCGGCTCGACACGCCCATTGCGGGGGACGCGGAACCGATCGGTTTATCAACGTTTGAAGTAGCGTTCCGGGACCAGTTTCACGGTCAGTTCCCGGATCGTGTCCCGGACGTCATCGGGCCACGACTCCCAGACCTGGCGAGCCCACTTGAGCAGGGCGGACTCAACCTCGTCGACCCCGCCGGACGTCAGGACGTCGTACGCCGTGAGCTCGCCGACCCGATCCGGTGGGACGAGCCGCGGCCAGTCGTCGTACGCGTTCGCCATGATGCCGTGAGCCGTGCGGACGTCGAGGTTGCCCGAGCCGCGCTCGAAGAACATGTAGAGGCCGTTCAGCGCGAATACCGGGCCGATGCGTGGCGCGTCCGGGTTGACGTGCTGTCCGCCGTACGCGTCGATCCGCAGCTGGTGCAGGTATCCGAGGCGGGCCGCGTGCTCGACCTCGAAGCCGAGCAGCTCACCGGCGACCTCCGCACACTCCGGCGAGGCGTTGTACTTCGGGGTCTCGGGCCACTCCGACGATGGAAGTACGGCGCGACAGCCTGGACAAACCGTTGATTCCTGCGTGTCATCGGGCGAGTTCACTCGTTGATCGAAGCACGGGTACCGCCGTCCCGGCAGCTGGATTTGCCGTCGGGTGGTGCGGCGCCGGCGGATGAGGCGACGGATGTGATGGGGGCAGTAGGCGTGATCCGAGTGGCTCTCGGCCATCGCGGCACGTTGGTGCGTGGTGCACTGGCCGCGGTGCTGGCAAGAGAGAACGACCTGGACGTGGTGGCCGAGCTGGACCGCTCGGAGGAAGTCCTCCAGGTGGCCGGGCGGCGCCCGGACGTGTTCCTGCTCGATCCACAGCTGCCCGGCCGGATCCGGATCGAGGAGCTCTGCCGCAAGCTCGCCGGTCGCGGCGTACTCGTGCTGATCGACCATGAGGCCATCGCGGCCACCAGCCTGGCGCTGGTGAAGCAGGCGCCGCGGATCGGGCTGATCGCGACTGACGCGACGACTGATCAGCTGGTCCAGGCCGTGCGCGATGTGGCGAAGGGCCTGCCGGTGGTCGACGTACGCCTCGCTGTGGCGGCATTGAAGGCGGGCGACAATCCGCTCACCGATCGCGAGTGCGAAGTACTGCGTCAGGTCACCACAGGAGCGACCGCGCAGGAGGTCGCGCGCACGCTCAGTTTGAGCGCCGGGACCGTGCGGAACTATCTGTCCCGGATCCTCGCCAAGACCGGCTCCCGGAGCCGAATCGAGGCGATCCGCAAAGCTCAGGATGCGGGCTGGATCTGAGCGCTGGGCGTCCAGCTGCCATGCAGGTCGCGGTAGAGAGGCGACGTGCGCATCAGGCCGGCGTGCGTGCCGATCGCGGCCTTGTTCCCGTCGAGGACGAGGATGCGGCGCGCGCGGAGGGCGGAGCTGATCCGGTGGGCGATGACGATCAGCGTCCCGTTGCGCTGGGCGAACGCCTCTTCGGCTTGACGCTCGGCCTCCGGGTCGAGGAAGCAGGTCGCCTCGTCGAGCACGACCACCGGTGCGGGCGAGAGATACGCCCTGACCAGCGCGATCAGTTGCTTCTCGCCGGCGGACAGCTCGCCCGGCCGGACCTCGTCGAGTCGCTCGATGAGCCGCGTGGCACCCACTGCTTCGACTGCTTGCCTGACCTGCTCCGTAGTTGCATCGGGCAACAAATAGGTGAGGTTGTCGTGCACGCTGCCGCTGAAGACGTAGGCCTCCTGCGGGATCAGCACCCTGGTCCTCGCGAGTTCGTCTGTGTTCACCTCGGTCGGTGGCGCCCCGCCGAGGAGCACTCGGCCGTCCGTCGGGGTGAGCATGCCGCAGACCAAGCCGGCCAGCGTCGACTTGCCGATGCCGCTCGGTCCGACCACCGCGAGGTGCTCGCCCTCGGGGATGGTCAGCTCGAGTTTCTCGAGTACAGGCTCGGCGTTCGGCCCGTACGCGAACGTCAGTCCGCGCAGCCGGACCTGATAGCCCTTCAGCTCATCGACCGGCCGCGGCTGTTCCACCGGAGTGGATGCGTCGAGGATCCGGCCGAGCGTGATCACGTACCGCAGGCCGCTGTCGCCGAGTGCGTTCATCACGGTGTTCAGCGCCGGCTGCAAGCCGATCAGCACGTAGGTGAGTCCACCGAGCAGCGTGCCGGTGCTGACACCGCGGTCGACCAGCCACGGTCCGGTCGCGAGCAGGATCAGCAGCGGCAGCCACCCCCCGACCGCGAAGCAGAGCGTCCGCAGGGCCGCGACCTTCGCCAGCGCGCGCTCCGCGGCCGCGTGAGCCTCGATCGGCTGGCCGACCAACCATTCGGCGTACTCCTCGGTGCCGGCCGCTGTGACGTCGCGTACGCCGCCGAACACCATGCCCGCCGACGCCGCGAGCTCCTCGTCAGCCGTCAACGACGCGCGGACCCGATCCGCCGCCATCCCCAGCACCGCAAGCGACAACGCGAACCCGACGAGGAACGGCGGTACGACGAACGCGGCGACGAGCGGAGCCAGCGACAGCAGACCGGTGAGTACGCCGAACAACGTGACCGCGAAACTTCGCAGGACCAGGACCAATCCCGCGAACGTGTCGCGGACGATCTCCACCTGCCGGTTCAGCCGGGCGACGGCACCGTCGTCCCCGGAGCGCAGTGCGCCGCCGACGACCCGTCGTACCAGATCGTCGCGGAGCGGTTCGACGAGGTCGCCGAGCCGTGCATAGACCTGTCGCGCCCCGGCAGCGCCGAGGCCTGCTGTCGCGACCAGCCCGGCAAGCCAGGCGATGCCTTGCCAGGCGTGCCCGGCGAGAAAGCTGTCCGTCGCCCGCGCCACCGCGATCCCGTACACCGCCGTCGGCAGGATCTCCGGAACCGACCACGCGATCAACTTCACCGTGGCTCGTTTCCGCAGCGCGGTGGCGCCGTACGACAGCTCTCGTTTCATCCGAAGATTTCTCGGTACGACGTGTTGTGCCAGAGGTCGGCGTGGGGGGCGATGGCGCGGATCTGGCCGTGGTCGAGCCAGATGACCAGGTCGGCACGGGCCGCGGTCGCGGGGCGATGCGTGACGATGAGGCGGGTGCGGTGGTGCCGGTCCTCGGTCAGCGTGCGGGTGATCTGGCGCTCGGTGGCCGTGTCGAGGCTCGACGTGGCGTCGTCGAGCACCAGCAGGCGGCTGGCGGACCAGGCGCGCGCGAGGCCGAGCCGCTGCCGTTCGCCGCCCGACATCGGTGCCTTGCGCAATGACGTGAGGTAGCCGTTGGGCAGTCGGCTGACGAAGTCGTGGGCATGGGTGGCACGCGCCGCGGCCAGCGCCCGGATCGGGCTGACCGCGTGCGGATCGATCGCCTCGCCCACCGTGCGTCCGACCAACTGCGGACGCTCGAAGGCGCAGCCGACCGCGCTACGCAGGTCACGGCGGCTGATGGCCTGCAGCGGTACGCCGTCCAGCGAGACCTGTCCCGTCGACGGGTCCCGCAGCCGGGCCGCGACCGCTGCGAGGACCGACTTGCCGGCACCGCTCGGGCCGACGACAGCGACGGTCAGCCCGCCCGGAAGATCGAGATTCACGTTGTCCAGCAGGACATTCCCGTCGGCGATCACGCTGACACTGTCGAAGCTGAGCTGTCCCGGTCCGGCCGGGACCGGCAGCGTGCCGTGGGGGATCGGGTCGATCGCGATCACTTCGGCGGACCTGCGTACGCCGGCCCGCGCGCGAGCGAGTTCGCCGAGGACACCGGTCAGGTTGCCGAGACCGGCACCGAGCACGGCGTACTGCGAGGCGGCGAACAGCTCGCCCGCGGTGATGTGGCCGGCCACGAGCTGCACACCGCCGACCGCGAGTACGGCGACGAGCACGAGCGGGCCGACGACCGCGGCCTGCGCGCCGGACCGGGCGAGGATCCGCCAGGTGACGACGCCGTTGCGGTGGAGCTCGGGCAGGAGGCCGAGGATGCGGCGCTCTTCGCGTTCCGTCGTGCCGGCGGCTGTGATAGTTCGGATGCCGGTGAGTGACTCGGACAGCAGGGCGGCGATCCGGCCCTGGGTCTCCTGGTAGTTGAGGCTGACGTCGGCGGTCCGCTTGGCGAACGTCCACAGGACGAGGATCACGAGCAGCACGCCGCCGAAGAAGGCGACGGCGAGCCACGGGTCGATGACCGCAAGGAGGACGAGACTGCCGAGCGGCGGTGCGATCGCGGCGATGGCTGTCACCGCGGCAGGTCCGGCCTGAGCGGCGTCCGTGGCGTTGGCCGACACTCGGGTGACCAGGTCACCGGTCTCGAAGTCGCGCGTCCCGGCCGGGCCGCCGCGGACGACGTGCCGGACCAGGCGATGACGCAGCCAGGCCGTGGTCTCAGCGACACAGGCCGCGCCGGCGAACGCGTCGACGATGCTCGCCGCGATGCCCAGGCCGATTAGCGCAGCGGCGGCGATCAGCCAGCGGGTGTACCCGCTGCCGGCCACGATCGCGTCAACGGAACGACCGAGGATGGTCGGCAGGGCCAGCGTCACGCCGCTACCGATGAGCGCGTTGAGACCGATCAGCGGCAGCCAGCCGCGACCACGTTTCGCCACCTCTTTGAAGGTGATCATCGGTCCAGGCCTGTCTCGGTCGCGAGGAAAGCCAGCATGTCGGCGGCCAGGTTGATCCCGCCGGTGGTGTGTCCTGCGTCCGGCTCGAATCTGAGCAGCACCGGACGTTGGCTTGCTGTCGCGTGCTGAAGCGCCGCGCACATCTTCCTTGCGTGCAAGGGATTCACGCGGGTGTCGTTCCCGAAAGCGGTCAGCAGGACCGCCGGATACTTCACGCCGCTCTTGACGTTGTGGTACGGCGAGTAACTCGCCAGCGTCTCGAAGTCGTGCGGGTTCTTGACCGAGCCGTACTCCGCGGTCCAGCGTTCGCCGAGACCTGATAGCTCGTAGCGGAGCATGTCGGTGAGTGGGGCTGAGGAGACAGCAGCGGTGAAGAGCTCGGGCCGTTGGGTAAGGGCGGCCGCGACGAGCAGCCCGCCGTTGGACTCACCGCAGATGGCAAGCTCGTCGGCGGTGGTCCAACCTTCGGCGATCAGGTACTCGGCGGCGGCGATGAAGTCGTCGATCGTCTGCTGCTTCGTCGCGTTGCGGTGTGCGGCGTCGCCCCGAACGGTCGCGGTCACGAAGGCGCCACCGGCTTCGACCCAGGCGAGCGCGAAGGCGGAGTACGTCGGGGTGAGCGATTGCCCGAAGCCGCCGTAGCCGTAGAGGATCGTCGGTCCACCTGGCTTGCCGATCACGTGCAGCTCGAGGTCGGTGCCGTCGGGCGACGTGTAGCTCAGCCGCTGCGTTTCTGCTGCCCGGCTGCAACTGGCGCCTGTTGTCTGGCCGGTGCTCGCGTGGTAGCAGAAGACCGTGGGCGGCGTGACGCTGTCCGTGTAGGTGAACCAGGCCTGATTCTGGTGGGCGGTCAGGGATCCGACCGATCCGAAGCCTGGGAGGTCGATCTCTGCTTGGTAATTGCCGGTCTCGCGATCGTGGACGGTGATTGTGCTGGTTGTGCTTGTGAGGACGACTTCGTCGAGAATCGCGAGGCCGGTGAGCGGTGCATCCAGCTGGATGTAGTCACGCCAGACAGTCGGCTCGGTCGGGTCGCCGATGCGGATCCCGCCGGCGGTCACGACGTACAGCCGGTTGTCGGGGCCGACCGACATGATCGTGGTGGTTTCCTGCGGGAGGTGTGCGGGCGGCTCGTCCCTCGAAAGGTCCGCGAACCACAGATCGGTCGTCGTGCAGATCGTCAGCCAGCGGCCGTCGGCGCTGAGCTCCAGTCCGTACGACGCTTCGCGGTCGAGGACCGTGGTGTCGTCGGCGTCGCCCAGGCGGCGGCGGCGTACCTGACGGAAGCGCACGTAGTAGAACGCGCTGCCGTCGGGGAGCCAGGCGACGGGGGAGTAGCGGCAGCCGTCGAGCGGTCCGTCGATGAGCTCGCCCGTCGTGACATCGACGACGGTCAGAGTGGAACGCTCGTCGCCGCCGCGGGAGAGCTGGTACGCGAGCTTGGTGCCGTCCGGTGACGGCTGCCAGGCGTCGAGCGTGGTCAGTCCGCTCGGGTCGAGCCGCTTCGGATCGATCAGCGGAGTCTCGTCGACGAAGAGTACGGGCTGCTCACCTGCCGCGCGCCGCAGTGTGAAGCAGCGGCCGCCACGCCGGACGGGCGTGGACACGCTGCTGACCTCGGACAGTTGTCGCACCCGGTTCTTCCAGCGGAACCGGCTGCTCAGCGTGCCGGCGTACGTCAGCCACAGGTCGTCCTGAGCCCTTGACCAGTGCTTGGTCTCCGCGGTCGAGGAGTCCTCGAGCCAGCGGTACGGGTCCGCGACACTACGACCGTGCACCTGCTCCACGAGCGACAGGCGCTCGGCGCATGGATAGGACTGCACGGAATCGATCACCTCACTCTCCTTCCGTCCCCCACCAACACAACGAGCACCAGTTCGTTGAGCTACAAGAAGCCGCCCGGCGACCGAGGCGAGTCGGTCACCGGCGGATCCGACCGGTACCCGAATGCAGGTCGGCCCCGGGTGGATTGCAGCCCACCCAGGGCCTCTACCTGGCATTACAGGTGCCGTATCAGTGGCAGAGCAGCAGGCTCAGGTTGCTCGGGGTCTGCGAAGCGCAGCCCAGCACGGTCAGCGTGGAGCCGCCGTGGTGGTGGCCGCCGTGGCCGTAACCCGGGGTCTCCAGACCCTGAAGGTCGAGAAGTGCCATGTGTTTACACCTCCTTCGGTGCAGATCGTCGGGACATGGACTCGGACCACTGGGGAGGTCCGAGGAACGGGAGGGCGACCGGCGCATCGTGCAGCGCCGCACCCAGGGCCAGCAGCACGCCGGCCGATCCGGTCGCCAGGTCCATCGAGAGACGGAGCAGCTGGTTGCCCGGGTACGCGAGGCCGCCCTCGAACGGCATCGCGTGCCAGCCGAGACCGTGCACGAGGTCGTCGACCGTCGCCTGGTCCTCGCCGAGTGCTGCGGCGGTGAGGAGCAGGCCGGCGCGACCCATGAACAGGCCGGGCTGGACGTAGTAGTCGCAGTGCGTGACTCGCTTCAGCTCCTTGAGCGTCAGAGCGAGCTCTTCGGACGGCCGATGGCGCAAATACCGCTCGAGGACCAGTGCGACGCCGGCCGAGCCCTCTTCGAGGTACGGGAGGGTCCGCCAGCCCTGATTGACCTGGCGCATCCCGTCGTCGGTGAGCACAGTCCGCTTGAGGTCCTGCCGGATCGCGATCTCGGCAAGGTCGAGCAGACCGGTGTCGCCGAGCTGCTCGAACGCGTTGAGGAACAGCAACGCCGACCCGGACGATCCGTACATCAGTCCGGCGCGCGCGTGCTGGCCGCCGCTGATCTCCGGTACGTCGACCTGCAGCCGGTCGGCAACCAGATCGAGGACGCGGACGGCCTTCGCGCGAAGCGTCGGCTCGGTATCGAAGTACAGGAGGTTCAGACCGATGCCGGCGAGGCCGGAGTGCAGGCCGAGCTCGCGGGAGCTCCAGTCGTCGGCGAGCGTGCGGTCGACCAGGTCGAGCGCATCCTGCCGGTAGCCGAGGTCTTCGAGCACGTGCGCGACGCCGTGGAGACCGTCGTACAGGCCCGGTCCGGTCTCGGTGTCGACAGCCCGCTTGCGCAGCCATTCGTCGTACTGCGGGAATCGGGCCCCGGTCTTGCTCAGCGCGTACAGGACACCGGCTGCACCGGTCGCGAGGTCGATGCCGCCGCCGTCGCGGAACTGCGCGATGTCGCCGGGGAACAGCCGGTCGGTGCGTTCGGGCGTCGCGCTGGCGACGATGGCTTTGGTGAGCGCGTCGCGTACGTCGGTCCACTCGGCCTCGCCCGGCAGCGCCAGGTCGACCATCGCCGGGTCGTGCGTCTTGCCCGGGCCGACGATGGTGTTGACTGCCTCGTCAAGCGTGGCCCGCGGCACCGGGAAGGTGTCGGCGATCATGTCGGCGAGCTGGAACGCCTTACCCGGGTGGAGGTTCAGCAAGATGGTTGCCTGCGGCGCATAAACGCCGAGCGCGATGCAGGCGAGCGCGTACCGGTCGACGTCGACACCTTGCCGGTCCTGCGGAGCGGCATACCCGGGATGCGCGAGCGTGGAACGGGCCTGGTCCTCGGCCTTGGTTGCGACCTCGAAGTCGATCAGCGTCAGCTTGCCGTCCGCGTCGAGCAGCAGGTTGTCCGGGTGCAGGTCGCAGAAGACGACACCGCGCTCGTGCAGCTGTCCCACGGCCTCGCCGACCTTGGCGATCATCGCGGTCGCCCATTCGGCGTACTCCGCCTTGTCGGCCTCGGTGGCATCCGGGTGGGTCAGCGGATATCGCCGTACGAGCTCGCGTTGCAGCGACACCGAGTCGATGTGCTCCTGCACGAGGAAGTGATGCTCACCCAGTTGCAGGTAGTCATGCGTCCTCGGCACGGCGTCGAGGCCGTCGAGCTGCTCGAGGATGTCGCGTTCGTGGGAGATCCGCGCGACCGCGTCCCGTCCGGACATGTCGAGCCCGGCGTACGGACGACCTTCCTTGAGCACGACGCGGTCGCCGGTCTCGTTGTGGTGGCCGACGTACACGCCGCCGCCGTTGGAGAACTGGATGACGCCGTCGATCGTGTACGCGAGGTCGTTCGTGGTGACCGCGTTGCGCGCGTCGAGGTGCGGCTGCAGGAAGTCCGGCAGCGTGATCCACGGCGGCGTGACGAAGGTCGGGCCGCGGTGGTCCGGGACAAGGTTGCCCTGGGCATCTTCGATGGCGAGGACGCGTTCGCCGGATTGGGAAAGGCAGTGCCTGCTGACGAAAGCGCCGTACCGGACGAAGAGCGGGCCTTGGGCGTAGCGCAGATCGCTCAGGATATAAGGGCCTTCGACGCCGGCGAGGATCTCGTTGAGCTCTTCGAGCACGAGCTTGAGCTGGGCGTCGTCGGTCGGGTAGATCGTCACCAGCTTGCCGCTCGACCCGCGGGGAGCAGCCTTCGAGTTGACCATCACCAGGACGGCTTCGTTGCGCAGGAACTTGAACGCGATGCCGCGCGGGACGCAGTACTCCCACACCGCCTCGAGCGTCCGCTCCACGTCCTGCAACCGGGCCGACACGTGGATCTTCCATCCCTGCGCGGGCAGCCGGAGATTGTCGGGCGCGTAGTGCATCCACTGCTCACCCGGCACATGCCGCCACCCGTCCGGCACCGCCCGCCCGGCGATGGCGAAATCCGGATGCTGAGCACCGCGATTGGCCGGCGTCTCGTAGAACCGCCGATCCGCAAGGCAATAGAACTCGTAACTCTCATGCATGACTGTCCGACCCCCTTTCGTGGTGCCCCGGCACATCTTGGGCGCCGCCCTAGGGCTCGGCGTAGTGCACGATGTCATCACTCTCATGTGAAGAACCCACACACTACGAGTGAGTAACTAAACACTCTTCGTTACCGGATCGCACAACCTGAGCGCGAATCTCCCCGTTACAACATGTCAATCCGCGACAACCACATCACAACCCGTAACCCCACGCCCGCTACCTCGTGCGAGTTCCTTCCCACGCACGCTCCGCGGTCGCTACCTTCGTCGCCCCGCTCCTCACCGCGCCCAAGCTCCGCGCCCACTACGCAGGCACTCTGTCGTCGCGACGCTCCTCCGCCGCACCTGCTCCGCGGTCGCCCCGCTCCTCACCGCGCCCAAGCTCCGCGCCCACTACGCAGGCACTCTGTCGTCGCGACGCTCCTCCGCCGCACCTGCTCCGCGCGCTCCCACCCGCCTCCGGCTCATCGCCGGTGCCTCCCTGCCGGCTTCTGCATCAATCGCGCCGGGCGTCATACCTGTTCGTCGCCTGGCCATGACTTGAGCTACACCGGGTAGGTGTGGACCTCGGTGGCTTTGAGGGTGGCTTGGAGGGGTTGGCCGGGGGTTAGGTGGAGGTCGGCTACGGCTGCGGGGGTGATGTCGGCGAGGAGGTCGGCTGGGCCGGTGGGGGAGGCGTTGAGGCGGACTCGGACTGTGTGGGCGTGTTGTTCTATGCCGGTTACTACTGCCGGCCAGGTGTTGCGGGGGCTGCCGGCGGGGGCGGTGAGGTAGAGGCTGACCGCGGTGGGTGGGAAGGCCACGTGGACTGGGCCGGTGGCTGGTTCGGCGAGGGTGATGCTGCCGCCCTCGGACAACTCGACGGTGGTGCCGGTTGCCGTACCTCGGTAGAGGTTCAGGCCTACTAGTTGGGCTACGTAGTTGGTGCGGGGGCGGTGGGCTACCTCGGTGGGTTTGCCCTCTTGGACTACCTGGCCGTTCTCGATGATGACCAGGCGGTCGGCCAGGACCATCGCGTCGAGCGGGTCGTGGGTGACGAGGAGCGTGCGGCCTTCGAAGCGGCGGAGGTGTTGGCCGAGTTCGGCTCGGACGTGGAGTGTCGTGCTGGCGTCGAGGGCGGCGAGCGGTTCATCGAGGAGTAGCAGCTCGGGGTCCGTGGCCAGGGCGCGGGCCAGGGCCACGCGTTGAGCTTGGCCACCGGATAGAGCGCGAGGGCGCGCACCGGCGTACTCCGACAGTCCAACGGTCTCTAGCCAACGGGCAGCGTCTGCACGGGCAGTCTGCTTCTCGACTCCGCGGGCTCTGAGGCCGAACGCAACGTTCTCCCGGCAGCTCATGTGGTTGAAGAGCAGGTAGTCCTGGAACACCACCCCGATCGGTCGCCGGTCCGGCGTACGGAAGGTGCGTGGTGGCTCATCCCAGACAGAGGAGTCCAATGCGATGCGTCCGCCGTTCAGCGCAAGCAGTCCGGCGATCGCACGGAGTGCTGTGGTCTTGCCGGCGCCGTTAGGGCCGAGGAGTGCGACTACCTCACCTGGCTCCACGGCCAGGTCGACGGACAGCGTGAACGAACCACGCGTCACCTGCAGGTCGGCGTACAGAGTCATTGCAGCCCGCTGATCCAGCGCTCGCGCAGAGACGCCAGTACGACGACGGAGACCAACAGCAGCACCAGACTCAGTACGACGGCCACATCCGGATCAGTCTCCAGTGCCAAGTAGACGGCCAGCGGCATAGTCGTCGTACGGCCAGGGAAGTTGCCGGCAAAGGTGATCGTGGCGCCGAACTCGCCCAGTGCGCGCGCCCAGCACAGCACAGTCCCTGCAACGATCCCGGGCGCGATAGACGGCAGCGTCACTCGGCGGAACGTGGTCCAGCGGCCCGCGCCGAGTGTCGCAGCCGCTTCCTCGTACCGCGGGTCGGCTGCGCGCAATGCACCCTCCACGGAGATCACCAGGAATGGCATCGCCACGAACGCCTCGGCCACGATCACGCCGGCGGTTGTGAACGGCAATGAGATCCCGAACCAGGAGTCGAGGTACTGACCGACCAGACCGCGCCGGCCGAGCACCAGCAGCAGTGCGACGCCGCCAACCACCGGCGGCAGCACCAGAGGCACAGTCACCAACGCGCGGATCAAGCTGCGCCCTGGCAACCCGCCTCGAGCCAGCAACCACGCCAGCGGAACACCCAGCACGAGGCATAACGCAGTCGCAGACGTAGCGCACACCAGAGACAGCCTCAGCGCCTGCCAGACGTCCGCACTGTGCAGCTTCGCCGGCAGTGTCGACCAGGGTGCTTTGGCGAGCAGACCGATCAGTGGGACGAGCAGGAACGCCAGTCCGATGAGAGCAGGCAGCAGGAGTACGAGGGGCAGTCTCCCGGTCGTGCTCCTGCCACGGCGACTCACGGTGCGGAGAAGCCGGCTGCGCTCAGGACGGCCTTGCCCTTGGCGGACAGCACGTAGTCGACGAACGCCTGGGCGCCGGCAGCGTTCGGAGCCTTGGTCAGCGTGGCGATCGGGTACTCGTTCACGGCCTTGTTCGCTTCAGGGAACTCGATGCCCTCGACCTTGTCCTTGGCCGACAGTACGTCGGTCTTGTAGACCAGGGCGGCGTCGACCTCACCGAGACCGACCTTGGTCAACGCGGCCTTCACGTCCTGCTCGAGGCTGTCCGGCTGCGGCGTGATGCCGGTTGCCTTGAACACCTTGTCGGCCGCCGCGCCACACGGAACCTGTACGGCGCAGAGCGCGATCTTCTTGTTCTTGTCGGCGAAGTCCTTCAGGCCGGTGATCTTGCCCGGGTTCGCCTTCGGTACGGCGATCTCGAGGGTGTTGCTGACGAAGTTCGTCGGCGTGCCCTTGTCCTTCACGTCGTCCATGTTCTTCGGCGCCGCCGAGGCGAAGACGTCCGCGGGCGCACCCTCGTTGAGCTGCTTGGCGAGCGCGGAGCTACCGGCGAAGTTGAAGGTCACCTTCGTGCCGGGATTCGCGGCCTCGAAATCCTTGCCCAGCTGGGTGAACGTCCCGGTCAGTGACGCGGCCGCGAACACGGTGATGGTGCCGGACACGGCGGCCTTGCTACTGGAGCTGCTCGAACCGCTCGAAGGCGGGGCCGACGCCACCGGGCTGTCGTCGCCACAGCCGGCCATGGTGAGGGCGGCAACTGTGGCGAGGGCGGCGAGCGCGGTACGGCGGAACATCAGGCCTCCGGTATTTCGACGACGACATGGGTGGACTTGATCGACGCGACGGCCACCACCCCGGGCTCCAGCCCGAGCTCGTCCGCGGCCTCACGACTCATCAGCGACACGACGCGGAACGGCCCGGCCTGCATCTCGACCTGGGCCATCACGCCGTCCTTCAGCACCCGGGTGACGATCCCCCGCATCCGGTTGCGCGCCGAGGCGGCGGTCGTGTGGCCGGGCTCCGGGGAGTCGGCCAGCTCCTGGGCAAACGCGGCGAGCGCTTGCCCGTCGATGGCCATCCGGCCACTCTCCTGATTCGACGGCAACCGCCCCTGATCGATCCAGCGCCGAACCGTGTCGTCGCTGACCCCCAAAAGCGCGGCCGCCTCGCTCACCCGCAAGTTCGGCACACCAGACACCATACCGCCGCACCTGCGGATTGGTGCCAGGTTGTCCACAGTTACGAACCGATGACGGATCGCGGTTGGCAATCCGCATAAGTTAAGGACATGAGCACATCGGGGATGCGGGACTACTTGGACGGGCCGCACAAGGCGGCGCGGGACATCGTGCGGGACAGGCTGGCTGGGCACGGTGAGTTGGCGGATCTGGCGGTGCGGTTGCCGCGTGACGAGTACCGGGACAAGGTGCTCGAGTTGTTGCTGGAGTCGGCTGCGGACGGCCTGCCTGCGCGTGGGTATCCGAAGGAGTACGGAGGCGAGGGTGATCTCGGCGGGTTCATCGCGGGGTTCGAGACGCTGGCCTTCGGTGATCTTTCGCTGATGGTGAAGGCGGGTGTGCAGTTCGGGCTGTTCGCCGGCGCGATCCTGCATCTCGGGACGGAGAAGCACCACGAGCGTTACCTGGCGGATGCGGTCAGCGGGCGGTTGCTCGGCTGCTTCGCGATGACCGAGACCGGTCACGGGTCGAACGTGCAGGCGCTCGGCACGACGGCGACGTACGACGAAGCAACGGGAGAGTTCGTCGTTCACACGCCGACGAAGGAGGCACGCAAGGACTACATCGGTAACGCGGCGCGGCATGGGCGGATGGCGGCGGTGTTCGCGCAGCTTGTCGTCGGTGGTGAGAGCCATGGCGTGCACTGCCTGCTGGTGCCGATCCGGGCCGAGGACGGTACGCCGCTGCCGGGCGTGACGCTGTCGGACTGCGGACCGAAGCTCGGGCTGAACGGCGTCGACAACGGACGGATCGTGTTCGAGCAGGTCCGGGTGCCGCGGGATGCGCTGCTGGACCGCTATGCCCAAGTCGATGCCGATGGCAACTACAAGAGCGCGATCGAGAACCCGGACCGGCGATTCTTCACGATGCTCGGGACCCTCGTGCAAGGACGCGTGTCCGTCGGCGGCGCGGCGATCAACGCGAGCAAGGTAGCGCTGACGATCGCGATCAGGTACGGCGATCAGCGGCGTCAGTTCGGCGCTCCGGGCAAGGCCGAGGAAACGGTGCTCCTCGACTACCGCATGCATCAGCGGCGCTTGCTGCCGTTGCTCGCGCGGACGTATGCGTTGCATTTCGCGCAGGCCGAGCTGGTCGAGGAGTTCGCGCGGGTGTTCAACGACGATCGCGACGAGCACGATCGGCGGGCGTTGGAGGCGCAGGCCGCCGGCAAGAAGGCGCTCGGGACGTGGCACGCGACCGAGACGATCCAGATGTGCCGCGAGGCGTGTGGCGGCGCCGGCTACCTGGCGGAGAACCGGTTGGCCACGCTGAAGGCGGACACCGATGTGTTCACGACGTTCGAGGGCGACAACACCGTCCTTCTGCAGTTGGTGGCCAAGGGTCTGCTGACCGACTACCGGGAGTCGTTCGGCAAGCTCGATCCACTCGGTACGGCGCGGTTCATCGCGGCGCAGGCGGTCGAGATCGCGGTCGAGAAGGCTGCGCTCCGACCGGTGATCGAGCGGCTGCGGGACGTCGTACCGAATCGGAGTGATGCGGCGGATCCGGATGCGGGGTTGCGGGACGATGCGTACCACTCGGGGTTGCTGCGGTTCCGCGAGGAGCACATGTTGGCCGGCGTCGCGCGGCGGTTGAAGGCCGGGATCGACGCGG
Organism: Kribbella sp. NPDC049584; assembly: GCF_040675555.1. Taxonomy (NCBI): domain Bacteria; kingdom Bacillati; phylum Actinomycetota; class Actinomycetes; order Propionibacteriales; family Kribbellaceae; genus Kribbella; species Kribbella sp. NPDC049584. The sequence continues at coordinate 100,910 of NZ_JBFAPF010000011.1, forward strand.
GCGACGAGCCGTTCGACGTGTTCAACCGCTGCCAGGACCACGTGATCGCGGCCGGGCGGGCGCATGTCGACCGGGTCGTCCTCGAAGCGTTCCAGGCGGCGGTGCGGGAGGCCCCGGAGGAGATCGAACAGCGGCTGCACGACCTGTACGACCTGCATGCGCTGGCGACGATCGAGGCGGAGCGCGCGTGGTACCTCGAGCACGGGCGGCTGTCGGCCGGCCGGTCGAAGGCGATCACGGCGCTGGTCAACGAGTTGTGCGCGGCAATCCGGCCTGCCGCTGTGGAGCTGGTCGACGCGTTCGGAGTACCGGGCTCGGCAGTGGAGGTGCCGATGGTTGTACCGTCACAGCATGAGTGAGTCGATCGAACCCGCGTCGGCTGCCGAGGCCGCCCGCGAACTCGCCCGGGTACTGCTTGAGCAAGCCGACGCTCTGGACCTGCACGACCTGCGGGCCACCGGCGCGATCGAGAACGTCCGGGTCCAGGCCCGGGCGCTCGCGGACGCGGTGCACGAACGCGGCTGGGGCGACATCTTCCTCGGGATCGACTCGTACGACCCCGACGAGCTGGACGACCTGCCGCTGGGACCGGACGACTTCGACGACCCGGCGGACTACCGCGAGATCGTCGAGGGCGGCAGTCTGGACGATCTCGAGGAGCTCGGGGAGCCGCTGCTGCCGGAGGACGGTGTCCGGCTCAGCTACCAGGCGCGCTACGACTATGTGGTGACCGACCCGGAGGCCTTCGTGCAGTATGTGCGGAGCCGCGCGGACGAGGCGCAGAACGACGAAGTGATCGACGACATCGAGGACGCGCAGTCGGCGTTCGAGCTGCTCTGCTACCTGGACGGACTCGGCTCGAAGGAGTACGAGTCGTTCGGGCTGATCCCCGGCGGCGGCGAGGAATCGCACAAGGTGGTCGAGTTCTCCCTGTGGGACCTGGACCCGACCCGGCGCGACGACACCTACCCCTATTAGCCCCTACTAGCAAACCGGAATCCGGCAGCCCCCGGAAAAGGAACTTCCCCGCTGTACTGGTCCCCAGCAGCACCAGTACGGCGAGGAAGTCTCCACATAAAAACGCCGACCGTGCCGGACGTTGGTCGCCACCTCACTGGCGACCAACGCCCGACCGGCACGGCCGGCGTCCTGCTGTTGCCCCGAGAGGGCAAGTGGCCCGAAGGAGGGTGGACCCGAAGCTCATTCCGAGGCCGGCAGGGGAGGTACAGTCCGGTCGCGGACGGGAGCTCGTCGGGTAACCACTTGGACCCGTTGCCGGCGACCCGTCCGTCGCCGACAAGGCAACGTTGGCATGGGGCCGCTACTACCGGGAATCATCCGGTTCAAACATTTGCATTGCCTTTGAAGTAAGCAACGCTCAGTGAAAGTTTCCTCACTTTCCGTGCAGATGTTGCCTTCTGCAACAACTAACCACTCGTCAAGACTCTCACTGACGCAGCTGGGTGAGGACAGCAAGCACGCGGCGATGAGTGTCCGGCGCCTCGTCGATGCGGAGCTTCTGGAAGATGCTGCGCATGTGGCTCTCGACGGTCCGCTCGGCGAGCACGAGGTGCGCCGCGATCGCGCTGTTCGAGCGCCCTTCGGCCACCAGCGCGAGCACTTCACGCTCCCGCGCCGACAGTGCGGCAACCGGATCGTCGATGCGCGTCGGCGTCACCAGCGCCGCGACGATCGCCGGGTCGAGTGCGGAGCCGCCGTCCACCACCCGCCGCATCGCGTCGAGGAAGTCCCCGACGCGCAGCACCCGATCCTTCAGCAGATAGCCGAACCCGCCGGTGCCGACCAGTCCGACGACGTGACGCGTCTCGATATGCTGCGACAGCATCAGGATCGGCCGCGCCGGCGACTCCGCCCGCAGGATCACGGCTGCCCGCGCCCCGTCGTCCGTCATCGTCGGCGGCATCCGTACGTCGATGATGGCCAGATCGGGATCCGCCGCGCGGACGACGTCGACCAGCTCGTCGGCCGTGTCTGCCGTACCGACGACGTCGTGGCCGTTCTCGGTGAGCAGACGGCTCAAACCCTCACGAAACAAGGCGGAATCCTCGCCGATCACGATGCGCATGGGATCTCCACCGTGATCGAGGTCCCGGCCCCGGGCGGGCTGTCCACGGTGAACTCCCCGCCGACCGAGGCGACACGGTCTCGCAATGACGTCAACCCGAACCCTTCCTTGGCTCCACCCACGCCGTCGTCGCGCACCACCGCGCGCAGTACCTGATCTGTCAGTCCGACCGAGATAGAGATCCGGGTCGCCCGCGCGTGCTTCAAGGCGTTCGCGATCGCCTCACCAACAGTGAAGTAGACCGTTGTCGCCGCGCTCTCGCCGACCTCCAGTTCGGGTACGACAAGATCGACCGGCAGGGCACTGTCCGCGACCAAGTGCCGCAGCGCCACCGCGAGACCGTCGTCGAGCCGGCTCGGCCGAACCCCGTGCGCGATCCGCCGCAGCTCCGCGACAGTGTCCTCGAGCGTCTCGACGACTTCATCGAGCTCGCGGTACGCCGGTATGCCGGGCTCGAGCTGGTACTGGACGGAACGTAACCGCATCCCGATCGCGATCAACCGCTGTTGCGCGCCGTCGTGCAAGTCGCGCTCCAGGCGATGCCGCTCGGCATTCACCTCGTCCATCAGCCGGGCTCGGCTGGTCCGAACCTCGGTCAACGCCTCGCGCAGTTCGAGCTGCAGCCGACTCACCTCGATCGGCAGCCGGGCTTCGACGACTGCTTCCCGTGCTCGCCGGACCCGCCGCGCGGACGTCGTACCGAGGACGAGGGCACCGACCACGGAATCGCCGGTCTGCAACGGGATCGCGCCGTCGGGCGGCTCGAGTTCCGACCCGGGGCGTCGCAGCAGGACCTGCAGGCCGGGGTCGTCGAGGGCTGAGCGCAGTACGGCTTCGATCTGTTCGGGCTCGGCCTCGCCGTCACGCACCCGCCGTACGAAGTCGCGGATCCGGGCCAGCGCGACCGTGCGATCCGGATCGACCACTCGGCCGACCGTGCGATGGATCCAGTGGTACAGGGGAAGCAGGGCCAGGGCGGTCACGAAGGCGGCGGTAGTGATGCCGACCCGGTCCGGGAAGAACCCGCCGATCGCGAGAACCACGGCTGCGAACACGCCTGCGGAGATCAGGGTCGTGACGAGCCAGCTGACGGTCGCGCCGAGCAGCCGATCGATGTCGAACAGGTCGTGCCGCAGGATCGCGACCGTGATCGCACCCGGGACCAGGACGAGCATGGCGATCAGGAACCAGGTGTAGGCCAGAGTTCCGGGAGCGCCCAAAGCACTCGCCACCCAACTCAGGCCGAGCAGGATCGGCACTGCGACGGCCGCGGCCATCAGCCAGCGCAGCCGCTGCCGGGTGAGCTGATCGCCGTGTCGGTACCGCACGACCAGGCTGGACGCGGCTGCGAGCAAGGTGGCCAGGAACGTCGCAAACGCTATGACGATCAGGACCGCCCGCGCCGGAGTGGTGTCGGTCTGCGCGGCGTCTTCCCGGGCGACGACGAAGTTCACCAGAGCTGCCGAGACCGGCATCGCAGCCCAGATCCACCGCCAATGCCGGCCGGGCAGTAGGCCGTCCGGGAACAGCAGGACCAGCGTGACGAAGCCGAGGAACAGCCACGGCCAAGCCCCTACCGCGACCTTGTCGACAGCCGATGCCGCCGGCCACGGGCTGGAGGTCCGTGCCGTCGTACCCCAGTCCTCGACGGTGAAGACGAGCGCGGGCATGGTCGCGGTCAGCGCCAGCGCCGGTCCGATCGGACTCGCCGGAGCCCGTACGACGACTAGCCAACCGAGCAGCAGCGCAGGCAGCAACAGAGCGCTGGTGAGCGGCCAGTCGGCCGGCTGTCCGATCGAGGGCGGCCCGTAGGCGAGTGCGGCGCGTACGGCGGCAGCCGCGACGAACAGGACCGTCGCGGCGACGACCAGACGCCGACGCCGGAGCACATCCACATGATGACCGCGGACTGCCGTTCGCGCACCAGTGTCAGCACGTAGCGGCTGTCCACGGGCAAGGTCCGGCGACAGCACCGATGCGGTACGCCGCCCCCGAACGCGACCGTGGGGGAGTCAGCTACTCGAGAAGGGGTTTCCCATGATTGCCGCCGCCACCATCCTGTTCGCGTTCCCGCTCGGATTCTTCCTGCGCAACCGGCTCGCCGCCTACGTCGCGTACATCGCGATCTTCGCGTACTGCTTCACGTTCCAGACGCTCTACCTGCTGAGGTCGTGGGTCGGCGACAGCCACCAGGCCTTCCCGGAAGACCCGGACGCCTTGCCGTTCGGCTACCTCGGCGTCACCGCCGGGATCTACGCCGTCGGGCTCCTGCTCGTCACCATCGGTCACCGGGTCGGGGCCAAGCGGCGTACGCGTGCCGTCGACCTCGACCCGGTGCAGTGATCAGGCCAGTTCGAGCGACGGGCGGGCCGGGACCTCGCCGTACGTCGTGGTGCGCTGCCGGGCCGGTCGCCCGGCAGCGGTCGCCATCGCGGTGAGCTCGGCGATCGACTTGCGGCTGCCGTGCTTGGAGCCCGCCATCCGGCTGATGGTCTCCTCCATCAGCGTGCCGCCGATGTCGTTGACGCCGCCGTTCAGTACGGCGACACAGCCGTCGACACCGAGCTTCACCCATGAGCACTGGATGTTGTCGATCCGCCCGTGCAGCATGATCCGCGCCATCGCGTGCACCGCCCTGTTCTCGTCGTACGTCGGGCCGGGGCGCGCGACTCCCGCCAGGTAGATCGGCGAGTTCTGGTGGATGAACGGCAGCAGGACGAACTCGGTGAACCCACCGGTCTGGTCCTGGACGGCGGCGATCGTGCGCAGGTGCTGGACCCAGTGGTGCGGCGCGTCGACGTGCCCATACATCATCGTCGAGCTGGACGGCAGACCGACCTTGTGCGCGGTGCTGATCACCTCGATCCAGCTTGCCGTGGGCAACTTTCCCTTGGTGAGGATCCAGCGGACGTCGTCGTCGAGGATCTCGGCCGCGGTCCCCGGGATGCTGTCCAGGCCGGCCTCCTTCACCGAGATCAGGAACTCCTCGATCGACAGGCCGGTGCGGACCGAGCCGTTCACGATCTCCATCGGGGAGTACGCGTGGACGTGCATCTGCGGAACGCGATCCTTGACCGCGCGGACGAGGTCGGCGTACGCCGTACCGGGGAGGTCGGGGTGGATACCGCCCTGCATGCAGACCTCGGTGGCGCCGATGACCCAGGCTTCCTCGGCGCGCTGGCCGACCTCGTCCATCGACAGCGAGTAGGCGTCGGCGTCGGTGCGGCGCTGGGCGAACGCACAGAACCGGCAGCCGGTGTAGCAGACGTTGGTGAAGTTGATGTTCCGGTTCACCACGTACGTGACGTCGTCCCCGACCGTTGCCTTGCGCAACTCATCGGCAATCCGCGCAAGCTGGTCGAGCGCCGGCCCGGTGACGGTCATCAGGGTGAGTGCTTGGGCGTCGGACAGCCCGGCCGGGTCGCGTTCAGCGGCGGCCAGGGCCGCCTTCACCTCGGCGGAGATCCGCTCGGGCGAGCCGGCTGCCGTCTCGGCCGTGGTCCCGCCAGACGCTTCTGCTTCTGCCGCGCGTCGTGCCGCGACGTCCTCTCGCAGTACGTCCCAGTCGCCGTACGCCGCGTCGAAGTCCGAGCGGGTTTCGGTGCGACGGCCTTCGGTGTCGATCGCCGTGTGGAGGTCGGTGCGTCCGACGCTGTCCCAGCCGCCGTCCGGCTCTTGCCACGGCAGGCCGACGGGCTTGGCCTCTTCACGCGCCAGACCGGTCGCGGGATCGACCAGAGCCTCGACGTGGGAGATCAGGCGCGGGTCCAACCAGGGTTCGCGCAGGTACTCCGGGTGCGCCGTCAGCCGCTCACGCAGTACGAATCCCGCGTCGGCGGTGACCTTGGCGAGGTCGTCGATCTGGGGCCACGGACGCTCCGGGTTCACGTGGTCGGGCGTCAGCGGCGAGACCCCGCCGAAGTCGTCCACGCCGGCGTCGAGCAGCGCACGGCATTCGGCGAGGTCGACGAGGTTCGGCGGCGCCTGCACCCGTACCCGCGGCCCGAGCACGATCCGCGTGACCGCGATCGCGGCCAGCCACTCGTCCAGCGGTACGTCGGCGTCGTTGCGCATCGCCGTGTCCGGCTTCACCCGGAACCCCTGGATGATGACCTCCTGGATCCCGTTGTACTGCCGGGCAACCTTGCGCAGCGCGAAGATCGAGTCCGCCCGCTCCGGCAGCGTCTCGCCGATCCCGATCAGCAGGCCGGTCGTGAACGGTACGTTCGACCGGCCGGCATCCTCCAGCACCCGCAACCGAATCGCGGGGTCCTTGTCCGGCGACCCGAAATGCGGCTGGCCCTTCTCCTCGAACAGCCGGCGCGAGGTCGTCTCGAGCATCATGCCCATGCTCGGCGCGACCGGCTTCAACCGCTGCAGGTCCTGCCACGACATCACGCCTGGGTTCAGATGGGGCAGCAGGCCAGTCTCCTCGAGGACCCGGATCGCCATCGCCCGGACGTAGTCGAGCGTGCTGTCGTACCCGGCTTCCTCCAGCCACTGCTTCGCTGCGTCCCACCGGTCCTCGGGCGCATCGCCGAGGGTGAACAGCGCCTCCTTGCAGCCCAGCGCCGCGCCTTGCCGCGCGATCTCCAGCACCTCGTCCGGCGAGAGGTACGGCGCGTGCACGCGTCCCGGCGTCGTCGCGAACGTGCAGTAGTGGCAGCGGTCCCGACAGAGCCGGGTGAGCGGGATGAAGACCTTCTTCGAGTACGTGACGATGCCCGGCCGGCCGGCGTCGGCCAGGCCCTGGTCGCGGACGCGGGCCGCGGTCGCCATCAGTGCGGTCAGCGCGTCGCCGCTCGCGCCGAGCAGCACCTCCGCCTCCGCCGGGTCGAGGGTCTTGCCGTCGTCCGCACGCTTCAAGGCGCGCCGCATCGCAGTACTCAAATCGTTGGCCACGAAATCCGAGCCTAAGACGGGAAAACGTGCCGATCTCGCGATTCCGGGCACCAAAAACAATCCGTACAGACGTCCTGATAGTTTGCTGTTCGTGCAGGTCAGGAGGGTTGCAGACGGCCGGCGGCTGCGTGGTGAGCAGCGGCGGAGCGAGTTGCTGCGCGCGACCTTGACCGTCATCGAACGCGACGGAGTCGCAGGTGTGAGCCACCGCGCGGTGGCCGCCGCGGCCGATGTGTCGGTCGCCTCGATCACCTACCACTTCCCAACGCTCGACGATCTGCTCGTCGCCGCGCTCCGCTCAGCCGCCGAGGATCTCGCTGTCGAACTGCACGGGCGAGGCAGCGAGCTCGGCGCGCGCCCGGCCGATGAACTGGCGCGGTTGATCGAGCACAGCGTTGTACGGCGGCGTGGCCGGACGCTCGCGCTGTACGAGCTCTATCTGTACGCCGCACGGCGGCCGGAGCTCCGCGAAACGGCTGGAGCGTGGTTGGAGCCGTTGACGGAGATCGCCCGTACGTTCACCGCGGATCCGCAGAAGGCGACGCTGCTGGTCGCTGCCCTGGACGGGTTGCTGATGCAGGCACTGATAGGTGCGCGTGAGATTGACCAGCAGGATGTCGCCGCGCTGGTGCAGGTGCTGAGGTAGCGCACGGGCTACCTGCGGTCGGGTGCTGAGGCCAGAGTGCTGGGGCGGTCGGAGCAGGTTGGCTGGGCGCATGCTGAGGTTGTCTGTCGGCGCGCTGCGGACCAGGTGGCAGTTGTTCGCCGGTGCGGTGGTTGCGGTCGCACTAGGGGTCGGGCTGGTGCAGTCCGGGTTGCAGATGCTGGCTGCGACGGATCGGCCCGTACTGCCGGCCGGGCTGTCGGCGTACCAGCGCGCCCAGGTCCGGGAGGGGTACGTCGGCGCCGCGACCTTGCTGGGGATGTCGGTGATGCTGGCTGTCTTCCTGAGCGTGTTCATCGTCAGTACGACGTTCGGCTTCATGACTGTGCAGCGGAGGCGGGAGTTCGGGCTACTGCGGCTGGTGGGGGCGCAGCGGGGCTATCTGTGCCTGATGGTGGTGACTGAGGCCGGACTGCTCGGGCTGGTGGGCAGTGTGGTCGGGCTGCCTCTCGGTGTGGTCGCTACGTGGGCGCAGTCGTGGTTGCTCGTGGAGCTGGGGATGCTGCCGAGCTGGTTCGCGGCGCCGTGGGATCAGGGGGCGGTATGGGCGGCGATGATCGTGGGCGTGAGTACGGCGCTGGCCGGCGTACTCGCGGCGGCCTGGCGGGCATCGCGGATCGGTGCGCTCGAGGCGGTGGTGGAGGGGTCGGCGGCACGGCGGGTGATGACGGGGTGGCGATGGTGCTGGGGGTTGTCGGCTGCGTTCGGCACGGTAGTGCTGGTGATCGCGGCACAGGCGGCGCGGGATCTCGTTGCGGGGCTGATGATCGGACTGGTCGTGATGATCAGCGGGTCGGTCGCGCTGAGCCAGCTGAGTCCGGTCGTCGTACCACTCGTCGGTCGGGTTCCCGCGATCGTTGTCCGCGGCAACTTGATAGCGGATCTCGCGCGGGCGGGTGTGCTGCACGCGGTACGGCGGAGTGCGGCGACCGCGGCGCCGTTGATCGTGCTCGTCGGACTGGTTGTCGGGCTGTGGGGGACGTTCGGCTCGCTGGCGAAGGCGGTCGGGGTGGAGCAGGAGCGGTTGATCACGGCGGATGTCGTTGTCGATCATGCGGTTGCGCCGGGGCCGGGGATCGTGGCGGCGTCGGCGCAGACCGCCGTACCGATCGTTGTCATGCGGGGGAAGAGTGCGGTGTACTCCGAGGCGATCGGGATCGACGCGGCGGCGTACCAGCAGACGCACAAGCTGCGGCCGCGGAAGGGTTCGCTGGATCGGTTGACCGGGCGGACGATCGCGATCGGCCCGGGGATGGCGGTGGAGGATTACAAGCTCGGGTCGGTGCTCAAGGTTGCTCTTGGCAACAGAACGATCGCGGTGAAGGTTGTCGCGATCATGCCGGAGACGCTCGATGTCAGCGAGAACTTCTTCATCCCGCGGAGCCTGCTGCCTGCCGGTGGGCGGACCGAGACGTTGGTCAAGCTCGCGCCCGGTACGACGATGGTGGGTCAGACTGTTGAGGAATGGGCGCGGGCGCGGGGTGAGGCGCAGCAGCGGAGCAACTCGGGGCTGTTCGCTGCGCTGATGGGGTTGGCGGGGATCTTCACGGCCGTCGCGGTCGTCAATGCGGTCGTGATGTCGACGGCTGATCGGCGGCGTGAGTTCACGTTGGGGCGGATGGCCGGGCTGACGCGTGGGCAGGTCGTTGCGATTGCCGTTGTGGAGTCAGCGACCGTCGTGGTAGTCGGTGTACTGCTCGGAGCTCTGGTTGCCGCTGCCGCGCTGGCTGGGATCGCGGCGGGGCCTTACGGCCTTGCTGCGTTGGCGATTCCATGGCGGGTGCTCGGGTTGATCTTCGCGTCCGCGCTGGTCGTGGTCGGTACGGCGGCGGCGCTCACTGCTTGGCGTGCGACGTCTCGCCGGCTCGGCACATGCTGAGCAGGACGAGGTGGTGGAACGGGCGGATCAGGTTGTAGTAGAACCGCCCGGCCGGCCGCAGGTACTGCACGAGGGTGACCACCTGGAACTTGGCCGGCCGCTCGTTGTCGGTGATGAACGCGAGGTAGCCGATCAGGTGGTTATCGGAGACCTTCAGCAGCAGGTAGTGGTCCTCTTCGCCGCGCAGGACCGTGAAGAACGCGTCCTTCTCGCCGGGCGTGAAGCTCACGGTGTCGGGGCGAATCCGCCGCGAATCGGGCGCGACTGTCTCGAGACGCAGTACGGCTGCGACCGCGATCCTGATCGCGAACAATCCCTTGACCCACAACGGACTGTGGCCCAGCGCACCCGCAACGAACTCCCGGAGCGTCACGTCGGCGCTCGCCGTCTTCACGTCGATCTCGTCCGCGACCGGGATCAGGTCGTCGAGCTCGTGCAGGGTCGTCGGCATCGTTCGCTCCCTCTAATCGATCAAGCGGAGAGTGAGGTTGTAGATCTCGCGCAGGTCGGTGCGTTCGACCGGCGGCAACACCTGCTCGGCCCCGATCAGAATCAGATACAGCAACTGCGCGTACCGGTCCGGATCAACGTCCGCGCCGAGTCCACGACACAGCTCCTTTAGGTACGCCGTGCGAGCCTCATCCACCCGCTCCTGCGCGGCGCGCACCTCGGGATCCTGCAAGGCCCACGCCCGCACAGCAATCTCCACCGCCGCACTATCCGGATCAGCCAGCACCAACCGCAACAGGTGCTCCAACTTCGCCCGCGGCTTCGCGTCCTCGGCGTCGATGGTGTCGATCAACCGGGTCGTGTACTGCGCCTCGAAGTACTCCATGAGCGCCGCCTTGAAACCGCCGGCACTCCCGAAGTGGTGGTAATACGACCCCTTCGTCACCCCGAGCTGATCGGTCAACCGCTCGATCGTGATCGCCGGCGCCCCCTCGGTCGCCAACAACTCAAGCCCCGCATCCAACCACTCAGTCCGTGTAACCACCCCAAAAACATACCATACGGTTTGGTATGGTCCGGCCAGCCCGAGAGCGGGCTAAAACGCGAGGACCCGCCGGAGAATCGATCTCCGGCGGGTCGGGTGATGGGGTCGTGAGTGGGGACGGGTCGGGGGTGGGTCGGGAGGTTCGCGGTCAGCGAACCGGCAGCTCCAGTGAAACGAGCAGGCCGGCAACGGTTCAGCTGGTGGGGTGGCGGGCGAGCTGCTGGGTGCGGCTGGTTGGTCCCGGGTTAGGCGTCGGCGACGGTTAGGGCCTCGGCCTCGACTTCGGAGTGGTTGGTGGGGACGCGGAGGTGGGACAGGGGCTTCCAGCCGGTGGCTAGTACGCCGACCGCGAGTAGGACGGCGATCGCACCGACGTAGAACGGGAGTTGGATGTTGAACTCCTCGCCGAGCTTTCCGGCCAGCCAGGGAGCGACGGCACCGCCGGAGAAGCGGACGAAGGAGTACGCCGCGGACGCCGTGCCGCGCTCGACCGGAGCGGCCGACATGACGGCCTCGGTGATCAGCGTGTTGTTGATGCCCAGGAACAGACCGGCCACGACGACGCCGATCGCGAGCACCGCCTTGTGGTGCGCGAAGAGACCCATGACCGCGAGGTCCGCGCTGAAGAGCAACAGCACAGTCATCGCGACCGGCAGCGTGCCGAACCGGCGCTGCAGCCGCGGCGCCACAAACACCGAGGTGAACGCGAGGCACAGGCCCCAACCGAAGAAGATCAGCCCGATCTGCCGCGCCGACATCGCCAGCGGGAACGGAGTGAACGCAAGCAGTGTGAAGAAGCCGAAGTTGTACAGCAGGGCGGTGATCGCCACAGTCGCCAGCGACCGGTGCCGCAGTGCCTTCAGCGGCTCGAGGATCGACGTACGGCGGGCTTCCGGCGGCGAGGCGGGCAGCAGGAACGCGGTCGCGGCGAGCGCGATCGTCATCAGTACAGCGACGCCGAAGAACGGGCCGCGCCAGGAGATCGTGCCGAGCTCACCGCCGACGAGCGGTCCGGCCGCGATGCCGACGCCAAGGGCGGCCTCGTAGAGGATGATCGCCTCGGCGACCGAGCCGGCGGCCGAGTTCACGATCGTGGCGAGGGCGGTCGCGATGAACAACGCGTTGCCGAGGCCCCAGCCGGCCCGGAACGCGACGATCATGCCGATGCTGTTGGACATACCGGCCAGTGCGCTGAACACGACGATGATGGCCAGGCCGATCAGCAGGGTGCGCTTCGCGCCGATCCGGCTCGAGACCGCGCCGGTGATCAGCATCGCGACACCGATGACCGCCATGTAGCTGGTGAACAGCAGCGAGACCTGGGACGGGCTCGCGTGCAACTGCTCGGCGATCGGCTTGAGGATCGGGTCCACCAGGCCGATGCCCATGAATGCGATCACGCAGGCGAACGCGACCGCCCAGACGGACTTGGGCTGCTTCAGAAACGATGAGTTGCTCACCGGGGCGTGTCCTCCAGAGGTTCGAGGGTGAGGAGTTTGTGGATGACGGCGACCGCGGCCTCCAGCGTGGTGAGGTCCGTCGCGGAGAGTTGATGAAGCCGGGAGGCCAGCGCGACGCCGGCTTGCCGCCGGGCGCTGTTCAGCTCGGCCAGGCCGGCATCGGTGAGGCTGATCAGGCTGGCGCGAGAGTCGCCCGGGTCGGCGGCTCGGCGCACCCAGCCCTGCTCTTCCAGGCGCTGGACGAGAGTGGACATCGTCGGCTGAGAGGTCCGGTCGGCCTTGGCCAGCTCACTGATCCGGGCCTGTCCCAGCTCGTCCAGCCGCCCGAGGACGCGCATCGCGGCGTGCGGCAGCGTGTTCACGTCGCGGGTCGCCATCCGGGTCAACCGCGACGACGCGACGACGACATCCTCGCCGAGCCGAGTCAGCTCCGTAGCAATCACACCCACAAATATACATAGGAATGCTATGTATCTCCACCGAAGTGAACCAAATCACTCCTCCGGGGGTGGCACTGCAACTTCCTGCAATCCGACGGCGAATCGGTCATGACCGGTAGTGCTCGGCCCGTGCCATGGCTACCGTCGTGACCCGTTGACCTTCCGGCGGATTGTGATGAGTGAGCCCGAGACGACAACGGTTGGCAGTCGGCGATCGCGTGACTTCCGGTCGCTGTGGTTCGGCGAGTCGGTCAGCCTGCTCGGCGATCAGGTCGCCACGCTGGCACTGCCGACGGCGGCCGTCATCAGCCTCGGCGCCTCCGCGACCGAGGTCGGCGGCCTGAATGCGGTCGGCACCGTCGCCTACCCCGTGCTCGGTCTGTTCGCCGGGGCATTGATGGACCGGGTCCGTCGCAGGCCGGTGATGATCGCGGCCAACGCCGTACGGATGACGTGCTTCGTCGTCCTGGTCGTTTGCGCGGCGGCCGGATGGGTGTCGTTGCCCTTGCTGTACGTCGTGGCGGGAGTCGTCGGGACGGCGACGATCTTCTTCGACATCGCCTACCAGACGTACCTGCCGTCGTTGCTAGTCGGCGACGATCTCGCCCGTGGCAACGTCCGGCTCGAGCTGTCGAACTCGGTCTCCCGGCTGGCCGGACCGTCCGTGGGCGGCCCGCTGCTGCAGTTCGGCGGGCTCGCGGCCGCGTTCGGTGCGAATGCCGCATCGTTCGCAGCCTCGATGATCGGGATCGCCTCGATCCGTACGCCGGAACACCAGCCGGAGCGCCCGGACCGGCGTACCCATCTCCTCGCGGACATCGTGGCCGGGATCCGCGTGGTCTGGCGTAACCCGATCCTGCGTTCGCTGACGACATCCGCCGCGCTGCGGAACCTGGGGATCAACGCGAACCGCACAGTGCTGATCGTGTTCATGTACCGAACCCTCGACCTGTCGGCGGGCGCTGTCGGTGTCGTGTTCACCGTCGGCGCGGTCGGTGCGATCACCGGCGCCGCGACCACCACCTGGCTCCTCCGCCGCATCGGCGTCGGCCGCACCCTCCTGCTCACGGGTCTCGAGGGCATGATCTGGCTCCTGGCGCCCCTCAGCCTGCTGGGCGGAGCTCCGTTGTGGCTGATGGGTCTGATGTTCGTCTCGTCGATGTGGCTGCCGGTCTGGAACGCGACGGTGATCACGCTGCGGCAGCGGATCACCCCGGCCGCGTTCCTCGGCCGGGTCCAGGCGACGGCACGCACGATCAATCTCAGCACCATTCCCGTCGGGGCCCTGATCGGCGGCATCTCGGTCGACGCCCTGGCGCCGCTGGGCGAGCGGCGCGGTCCGATCGTTGCCCTGACCCTCTGCTCTGCTGTCGCGATGCTGTCCCTGAGCCAGTTGTGCCGGCGCCGGATTCGCACCATTCGCGACTTGCCGGACGGCTCGTTGGCTGCCCCCTGAGCGGCGCAGTCTGTGCATACTAGAAGGGGGCGAACATGCCGATCGGGAAATCTGAGGGAGCTCTGCGGCTCGACGCCGAGACGGCGATCATTCTGCGCGAGGCGTTCCACAAGATCGAGGCGCTGTATCGCACCGACCATCACGGGTTGTACGACTATGTGCGCGGCGTTGCGTGCAAGCTCGCCCGTGTCGACACGTTCTATGTCGGTTTCCTGCAGGGCTCGAACCGGGTGCGCTATCCGTACGGCTACGAGGGCGGCAAGTTCGACGATCCGGCGACGCATACCTACGGACCGAACGGTCAGACGGCCTGGTTGCTCAAGCATCGCCAGACCTACCGCTTCGCGTACGACGACGGCGCCGTGCTCAACGCCGGCGTACCGTGCGGTGACACCAGCAAGCAGTCGGCCGACGCTGTCACCGTGCCGCTCTTCCGGCACGGGGGCCAGCTGCACGGGATGATCTCGATGCAGAGCTACCAGCCGGACAGCTACGACGACAACGCGGTTCGGGCGTTCGAGTGGCTCGCCGAGATGGTCGCCCGGGTGCTGAACCGCGAGGTCGAGGACCGCGATGCCCTGCGGCTGCTGCCGGCCGGCGACGACACTCCCGACGTACTCACTTCCGACCACGTCATGGAGTACCTCTCGAACCGGATCGCCTCGTTGCGTACGACGGCGGCCGAAGCGCTCGAAGCCGGCGAGATGGCCGAAGCCGTCAGGGTCCACCTCGAAGGCCTGATCCGGTCCGCCGAGCAGACCCAGTCCGAGCTGATCGAGATGATGCTGGACGTCGACGAAGGCCCGGAGCGCCGCTTCAACACCCTCACTCGCGCGCAGCAGGGCGTGGCGTTACTGCTGGTCGAGGGCTACGACAACGACCAGCTGGCCACCGAGCTCGGGATCAGCCTCAACACCGTGAAGTCCCACCTCAGCACGATCCTGCGCAAGTACGAGCTGGACAGCCGCGCGCAGGTCGCCGACGACGTACGGCGGTATCTGGCCCGCTAGGCCGCGGTGAGGGTGTGGCCGGGGATGGCGGCGATCAGCTGTTTTGTGTACTCCTCGCGCGGGGACCGGAAGATCGTGTCCGGGTCGCCGGACTCGACGACCTGTCCCGCGCTCATCACGTAGACGTGGTGGGACACCAGTCGTACGACGGCCAGGTCGTGGCTGATGAACAGGTACGAGAGTCCGAGCTCGTCCTGCAGCGAGACCATCAGGTCCAGGATCTGTTCCTGGACGAGCACGTCCAGTGCGCTGACGGCCTCGTCCATGACGACCAGCTCCGGGTTCAGCGCGAGGGCGCGCGCGATCGCGACGCGTTGCCGCTGACCCCCCGACAGTTCGTGCGGGTAACGGTCGGCGAAGGAGGCCGGCAGGGCAACCTGGTCCAGCAGCTCGGTCACTACTTTCCGGCGAGCAGCGGCGTCGCCGATCTTGTGCACCCGCAAGGGCTCGGCCACGACCTGGCCGATGGTGTACCGCGGATCGAGCGAGCCGTACGGGTTCTGGAACACCGGCTGGACGGAACGGCGAAACGCCATCAGGTCTTTGCCCCGCAGAGCGGAGACGTCGGTTCCGCGGTAACGAACGGTGCCGCCGTCGGCGTCCTCGAGCCGCAGCGCGAGACGCGCGGTCGTGGACTTGCCGGAGCCGGACTCACCCACGATCGCGACGGTCTGTCCACGCGGGATGACCAGGTCGACGTTGTCGACGGCAAGGAACGGCTCGGCGCGGCCACGGATGCGGTACTTCTTGACGGCACCGGTCAGCTCCAACAGGTTCTCCCGCGCTGCCTCATCGGCGGCAGGACGTACTGAAGCGACCTTCGCGCTGGCCATGCCCGGCGCAGCGGCGAGCAAGCGGCGGGTGTACTCGTGCTGCGGATCCGCGATGAGTTCGGCGGCCGGACCGGTCTCGACGATCTCGCCGCGATACATGACCGCGACCCGATCGGCGCGCTCCGCGGCCAGCGCGAGGTCGTGCGTGATCAGCAGTACTGCGGCGCCGAGCTCGGAGGCGAGCTGCCCCATCTGGTCCAGGACGAGGCGCTGCACGGTCACGTCGAGCGCCGAGGTCGGCTCGTCGGCCAGCAGTACTTCGGGCCGGCACGCGAGCGCCATCGCGATCAGCACCCGCTGCCGCATGCCGCCGGAGAACTCATGCGGGTACTGGTTGAAGCGTGCCTCGGCATCGCTGATGCCCGCCTCGCCGAGCAGCCGGATGGCCTCGGTGCGAGCGGCCTGACCTTTGGCCAAGCCGTGTACCTCGAGTGCCTCGACGATCTGCGCCCCGATCCTCATCACCGGGTTCAGATTCGTCATCGGGTCCTGCGGGACCAGACCGATGCGGTTACCGCGAATGGCGGTCATGCGCTTCTCGCTCGCGGCGGTGAGGTCCAGATCCTCGAGCATGATCGTGCCGCCGGAGATCCGGCCGTTGTCGGCGAGCAACCGGTTCACGCACGCGACCAGGGTGGACTTGCCGGAGCCCGACTCCCCGACGATCGCGAGCGTCTCACCAGCGGCGACGTCGAGGCTGACGTTGCGGACGGCTTCGACCTCGCCGCGCGAGGTGGTGAAGGTGACCGACAGGTCGCGCACCTTCAAGACCAGCTCGCGAGCCGGTGCGGGGCTGGTGGTCATCGTTCCTCACTCGCGGTCTCGGACTGATCGAGCAGTTGTACGGCGCCGTCCAGCAGGCAGGCGTTGATCTCGGCGCCGGTGGCCAGGCGGTCCGTGGGCACGGCTGATCCCAGCGGGCCGAGGGTGCCGTAGAGGCGCATGGCACCGCCGGCGATCACCACGGGACGCTCGAGCGCGAGAGCGAAGAAGGTCCCGGTGAATCCACCGTGGTGGAGCAACGTCAACGGTCCTTCAGTAGTCCGGCGGAATCCGACCGCCTGATCAGGCTGAATAGTCGTCGGTCGTGCGAATCGCTCCAACACTTCACGACCGAACAGCTCTCCACTCTGCAGAGCGGCACCCAGACGCAGTAGATCGTCGACCGTACTGAAGAGACCGGCGTGACCGGCGACGCCACCCAGCGCATGGGCGGCGTTGCCGTCGTTGACCTCGCCGCGGAGGGCTCGCTGGCGCCAGCCCTCGAACGATCCAGTGGTGAAGGGAACCGCGTACGGCCGGCCGGTCGCGATCATCTGGAACTCGTAGGCGTCGCTGTCTGCGCTCGTGACGGCCTGCCCGGCGGGGATCGAGCCGTAGGAAGCGGTCAGAGCCAGCGGCTCGGCGACCAACTTCTGGAAGGCTTCCGCCTGGTTGAGCGAGGTAATGCGTTCGATGACAAGTCCGGCCAGGATCAGTCCGAGGTCGGAGTACGTCCACGTGGTGCCGGGCGCGGCGGCGAGGGGGATTGTCTGCGCTCGGTGCAGGGCGGTGTCGCGATCGCCCGGTTCGCAGTACAGCGGCCACCAAGGTGGTAGTCCGGCTGTGTGAGTCAGCAGTTGCTCGACGGTGACATCGCGGACGAACTGTGGCAGATAGCGGCGAACGGGTGATTCCAGGTCAAGTTGACCTTCGGCGACCAAGGACATGGCGAGCGTGGTGGTCGAAGCAACCTTCGTGACCGAGGCAAGGTCCAGGGCCAAGGGGCGGTTCATGGGGACACCGGCGATACCCGGCCCGGGAAGCACCGCCCAGCCTCCGGCCTCCACCTGGCTCTTCGAGCCGATCCGTACTCCGACGATCGCGCTGGCCGGCCGATGGCGCTCGTCGCCGAGAGCGAGCAGCCGGTCGACGACGTCGGCGAGTGCGGTCATCGACGGCCCCCGCTCCGGGGGTCTAGGGCGGCGCGGAGGCTGTCACCGAGCAGGTTGAGGCCAATGACTGCCACAATCAGCGCGATGCCTGGGAACAGCAGCATCCACGGCGCGACGCTGGACAGCGTCTGGGCGTCGTACACCATGCCGCCGAGGGAGGCGGCCGGAGGCGGGGTTCCGAAGCCGAGAAAACTCAGTGAGGCCTCGGTGAGGATTGCCCAGGACAGCGACAGGGTGATCTGGACGACCAGGATGCCGCGCATATTGGGCAGGACGTGCTCGAACAGCGTCGAGAACCGGCTGCGGCCGATCGCGGTCGAGGCCAGCACGTAGTCGGCGGAGCGCAGCGTCAGCACAGGTCCGCGCGCGACGCGGGCGAAGATCGGCAGGTAGACGATGGCGATTGAGATGCTGACCGTCAACCAGTTGCGCTTCAGCGTCGCGGCCAGGGCGAGCGCCAGCAACAGCGACGGGAAGGCGAAGAGCACGTTGGTGACGACGCCGACGATGCGGTCGACGACTCCTTGGTAGTAGCCGCCGAGAACGCCGAGCACGGTTCCGGAGATCGCGGCCGCGGCCACCGAGACGATTGCTATCCGCAACGAGTTCGCCAGCCCGGAAGAGACCCGCGAGAAGATGTCCCGGCCGAACTGGTCGGTGCCGAACAAGTGCCCCGAGCCGGGAGACTTGAGCGAGTCCGCGACATTCTGGTGCGCCGGGTCGTACGGCGTGAGGCCGAACAGCGAGAGCAGCGCGACCACGAGCACGAGCAGCATCAGGATCACGCCGACGAGGCCCGCCGGGGTCCGGAAGGCCGACAGCCACGCGCGCTTGCGTCGGGTCGCGTCGATCGGGACGTCAGGAACGTTGTTCAGCTCGGTCGCTGCGCTCATCGGACCCGCGCCTTCGGGTCGACGACGCGGTAGACGAGGTCGGTGAGCAGGTTCACCAGCACGAACATCGTGGCGATGATCAGTACGGTGCTCTGCACGACGGCGTACTCCTTCTGGGTGAGGCCGAGCAGGACCTGCCGGCCGATCCCCGGGATCGCGAAGATCTGCTCGGCCACCAACGCACCGCCCAGCAGGAAGCCGAACTGCAGGCCGGTCATCGTCACCACCGGGATCAGGGCGTTGCGCAGAATGTGCCTGGTTTGCAGGCGTCGTTCGGGCACGCCCTTGGCCCGGGCCGTGCGGACGTAGTCCTCGGCGCGGATGGCCAGGATGGCTGTCCGCGTGGTCTGCAGGACGGGCGGAGCGATGCTGATGCCGAGCACCAGGACCGGCAGGATCATCTGCTGCAGGTTCAGGCCGGGGTCCTGGGCGAGTGTGCGGAACCCCTCGCCGTTGGGGTACCAGCCGAAGTTGTTGGCCAGCCAGCTGGCCAGGACGGTGGCCAGCAGGAACGACGGAACGGACAACGCCAACAGACTGCTCAACTGCGTGAGGTTGTCCCGGGACTTGCCCGGACGGCTCGCGGCGAGCACGCCCAGCGGCACACCGAGGAGGAGACCGACCAGGATCGACAGCACGGCCAGTTCGAGGGTGTTCGGCAACGCTTGCGCGGTCAGCTGCGCCACGCTGACGTGCGAGGTGGTGGAGACGCCGAGGTTGCCGGTCAGGACCCCGCGAAGCCAGTCGAAGTACTGGACCGGCAGTGACTTGTCGAGGCCGTAGTACGCCTCGAGGGACCGGACCTGCTCCGGCGACAGCTCACCGGCGGCTGTTCCGTACGACGCCGTGATCTGGTTGCCGGGGACAACTCGCAGCAGCACGAAGGTCAGTACGGAAACACCCACCAGCGTCACGACCGCCTCACCGACCCGTCGGGTGACGGGATGGCGCGCCAGGACACGGAGCTGGTTCATCAGGACAGCGAGGCCTTCCAGAGCGTCGACAGGCTCGCGTCGCTGCGCGCCTCGAAGTTCTTGACCTTGGTGTTGACCGCGATGAATTCCTTCGGCGTGAACAACCAGACCCAGGCCGCGTTGTTCACCAGCTGCTCGGACAGCTGCTTGTAGATCGCCTGCCGCTTGGCCGTGTCGGTGGTGGCGATGCCTTCGGCGAACAACTTGTCGAGCTCCGGCGAGCTGTAGCCGGCCACCTTGTTGTAGCTGCCGTTGGACGTGAAGTACCGCGCGTACATGGTGTTCGGGTCGGCGCTGCCGCCGTTCTGCGCGATGGCGGCCTCGAAGTCACCCGCGAGCCACTTCTGCACGTAGGTGTTCGAGTCCAGCGTCTGCACGTTGACCTTGATGCCGACCTTGCCGAGCTGGGCCTGGACGTTCTGGGCCTCGTTCACCGCGGTCGAGTACAGGCCCTGCGACGTGATCAGGTTCAGCGCGAACCCGCCCGGCTTGCCTGCCTTGGCCAGGTAGTCCTTCGCCTTTGCGAGATCCTGCGTCGCGCACGGCTGGGCATTCGGGTCGGACTTGAACTCGGGGGAGGTGATCGGCCCGGTGATGTCGCCCGCACCGAGCGCGGCGGAGTCGACCACCTCCTTGCGGGCGATCGCGCACTGGATCGCGAGCCGGGCGTTGACGTTGGCCAGTGCCGGAGCGGCCGCCCGGAGCTGCAGCACGTGGTACTGCAGCGAGGAGACGGTGTCGACCTTGACCTTGTCCGACGTGGCGGTCTTGGCCGTCACAGGGTTGTCGAAGACCGCCACGTCGACCGATCCGGTCTTCAGTGCCGAGACCATCGACTGGTCGTCGGGGATGATGCGGAACTCCAGTTTGGCCGCGCCGGGCTTGCCGCCGGAGAAGTCCGGATTGCGCTGCAGCGTGATCGACTCGTTCGGCGTCCGCCCGACGAACTGGTAGGGGCCGGAGCCGACCGGCTTCGTCTCCAGGCTGTCGACCGGGACGTCCGACGGGACGATCCCGGTGTTCACACCGGTCAGCCCGACGGGGAACGACGCGTCCGGCTTCTTCAGCTTGACCACGACCGTGTTCGGGTCCGGCGCCTGGACACCGGCGACCGAGGCGAAGTACGACCTCGAGCTGGCCTTGGAATCAGGGTCCATGATCTTGTCGAAGGTGTACTTGACGTCGGTGGCGTCGAGCGCGGAGCCGTTGGTGAACTTCAGGCCCTTCTTCAGGGCGAAGGTGTACGTCATGCCGTCGGCGGAGATTTTCGGGAGCTCCGCCAGGCCGGCGATCGGATTATGGTCGGCGTCGGTGTCCAGCAGGGTCGAGTAGACCTGCGAGAGCACCTGGATCGACTGCTCGGAAGTGCTGGTCCACGGAACCATCTGGGTCGGATCCGCGGTGATGCCGAAGACCAACGTGGAGTCGGCGCCGGCCGACCCGGAGCCCTGGGACGCGTTGCCTGAGCACCCTGCGAGCAGCAGGGTGGCGGTGGCAACCGCGGCGCCGGCACTGAGCGCGCGACTGCCGGTGCGGCTGACCTTGTACACGGGAGCCTCCTTGGCATCGGGTGGGGTCGACCCTAGGTCAATTTCCTACCAGACTCGAACTCCTATTGGCGATCAACTCACCACGGGTGTGCCGGTGCTGGTCCGGAAGAGGCACTTGGGGATCGGGCCGCGGTGCAGGATGTGCGGGATGTCGGCCCAGGGATACAGCGGCTCGGTCGCGTTCAGGTTGCGGAGGCGGTGCAGGGCCTTCTCCGACGGGGTGGAGAGCGCGGCGGCGGCGTCGGCGGAGTACGGGATGAAATCCTCGGGCGGTTGCGGGCGCTGCTCGGGATCGTGGCGTTTGAGCAGGATGCACGTCCTGGCCGGGTCGAGGAGCTCCGCGTCGATCGTCCAGTACTTGATCACGGCAGGACCGATCCGGCCGGACTCGTGCAGCGCTTCGAAGATCGGGGCGGGGTGGACCGGCGACAGGAACACGACGTCGGCCCAGGTGCAGCCGAGCGGATAGACCGGAGCGTTCACGCGGCCCGGGCGGTCGGCGTACTTCGCGAAGTGGCGTTCGTAGAGGTCTGGGTAGTGCACGCGCAGGTCGTTGAGGGGCAGGATGTCGTCACCGCGGATTTCGCCGGCGGCTTTGTAGAGAGTCGTCATACGAAAAAGCCTCCGCACACGGGAACCGTGCCGGAGGCTTTCTATTGATTATAAGGGATTCCCGATGGTCAGAGCCATCCTCGGAAGCACGGTGTTCTTCTTCGCGGCGCCGTGTGTGGTGGGCGGCGTGCTGCCGTGGTGGATCAGCGGCTGGGCGGCGCCGAGGTTCTGGCCCGGCCTCGTGATCGTGGCGGCGGGCGCGTTCGTCGTACTGCGAGCGTTCGTCCGCTTCGTCCGGGAAGGCCGCGGTACGCCGGCACCGGTCGCGCCGACCGAGGAGCTCGTGGTCGGCGGCGACTACCGCTTCGTCCGCAACCCGATGTACGTCGGCGTGGTCACCGCGATCCTCGGACAGGCGCTCCTGTTCCTCGACTGGCGGGTCCTCGGGTACGGCGTGATCGCGTGGGCCGTGATGGCCGCATTCGTGAAGACCTACGAGGAGCCGGTGCTGCAACAGCGCTACGGCCGGCAGTACGCGGAGTACCGCGACGAAGTCCCGGCCTGGATCCCGCGGATACGTTTCGGCCGCCGCCGGGGCTGATGCTTGCAGGGGTGCAAAGTTGCAGGGTTAATAGTTTGCACCGGCTGCAAGTTTTTCTTACCCTCGACGATGTGGGGGCTGAGGGTGGGTTGAGGGAGCGCAAGAAGCTGCAGACACGCGCGGCGCTGGCCGACGCGGCGCTGCGGCTGGCGTTGGAGAAGGGGCCGGATCACGTCACGGTCGAGGAGATCGCCGAGGCGGCTGACGTCTCGGTGCGGACCTTCTTCAACTACTTCCCGCACAAGGAGCACGCGATCCTCGGGCGCAATTCCGAGCACCTCGAGCGAGCGCTGGACCGGATGCGGACCGCGCCCGCCGGCGAATCCCCGCTGACCACGATGTGGTACGCCGTCCAGGACGTCCTGCGCGACCTGGAGAGCGATGGTGAACTCTCCCGTCGGGGTGAGCTGATCATGAGCTCTCCGACCCTGCTGTACCAGCTGATGCTGTCGAGCATCGACGACGAGCGGCAACTCACCGCCGCGCTCGCGGAACGGATGGGCGAACCGGCCGGCTCCACCCGCCCGGCGCTGATCGTCAGCGCGGCCGGCGCGGCCTGCCGGGTAGCGATGGAGCTGCACAAGGCCGCGCCCGGCCGGCCCGTCCTCGAGCTCGTCCGCGAAGGCTTCCAACTACTTGCCCAAGGCATCGATCCGGCCTTCGGGCCGTCCAACCAGAAGGATTTCTCATGACGACGACGCCATCGTCTGATCAAGCGCCGGCTGCCGCCGCCGTTGCCCTCACCCCGCGGCAGACCGTGCAGGCGATGTCCGGTCTGATGATGGGGCTGTTCGTGGCCATCCTGGCCGGCACCATCGTGTCCACCGCGCTGCCGCGGATCATCCACGACCTGGGTGCGAGCCAATCGTCGTACACCTGGGTCGTCACGCTCGAGCTGCTGACGATGACCGCGACCGTGCCGTTGTGGGGCAAGCTGGCCGACCTCTACAACAACAAGTTGCTCGTCCAGCTGTCGCTGGGCTTCTTCGTGGTCGGTTCGCTGGTCGCGGGCTTCGCGCCGAACATCGAGGTACTGCTCGGCAGCCGGGTCCTGCAGGGTCTGGGCGGCGGCGGTCTGACCGCGCTCGTGCAGATCGTGATGGCGGCGATCATCCCGCCGCGCGAGCTCGGCCGGTACTCGGGCATCTTCGGCGCGATCTTCGCGTCGGCGACGGTCGGCGGGCCGTTGCTCGGCGGCTTCCTGGTCGACTCGCCGCTCGGCTGGCGGGCCTGCTTCCTCGTCGGGGTCCCGTTCGTGCTCGCGGCGATCATCCTGCTGCAGCGCACGTTGAAGCTGCCGACCGTACGGCGGGAAGTGAAGATCGACTGGTGGGGCGCGGTCCTCATCATGGGCGGCGTGAGCACGTTGCTGGTCTGGTCGTCGTTCGCCGGCAACAAGTTCGAGTGGGCGTCCGGTTGGAGCTTCGGACTGGTCGGCGCGGCGCTGGTCGTGCTGGTGGCCGCGGTGCTCGTCGAGCGCCGGCACCCCGAGCCGATCATTCCGATGGACCTGTTCCGCAACCGCACGGTGACGCTGTCGATCATCGCCAGCGCGCTGGTCGGCGTGTCGATGTTCGGCGGCTCGGTGTTCCTCGCGCAGTACTTCCAGATCGCGCAGGGCTACTCGCCGACCAAGGCCGGGCTGATGAGCCTGCCGTTGATCATCGGCATGATGGTCGCGTCGACGATCGCCGGCGGGCTGATCACGAAGTACGGGCGTTGGAAGATCTACCTGGTCGTGGGCAGCGTGCTGCTGCCGATCGGGCTGGCGCTGTTCGGCACGATCGACGCTCAGACGTCCAAGTACATGCTGTGGGCATTCATGCTCGTGCTCGGTGTCGGCATCGGCCTCGTCATGCAGAACCTGGTGCTGGCCGCGCAGAACGACGTACCGGCTCGGGAGCTGGGTGCCGCCACCTCGGCGGTGAGCTTCTTCCGCAGC
This sequence comes from Kribbella sp. NPDC049584, assembly GCF_040675555.1. Taxonomy (NCBI): domain Bacteria; kingdom Bacillati; phylum Actinomycetota; class Actinomycetes; order Propionibacteriales; family Kribbellaceae; genus Kribbella; species Kribbella sp. NPDC049584. The sequence continues at coordinate 125,080 of NZ_JBFAPF010000011.1, forward strand.
ATGGGCGGCACCATCGGCGTCAGCGTGCTCGGCGCGATCCTGGCCAACAAGGTCACCGAGACGCTGAACCCGGGCGGGGCCTCGTCCGGCGGCGCCAGCGCCGTACCGAACATCAAGGACCTGCCGGAGCAGGTCCGCACGGTCGTCGAGAACGCGTACGGCGACGCGACGGCCGACCTGTTCATGATGTCGGTCCCGTTCGCGATCCTCGCCCTGGTCGCCGTCCTCTTCATCAAGGAGAAGCCCCTCCTCACCACATCCGGAGCCGAGCGCCGCGCTGCCGAAAACCTGACATCCTGGACGCATGATCGTCGCATTCAGCATCAGCCCGTCGGCCGGTGACGAGACCGGAGGGGTGAGCGAGGCGGTGGCCGAGGCCGTCCGCGTCGTCCGCGCCTCCGGTCTTCCCAACGAGACCAACGCGATGTTCACGAACATCGAGGGCGAGTGGGACGAGGTGATGGCCGTCGTGAAGCAGGCCGTCGACGCGGTCGCCGCCGTCTCGCCCCGCGTGAGCCTCGTCCTCAAGGCCGACATCCGCCCCGGCTACACCGGCCAGCTCACCGCCAAGGTAGAGCGCGTCGAGCAGGCGTTAGCGGACTGAGTTCAGGACGCCGAGGACGTCGTTGTAGCGGTTTTCGCGTTCGGCGTGGCGGAGGAAGTGGACTCGGTTGACGAGGATTTCGTCGGCGTCGGGCTGGTCGTGGAGCAGGGTCATGGTCTCGTCGATGTAGTCGTCGAGGGGCATCGCGTGGTCGTCGTTCTCCTGGTTCATCAGGGTGGTCTGGACGGCGGGCGGGACGATCTCGATCACCTGGATGCCGGTGTCCGCGAGCTGGATCCGCAGGCTCTGGGTGTAGCTGTGGATCGCGGCCTTCGTGGCGCTGTACGTCGGCGTGACCGTCAACGGCACCGAGGCGAGACCGGACGAGACGGTCAGGATGACCGGGTCGGTCTGCTGCAGCAGGTACGGCGTGAACGTGGCGATCGTGCGGATCGTGCCGAGCAGGTTGATGTCGATCGTCTGCTCCGCGGTCGGGAGGTGACCGGGGTCGCGAAGGTCCTCGATCTGCATGATGCCGGCCATCGTGACGAGCACGTTGACGTCGTGGGAGCCGGTCACCTTCTCGAAGGCGGCCGTGATCGAGGCGGGGTCGGCGACGTCGAGGTAGATACCCTCGATGCCGTCCTCGGCGGCGATCGTGTCGAGCAGCTCCTGGCGGCGGCCGCTGATGATCACGGTGTTCCCGAGGTCGCGGAACCGGCGGGCGAGCTCGAGGCCGATACCCGACGTACCGCCGGTCATGAAGATCGTGTTCCCTGTGGTTTTCATATCTCCAGCCTGCGACCGGATGCCGACGGCAACCAGGCCGCGCTCAGCCACTGCTCCGCAAGCAGTGGATAACGGCTGAGCGGCGTGGACACTGGAGTCATGGAGTACGCCGATCTGTCCGATTTCCTGCGCAAACGCCGGGAGGCCCTGCAACCCGAGGACGTGGGCATGCCCCGCGGGCGCAGGCGCCGTACCCCCGGTCTGCGGCGCGAGGAAGTCGCCGCACTGGCGTCGATGTCGGCCGACTACTACAGCCGGCTCGAGGGCGGACGCGGCCCGCAGCCGTCGGTCGAGATGCTCGGCGCGATCGCCCGCGCGCTCCGGCTGACCCTCGAGGAGCGCGACCACCTGTTCCTGCTGGCCGGCCACGGTACGCCGCCGCGCACGACGCGGGCGTGCCATGTCGACCCCGGCATGCTGCGGATCCTCGACCGTCTGCACGACACCCCGGCGATGCTGCTGAACCGGTGCGGCGAGGTGCTCGCGCAGACGCCGACGCACGTCGCCTTCGCCGGCGAGCTGACCAACTTCCAGGGCATGGAGCGCAGCGAGGTCTATCGCTGGTTCGCCCACCCGGAGACCCGGACCCTGTACGCCGAACCCGAGCTGAGCACGCACAGCAAGCTGCTGGTCTCGATGTTGCGCACGACCGCGACCATCGATGGACCGAAGTCGTACTCCGCCTCGCTCGTGAAGGCGCTGCAAAAGCTGAGCCCGGAGTTCGTCAGGATCTGGGATGCGCACGAGGTCGTCGTCGCGCACAGCCGGACCAAGCGGTTCCACCACCCGGCGGTCGGGGACCTCGAGCTGTACTGCGAGCTGATCGATAACCGGGACCAGCAGCAGACGCTGATCGTGTTCACCGCGGAACCGGGCAGCGAGAGCGCGGAGAAGCTGGAGTTGCTGAGTGTTCTGGGCAGTCAGGTGATGAACTCTGGACAGGGCTTTGATCGGGAGTTAATTTAAGCTCTGAAATTTCATAATGTTCTGACGGAAAGGTCCGCCCCCATGCTTTCCGATCGATTTCGCCTGCCCGCCTTCCTTCTAGCGCTCGTCTTGCTGGTCAGCGGGCTCACCTCCACCGCGGTCGCGAAGGTCGAGGCGACGTTCAACGTGCTCGCGTTCTACAGCGGCACCTACGACGCCGCGCATATCGACTTCGAGAAGGAAGCGAATCAGCGCTTCCCGCAGTTCGGTGCGCAGAACGGCTTCTCGTACACGTCGACCAACAACTGGGACCAGCTCAACAACCTGAGCGCATCGCAGTACCAGGTGGTGATGTTCCTCGACGACTCACCACACAGCGACGCGCAACGCGACGGTTTCAAGCACTACATGGACAACGGCGGCGCATTCTTCGGCTTCCACGTGTCGGCGTACAACGACGCGAGCGGCGGCTGGCCGTGGTTCAACAACACGCTGCTCGGCACCGGCCGGTTCGAGTCGAACACCTGGGGACCGAGCGCGGTCACGCTGAGGACCGAGAACCGTTCCCACCCGTCACTGGTGAATACGGGAGCGACGTTCCGCTCGTCGGTGAGCGAGTGGTACAGCTGGCAGAACGACCTGCGGAACAACCCTGACATCCAGGTCCTGGCCTCGATCGACCCGTCCAGCTTTCCGGTTGGCAACCAGCAGGGCAACATCTGGACGTCGGGCTACTACCCGATCATCTGGACCAACAAGAACTACAAGATGATTTACGCGAACTTCGGCCACAACGCGATGAACTACGACACCAACACCCGGCTCTCGTCGACGTTCGACAGCCCCGCGCAGAACCAGTTCATGATGGACGCGCTGAAGTGGCTCGGTGGTGGTGGTACGACGCCGCCGGTCGACCAGCCGTCGCCGACCGCGTGGTACCAGCTCGCCAACAAGGGCAACGGAAAGTGCGTCGACGCCCGCGCGGCCGGAGTCGCCAACGGGACCGTCATCCAGCAGTACACCTGCAACGGCACCCAGGCACAGCAGTTCCAGTTCCAGCCGACGTCCGGCGGATTCACGCGGGTCAACGACCGCAACGACGCCACCAAGGTGATCGACGTGACCGGGGTGTCCGCGGCCGACAACGCCGGCCTGCAGTTGTGGACGTACAGCAACGGCAACAACCAGCAATGGCAGGCGGTCTCCGAAGGCAGCGGCTATTTCCACTTCGTCAGCCGCTTCAGCAGCAAGTGCCTCACGGTCCCCGGCGGCTCCACCGCCGACAGCACGCAACTGGTCCAACTCACCTGCAACGGCGGCGCGACGCAGTCGTTCCAGCTGACGGTGGTGTGATGTTGGGCTAGGTTCTCGCGCATGAGAATCCTGCGTGTGGCCGCTCTCGCGGCAGGAGGTCTGTTGTTGATGTCGTCCCAGGTCATCCCCGCCCAGGCGCACGGCGGGCCGTCGTACCGCTGGGAGCTGACGCCGACCGGAAGTACGGCGCAGTTCCGCGGGCTCGCGGCGGTCAGCAAGGACGTCGCCTGGGTGGGTGGGACCGCGGGGACGGTACTGCGAACCGTCGACGGCGGGAAGCATTGGCAGAACGTCAGCCCGGCGGGCGCGGAGGCCTTGCAGTTCCGCGATGTCGAAGCATTCGACGCGAAGCGGGCGGTCGCGTTGTCGATCGGGGTCGGTGAGGACTCGCGCGTGTACCGGACCGTCGACGGCGGCAAGCACTGGACCGAGACGTTCCGCAACACCGACGTGAACGCGTTCTACGACTGCTTCGCCTTCAATGACGACAAGCACGGGCTGGCGATGAGCGACCCCGTCGACGGCAAGTTCCGGATCGCGGCGACGTCGGACGGCGGGAAGTCGTGGAAGGTGCAGTCGAACGCCGGTATGCCGGCCGCGCTGCCCGGCGAGTTCGCGTTCGCGGCGAGCGGGACCTGCCTGGTCGCGGGACCCGGCCGGACCGCGTGGTTCGCGACCGGAGGTGGCGACCGGCCGCGGGTGTTCCGGACGAACGACGGCGGGCAGCACTGGCGGGTCTCGGACTCGCCGATGGCCAGTGGCCAGGCGGCCGGCATCTTCAGCCTCGCCTTCCGCAACCCGCTGTTCGGCGTCGCGGTCGGCGGTGACTTCGAGAAGCCGACCGAGGCGGTGAAGGCGGCCTCGATCACGTACGACGGTGGCCGCACCTGGAAGCTCGTGCCCGCGGACAAGGCACCGAAGGGGTACCGCAGCGGGTCGCATTTCGTGCCGTGGTCGCCGTCGACCGTCGTCGCGGTCGGCCCGTCCGGGAGCGACGTGAGCTTCGACGGCGGACGGAGCTGGAAGCAGTTCTACGACGGCAGCTTCGACAGCGTGGAGTGCGCCGGCCACGGCTCCCAGGCCGGCTGCTGGGCCTCAGGCGCGAAGGGCGCCGTCGGCCGCCTGGTGCACTGACCGTTCAGACCGGCGACACTCGTTCGTTGTGCGGGTGTCGCCGGTTTTCCGGAAGGATGGGCCCATGCGTAAATTGCTAACGGTTCTGGTGGGGTTAATGATGGCGGTGCCGACAGTTGCCGCCGCGCAACCGGACGCCGGGCGGCCGGAGCGGCCGTTGACGGTGATGACGTACAACATCCATCACGGTGCGGGGATCGACGGTGTGCTCGATCTCGAGCGGATCGCCGTACTGATCGAGCAGTCCGGGGCCGACGTGGTCGGGCTCCAGGAGGTCGACCGGCACTGGGATGTGCGGAGCAACTGGGTCGACCAGCCGGCCTGGTTCGCCGCGCGGCTGAACATGCACTACGCGTACGCCGCGAACCTCGACCTGCCGCCGGTGAACCCGGGCGAGCCGCGGCGCCAGTACGGGACCGCGATCCTGTCGAAGTACCCGATCAAGGACTTCGAGAACACGCTGCTGCCGCTGTACCCGACCGGCGAGCAGCGTGGTCTCGCGGTCGCGAAGATCAAGGTTCGTGGGGCCGACCTACGGTTCGCGAACACGCACCTGACCAGCAACAACAACGCCGAACGGCTGGAGCAGGCGCAGAAGGTGGTCGAGCTGCTCGGCAAGTCGAAGACCCCGACGCTGCTCGTCGGCGACCTGAACGCGACGCCGACCGCGCCGGAGATCAAGACCCTGACGGCCGTGTACGACGACACGTGGACCGAGGTCGGTGTCGGCCCGGGCTACACGATCGAGGCAGGCAACCCGACCAAGCGGATCGACTTCCAGCTGCACAGCGCGGGCCTGCGCGCGGTGACGGCCGACGTACCTGTGACGCGGGCTTCGGACCACCTCCCGGTGGTCGCCTCGTTCGCCCTCCGCTGAACCCCTGACGCGTCACCTGAACGCCCTCCGGCTCCGGCCGGAGGGCGTTTTCGTGCGCCGACCTGGGATTTCGAGGAATTACAAGCTTGTAGTTTGTCAAGTCGACACACGGGTGAAACAAAGATACTTGTGTGAAAGCTGTTCCCAATGGGGCTCTAGGCAACTAGTGTCACGTATGTGGTCCAGGAGGACCAAAAGTTCACGAACCCTGGGGAAGGGGTTCGTGACCGGCGGAAGGAACGATCCCGATGCGGACGCCCCTCAGGGCCACGTCCGGCGAGCGGGTCGGGAGCACTGGGAAGACCGGTCGGGCAGGTAAGGCCCTGCTGTCCGGGGTGCTCGCGATCTGCTTGGCCGCCACGATGGCCATGCCCACGCTCCCGGCCGAGGCTGCCAAGCCGAAGCCGCCGGTGATCCCGTCCAAGGCCGCGGTCGAGCGGGCCAAGCAGGCCGCCGCCTCGAAGGCCGGCCAGGTCGCGACCATCGAGCGTCAGCTCGCCGCGGCGAACGCGCGGCTCGAGCAGCTCGGCATCCAGTCCGGCATCGCCGACGAGGCGTACAACGGCGCCGTCTACCGGCTGCAGCAGGCCCAGGCCGAGGCCACCGCCGCGGCGGCCCGCGCGAAGGAGGCCGAGCAGACGCTCGCCACCCAGCGGGCGCAGATCGGCCGGTTCGCCGCCGCGTCGTACCAGGGTGGCGGCGACGTGGCGAAGATCGCGCCGCTGTTCACCGCGAACGGCCCGCAGGACCTGCTCGACTCCGCCGGCGCGGCCCGCTCGGTGTCGGCCGCGATGCAGGGGTCGTATCTGCGGTTCTCAGCCACTCAGGTGATGACCAATCTGTTCAAGGTGCAGGCCGACCAGGCTGTCGTGAAGGTGAAGAAGGCAACCGACGAGGCGGCCGCCGCGAAGAAGGCGGCCGAGGACGCGGAGGCGGCTCAGTCCGCGGCGGTGACCGCGATCGGGGTGCAGCGCACGAAGTCGATCGCGCAGCTCGCCGTACTGCAGAACATCTCGGTGCAGGTTGCTGCCCAGCGGCAGCGAGGGCTCGAGGAGCTTGCGCGACAACGAGCCGCCGCTCTCGCCGCGAAGAAGGCCGCCGAGCTGAAGCGCCGGATCGCCGCGCGCGAAGCCGCGGAACGCCGCGCGGAGGCGGCCGAGCGGGCCCGCGAGGCAGCCGAGGAGGCCCGCGAGGAGAAGGAAGAGCAGAAGCAGAACCACGGGAAGAAGCCGCCGAAGCACCACAAGCCGAAGCCGGGCAACGACGGCAATAACGGCGGTGGGCACAGCTCGGGCGGCAGCGCCCGCGACGCGATCAACTTCGCGCTGAAGCAGCTCGGCGACATGTACCTCTGGGGTGCCACCGGGCCGTCGCGCTGGGATTGCTCGGGTCTGGTGATGGGCGCCTGGGAGCGTGCGGGGGTCCAGCTTCCGCACTACAGCGCAGCGCAGTACGAGCAGATCCAGCACATCAACGAGGACGACCTGCGGCCCGGCGACCTGATCTTCTGGGCCACCGACCCGAACGACCCGGCGACCATCCACCACGTCGCGATGTACATCGGCAACGGGCAGATGATCCACGCGCCGCGCACCGGGAAGCCGGTTCAGATCGCCAGCGTCTACTACTGGATCCCGCCGAACTTCTTCGGCCGTCCCTGACGTTCCTCTCCCTAGACCAGCCGGTGTCCGCCGTCGGCGTGGAGAACGGTGCCGGTGATGAAACCATTGCGTAGCAGGGCGATGATGGCGGCCGCGATGTCCTGGGTCCGGCCGATGCGGCCGACCGGGAGGCGCGCCGCCATCGCGGCCAAGGTCGCGGGCGCCGCGTCGCCGGCGACGTCCTGCCAGATCGGGGTGTCGACCCAGCCGGGGGAGACCACGTTGACCCGGATCGGCGCGAGCTCGACCGCGAGCGCGGCGGCCAGTGATGCGAGTGCGCCGTTGAGTGCCGCAAGCAACGATGCGCGCGGTCCGGGACGGTACGCCGCGATGCCCGAGGTGAACACGATCGAGCCACCGGGTTCGAGCACCGGGGCGCCGTGCTTGGCGAGCAGCAGCGGTCCGAGCAACTTGGAGTCGACCGCGGATCGGGCCGCGTCCACGTCGTACTCGCTGATCGGCTGGTAGGCGCCGCCGACGTCCGCTGCCGTCGTGACGATATGGCTCACGGTGCCGGTGGCGGCGAAGAGCCGTTCGATGTCCGCCTCGATCCCGATGTCCATGGCAACGGTGTGTACGCCGAGCTCCCGGCGTGCGGCGTCGAGCTTGCCGGGTGAGCGGCCGGCGATCGTGACTTCGCTGCCTTGGGCAACGAGTTCCGTGGCGAGTGCGTGTCCCATGCCGGAGCTGCCGCCGACGATCACTACGTGTTCCTGCACTGAATCTCCTTCGGTGGTTGACGTTCGAGCCAACCACCGAAGGAATCAGTCCGCCACGACCTGCTGGCTAACGACCGTTAGGCCCGGGCTAACGACCATTGCCTGCAGCACCGGATTGCGCGAGTCGGTGCGCCAGACGGCGGCGTACCGGGCCTCAAGCGGACGGCCCACGATCGGCCGCCAGACGACATCCGCGGTCGCGGCGCGGCGGGACCCGAGGCTGATCGCCGACCGCCGGACGAGCAGGGCCGAGCGGAGTTGCGAGTGGCTCATGCTGATGTCGCTGAGGCGTACTCCGGGGCCGATCGCCCGGAGCGCGTCGTCGTGGAACTCCGGCGCCGAGTCCCGCGGGATCCAGATCAGCTCGAGGCCGGCCAGGTCGTCCAGCGTGAGCTCGGGTCGCGCGGCCAGCGGGTGGGTCGCGGTCAGCAGTACGCCGAGCTCCTCGGTCGCGAGATGCTCGGAGGTGATTGCCGGAGGCAACGTCAACGGGGTGCGGACCAGGCCGAGGTCGATCTCGCCGGCGGTGAGCATCCGGACCTGGTCGGTGGTGGTGCCGGCCTCGAGGGTGACGGTGCTGTTCGGGAAGCGTTCGGTGGCGAGCTGTTCGAGCGCGGCGGGCAACCAGCCGGGGATGCCGTTCAGCAGGCCGAGTCGCAGGACCGGTTCGTCCAGGCCGGCGGCCCGGCGCGTGTCTTTCAGCGCCAGGCCGGCCGCCTGGATCGTCTCCCGGGCGCGGGTCAGGAACACCTCGCCGGCCGGGGTGAGCTCGACGCCGCGGCTGTGACGGATCAGCAGGGTGGCGCCGACCTCGCGTTCGAGCTGCTTGATCTGCTGACTCAGGGTCGGGGTGGAGATGTACAGGCGCTCGGCGGCCTTGCCGAAATGCAGCTCCTCTGCGACGCCCACGAAGTACCGCATCTGCCGCAACTCCACCCCGTGATTCTAGAGCGCTCAGGGGATGGCGATGAGTCGTCCGAGGTTGGCCCGGGCGTCGAGGGTTTCGTGGATCCGGGCCACCTCGGCGAGCGGGTAGGTGGCGTGGACGATCGGGCGGAGCTCGCCCGACTGCCAGCGGCGGATGACCTCGGCGATGTCGGCGCGGGCCTCGTCCGGCCGGGCCTGCTGCCAGCCGTAGAGGGAGACGCCGGTGAGGATGCGGAGTTGGAGTCCGAGCACTGGTACCGCGGGGACCTCGGTGGTGATGGCGCCGTACGAAACCATCCTGCCGAGCGGCTTCACCAGTTCGAGGCCCTGCTCGAAGACCGTGCCGCCGACTGCGTCGAGGACCGCGTCGACGCCGTCCGGCGCGAGGGTGCGGACCTTGGCCGGCCAGTCGGGGTCGCTGATGTCGACGGGCTCGGCGCCGAGCTCGCGGATGAAGTCGAGCTTCTCCGGGCTGGACGCCGTACCGATGATCGTCTTCGGGTCGTAGAAGCGGGCCAGCTGGGTGGCGAGATGACCGATGGTGCCCGCGGCGGACTGGATCAGGACCGTGCCGCCGGCCGGAATGTGACCGGACTCGAGCACGCGCAGCGCGAGCGGGGCGGTCAGCGACATCATCGAGGCTTCGCCCGCGTCGGCGTCGTCCGGGATCGAGGCGAGGAAGGCTGCGTCGGCAACGGCGTAGTCGGCGAAGGCGTCCACGGTGAGCGCCGACACGCGCTGACCGACGGCCACGCCGGGCGGGGTGTCCGGCCCGAGTTTGACGATCCGGCCGACCACGTCGCCGGTGAGGGCGCCCGGGAGCGGGCGGTCCCAGGGCGAGCCGCCGCGGCGGAGTACGGCATCGATCGCGTTCGCGCCGATCGCCTCGGCCTCGATCAGAACCTGACCGGCGGTCGGTTCGGGTACGGCGACCTCCTCGAGCTGGAGGACTTCGGGGCCGCCGTGGCGGTGGAAGCGCACTGCACGCATTGTGGGTTCTCCATATTCGTGGGAGTTATAAATAATAGGAGATTCCCACGATAACGCCAGGGATGAACGATGCCAATAGAGTTGGAGGGTGAAGAAGGCGCCGACGCATCGGCTGGCCGACCGGGTGCTGTGGGCGCTGGGGCGGTCGAGCCAGCATGCCCAGCGGCTGGTCCGGCAGCACATGACGCAGGCCGGTGTCCGGACGCAGCACTATCACGTGCTCGCGAGCCTCGCCGACGACGGCGAGGCGGCTCAGGCGACGCTTGCCGACCGGATCGGCTTCGACCGCAGCGATCTGGTCACGCTGCTCGACGAGCTCGAGGAGCTGAAGTTCCTCGCGCGGCGGGTCGACCCGGCCGACCGGCGCCGCAAGATCGTGGCCATCACCCCGGCCGGCGAGAAGCAGCTGGACGCGATGGACCAACTCATCTACGCCGCCGAGGCGGACCTGCTGGAGCCCTTGACGGCAGCGGAGCGCAAGACGCTGCTTGCGCTGCTCGGCCGACTGTCAGGCGAGTAGGTCCGGAGTGGGACCTAGTGCCCTTCGGTCTTCAGACGCTCGAAGGACGCGGTGATCTCGGCCTCGGCCTCGGCGCGGCCGACCCAGGTGGCGCCTTCGACGGACTTGCCGGGCTCGAGGTCCTTGTAGACCTCGAAGAAATGCTGGATCTCGAGCCGGTCGAACTCCGGCACGTGGTGGATGTCGCGCAGGTGCTCCTGGCGCGGGTCACCGGCCGGGACGCACAGGACCTTGTCGTCCGGGCCCTTCTCATCGGTCATCCGGAACATGCCGATCGCCCGGGCCTTGATCAGGCAGCCGGGGAAGGTCGGCTCGGGCAGCAGGACCAGCGCGTCCAGCGGGTCGCCGTCCTGGCCGAGGGTGTCCTCGATGAACCCGTAGTCGGACGGATACTGGGTGGCCGTGAACAGCGTCCGGTCCAGCCGGAGCCGCCCGGTCTTGTGGTCCAGTTCGTACTTGTTGCGGGTGCCCTTGGGGATCTCGATGAAGACGTCGAACTCCATACGGCAGATACTGTCACGGTTCCGACCGACCCAATGACAGGAGCAGCCAGGTGGCACGACCTGCCCGTGCGGCATTCGTCACGCTGCTCACCACGGCGCTGTGCACGAGCATGTGCGCCGGCCTGGTGAGCAGCGCACGCGCCGTACCCGGAACAGTCCAGACCACCCAGCAAGCACCGCCTGTCCTGGCGCCCTTGACCACCGAGGGTGTCGCTCCGACGGCGGCCGGGGTCGGCAAAGCGCTCGCCGCCGTCCTCAAGGACCCGTCACTCGGGCCGCACCACGGCGTCTACGTGTACGACGCCTCGCGCGGCAAGCCTGTGTTCTCGGTCGGTGCGGCGACGCCGTACACACCTGCCTCGACTCTGAAGCTCCTGACCACGGTCTCGGCGCTGGCGACGCTCGGGCCGGACCACACGTTCGCCACCAAAGTGGTGAGCGCCGGCAAGGGCTCGATCGTCCTGGTCGGCGGCGGTGACCCGCTGCTCGCTGTGCAGCAGGCGTCGGACTACCCGACCCGTGCGACCCTCCAGACGCTCGCTGCGAGCACCGCGAAGGCATTGAAGGCGCAGGGTGTCACCAGGGTCACCCTCGGGTACGACGCCTCGCTGTTCACCGGTCCGGCGGTCAACGCGAACTGGGAGGCCAACTACGTCCCGGAAGGGATCGCCGCGCCGACGACGGCACTGTGGGTGAACGAAGGCCGGATCTCGCCAGGCATGGCCAAGCGGGCGCCATCGCCGGCTCAGGCCGCCGCCACCTCGTTCTCGAAGCTGCTGCGCACCTATGGGATCACTGTGGCCCCGACCGTCAAGGCTGCGACGGCCCAGGCCGGCGTCGCCCCGCTGGCGCTGGTGAAGTCGCCGACGCTCGGGCAGATCGTCGAATACATCAACCAGCACAGCGACAACGACGGCGCCGAGGTGCTGCTGCGGCAGGTCGGCATCGCGACCGGCAACGGAGGTTCGTACGTCGGCGGGGTCAAGGGTGTGCGGGCCACGCTCACCAAGCTTGGCCTCGACGTCAGCAAGGCTCGGATCTACGACGGCAGCGGTCTGACCCGGGCGAACAAGGTCCCGCTCGACCTGCTGGCCGGTGCGGTCCGGGTGGCGGTCTCCAAGGACCACCCGGAGCTGCGGCATCTCCTGACCGGACTCCCGATCGCCGGCTTCAACGGGAGCCTCAGGGAGCGGTTCACGACCGCCGGCACCGGCACCGGGACCGGATTGGTCCACGCGAAGACCGGGACACTGACCGGCGTCCACAGCCTGGCCGGGTACGCCCGGGACCGCTCCGGCACGCTGCTGGTGTTCGCAGTCGCCAGCGACAGCGTTCCGGTCCCGAAGACACTGGACGCCCGCGCCGCCCTCGACCGAACCACCGCTGCCTTGGCGAACTGCGGCTGCTGATCAGCAGCGCATGTTGGGACATAGCACTAGGGTCGTTGTATGAGTACGGCTGAAGGCGAGACCACGACCGAGATGGTCGACTGGCAGCTGGCGACCGGTGTGGCGCGGAAGCTGCTGCGCCCGGGCCCGGCGGTCAGCCGCGCGGAGGCGGACCAGGTGGTCGCGGACCTGCGTCAGTTCGCGGCCGAGTCCGAGGGGCACGTTCGCGAGTTCACCGGGCTGCAGGCCACGTCGGCCACGGCGCCGGTGGTGATCGTAGACCGGCCCGGCTGGGTGCAGGCGAACGCGGACGGCTTCCGGACCGTGCTGCAGCCGCTGGCGGACAAGCTGCGCGAGAAGGCGGACCGGATGCCCGGTCTGTCGTCCGCGGTCGGCTCACGGGTGACGGGGATCGAGGCCGGCGCGCTCCTGGCGTTCCTGTCGTCCAGGGTGCTCGGCCAGTTCGACCCCTTCTACCCGGCGGAGCCCGACCCGGATCGCCCGCACCTGACCGGTCGGCTGCTTCTCGTGGCCCCCAACGTCATGCACGTGGAGTCCGAGCTCGACGTCGTACCGCGGGACTTCCGGCTGTGGGTGTGTCTGCACGAGGAGACGCACCGCGTGCAGTTCACGGCCGTTCCGTGGCTGCGGGACCACCTGCGGTCCGAGATCGCCCTGTTCCTCGACCAGGCCGAGCTAGATGCGTCGGCGTACGCCGCGATGTTCCGGGAGGCTGTGCAGCGGTTGGGGCGGTCGCTGCGTGGCGAGGCTGAGCTGAGCCTGGTGGACCTGATGCAGTCGCCGGAGCAGCGTGCGGTGCTGGACCGGTTGACGGCGGTCATGTCGTTGCTGGAGGGCCACGCGGACTTCGTGATGGACGGGGTCGGGCCGACGGTCATTCCGACGGTCGAGAACATCCGGTCCAAATTCACGTCGCGCCGGCAGAGCGGCAACCCGGTGGACCAGCTGCTGAAGCGGCTGCTCGGGCTGGACGCGAAGCTGCGGCAGTACAAGGACGGTGCGGCGTTCGTACGCCGTGTGGTCGACCAGGTCGGTATGGAGGGCTTCAACCGGGTCTGGACCGGCCCCAACACGCTTCCGACCAAGACCGAGATCGCGAACCCCGACGCCTGGGTCGCCAGACTCCACGGCTGAGTCAGCTGAGTTCGCTATGGAGGAACTGGTCGAGCGCAGACGAGGGAAGCTGCACCCGGCCATAGCCCGCGCCCGGGAGGCGGTGCGGGCGACGCTCGCCGAGCTGCCTCAGGGGACCACTGTGCTGGTCGCCTGCTCCGGCGGGACGGATTCGCTCGCTCTTGCGGCCGCGACCGCCTTCGAGGCGCCGAAGCTCGGTCTGCGGGCCGGAGCGATCGTCGTCGACCACGGTCTGCAGCCGGACTCCGCACACGTTGCTGAAATCGCAGCTGAGCAGTGCAGGACGCTCGGGCTCGAGCCTGTCCAGGTGCGTGCGGTGGAGGTCGGCAGCGACGGCGGTCCGGAGGCTGCCGCACGGGCTGCGCGGTACGACGCCCTCCGCGACGCGGCGGATGAGCTGGCAGCGGACGTCGTACTGCTGGCCCACACCCGTGATGACCAGGCCGAGACTGTCCTGCTCGGGCTCGGGCGCGGATCCGGGGCGCGGTCCCTGGCTGGCATGGCTCCGGCGGTCGGACTGCTCCGGCGGCCGTTCCTGGAGGTACCGCGGGCCACTACGGCGGCGGCGTGCATCGCGTCGGGGCTCCGGCCGTGGCACGACCCGCACAACGACGATCCGCAGTACACGCGGGTGCGGGTGCGGCACGAGGTGCTGCCGGTGCTGGAGGAAGCCCTGGGGCCTGGTGTGGTCGAGGCGCTGGCCCGTACGGCGGGATTGCTGCGGGCGGACGCCGATGCGCTCGATCTGCTGGCTGCGGACGTTGCTGAGACCGCACTGAGTCGCGCCGAGGGCGAGGTGCGCGCGGACATCGGCGTACTGACCGACGAGCCCGCTGCGATCCGCACGCGGGTGCTGCGGCAGGCCGCGCTGGAAGCCGGCTGCCGGGCCACGGATCTGACCGCGGGACACGTCGCGTCCGTCGATGCGCTGGTGACCGACTGGCGCGGCCAGCGCTGGATCGACCTACCACAGGGCATCCGGGCGATCCGCAAGGGCGGATTCATCATCCTCGGTCCTGATGTGACAGGCTGAGGGCCGTGGATGCGGCGGACATCGAGAAGGACCTGACCAAGATCCATTACACCGAGGACCAGATCCTCGCGAAGCTGCGGGAGCTGGCAGCGCGGATCGAGGCCGACTACGAGGGCAAGGACCTGTTGCTGGTCGGTGTCCTGCGCGGTGCGGTGATGGTGATGGCCGACCTGGCCAGGTCGTTCAGCCGGCACGTGGAGATGGACTGGATGGCCATCTCGTCGTACGGCTCGGGGACCAAGTCGTCGGGTGTGGTGCGGATCCAGAAGGACCTGGACACCGACATCACCAACCGGCACGTGCTGATCGTCGAGGACATCATCGACACCGGGCTCACGCTGAGCTGGCTGGTCAGCAACCTGGAGTCACGCAAGCCGGCCTCGCTGGAGCTGTGCACCGCCTTCGTGAAGCCGGACGCCGCCAAGATGCGCGTCCCGGTGAAGTACGTCGGCCTGGAACTTCCGGACGAGTTCGTCGTCGGGTACGGGCTGGACTACGCGGAGAAGTACCGGAACCTGCGCTGTGTGGCCAGTCTGGCCCCGCACGTCTACTCCTGACCGGCTCCCACAAGGCAGACTTGGTGACGGCCTGTACAACGGGTCGTACTGTCCTTTGGTGACCCTCGTGCTGTGTTGTCTTGTGCGACACGAGACACTTGGACTGGTATTACCGTCACAAGCCCGCCATACCCGGGCCTGCCGAGCTAGGAGGGACGGGGCTTAGGCCTCGATCATGGACGTGAAGCGCATCTTCCGCGGACCCCTGTTCTGGATCGTCGTCGCCTTCCTGGGCGTACTGGTGATCGGGCAGCTCCTGACCGGCTCGACCGGGTACAAGACCGAGGCCACCGGCCAGGTCGTGCAGCTGATCCAGCAGGCCAAGTCGTCGAGCGACAAGACGATCAAGTCGGTGACGCTGATCGATCCGGACCAGGAGATCCGGGTCGAGAAGACCGACGGCACCAAGCTCCGGGCGCACTGGGTCGACGGGCAGGCCGAGACCCTCGGCACCGACCTGCAGTCGCTGTTCCAGGACGGCAAGATCGAGCGGTACGACGTCGAGAACCCGAAGCCGAGCTTCATCGGCCAGGTGTTCTCCACGCTGATCCCGTTCCTGCTGATCGCGGTCGTGTTCATCTTCTTGATGAACTCGATGCAGGGCGGCGGCTCCCGGGTGATGAGCTTCGCCAAGTCGAAGGCCAAGCTGATCACCAAGGACACCCCGAAGACGACGTTCGCCGATGTGGCCGGCGTCGACGAGGCGGTCGAGGAGCTCGGCGAGATCAAGGAGTTCCTGCAGGAGCCCGGCAAGTTCCAGGCGGTCGGCGCGAAGATCCCGAAGGGCGTCCTGCTCTACGGCCCGCCCGGTACCGGTAAGACCCTGCTGGCCCGCGCGGTCGCCGGTGAGGCCGGCGTGCCGTTCTACTCGATCTCCGGTTCGGACTTCGTCGAGATGTTCGTCGGTGTCGGCGCCTCCCGCGTCCGCGACCTGTTCGAGCAGGCCAAGACGAACGCTCCGGCGATCGTGTTCATCGACGAGATCGACGCCGTCGGCCGGCACCGTGGCGCGGGCCTCGGCGGTGGCCACGACGAGCGCGAGCAGACGCTGAACCAGCTGCTGGTCGAGATGGACGGCTTCGACGTCCGCGGCGGTGTGATCCTGATCGCGGCCACCAACCGGCCCGACGTGCTCGACCCGGCCCTGCTGCGGCCCGGCCGCTTCGACCGGCAGATCGCCGTCGACGCGCCGGACCTGCCCGGCCGGGAGAAGATCCTCAAGGTGCACTCCCGCGGCAAGCCGATGGCGCCCGACGTCGACCTGGTCGCCGTCGCCCGCCGGACGCCGGGGATGACCGGTGCCGACCTGGCCAACGTGCTGAACGAGGCGGCCCTGCTGACCGCCCGGTCGAACGCGCAGATCATCGACAACCGCGCGCTGGACGAGGCGATCGACCGCGTCATCGCCGGCCCGCAGCGCCGGACCCGGCTGATGTCGGACAAGGAGAAGGTGCTCACGGCGTACCACGAGGGTGGGCACGCCCTGGTCGCCGCCGCGCTGCCGCACTCCGACCCGGTGCAGAAGGTGACGATCCTGCCGCGCGGCCGCGCGCTCGGCTACACGATGGTGATGCCGGACGAGGACAAGTACTCGACCACCCGGTCGGAGATGCTCGACAAGCTGGCCTACATGCTCGGTGGCCGCGCCGCCGAGGAGATGGTCTTCCACGACCCGACCACCGGCGCGAGCAACGACATCGAGAAGGCGTCGGCGCTGGCCCGGGCGATGGTCACGCAGTACGGCATGACCGAGCGGCTCGGCGCGATCAAGTTCGGCCAGGACGGCAGCGAGCCGTTCCTGGGCCGCGACTTCGGCAGCCAGCGGAACTACTCCGAGGAGATCGCGGCCGCGGTCGACGAAGAGGTCGGCAAGCTGATCCTGAACGCGCACCAGGAGGCCTTCGACATCCTGGTCGACAACCGCGCGGTGCTGGACCACCTGGTCGAGGAGCTGCTCGAGAAGGAGACGCTCGACAAGCACCAGATCGCCCGGATCTTCGAGCCGGTGATCATGCGGGAGCGGCGGCCGGCCTGGACCGGCTCGTCCACCCGGGTGCCGTCGGACCAGCCGCCGGTGATGCCGACCGGCAGCAACGGCCGCGCCGAGCAGAACGGTTCGCTCCACGACGTGCTGCCGGGCGGCTCCGTCGGTCCGGACGAGGCCATCCGGCCGACGGACTACGGCAGCGGGCCGACCCCGCCGAACAAGCAGTGACACCTGCGACGCCGCCACCCACCGGGTGGCGGCGTCGCTGTTTGTGGCGTCGAAATTTACAGTGGCCGGATGACTTCACCGAAGTTCGACCACGCGCGGGCGGCGAACGCCATCCGCGAGCTGCTGTTCGCGATCGGGGAGGACCCGGACCGCGAGGGCCTGCGGGACACGCCGGACCGGGTGGCGCGTTCGTACGCCGAGATCACCGCCGGGCTCGGGCAGACCGCCGAGGACGTGCTGACGACCACGTTCGCGCTCGAGCACGACGAGATGATCCTGGTGAAGGACATCGAGGTCTGGAGCATCTGTGAGCATCACCTCGTCCCGTTCACCGGCGTCGCGCACGTCGGGTACATCCCGAGCCGGGACGGACGTATCACCGGGCTGTCGAAGCTGGCCCGACTGGTCGACGTGTACGCGAAACGACCGCAGATCCAGGAACGGCTGACCACCCAGGTCGCCGAATCGCTGGTCGAGATCCTCGAGCCGCGCGGCGTGATCGTGGTGATCGAGTGCGAACACCTCTGCATGACCATGCGCGGTGTCCGGAAACCGGGCGCGAAGACGATCACTTCCGCGGTCCGCGGCCAGCTGCGCAATCCGGTCACGCGCGCGGAGGCGATGAGCCTGATCGTGGGCTGAGGCGTAGCCCCCGGCCCCTGCCCCTCGTTGGAGTTTGAGAGTCCGTGACTATGGACATTCTGTCGCTGAGCGTTTACTTTCCGTAGTGGCACTCGGCCAACGGGGACCAGAGTGCCGGTGTGAGGAGGACAGGATGTCGGGGCGTTTCCGGGTCGGCGCCGCACTTGCCGGGGTCGTCGTCCTGACGGCCGGCGGGCTGGCGGCAGCGAACTGGGCCACCGCGGACACGCGGAGCAAGACCACCCAGAAGAGTTCCCCCAAGCAGACCGAGGACCCGCTGATGGCGGAGACCTTGGAGTCGCAGCTCGGGTCCGACTCGGGTGTGGTGGGCAGCTACTACGACAACTCCGGTGAGCTGATCGTCGCCGTGTCGGATGTCGCGACGGCCGAGCTGGTCCGCCAGATCGGTGCGATTCCGCGCCTGGTCCGGTTCACCGCTCGCCAGCTGAACGCCGTGCAGGGTGAGCTGAACAAGCTGGCCATGACGTCGAGCGCCGGCAAGGTGCGGTCGTGGTACGTCGATCCCGTCTCGGGGACCGTGGTCGTTTCGGTGCCGAAGGGTGCGCACGACTCGATCACCAACCGCTTCCTGTCCCGCGCAGTGGCGAACGGCGAGCGGGTGACGGTCCGCCAGGTGACAGGGACGATCCGCCCGACCGCGGACGACTTCAGCCTTCGCGGCGGCGTCCAGGTCGACAAGAACACCGGGTACGTTTGCTCGCTGGGCTTCAACGCCCGGACCCGCAAGGGCACCCGGATCTTCCTCACCGCCGGACACTGCACGGCGGGCAAGCCGTCGTTCTCCCGGAACGGCTACGTCCTCGGCAACACGTACACCTCGAGCTTCCCTGGCAACGACTTCGGCTCGGTCGGCGTGATCGAGGGCTGGGACCAGCAGGGGTACGTCGAGGGCTGGGGCGCCGGCAACGTCGCGGTCAAGGGGCTCGCGGACGCCACCATCGGATCGACGCTGTGCAAGTCCGGGAAGAGCACCGGCTGGACCTGCGGGCGGATCGTCGCGCGGAACGTCACGGTGAACTACGGCAACAACCGCATCGTCCGCGGCCTGTTCCAGCACACCGCGTGCGTGGAGGCGGGCGACTCCGGCGGCGCCAACATGACCGGCAACTACGCCCAGGGGATCACCAGCGGCGCGGCCCTGCTCAACGGCCAGTGCCTGGAGAAGTCCGGCCAGACCAACGAGTCCTACTCGCAGCCCATCGCCGAGGTTCTGCAGTCCACCCAGTCCCGGCTGATCCTCGCCAACTGAGCCCAGGCGACAGACTGGGGGTGCGGGCCACTACGGTGGTCTGGTGAAGGATCTCGAGCGGGTTCACGTGGACGGGCTGCCGGTGGTCGACCGGTGTCTCGTCATGGGCGTCGTGAACGTGACGCCGGACTCGTTCTCGGACGGCGGTGAGTGGTTCGAGCCGGCCGCGGCGATCAAGCACGGACGTGAGTTGCTGGCCGAAGGCGCCGACCTTCTGGACGTCGGCGGGGAGTCGACGCGGCCGGGTGCAGTGCGGCCGTCGCCCGAGGAAGAGATCCGCCGTGTCCTCCCGGTGATCGAGACTCTCGCGGCCGAAGGCGCGATCATCTCCGTCGACACGATGCGGGCCGGCGTCGCTGAGCTCATGCTCGACGCGGGCGCCACGATGATCAACGACGTGTCCGGCGGCCAGGCCGATCCGGACATGCTCCCGCTGGTGGCCGAGCGCAGAACGCCGTACCTGTGCATGCACTGGCGCGGGCACTCGATCGACATGCAGAACCGGGCGGAGTACGACGACGTCGTCGCCGAGGTGATCGCCGAGCTGGGCGAGCGGCTCGACGTACTGCGGCAGGCCGGCATCGACCTGAACCGGGTGGCGCTCGACCCGGGGCTCGGATTCGCGAAGAACGCGAACCACAACTGGGAGATCCTGCGCCGGCTGCGGGAGTTCGCCGTGCTGGAAAGACCGTTGCTGATCGGTGCGTCCCGGAAGACGTTCCTCGGTAGGCTGCTCGCCGACGAGCAGACCGGCGAACCCAGACCGGCCGTACGACGAGACGACGCGAGCGTGGCCGTGACCGCCCTGGCCGCCGCAGCGGGTGCCTGGTGTGTCAGGGCGCACGCGGTGGCACCGAACGCGGACGCGGTCAGAGTGGCGAAGAGATGGGGAACGGTATGACGGACGGACCGCGGCAGGGCACCGGTGGCGATGGTGCGCGCGGTGCCACCGTCGAGGACGTCGTACTGAATGCGAACACCGCGTTCTACAACGCGTTCGAGGCCGGCGACCTGGACCTGATGGCGGCCGTCTGGCTGCCGGAGCCGGATCCGGTCTGCATCCACCCCGGCAACGCGGCGATCTCCGGGTACGCCGAGATGATGCGGGCCTGGGCGATGATCTTCGCGAACACGCCGTACATCCAGTTCTTCCTGACCGATGTGCAGGTCCGGGTAGATGAAGACGTGGCATACGTCACGTGTACGGAGAATGTCCTGTCCTCGGGTGAGGGTGCCCCGGAGGACGGGTTCGCGGGTGGCAAGGCGCTCGCCACCAACGTTTTCCGCCGAACTTCCAGCGGCTGGCGGTTGTGGATCCACCATGCCTCCCCGGTACTGTCGTCGTCTGGGGGCCGACAGGAGGAGGCGCCGTGACTGAGCGGAGCGAGGTCACCATCAAGCACCGTGCGCTCGTGCCTCATCCGCGCCCGCAGCGAAGCGAGGACGTGGATGAGTAGTCCCGTATCGCCTTCTGACGTGATCGAGATCCGGGGCATCCGCGGTTTCGGGCGCCACGGGGTCTTCGAGCACGAGCGGACCGACGGACAGGAGTTCGTCGTGGATGTCAGGCTGGAGCTGGACACCCGGTCCGCCGCGGCCTCCGACGACCTGGCCGACACTGTGAACTACGGGGTGGTGGCCGAGCAGGTGCACCGGGCGATCGAGACCGACCCGGTGGATCTGATCGAGACCCTCGCCCAGCGCATCGCCGATCTCTGCCTCGCCGACAAGCGGGTGACAGCGACGGCGGTCACCATCCACAAACCCTCGGCGCCGATCTCGGTGCCGTTCGACGACGTTGTCCTGACCGTGCAGCGCAGAGCCGGAGAATCCTCGTGACTGAGACCCCTAGTCCCCACGTCATCGACGCGGACACCCTGAGCGGTGGTCTGAAGCCGATCCGCCAGCTGATCCTGTCGCTCGGCAGCAACCTCGGCGACCGTGAGGCGAACCTGCAGGGCGCGGTCGATGCGCTGCGGGACACCCCGGACGTCGTCGTGGTCGAGGTCTCGCCGGTGTACGAGACCCAGCCGATCGGCGGCCCGGAGGAGTCCGGCCCGTACCTGAACATCGTCCTGCTCGCCGACACCACGCTGGCCGTCGACCTGCTGCTCGAGCGCGCCCAGGCGATCGAGCAGGCGTTCGGCCGGGAGCGCAGCGTGCCGGGTGCACCGCGGACCCTCGACGTCGACCTGATCACCTACGGGCAGAAGACGATCGAGACCGAGGAGCTGACGATCCCGCACCCGCGGGCGCACGAGCGTGCGTTCGTGCTCGCACCCTGGCTCGACATCGAGCGGGACGCCGTCCTGCCGGGCCACGGCCCGGTCTCCGAGCTGCTGGCCAAGGTCGGGACCGACGGCGTGACCAAGCTCGACATCGAGCTGCAGTAGTGGTGTCCGGCGGTCCCGAGCCGGGGCAGGCACCCCGGGACAAGCAGGAGCCGCCACGTCCGGGCTCGGTGCGGCCGACGTCTCGCCGGCTGCTGATCGCGATCGCCGTCCTCGGGCTCGCGATCGGTGTCACGGTGGTGCAGGCGATCGAGTCCGGCGGCGGGGTCGCGCCGGCGGTGTCGTGGCTGACGCTGATCGCTTGGGCCTTCCTCGCCGCGCTGCTGTTCGCCGCCGCCCGCAACACCCATCAGCGGATCCAGGTCCGCCGGGAGCGGATGGAACCGTCCCGTGCGGTGTTCCTGTTGATGATCGGGAAGGCCAGCGCTTTCGTCGGCGCGTTGTGTACCGGGGTTTACGCAGGGTTCGCGTTAAGGTTTCTCCAAGCGATGGGCTCTTCCGGTCCTCGTAACCGTGTGATCATGGCCGCCGCGGCGGCGGTGATCTCTGTGCTGGTCGTCACGGCCGGATTGTTGCTCGAACGCGCGTGTCGCATTCCCGAGGACCCCGACGAGACCCCCTAACATGTCGGTCCATGGGGTCAAGGGGTAGCCGCCGTCGAACCAGGACCACCGTTCTCACCGTTGCCAACGTATCTCTGATCGTTGTCTGCCTGGGCGTGAGTGTCGCGCTCTTCTCGCAGAATGCCTGGATCCTCCGGGCGGCCGCGGTCGGTGCGGCTCTGGTCGCGATCGCCGGCGCTGTCCTGTTCCGCCACCAGTTGCTGGTCGAGCGGCTGGCCCACTCGGACGAGCGCGCGCAGGTCGCGCAGGAGTACTCGCGGATCACCAGCGCCCGCGTGGTCGAGAACGCGGAGTTCGTCGACCTGATGCAGCGCCGGCTGGACAAGATCGACCAGCGCCTCGACAAGATCGACGAAGAGGTCGCCACGGTCGTTGCCGCCGGCGACAAGCATTCCCAGGCCGACGCGCCGACCGTTGTGGACCTCAGGCTCCGAGGTCTGGCCGCGTCCTGAGTCCTGCGCCCATACTGCGGTCATGGGGCTGGATGCGAACTACCCGGCTGTGACGATGAACGATCCGAACGGCCATGTCACGGTCTACAACGAGGATCATCTCCCGATCGGGCAACTGGGGCCGACGCCGTACGAGTCGCCATCGGTGAACGTGACGTGCCGGCGTAAGGCCTGGGACGACCTGTATTGGTACCGGCTGCTGAACCCGGAGGGCTTCCCGTTCCCGGCCGAGGAGGCGTACGTGTCGGCCGACGAGACCCACGAACTGAACCCCGGCCAGCCGTATGCCATCCCGGATTGCGCCAGCGGCTGCCCGATCAAGATCGGCCAGGCCGCGGCGGTCGGCGCCTTGGCGATCGGCGGAGTAGCCGCAGCCGCCGCCTGGCGCCGTCGACGCCGGGAGTTGGGCATCGCGTAGGTTCTGAGGTGTGGATCTTGCGGAGTTGCTGAAGGTTGCCGAGGCTGCTGTTGCGCGGGGGCGGGTGGTGACACAGTCGCGGGCGGTGGGGGAGTTGACGTCCAAGGGGGATCGGGACATGGCCTCCGAGGTCGACTTCGCCGTCGAGCGGGAGGTGCGGGCGTTTCTCGAGCGGGAGACCCCGGAGATCGGGGTGCTCGGCGAGGAGGAGGGCGGCGCGACCGACGGCACGCGTTGGGTCCTCGACCCGGTCGACGGCACGGTCAACTTCATCCACGGCGTACCGCTGTGGGCGATCTCGCTCGGCCTGATCCACGAAGGGCGGGCCGTCGCCGGCGTGATCGATCACCCGGCGCTGGACACGACGTACGTCGCCGCCGAAGGGCTCGGTGCCACCTGCAACGGGAAGCCGATCCGGGGCAGTGAGTGCACCGACCTGACCGAGGCATTGGTTGCCGTGGGCGACTATGCCGTCGGGCCGAACGCCGACGCGCTGAACGCCGATCGGCTCGCCCTGACCCAGCGCCTGTACCCGCGCGTGCAGCGGCTGCGGATGATCGGTACGGCGGCGACCGCGCTCACCTGGACCGCGAACGGGTACTTCGACGCGCTGATCATGTTCTCCAACAAGCCGTGGGACACGATGGCCGGCGTGGCGATCTGCCGCGAGGCCGGCGTCACCGTCCTCGATCTCGACGGCACCGACCACGCGCCCGAGTCCCGCGGCGTGTTCGCCGTCGCCGACGGCATCCGCGAACCGCTACAGGACTTGCTGAGCGCAGCAAGGAGCTAGGGCGATGTCGACACTGGGAATCATCGGCAGCGGGAACATCGGCTCGGTGGTCGCATGGCTCGCGGTCGACGCGGGCCTCGACGTGGTGATGGCGAACTCCCGCGGCCCGGAGAGCCTTGCCGACAAGGTCCGCGACCTCGGCGTCCGCGCCGCGACCGTCGAGGACGCCGTGCGCGCCGGCGACTGGGTCCTCGTGACCATCCCGCTCGGTCGGTACGCCGAACTGCCGGTCGAACCGTTCGCCGGCAAGGTCGTGCTGGACACGATGAACTACTACCCGCATCGCGACGGCCGGATCGATCGGCTCGACCGCGAGCTGGTGACGACGGCGCAGCTGTTGCAGGAGCACTTGCCCGAGGCCCACACCGTGAAGGCGTTCAACAACATCAGCGCCCGGAACATCGTCACGCTTGCCCGGCCCGCCGATGCAACCGATCGCAGTGCGTTGCCGATCGCCGGCGACGACGCGGACGCGAAGGCCTCGGCCACGACCCTGATCCAGACGCTGGGGTTCGACGTGGTCGACGTCGGTCCGCTGAGCGAGAGCTGGCGTTTCGAGCCCGAGACGGCGGCGTACGTGACGCCGTACCTGTCGAAGGCGAGTACGGCGAAGCAGCGGGCGGCCGGGCACGCCGATCCGGGGAAGCCGCTGCCGGTGGCCGGCCTCGTGCAGCTGATCGCCGGCGCACACCGGCCACCGGTGGCCGGGCGCGAGTTCTGACGCGCTACTTGTCGATGTCCCCGACGACGAAGAACATGCTGCCGAGGATCGCGATCATGTCGGGGATCATCGTGCCGGGCAGCAAGGCCGGAAGTGCGGAGATGTTGTTGAAGCTGGCCGAGCGGAGCTTCAGGCGCCACGGCGTCTTGTCCCCGCGCGAGACCAGGTAGTAGCCGTTGATGCCGAGCGGGCTCTCGGTCCAGGCATACGTCTGGCCCTCGGGAACCTTGAGGATCTTCGGCAGCCGCACGTTCACCGGTCCGGCCGGCAGCGTGGACAGCTTGTCGAGGCAGGCGTCGACCAGGTCGAGCGAGACCTTCACCTGTTCGAGCAGCACGGAGAAGCGGGCGTAGCAGTCGCCTTCGGGGCGGGTGACCACGCGGAGTACGTCTTGCAGATCGCCGTACGCGAGGTAGGGCTCGTCGCGGCGGAGGTCGGCGTCCACACCTGAGGCGCGGGCGATCGGGCCGGAGACGCCGTACTGCGCGATGAGCTCTGGGGCGAGCTTGCCGACACCGATCGTGCGGGCCCGGAAGATCTCGTTGCCGAGGATGATCTCCTCGATATCTGGCAGGCGCTTGCGGACCGCGGCGGAGGCGGCGGCCGCGCGACCGAGCCAGCCGTACGGGAGGTCCTCCTTGAGTCCGCCGACCCGGTTGAACATGTAGTGCATCCGGCCGCCGGACAGCTCCTCCATCACCGCCTGGATCGTCTCGCGCTCGCGGAACGCGTAGAACACCGGCGTGATCGCGCCGAGCTCGAGCGGGTACGAGCCGAGGAACATCAGGTGGTTCAGCACCCGGTTCAGCTCGGCCAGCAGGGTCCGCAGCCAGACCGCCCGGTCCGGCACCTCGAGTCCCATCATCCGCTCGACCGCGATCACGACGCCGAGTTCGTTCGCGAACGCCGACAGCCAGTCGTGCCGGTTCGCCAGCACGATGATCTGCCGGTAGTCGCGGACCTCGAACAGCTTCTCGGCGCCGCGGTGCATGTAGCCGATGATCGGCTCGCAGCTCACGATGCGCTCGCCGTCGAGGGTGAGCCGCAATCGCAGTACGCCGTGGGTCGCCGGATGCTGCGGACCGATGTTGAGCACCATGTCGGTGGTCGGCAGGTCCGATCCGGCTCCACCACGCTCATAAGCAGGGTCGAATCCGGCAGCTCCGGCCCCGACTCCGACGACTCTTTCCGTGCTCATGCCCCCTATCGTGACAGGCTGGGTACGTGGATGACCTCTTCGCACCCTCGGATGTCAGTTGGACGCCGGTCTCGCCCAAGCTGGCGACGCTGCGTCGGCTGAACGCGTCGATCGTGGCGGGGCTGGCCGCGATCGCGGCGCTGCTCGCGCTCGGGCTGACGCTGGGCTGGCTGTACGGCGTACTCGCGGTGGTCGTGATCGCGCTCGCACTGGCCTGGGCGTGGATCCTGATCGGGCGCAACCAGCGGTCCTGGAGGTACGCCGAACGCGAGGACGAGCTGCTGGTCAGCCACGGGATCATGTTCCGCGAGCTGGTTGTCGTGCCGTACGGCCGGATGCAGTTCGTCGACGTGACGGCCGGGCCGCTGGAGCGTGCGTACGGGATGGCCACCGTGGAGCTGCACACCGCCACCCCGGCGACCGACGCCAAGATCCCGGGGCTGCACCCCGACGAGGCCGGTCGGCTGCGTGACCGGCTGTCCGCCCTCGGTCAGGCGCAGGCGTGGGGCCTGTGACCCAGGAACCGGTGACACAGCAAACCGCTGAAGTTGTGGGGCAGCGGCTGCACCCACTGACCCCGTTCGTCAAGGGCTGGGGGTACTTCGTCGTCGCAGCCGTCGCGCTGGTCAACAACGAGGGTCTGCGGCAGAACCTGACGTTCGCCGGCATCGGCCTGGCCGCGGTCCTGGTCGGAGGCATCGCGCTCGGCGCACTGTCCTGGTGGTTCACCAAGTGGCAGCTCACCGGCGATGCGGTCCGCGTGGACAGCGGCTTCCTGTTCCGGCGTACCAGGATCATCCGGTTCGACCGGATCCAGGCGATCGACGTCGCGCAGCCGTTCGTGGCGAGGCTGTTCGGCATGGCCGAGCTGCGGATGGATGTGGCCGGGGGCGGCAAGAGTGACGGCAGGCTGAGCTATTTCGGGTACGACGAGGCGCAGGCGCTGCGTACGACGCTGCTCGTCCGTGCAAAGGGCCAACAGGCCGCTGAGGAGCAGGAGAGCGAGCAGTTGGCCGAGGCCGAGGCTCCGCCGCTGCTGACTGTCCCGACCACCCGTCTGCTCGGCGCGACCCTGCTGTCGTCGACCGTCGTGGGTAGTGCCGGCGCACTGATCTGGTTGATCGTCGCGACCATGGTGCTGAACTTCCACATCGGTCTGTTCGCCGGTCTGCCGCTGCTGCTCGGTGTGGTGCAGCCGATCTGGAAGCAGGTCGTCGGCAACCACGGATTCACCCTGTCCGACACCAGCCACGGTCTGCGGACCAAGCGCGGGCTGTTCGACGTACAGCGACAGACGATCCCGCCAGGCCGCGTGCAGGGCCTGCTGATCACCGAGCCGCTGATCTGGCGGCTGATCGGCTGGTCCCGGGTCGAGTTGGACATCGCCGGTGTGGCTGGTCAGAAGGAAGACGGTGACAACGACAACGAGGGCGCGCAGTTGCTGCCGGTCGGTGAGCGTACCGAGGTGGCCTACGTGCTCTCCCGCGTGCTGCCTGGGTTCGATCTGGCCGGTATCCAGCTGCACGTGGCGCCGGAGCGGGCCAAGTGGCTGCGCCCGATCGGCTGGCGCTACCTGACGTACGGCGTGGACGACCAGGTCATGGTCACCACGCGGGGCTGGGTGAGCCGCCGTACGTCGATCGTGCTGCACCACAAGACGCAATCCGTGCGCATGGAGCAGGGCCCGCTGCAGCGGCGGCTGGGGCTGGCCAACGTGCATGTGGATACCCCGCTCGGGCCGACAGACGCCATTGCCTTGCACCGCGACCAGGTGGAGGCTGCCGCGCTGGTGCAGGCTCAGGCGGACAGGGCTCGCGAGGCCCGGCGTACGGTGTCGGCGCCTTTCGCGGTCCAGACCCAGCCGAACCCGCCGAGGCCGGACGGGTACAGTAGCTCGGCTGCTTCACCGGCCGAGGACAGCTCGGACAGATAGCGCATCGGGTCAGTTTGCGCCAGGTCGAGCGGTGGTCTGGTTGCGCTGACGCCCAGGGCTCGTAGGGCGTCGCGCTGGCTCACGATGGTGCCGCCCAGAGAGTCCAGAGCTACGTGGGCGGTGATGTCGCAAGTGCCGTCCGGTATCGGGTCGCACTCGCGGCCGTTGCGGAAGCCGGTCAGCGTCCCGTACGGCGGCCTGCCTGCCTTCAGGTGGCCGTAGTCGATCGCAACGGCGAGACTCCCTGGTGCGAGCCGGTCGATCACGCCGGCCCAGGACTCGTCACGCGTGGTTCCGATCTCAGCCCGATCACCCGGCTCACCAGGCCACCAGCGGTCCAGCCAGGCCAGATCGTTGCCTTTGACAAGCGGTCCGGGGGACGAATCGGCGAGCAGGTAATGGGGCATGCCTTCGTCGTCCCACTCGACGACCTCGCAGGGGATGTTGTCGAGCCACTCGTTGGCGATCACCAACCCGGAGAGGTGCTCGGGGAGGTCGTCGTCCAGCTCGATGTCCAGGACGGTGAGGCCGTCGGCGCGGAGTACCTTGCCCAGCTCGCCGGAGCCGGCGCCGATATCCACGACCTGGTCCAGCTCGAGCAGACGAGCCAGGCGGGCGATGGCCTGCCCGAAGAGCGTCGACGCGTGCACCGACGTACGGAAATGGGCGGACGGCCGCTCCCGGCGGTAGAAGCCGTCGGGTCCGTACAGAGCCTGCTGCCAGGCCGCTCGAAAGGTCATCCGAGCGGTACGGCGCCGAACTGATGCCAGACCCCGGACGAGTCCTCGCGCCACAGGCCCAGCTCCGTCAGCTGGACCGTCGGGGCCGGCGTCGCGGCCAGAGCGGCGTTCGCCTCGGCCACGACGGCCGGACCGCCCTGCGTGGACGACGAGATGGTCAGGTGCGGTTGCACGTCCGGGATCTCACCGCCGTACGGCGGGCACTCCGGGAAGGCTGCGAACACGCTGTGAAGTAATGAGCGGACGGTGTCGAACGGTTCCGGCTTCAGCCAGGCCGTGCCGTTCGGGAACTGACCAGCGGTCGGGAAGCTGAGCTCAAAAGGCTCGATGGACGAAACAGCAGACCGCAGGCGAGCAATATCGGCGTCGCTGGGCTCGGCAACCCACGGGACCAGCACAGTCACATGCGGTGGGATCAGCTCTGTCAGTGGGACCTGGGGCCGAGCTGTCGACCGTGACACCGAACGCCAACGATCGGTATACGCCGCCAGCTCGGGCACTGTGATCAGAATCGCGGTCAATCCGCTCTGTGCTGCCCACGCATCGCTCACGGCCACATGCTCTCATCACCTACTCTGACAAGTAGATCGTCTGGTACCCCGCGTGGGACTGGAACGAGAAGAGAGTGAGTGATGGAACGGATCGGCTTGATCGGAGCCGGCCGGGCCGGGACCGCCGTGGGAGCAGCCTTGGCGGCAGCCGGGTATCGGTTGGTCGGAGTGACGGCGCGTTCGGACGCGTCCCGGGACCGCGTTGCCCAGTTACTGCCCGCTGTGCCGGTGCTGACCGCCGACGAGGTCACCAAGCGCGCCGACGTCGTGCTGGTCGCCGTACCAGATGACCTGATCCGTGACGTGGCGCAGACGCTGCCGTTGACCAGCGCGCAGTACGTCGTACACCTGTCCGGCGCGCACGGGCTGGGCCCGCTCGAAGGTCTGGCTGCGACACCGGTCGCCTTGCACCCCTCGATGACCTTTCCCGGCGGTCTGGTGCAGCTGGACGACGTCATGTTCACCGCGACCGCTCCCGACGCGGACCGACCGGTTGTCGAGCGACTGGTGAAGTCGCTGGGGGCACAGGTGCAGTGGGTCGCCGACGAGCAGCGAGCGCGGTACCACGCCGGTCTCGTGCACGGTGCGAACCACCTGACCACCTTGGTCTCCCAGGCGATCGGCGTACTGCGGGAGGCCGGCGTGGCCGATCCGGTGGCGACGCTGCGGCCGTTGCTGGCCGCAACCCTCGACAACACGCTGCGATCCGGTCATCATGCGCTCACCGGGCCGATCGCCCGCGGCGATGTCGACACGGTGGCAGCACATCTGACAGCACTACAGGTACTGCGGGACCGCACGGCGACGACGTACGCCGAGCTGGCCCGCGCGACGGTGGAGATGGTGGAGGCGGACGGGCGGCTGGACGCGGAGACGGCCCGCCGGTTCACGCAGGTGCTAGACGGGCACCGGGCAGGGGTCCCAGGGCAGGATCGGACAGGGGAGACACCGCGATGAGACTCACCCAGACCAAGGCCGAACTGCGGGCAGCGGCCGCGATCCGGCCCCGGGCGGTCGTGATGACGATGGGCGCCCTGCACGAGGGCCACGCGGCGTTGCTGGCCGAGGCCCGCGAGCGGGTCGGACCGGACGGCAGCGTGGTGCTGACGATCTTCGTGAACCCGTTGCAGTTCGGGCCGTCGGAGGACTTCGACCGGTACCCGCGGACGCTGGCCAGCGACCTGGCGATCGCGAAGAACGAGGGGGTCGACCTGGTCTTCAACCCGTCGCGCGACGAGCTGTATCCGAACGAGCCGTCGATCACCGTCCACCCGGGACCGTTGGCCGACGAGCTGGAAGGCGTGTTCCGGCCCGGGCACTTCTCCGGCGTACTGACCGTGGTCTCGAAGCTGTTGCACCTGACCGCGCCCGATCTGGCGCTGTTCGGTGAGAAGGACTACCAGCAGCTGACGCTGATCCGCGAGATGGTGTGCGACCTGGACATGGACGTCGACATCGTGCCGGTGCCGACAGTGCGCGAGCCGGACGGGCTCGCGATGTCCTCACGCAACCGGTACCTGAGCGAGACCGAGCGTGACGAGGCGCTGGTGCTGTACCGCGCGCTGAGCGCCGGTGCGAAGGCCGGGATGAACGGCCCGGACGCGGTGATGACCGCCGCCCAGGCCGAGTTGGAGGCCGTTCCGTCGGTCAAGATCGACTACCTGGCCCTCCGCGCGCCCGATCTGGGTCCCGTCATCGGGCCGGGGGAGGCGCGCATGCTGATCGCCGCCCGGGTAGGTCTGACCCGTCTCATTGACAACATTTCCATCACCCTTCGATGAAATC
The DNA here is from genome assembly GCF_040675555.1 of Kribbella sp. NPDC049584. Taxonomy (NCBI): domain Bacteria; kingdom Bacillati; phylum Actinomycetota; class Actinomycetes; order Propionibacteriales; family Kribbellaceae; genus Kribbella; species Kribbella sp. NPDC049584. The sequence continues at coordinate 155,750 of NZ_JBFAPF010000011.1, forward strand.
GGTTGATACGGTCGCGGGATGACCGCACCCGCAGTCCCACAACGGTTGGCCGCGCCTGAACCTGGCTGGACCGACTCCGTGGACGTGGTGGTGATCGGCTCGGGCGTTGCCGGGCTGTCCGCTGCGTTGAAGGCGCGTGAGCTGGGCTCCGTGCTCGTGGTGACCAAGGACGTTGTTGCGTCCGGATCCACACAGTGGGCTCAGGGTGGCATCGCCGCCGCGCTCGACCCGGAGGACTCGCCCGAGGAGCACCTGCGGGACACGCTGGTCGCGGGTGCCGGGCTGAGCGACCCGGAAGCTGTCCGTGTGCTCGTCACCGAGGGTCCCGACGCGGTGCGCGACCTGATCGAGTTGGGCGCGCGTTTCGACACGTTGGCCGACGGCGAGATCTCGCTCGGCCGTGAGGGTGGACACCACCGCAACCGCATCGCGCATGCCGGCGGCGACGCGACCGGAGCGGAGATCGAGCGGGCCCTGGTCGCCGCGGTCAAGCGGGCCAAGGACATCCGGCTGATCGAGCACGCACTCGTCCTCGACCTGCTCACCGCCGAGGACGGCGCGGTCGCCGGCGTCACGTTGCACGTGATGGGCGAAGGCCAACTGGACGGCGTCGGCGCGATCCGCACCCGGGCCGTCATCCTGGCCTCCGGCGGTCTCGGACAGTTGTATGCGGCAACGACCAACCCGAGCGTGTCCACTGGTGACGGCATGGCGCTGGCATTGCGGGCCGGGGCGAAGGTGCGCGACCTCGAGTTCGTTCAGTTCCACCCGACCGTGCTCTGGCTGGGCAAGAGTGCGAAAGGCCAGCAGCCGTTGGTTTCCGAGGCTGTCCGGGGTGAGGGCGCGTTCCTGGTCGACCACAACGGCAAGCGCTTCATGCAGGGCCAGCACGAGCTCGCCGACCTCGCGCCGCGCGACATCGTGGCGAAGGCGATCATGCGGCAGATGATTGCCACCGGCAAGGATCACGTGTACCTCGACGCCCGGCACTTCGGCGACGAGAAGTGGCGGGTGCGGTTCCCGACCATCCTCGCGTCCTGCCGCTCGCACGGTATCGACCCGGTGCGTGAGCTGATCCCCGTCGCGCCGGCCTGCCACTACTCGTCCGGCGGTGTGTGGACCGACCTCGACGGTCAGACCTCGGTGCCCGGCCTCTACGCCTGTGGCGAGGTCGCGTGCACCGGCGTACACGGAGCCAACCGGCTCGCGTCGAACTCGTTGCTCGAAGGGCTCGTGTTCGCCCGCCGGATCGCCGCACATCTCGACGGCGGCCTGCCCGAGCAGCGGGAGCCGGCGGTCGACGTCCGTACGCCGGGCCTCGTCGACGCGGACGTCGTCCCCGAACTGCAGCGGGCGATGACCGTCGGCGCCGGCGTGATCCGCAGCGCGGCCGGTCTGTCCGAGGCGGGTGCGACGATCGGCAAGCTGATCGAGCAGCCCGCCGACGAGCCCGGGACGCCGGGATGGGAGGCGACGAACCTGGTCACCGTCGCGTCCGCGCTGCTGGCCGCCGCGACCGCCCGGGAAGAAAGTCGTGGTGCGCACTGGCGCGAGGACCACCCGGATCGCGATGATCTGCACTGGTCCGGCAATCTGGACCTGACGCTGCCTGCCCTGGCCGACCGGGCTGTGCCGCAGGCCACGTTCGTTCCCCACGTTTCCGAGGAGAATCACCGGCATGGATGAGACAGTCGACCGGGAATGGGTCGTCGACCTCGTGCGGGCAACCATCGAGGAGGACCTGGCCGGGGGCGTCGACGTGACCACCACGGCCACCATCGACCCGGACCAGATCTCGGTCGCCGAGCTGGTCGCGCGCACCGACGGCGTGGTGGCCGGGCTGGAGATCGCCGAGCTCGTACTGCGCCTGGTCGCCGCCCCGGACGAGCTCGAGATCGAGTACTCCGTTCGGGACGGCGCGTCCGTGCAGGCCGGCGCCATCCTGATGACGATCCGCGGCAAGACCCGTCAGCTGCTCACCGCCGAGCGCACCGCGCTGAACCTGCTGTGCCACCTGAGCGGTGTCGCCACGCTGACCCGGCGCTGGGTGGACGCGGTCGCGGGCACCGGCGCGGTCATCCGCGACACTCGCAAGACGATGCCGCTGCTGCGGTCCCTGGAGAAGTACGCCGTCCGCTGCGGCGGCGGGAAGAACCACCGGATGGGCCTCTCGGATGCCGCGCTGATCAAGGACAACCATGTGATCGCGGCCGGTGGCGTCGCGGAGGCGTACCGGCTGGTGCGCAAGGCGTACCCGGATATCTCGATCGAGGTCGAGGTCGACTCGGTCGACGACGCGCTGATCGCGGTCGAGTCCGGCGCCGAGCTGATCCTGCTCGACAACATGGATCTCCCGCTGCTGCGCGAAGCGGTCGAGAAGGTCGGCGGCCGTGCGCGACTCGAGGCCTCGGGCGGACTGACGCTGGACAAGGCCCGGGCGGTCGCCGAGACCGGGGTCGACTTCCTCGCGGTCGGTGCGCTGACCCACTCGGCTCCCGTGCTCGATATCGCGCTGGACCTCCGGGAGGCCTGATGTTGCTGGCCGTCGCCGTCGAGAACACCAGGACACTGGTCGGCCTGGTGTTCGAAGGCACGGTGAAGCGGCATTGGTGGGTCGGCACGGACCCACGGCGTACGGCGGACGAGTGGGCCGTGCTGCTGCAGGGCCTGCTCGCCGGTGAGTCGCCGGTGTCCGGGATCGCCGTGTGCTCCGCCGAACCGCATGTGCTGCACGAGTTGCGGGATGTCGTCGCGCGCTACTACCGGGACGTGCCGAGCGTCGTCGTCGAGCCGGGCGTGAAGACCGGCCTGCCGGTGCTCGTCGACAACCCGCGCGAGGTCGGCACGGACCGGATCGCGAACGCACTCGCCGCGGTGCACAAGTACGGCGCTCCCTGCCTGGTCGTCGATGTCGGTACGGCGATCACGATCGACGTGGTCAGCCCGGCCGGCGCGTTCATCGGCGGAGTGATTGCCCCAGGCATCGAAACGGCGACCGACGCGCTCGGGTACGCCGCCGCGCAGCTGCGCCGCGTCGAGCTGGTCCGGCCGCGGTCGGTGGTCGCGAAGAACACGGTCGAGGCGCTGCAGTCCGGTGCGATCCACGGCTTCGCCGCGCTGGTCGACGGCCTGGTCGCACGGATCCGGACCGAACAGTCTCTGAACGCGAACAGCCCGGTCGTCCTCACCGGCGCGCTGGCTCCGCTCCTCGTCGGCCAGCTGACCACGCCGGTCCGCGACGAACCGTTGCTGACGTTGCACGGTCTGTACCAGGCGTTCACCCGCAATCACAGCTAAACCTCTTGTGCGCTTCAGGTGATCTGCATCACCATGAAGCAAGCTACTTTGGGGGGAAGTCATGAGAGCTACCTATCGGGTACTGGCCGGTCTCGTCGCGATCGGTGTGGTGCTGCAAGCAATGTTCATCGCCGTCGGTTGGTTCACCGCGATCAAGGACATGGACGGCGGCCTGGTCATCGACAAGAACTACGAGGGCAACTACGGGCACATGCTCCACGGCCAGTTCGGGATGCTGGTGATTCCGATCCTGGCGTTGCTGCTGCTGATCGCGTCGTTCTTCGCGAAGGTCCCCGGCGGCGTCAAATGGGCGCTGTACGTGGTCGGCCTGGTCGTGCTCCAGATCGCGCTCGCGTTCGTCTCGTTCGGTGCGCCGGTGGTCGGTCTGCTGCACGGCCTGAACGCGTTCGCACTCCTCGGTGTCGCCGCCATGGCGTCGCGCCGCGTGGGTGCTGCTCCGGCCGCGCCCGCTGCCGCGCAGTCCACCGAGGCGACCGCTTAGATGCCTTTGGCAACTGACGGGCGGCGGCCGTGAGGCTGCGGCTGCCGCCTCGCCGGGTGCTGGTCGCGTTGCTCGCGACAATCGTCGTACTGACGCCGCTGGTGTTCTTCTGGACGCGCAGCCTGGTCCCGAACGACCTGTCGCCGATGTCGATGGGGTACGCCGACTACGGCGGTGGCCCGGTGTCGGAGCATGAGCATCACGGCGTCGACGTCAGCGAGCTGACCGGACCGCCGACGCAGAAGCCCGACGTAGTCGTGGATCTGGTCGCCCGCAAAGAGCGGTTCGACATCCCCGGGCGGGGTTCGTTCGACGGTTACACGTTGAACCACACCTCGCCGGGGCCGCGGATCGTCGCAAAACAAGGCGATCTGGTCCAGGTCACGCTGCACAACGACAATGTGGCCGACGGGATCACGCTGCACTGGCACGGTGTCGACGTACCGAATGCCGAGGACGGTGTCGCGGGTGTCACCCAGGACGCGGTCGGCCCGGGGCAGTCGTACGTGTATCGCTTCGTGGCGAAGGACGCGGGCACGTACTGGTACCACTCGCACCAGATCGCGCACGAGCAGGTGCAGAAGGGTTTGTACGGCGTGCTGATCGTCCAGCCCGCGGCGAATGACGTGATCGCCGTCGTGCACACCTACGACAAGATCCGCACGGTCAACGGCGAGTACGGCGAACGGCGGGTGAAGGCACCGGGGCCGACGGCACGCGTGCGGTTGATCAACACCGACAACGGACCGATGGCGATCTGGGTCGACGGCGCGCCGTACAAGGTCGTCGCGGTCGACGGGACCGATGTGAACGCGCCGACCGAGGTGAGCGGGAAGAAGGTGCTCGTGACGGCCGGCGGGCGGGTCGATCTGGAGATGCGCACGGACAGGCCGGTGCGGATCGCGCTCGGCGGCGGACCGACGACGCTGGTGATCGGGAACGGTGACGCGCCGAGCGGGACCGAGCCGAAGGACCGGGTGGATCTGCTGACCTACGGGTCGCCGAAGGCGATCGGGTTCGATCCGGCGAAGGCGACGCGGGTGTTCCGGTACGACATCGGCCGGACGATCGGCTTCTTCGACGGCAAGCCCGGGCTGCGGTTGTGGACGATCAACGGCCACCAGTACCCGGACGTGCCGATGTTCGTGGTGAGCGAGGGCGACATCGTCCGGATGACGATCAAGAACACGTCGGGTCAGGTCCATCCGATGCACCTGCACGGCCATCACCTCGTCGTACTCAGCCGGAACGGGGTCAAGGCGACCGGGAGCCCGTGGTGGACGGACTCCCTCAACGTCGAGGACAAGGAGACCTACGAGGTGGCCTTCGTAGCGAACAACCCGGGCATCTGGATGGACCACTGCCACAACCTGCCGCACGCGTCACAGGGCCTGATCACGCACCTGATGTACAACGGCGTCAGCACGAAGTTCCACCTCGGCGGCGGACCGAACAATCACCCCGAGTAGATCGGGCGGCCGACGGTCAGCGCCGTACGGAGTGTGTCGGGCAGGTTGTTGAAGACCGAGTCGGGCTGCGTGCCGGTGGCGTCCAAGGTCTTGGAGAAGAACGCACGGGCCGCGGCGGCCAGGGCAACGTCGAGTACGTCGGCATCGGTCAGGCCGAGCGCTTTCAGTCCGTCGACGTCTGCCTGGGTGACCGCGTCGGCTCCGAGCGCGACCTTCCGTGCGAACGCCATCACAGCCTCGTCGACCGGGTTGTTCGGCGGCTCGTCGACGAGCGCCGCCACCTCCTCGGCCGTGTAGAACTTGTCGGCCAGCACCTGCCCGTGCGCGAGGCTGCAGTAGCTCGACTTCAGCGCGGTCGCCGCGGCCAGCGTGGCCAATTCGTAGCGGCGCAGATCCATGGACTCCTTGATCGCGCCGTTTAGCTGCTTCCAGGCGTCGTAGACGGCCGGGCGTGCGGCGAAGGTCTGGACGAAGTTGGGCACATGCCCCGCCGGCGCCCGGTTCGCGTCGAAGAACTCCGGTTCCTTCGGTGTGTCGATGAACGCCATCGTGTGTGTTCCCCCCTCTGTGGCTCCTCTCACGGTAGGAGCGTGATACCGATCCGGCAACGGCCATGGGGATCAGGTACTGCGGACTGGGTATGGTTCACCGGTCGGTCGGGACACCGGCACAGTGAGGCAGCTGAGACGAGGTGGTTCGAGTGCGGCGGATGCTCGCCGTGGCGCTGGCAGTGGTCGCGGGTGCGACCTCGCTGACCGCGTGTGCCTCGGATCCGGCGCCGAGCGATGTGGCGGTGGCCTGGGCGCCCAACGGCCGGGCGGCGGTGCTGGTGACCTGGAAGGACACCAACCAGCCGAACCGGATCACGATCGAGGGTGTGCTGAGCGAGAGCCCGTCGTACGTGAAGTACATCCCGGCCGGCGACCCGAACCACTGGGAGATCCCGACCTCGGCGTTCCCGCCGGACGGGAACTACAAGGTCGCGGTGGCGATCGGGACGTCGCAGGGCGGCGTGACCAGCAAGCTCGCCAAGTCGCCGGTGTTCGACACCGACGGGCCGGTGCGGCCGAGTGCGGCCGCGGTGGCTCCGCAGGGGCGCGGGGTGCTGATCAGATGGTCGGTGCCGGTCGCGCCGCAGGACTTCACCCCGAACGACCCGCTGGACGTCAAGGGCAAGAAGACGCAGCGGTACGTGCCGATGGTCGGACGGCCCGGACAACTGCTGAAGGTGATCGGCCCGGCGACGACGTCGAACCGGCAGGTGATCAAGAGCATCAAGCCGCCGTACGCCTTCCAGCTCCGGACGACGAACGAGTGGAGCACGCGGATCGGTGGGCAGGTCCTCGGCCTGACCAGCTCGATCAGCGGCGCAGTGCCGCCGCTGGCGCAGTTCAGTGTGCCGATCCGGGTCCGCGGGCGGGTCATCCTGCACCAGGTCGGCTGCGACCTGGACAGCCCGTGCACGAGTCAACGGGCGACACCGGCCGGGGTGCCGATCGTGGTCCTCACGCAGGTCACGCCGGGCTCGCGGTGGACCCCGGCGGCGCGTGGTGCCACGACGGCGGGCGGGTATTACGACATCGGCGTGCCGACCACGGGGAGCCGCCCGTACAAGATCACCGTGCCGGTGTACACGAAGGCAGGCATGATCACCGGGACCTCGACCAGCAAACCGGCGTACACGAAGAGTGTCGTCCGGCTCGCGTCGGCCGGGTTCGCCGGCGGGGACACGGCCAAGAAGGCCGGCTCGATGGTGACCATCTCGGCGACGGTCAAGCCGGCCCTGAACACCACCGTCATGCTGCAGGCCTGGAACCGGCAGACCCGCACCTGGGCGAACCTCAAGGCGATGGCGATGCGCCAGGGGCAGACCGCACTGGCGTTCAAGGCCGGGCAGCCGGGCGACTTCGTCTACCGGTTCGTGGTCCCGGGCGCGATGATGTTCGGCCGTCCGATGCAGGGCGTCACCACCCCGGGCTTGCAGCTACACGTCCGCTGACTCGGCCGGAGCCGGCTCCAGTACGTCGGTGTGCTTGCGCCGGGTGCGGACCTTGTGGACGACGTACAGCGTGACCACCACGACCGCGATCCCGACCAGCGCCCACAGCGACACCCGGCCGAAGATCTTGTCGGCGTTGTCGCCGACCTTGTACGCGACGACGCCGATGGTGACCGACCAGGCGATGCCGCCGGCGGCGTTGGCGGCCAGGAAGCGCGGGTAGTGCATCCGCAGCATGCCGGCCATCGGGCCCGCGAAGATCCGCAGCAGCGCGACGAACCGGCCGAAGAACACCGTCCAGACGCCGTACTTGTGGAAGTACTTCTCGGCGCGGGCGATCCGGTCCGCGGAGAAGTGGTGGAACCGCCGGCCGAGCCGTTCGAACAACCGGCGGCCTGCCTTGCGGCCGACGAAGTACCCGATCGAGTCGCCGATGATCGCGCCGGCGGCCGCCGCCAGGATCACGAACTCGATCCGCAGATGGTGCTGTGAGGCGAGCAGCGCGGCCGCTACCAGGGTGGTCTCACCCGGCAGCGGGACGCCGATGCTCTCGATGCCGATGACGAGTCCGACCACCAGGTAGGCCAGGACCGCCACCCCGGTCGGGATGGCGATCGCCTGCGCGAGCAACAAAGGTTCCCCCATGTGCCCATAGTGACATCGAGCGACAACCGATTTGGTGACGGGGCAACTATGCCCGGGGGATTTCAGGGTTGTGGCCGTTCTCCGACGGGAGAGCGGCCGGTTTCACCGGCTCGGCCTGCTCGCCGGTGAACGCCTTGGTGACGTTCTGCAACGCCGTCGTGACCTCGGACGGGATGACCCAGAACGTGTTGCCGGGTCCCTTCGCCAGTTCGGGCAGCATCTGCAGGTACTGGTACGCGAGCAGCTTCGGGTCCGGGTCGTTGCGGTGGATCGCGTCGAACACGGTGTCGATCGCCTTCGCCTGGCCCTCGGCCCGCAGGATCGCGGCCTGCCGGTCGCCCTCCGCGGTCAGGATCCGGGACTGCCGCTGGCCTTCGGCGTTCAGGATCGCGGCCCGCTTCTCCCGCTCGGCCCGCATCTGCTTCTCCATCGACTCCTTGATCGACGCCGGCGGCTCGATCGCCTTCAGCTCGACCCGGTTCACCCGGATGCCCCACTTGCCGGACGCCTCGTCGAGGACGCCGCGCAGGATCGAGTTGATGTGCTCGCGCGAGGTCAGCGTCTTCTCGAGGTCCAGGCTGCCGATCACGTTCCGCAGCGTCGTGACGGTCAGCTGCTCGATCGCCTGGATGTAGTTGAAGATCTCGTACGCCGCGGCCCGCGGATCGGTGACCTGGAAGTACAGGACGGTGTCGATGTGGACGACCAGGTTGTCCTCGGTGATGACGGAGTTCGGCTGGAACGAGACCACCTGCTCGCGCAGATCGATCAGCGGCCGGGGCCGGTCGACGAACGGGATGACGACGTTCAGTCCGGGCTCCAGCGTGCGCAGGTACCGGCCGAGGCGCTCGACGTTGCTCGCCCGTGCCTGCGGGACGATGCGGACGGTCCGCAGTACCAGCACGACCGCGAGCACTGCGACGACGATTCCGATGATCAGTTCGGCCATGGCTCCTCCTGAGGGTGGACGAGGGCGGTGGCCCCCTCGATGGCGAAAACGTCGACCCGGGTGCCCGCGGGGATGTGCAGGTCGGGATCGTACGAACGGGCGCTCCACTCCTCCCCGCCGATCCGGACGCGGCCGGCGTCGCGGTCGCAGGGAGCGAGCACCACGGCCTCCCGTCCGATCAGCGCGGCCACCCCGGTGCGCAGATGCGGGTGGCCGGTCAGATGCCGGCGTGCCACCGGCCGGACCAGGGTTGCCAGCGTCGCGGCGGTGACTGCGAAGGCGAGTACCTGGAAGCCGATCCCGAGTCCGATCCCGGCGATCGCAGCCGCGGCGAGCGCCGCGATGGCGAGCAGGAGCAGGTCGAAGGTCGCTGCCATCAACTCAGCCGTGCCGAGGACGGCGGCGACGATCACCCACAGGACCCAGGACTGCATCACAAGTACCTCTAGTTCGAAGGTACTCCTGGATACGTCGTTGTGTAGCTAACGGTTCAGCTCTCTTCGGGCGCCTTCCCGGTCGGCACGATGGCCACCAGGGTGCTGACCGTCCGGGTTCCGGCCGGATGCGCTGCCGCGCTCCGGCCCTTGCGGTAGCTGTCGATCAGAGCCGTCAGTTCGGCGGCGAGCTCGGTCGCTTCGTCGTGGGTCAACCACAGCCGGCTGCGGCTGAGCGAACTGAGTTCCTCCCACGGGTCGTCCGCCGGCAGTTCGTCGAACTGCTCGATCAGCCTGTCGACGTAGGTCCGCATCATCGCCTGGGTCGCCAGCCGGCCCGCGCCCTCGGACTGCGAGGCGATCTTCAGTCCCGTGCCCAGCGCTCGCCACGGACGCTCGCGCCCGTCCTCGGAACTCTCGGCTCGCTCGATCAGGCCCCACCGTTCCAGCGCGCGCAGGTGGTAGCTCGTCGCCGACGGGGTCAGACCGGCCAGCTCGGCACATTCCGTCGCGGTCAGCACCCGGCCGCTGTAGAGCTCGTCGATGATCAGCTGCCGCGCCGGGTGGGCGAGTGCCCGGATCGCCCGCGGGTCCGAGATCTCCACCCGTTTCTGCTTCGCCACGGTCGTCACCCTACCTCTTGACGGCGCAAGTGTGAAGCATTAACTTCACATCTATGAAGCAAACCCTTCAGACTTCGATCTGGTTGCACCGCGACATCCGCCTGGTGCTGCCGGCCCGTGCGCTCTCCTACGCAGGTGACTCGATCGCCCTGATCGCGTTGATGCTGCGCGTGTCCGACGGCCACGGCCCGGCCGCGATCACGGCCCTGCTGCTCGCGGTCGCCGTGCCGACGGTCGCGATGATCCCGTTCGCCGGGCGGATCGTGGACGGGTTCGATTCCCGCACGGTCCTGGTCTGGTCGGGTTTGCTGCAGGTCGTGGCCGGTGTCGGACTCGCCTTCGTGCACGACCTGGTCAACACCTTGCTCCTGGTCTGCGTACTGCAAGTAGGACAAGCAGTCGCCGGTCCCGCCTGGGGAGCGCTGATCCCGCGGATCGTCGGCGAGGAACTCGTCGGCCGGACCACCGGGACGAGTCAGGCCCTGATCGGGGTCGCGACGTTGGCCGGCTCGGCGGCCGGCGGGGTGCTGGTCGGTGCGGCCGGGACGCGTGGTGCACTGCTCGTCGACGCCGGGACCTTCCTGGTTCTCGTCCTTGTCGCCCGAATGGTTCAGACCCGCCGCCGGCCCGAGCCGGCCACCGCCGACCGGCGCGGTGGGGTGTCGGCCGGCCTGCGAGCCATCTTCGGCGACGACGTACTGCGGATCCTGGTGCCGGCGCTCTGGGTGTTCGTGGTTGCCGGTGAAGCGGTGAATGTCGTGGAGGTCTTCCTGATCACCGGCGAGCTCGGCCTCGGCCCGGGCCTGTACGGCGCAGCAGGCGCGGCGACCGGCGCCGGTGCGATCCTGGGTGCCTGGTACAGCGGCCGGCTGCGTGATGACAGGGCGCGATCCCTGGCGGTCGTCGCCGGGATGGCCGCGATCGGCGGGGCCAGCGTGTTAATGGGCCTGGCCGGGAATCTGGTGACACTGATGATCGGGGCCACCGCGATCGGCGTCGGCAGCGGGTTGCTGAACGCGGCGACCAATGCGCTCGTCGTGATGCGGTCGGCCGAGGCCGTCCGCGGCTCGGTGATCGCGGCCCTGAACGGGACTGTCCGGTCCTTCAGCATCCTGGCCATGCTGCTGGGCGGTCTGGCGGGTGCGCTGCTCGGTCCCCGCGGCACGTTCGTGACCGGCGGGGTGGCGTGCGCGGTGGCCTCCGTGGCCGTCGGGGTGCTCCTCGCCAGGGTCGAGGACGGAACAAAGGATTCGGAGCTGGAGGCGGTCAGTCACTAGCCTTGAGCCATGACTGATACGCACGTGGACCCGGTGGACCCCGACAGCGGACAGGACGACCTGCCCGAGCAGATGCGGGTTCGCCGGGAGAAGCGTGACCGTTTGCTGGCCGAAGGCGTCCCGCCGTACCCGATCTCGGTGCCGCGGACGCACCTGCTGAAGGACCTGCGGGCGAAGTACGACGGCCAGGACCTGGAGCCCGACACCCGGACCGGGGAGCAGGTCTCGGTGGTCGGCCGGGTGATCTTCCTGCGCAACACCGGCAAGCTGTGCTTCGTCCGGCTCCGGGAGGGTGACGGGACCGAGCTGCAGGTGATGCTGTCGCTGGCCGACCTGGGTGAGGAGGAGCTGGCCCGGTTCAAGCAGCTCGTCGACATCGGCGACCTGCTGGCCGTTCAGGGCGAGGTGATCACCAGCCGGCGCGGTGAGCTGTCGGTGCAGGTGACCGCGTGGCAGATGGCCGCCAAGACGCTGCGTCCGCTGCCGAACGAGTACAAGCCGCTCAGCGAAGAGGCCCGTGTCCGGATGCGGTACGTCGACCTGATCGTCCGGCCCGAGGCCCGCGAGATGGTCCGCGCGAAGGCGGCCGTGCTGAAGTCGCTGCGCGCGACGTACGACGAGCACGGTTTCGTCGAGGTCGAGACGCCGGTGCTGCAGCTGACCAACGGCGGCGCCGCGGCCCGTCCGTTCAGCACCCACCTGAACGCGTTCGACCAGGAGATGAAGCTGCGGATCGCGCTCGAGCTCGATCTCAAGCGCGCGATGATCGGCGGCGTCGACCGGGTCTACGAGATCGGCCGCACGTTCCGCAACGAGGGGCTGGACTCCACCCACTCGGCGGAATTCTCGATGATCGAGGCCTATCAGGCGTACGGCGATTACGACTCGATGGCCGAACTCATCCAGGAGCTGATCCGGAACGCGGGCCGTGCGATCGGTCGTACGACGATCACTGGGCGCGACGGTTCGACGATCGACATCGAGCAGCCGTTCCAGCACGCGACGCTTTTCGGGTTGCTCTCCGAAGCCGTCGGCGAGAGCGTCGACGTGACCACCGACCTGGCCACTCTGACCAAGTTGGCCGAGCAGCACGACGTCGAGCTGCAGCCGGGCCGGAATGCCGGTGAGATCGCGGTGGACTTGTTCGAGAAGCTCTGCGAGCACACGTTGATCCAGCCCACCTTTGTCCGCGACTATCCGGAGTCGGCACGGCCGCTGGCCAAGCCGCACCGCGAAATTCCGGGCCTGGTCGAGGCCTGGGACCTGTTCTTCAACGGGGTCGAGCTCGGGGTGGCGTACTCCGAGCTGAACGACCCGGTGATCCAGCGCGATCGCCTGGTGTCGCAGTCGTTGCTGGCCGCGGCCGGCGATCCGGAAGCCATGGAGCTGGACGAGGACTTCCTCCGGGCGATGGAATTCGGGATGCCGCCGGCCGGTGGCATGGGGATGGGCCTGGACCGCTTGGTGATGCTTCTCACCGGGACCGGTATCCGGGAGACGATTCTCTTCCCGTTGCTCCGGCCGGAATGACGCTCCGAATCCCTCCGCAGATCGTTGCATAGCACAACGGACTCGTTCGGCAAATCCGGGGTCAATTGATTCTGGTCCAGCCGGTTTCGGACGGGTTGAATACTCAAAGTTACGATCGCTGCGCGGCGTCGATGAATGACACGAACCCGGTTTGTGCGGTACAAATCAGGTGCAAACAATTCGGCAGGGGGATTGTGCCCGATGGCGGGCGCGGAAAGGTTGTCATCGATGGCGCAAAGGGTTCAGGTGGTTCTCGAGGACGATCTCGACGGCGGTAAGGCCGACGAGACCGTCACCTTCGGGCTGGACGGAACGACGTACGAGATCGACCTGTCGAAGAAGAACGCCGCGAAACTGCGTGACGCACTGGCCGCCTATGTCGGCTCGGGCCGCCGGGTCTCCGGCCGCCGCGGTGGCGCCGGCCGCACGCGGGGCCGCGGCCGCTCGGCGTCGGACTCCGCCGACATCCGGGCCTGGGCCAAGGAGAACGGCTACGAGGTCAGCGAGCGGGGCCGGATCTCCGCCGAGGTGCGCGCGGCGTACAACGAAGCCAAGTAACTTTTCCTTCACCCGGTCCCGGCTCCCTTCATTGGGGTGCCGGGACCGTCCGCATTCCGGTTGTTTCACAGAGTGGGACACGGCGTGTCGGGGCTGATGACTGACCGGACAGGTAGTCGGGGAAATTCGCTGGTGGCGAACATGCTGTCTGATCGGGTCCACGCGGGAACACGCTGGTGATCAGTGCGGTTGTCCCCTTGTGATGCCACCCGGGCAGTCGACGGACGCGTGATCGGATGTTCGCCGAGAGCGAGCCTGTCGGCACCGGGGACTAGCATGCATGTACGGGGGTCGGCCACCACGGCACGTCCGACTCCTCTGAGGCAAGGAGCGCTTTGGCGATGTTTGAACGATTTACGGACCGCGCCCGTCGGGTAGTCGTCCTGGCTCAGGAAGAGGCCAGGATGCTCAGCCACAACTACATCGGGACCGAGCACATCCTGCTCGGCCTGATCCACGAGGGTGAAGGGGTCGCCGCCAAGGCTCTCGAGAGCCTGGGTATCTCGCTCGAGGCCGTTCGCTCCCAGGTCGAGGAGATCATCGGCCAGGGGCAGCAGGCCCCGAGCGGGCACATCCCGTTCACCCCCCGCGCCAAGAAGGTGCTGGAGCTCTCCCTGCGCGAGGCCCTGCAGCTGGGCCACAACTACATCGGCACCGAGCACATCCTGCTCGGTCTCATCCGCGAGGGTGAGGGTGTCGCCGCGCAGGTCCTGGTCAAGCTCGGTGCGGACCTGAACAAGGTCCGGCAGCAGGTCATCCAGCTGCTGAGCGGTTACCAGGGCAAGGAGACCTCGACTGCCGGTGCGCCCACCGAGGGCGCCCCCAGCAGCTCCCTGGTGCTCGACCAGTTCGGCCGGAACTACACCCAGTCCGCTCGTGAGGCGAAGCTCGACCCGGTGATCGGGCGCGAGACCGAGATCGAGCGGGTCATGCAGGTGCTGTCCCGGCGGACCAAGAACAACCCTGTCCTGATCGGTGAGCCGGGTGTCGGCAAGACCGCCATCGTGGAAGGTCTGGCCCAGCAGATCGTCCGTGGTGACGTTCCGGAGACGCTGAAGGACAAGCAGATCTACTCCCTCGACCTGGGCGCCCTGGTAGCCGGTTCGCGCTACCGCGGTGACTTCGAGGAACGCCTGAAGAAGGTGCTCAAGGAGATCCGCACCCGCGGCGACATCGTGCTGTTCATCGACGAGATCCACACCCTCGTCGGGGCCGGCGCGGCCGAGGGCGCGATCGACGCCGCGAGCATCCTGAAGCCGATGCTCGCCCGCGGTGAGCTGCAGACGATCGGCGCGACCACCCTCGACGAGTACCGCAAGTACGTCGAGAAGGACGCTGCGCTCGAGCGCCGGTTCCAGCCGATCCAGGTGGCCGAGCCCTCGATCGCACACACGATCGAGATCCTCAAGGGCCTCCGCGACCGGTACGAGGCGCACCACCGGGTGACGATCACCGATGCCGCGCTGGTGAACGCCGCGCAGATGGCCGACCGGTACATCTCGGACCGGTTCCTGCCGGACAAGGCGATCGACCTGATCGACGAGGCCGGGGCCCGGTTGCGGATCCGCCGGATGACGGCTCCGCCGGACCTGCGTGAGTTCGACGAGAAGATCGCGACCGTTCGCCGGGAGAAGGAGTCGGCGATCGACGCGCAGGACTTCGAGCGCGCCGCGCGGCTGCGTGACGACGAGAAGAAGCTCATCAACGCGAAGTCCGAGCGGGAGAAGCAGTGGAAGGCCGGCGACATGGATGTCGTCGCCGAGGTCGACGAGGAGTTGATCGCCGAGGTGCTGAGCACCGCGACGGGCATCCCCGTGTTCAAGCTGACCGAGGAAGAGTCGTCCCGGCTGCTCGACATGGAGAAGGAACTCCACAAGCGCTACATCGGCCAGGAGGACGCGGTCAAGGCGCTGTCCCGTTCGATCCGGCGTACCCGCGCCGGGCTGAAGGACCCGCGTCGCCCGAGCGGCTCGTTCATCTTCGCCGGCCCGTCCGGTGTCGGTAAGACCGAGCTGTCGAAGGCACTGACCGAGTTCCTGTTCGGCGACGAGAACGCGCTGATCAGCCTCGACATGTCGGAGTACTCGGAGAAGCACACGGCCTCCCGGCTGTTCGGTTCGCCTCCCGGGTACGTCGGCTACGAAGAGGGTGGCCAGCTGACCGAGAAGGTCCGCCGCAAGCCGTTCTCCGTGGTGCTGTTCGACGAGGTGGAGAAGGCCCACCCGGACATCTTCAACTCGTTGCTGCAGATCCTGGACGAGGGTCGTCTGACCGACGCCCAGGGCCGCGTGGTCGACTTCAAGAACACCGTGATCATCATGACCACGAACCTGGGCACCAAGGACATCGCCAAGTCGGTGAGCCTCGGCTTCTCCCAGGCGAACGATGTGAGCGGTTCGTACGAGAAGATGAAGTCGAAGGTCACCGAGGAGCTCAAGCAGCACTTCCGGCCCGAGTTCCTGAACCGTGTCGACGAGATCGTGGTCTTCCACCAGCACACGATGGACGACATCGTCCGGATCGTGGACCTGATGGTGGCCCAGATCGAGCAGCGGCTGAAGGACAAGGACATGGGGATCGAGCTCACCCCGGCAGCCAAGAAGCTGGCCGCCGAGCGTGGATTCGACCCGGTGCTGGGCGCCCGTCCGTTGCGTCGCGCGCTGCAGCGTGACATCGAGGACGTGCTGGCCGAGAAGATCCTGTTCGGAGAGCTGCGTCCCGGCCAGATCGTCCTGGTCGACGCGATCCCGGAGGGCAAGGTCAACGACGACGGTGTGACCGAGTTCTTCACCTTCAAGGGCAACGAGAAGTCCTCGGCGTCCGACCTGGAGCTGACCGACCTGACCGCCGGTGGCGGCACCGGCCCGGCTTCCGGCGTGCAGGACTCGTAACAAACGCCAACCCAGAAGGCCCCGCTCCGGCGGGGCCTTCTGCATGTCCGGAGGCCGGCAGTGGTCCAGGCCGGAGTACTGCGCTTCGCTTCTGAGTACCGGTGCGACACGCCTGATTTGCGCGAAGGCTACTGACTGGTCGTATCGTCCTGCGGAGCGTGACCAGTTCGATACGGGAGTGGGTCGCGCCCGCCAACGGATCGATGGGAAGATCGCGCGACTGCTGATGAAGCAGTTACCTACCGCCTGTCTACCGCGTTGTAACCCTGTGAGCACGCTGTTCGGACCCGGACTGTCGGAAAGGGGGCCGGGGATGGAATCATCTCGTCGCATGGACGCTCCGCGTCTGCCCCTGACCAAGGAACCGGTCGCTGACACCGGTTCCTTTGGCGTGCGGCAGGCCGGCGGCGTGCTCGAGCGGGCCCAGCGGATCGCCGACACGTTGCGCGAGCAGGCCGAGCACGAGAACGACCTGGCCCGCGAAGAGGCCACCCGGATCCGCGCCGAGAACGAGCGCCTGAAGGCCGAGGCCGAGGCCGCCGCCCGGAAGCTCCGGACCGACGCGATGACGGCCGCCCAGCGGGTCCTGAACGACGCGGAGCGAGCCGCCGAACAGCTCCGGACCGACTCCGAGGCCGAGGCCGAGCGCGTCCGCTCAGAGGCCGAGGAAGCCGCCGACCGGCTGCGCGCCGAGTCCACCGCCGAAGCCGAGCGGGTCCGGCGCGATGCCGCCGCCGCGGCCGACAAGCTGACCAATGACGCGAACGGGGAAGCCGAGCGGGTCCGGTCCGAGGCCACCGCGTTCGCGGAGCGGCTGAAGGCCGAGTCCGAGTCTGCCGCCGAGCAGCTCCGCGCCGCTGTCGCCGACGAGGTCGCGAAGCGCCGGTCCGAGTCGGAGGCAGCGGCCGAGAAGCTGCAGAGGGAGAGCCAGGCGACCGCCGACCAGTTGCGGGCGGAGTCGCAGGCCGCGGCGCAGCGCAGGATCGCCGCCGCCGAGAGCGAAGCAGCTCGGCTGAAGGAAGAGGCCGACGAGCTGCTCGAAGAGGCCCAGCTCGCGCGCGAGTCGGCGCAGGCCACCGTCGAGCGGGCCGGCAAGGAAGCGCAGCAACTGGTCTCCGACGCCGGTGAGCAGGCCGGGCTGGTGTCCCAGGCCGCCGCGCGCAACGAGGCCGCCCTGATCGCGCGGGCCGAGTCCGAGGCCGCCGAGCTGCGGGCCGCGGTCGAGCGTGAGGTCGAGGCGGCCCGGGAGAAGGCCCGGCGCGAGATCGGTGAGGCGCATGCCGAGATCGAGCGGCTGCGCGGCGAGAACCGGACCGAGCTCGAGCGCCGTACCGCGGAGCTGGAGGAGACCGAGCGGGCCAAGCTGGCCGCGATCTCGCTGGAGATCGACAAGCTGCGGGCCGAGGCCGTCGCCGAGATCGCCGAGCGCAAGGCCGAGGCCGAGGCCGGTAACGAGCGGCTGATGGCCGACGCGAGGGCCCAGGCCAAGCTGGTCGTCGACTCGATCGAGGCCGACCGGCGCACGGCGTCCGCCGAAGCGCAGCGGATCGTCGAGGACGCGAACAAGGCGGCCGAGGCGGCGATGGCCGAGGCCGAGAAGCAGACGCTGTGGAGCAAGAAGACCGTCGACGACCTGATCGGCGCCGCGGAGAAGGAAGCACAGGCGATCCGCGCCGCGGCCGCCGCCGACGCGACCGAGCTGATGCGGCGCAAGCGTGCGCATCTGCGCCGCGTCGTCGGCCGCTCGACCAGCCGCCTGAAGCAGACCCAGGACGCGATCGCCAAGGAGAACGCCGAGCTCACCGCGCTCGCCGAGACGACGCTGTACTCCGCCGGCGAGCAGGCCGAGGCGACACTGGCGGCCGCCAAGCAGGAGGCCGAGAAGGTCACCGCCCAGGCGCAGGCCCGGGCCGACCGGCTGAAGGCCGCGGCCGCGAACGACGCCCGCGAGATCATCGAGCGGGCCAACCGTCGTGAGGCCGAGGCAGAGGCCGCGACCCAGCATCTGCGCGAGCGCGCGGCCAACGACCTGGCCGAAGCACAGCGCCAGTCGCACGAGCTGATCCGCAGGTCGCGGGGCGAAGCCCAGCAGCTCGAGGCGCAGGCGCGCGAGCACGCCGATAGTCTGCGCGCACAGGCCCGAAAACTTCTCGCCGAAGCCGAGGCGAGGGTCGCGGCGTTGAACCAGCGCCGTGATGAGATCACCAAGGAGCTCACCCAGCTTTCGGGTGTGATCGAGGCACTCGCTGTACCGGGGTTCCGCCCAGGTGGTGGAATGTCTTCCAGTGAGGGTTCCACGGGGGAATCAGGATGAGGACGTGACAGTCAGATCCTTGTCAGTGACAATGTGTGATCCACCCACCCATCGAAGTGAGCATCGGAAAACATGAGCAGTGAAAGCCCAACCCCGTTCCGTACCGTTCTGCGTGGCTACGAGCCTGCCCAGGTGGACCAGCACATCCGTGAGCTGACCACCTCTCTGACTGCGCTGCAGCAGCAGTCCGAGCAGCTGCAGCGTCATGTGCAGGAGCTGCAGTCCCGCACGGACGCAGCGGAAGCGGCCGTCATCTCCGCCCAGGAGGACTCCAAGGACCGCACGCCCACCTTCACCGAGTTCGGTGAGCGCGTCGCGAAGATCCTGTCGCTGGCCGACGACGAGGCCCGTGACCTGGTGACCCGCGCCCGCACCGATGCCGAGGCGATCGTCGCCGACGGTGAGGCGCACGCGAAGAAGGTCCGCAAGGAGGCCGAGCAGTACTCCCTGGACTGGAAGAGCGAGGTCGACGCCGAGGCCGCCCGGATCCTCGAAGAGGCCCGGACCCAGGCCGACGACATGCGCGACGAGGCCGAGCGCGACGCCACCGCGCGCCGCAGCGAGGCCCAGGCGCTGTACGAGCAGGAGCGGGCCAAGTCCGCTCAGGCTGCGGCCGCCTTCGAGACCACCCTGGCCGAGCGCCGGGGCAAGGTCGAGCAGGAGTTCGCTGCTCGCACCGCGCTGGCCGAGCAGCAGCTGGCCGCCGTCACCGACCGCGCCGCCCAGGTGCAGCGGGAGGCCGACCGGTCGCGTTCCGAGGCCGAGCGGTTGTCGCAGCAGCAGCTGGCCGACGCCAACCGGCAGGCCCAGGAGATCGTCGCCGCCGCGAAGGACAAGGCCGAGCGGATCCGCGCCGAGTCCGAGCGTGAGCTCGCCGCCGCGACGCAGCGTCGCGACAGCATCAACGCGCAGCTGACCAACGTCCGCCAGATGCTGGCGACGCTGTCCGGCAGCCCGGCGATGCCGCTCGACCTGCTGGCCGACGACGAAGAAGAAGCCGCCGGCAGCAAGAAGAACTGAAGCAGCACCTAAGGGGCCGGCTCGAGTCGTCGAGCCGGCCTCTTGCTATTGGGGTAGCCGGTAGCGCTTGCGGGCGAGCGGTTCGACGAGGCCGTCGGCAACCAATCCGTCCAGCGCACGTTCGCGCTGGACGGCATCCGGCCAGGACGCGTCCAGCTTGTCCTTGGGCACCGGCGCCGACGCGGCCCGGAGTACGGCGAGAAGACGGCCGCGGGCTTGGC
Organism: Kribbella sp. NPDC049584; assembly: GCF_040675555.1. Taxonomy (NCBI): domain Bacteria; kingdom Bacillati; phylum Actinomycetota; class Actinomycetes; order Propionibacteriales; family Kribbellaceae; genus Kribbella; species Kribbella sp. NPDC049584. The sequence goes on from NZ_JBFAPF010000011.1 coordinate 175,479, forward strand.
GGTCGGTGCCTTCGTACGTCTGGCCGCGGCGCGGCGGGCCGTCGTACGGCGGGCTGCCGGCGCGGACCCAGGCGCACTGCGAGCGGATCGGGCAGTCGGCGCAGCGCGGCGTCCGCGCGGTGCAGATGAGTGCGCCGAGCTCCATCGAGGCGACGGCCCAGCGGGCGGCTGTCGGCGCGTCAGCCGGGAGCGCGCCAGCCGCCAGGCGCTGATCTGCGGCGGTGGGGGAGATGCTGGGCTGGGCGACGCCGGTCAGGGCTCGGGCGAGGACCCGGCGGACGTTGGTGTCGACGACGGCATGACGCTGGCCGAAGGCGAACGACGCGATCGCGGCGGCCGTGTACGTTCCGACGCCCGGAAGTGCGAGCAGTGCGGCATGGTCGTCCGGCACCTCGCCGCCGTGACGCTCCACAATCGCCTGAGCCGCCGCGTGCAGCCGCAGGGCGCGCCTGGGGTACCCGAGCCGGTCCCAGGCCCTTACAGCCTCACCAGGGGCCGCTGCGGCCAGGTCCACCGGCTTCGGCCACCGCTCCAACCAGCTCCGGTACGCCGGCAGCACCCGGTTCACCGGCGTCTGCTGCAGCATGAACTCACTGACCATCACCGCCCACGCCCCCGCACCCGGCTCCCGCCACGGGAGCGTGCGGGCGTTGGCGTCGTACCAATTCAGCACCGGTCCGTGAAGAGCGGTGGCGGCGAGTGACGGCGAGCCTGACTGGTCGAGCACAGGCCCGATATTAGAGTGCGCTTCATGAGCAGCCTGCTCCGTCCGGTCGGGCACCTGCCCGCCAGCGTGTACTGGTTCCGCCGGGGACTGGTGCTCGCGGTCGTAGTCGTGCTGGTCTTTCTGATCTCCCGGCTGTTCTCCGGCGACGGCGACGCGCAGAACACCGCCGCGACCGACCCGCAGCCGAACCCGTCCGGCGCCCCGCCGGCCTCGGCCCCGAGCACCTCACCGAGTACGACGCCGACTCGGACGCCTACCCCGACGCCGACACCGACGAAGACCACGCCACCCGCGGACCTGGCCTGCAAGGGCTCCGACGTACGGATCGACGCGCTGCCGGGCAACCGTAAGATCGTCTCCGGCTCGATGCTGAACTTCGTGGTCCAGCTGACCCCGGCCGATGACGGGTGCAAGGCAACGATCAGCAACGACACGCTGACCGTGATCGTCACGTCGGGCAAGGACCTGATCTGGAGCACCAGCCAATGCAGCAAGGTGATCCAGACCGCCACGCTGGTCGTTGCCAAGGGCAAGCAGGCTGCCGTCACAGTGCCGTGGAACGGTCACCGCTCCGGGCCTGGCTGTCTACCGGGTCAACCGGTCGCCAAGCCCGGAACGTACGTCGTCAAAGCCGAGTACGACGGCCACCTGTCGAGCGCACAGGCCTTCCAGGTCGTCTGATCAGGCGGCCTTCGCCTGCTGGGTGGCGCCTTCGGTCTTCTTCTGCAGGTGCGACGGGGCCACGAACAGCAGCGCTGCGACCAACCCGATCAGCAGTACTGCGGCCGGCAGTATGAGCGACTGCGCCATCGAGTCGCTGAAGCCTTGCCGCACGGCCTCCGGCAACTTGCCGGTGAACCCTTCGGACGCGCCCCCGCCCATCCCCGGCAGGTTGTGCGCCAGCCGCGACTCCATCAGTACCGCGATGCTCGCACTGCCCAGCACCGCGCCGACCTGACGCGTCGTGTTGTAGACGCCCGCACCGGCGCCGGCCTGGTGCATCGGCAGGTTCCGCGTCGCGGTCGTGCCGATCGGCGCCCACATGAAACCGTTGGCCACACCAAGCAGTGCGATCGGCAGCAGCAGCTTCCAGATCGCGACGTCGGGCTCGATCACCTGGCTCATCCAGAACATCGACACCGAGCAGCACAGCAGCCCGAACCCGGCGATGAACCGCGGCGGCGTACGGTCGACCAGCCGGCCGACGAACGGCGCGAGCGCGCCGGAGATGACCGCCATCGGCACCAGCAGCAGCGCGGACCTGGTCGGCGACAGCCCGCGGACGGCCTGTGCGTACAGCATCAGCGGGAACGCCATCGCGGTGATCGCGAACCCGACAGTGGTGATCGCGACGTTCGCCAGCGAGAAATTGCGGTCCTTGAACAGCCCCAGCGGCAGCAACGGCTCGCCGCGGTTCCGGGACTGCCAGAAGATGAAGATCGCCAGCACGACCAGGCCGGAGATGATCAGCGACCACACCGTGATCGGGCCCTTGATCTGACCCCAGTCGTACTTCTGCCCCTCCTGGATGCCGAACACCAGCAGGAACAGGCCGACCGCGCTCAGCACCACGCCGATCAGGTCGAACTTGTGCTGGTGCGTCGGCAGGTCCGGCACCAGCCGCAGTGCCAGGAAGAAGCCGATCACGCCGATCGGCGCGTTGATGAAGAAGATCCACTGCCAGCCGAGCCCGTCGACGAGCACGCCGCCGAGGATCGGGCCGACCAGCGTCGCCACGCCGGCGGTCGCGCCCCACAAGCTCATCGCCCGGCCGCGCTGGTCCGGCGGGAAGATCCGGGTGATGACGGCCATCGTCTGCGGCGTCATCATGGAGGCGCCGAGACCCTGGAAGACGCGGGCAACGATCAGCATCTCGATCGAGTTGGTCAGCCCGCACCAGACCGACGCGAGCGTGAACAACGCCAGTCCGGTCAGGTAGAGCTTCTTCGGGCCGACCCGGTCGCCGAGGCGTCCGGTGATCAGCAGCGGTACGGCGTACGCCAGCAGGTAGGCGCTGGTCACCCAGACGACGGTGCCGACGTCCGACCCGAGGTCCTCGAGGATCGCCGGCGTCGCGACCGAGACGATGGTCGAGTCGACCAGGATCATGAAGAAGCCGAGCACCAACGCCCACAGTGCCGGCCACGGCCGCACCTCGGGCCTCACTGCGTCTTGTCCGGTTGCCATTCCAGGTCCTTGCTCTCGATACGTTCGATGATGGTGGTGAGCCAGTCGCGTTCCGCCGCGACCTGTGCTCGGACATAGGTGCCGGCCAGCCAGTACGCCTCCGGTACGTCGCGGGCCTTGGCGCCGGCCATCGCCTTGTCCACGTCGGCCAGCCAGAAGTCCATCTCCTCGATCCGGCGACGGAACCGCAGTACGGCGTCCTCGGCGTCGAGGTTGTGCGCCTCGGCCAGGAACACCGGGAAGACCGGGTACTCGTAGACGAAGGTCTCGATACCGCTCTCGACTCGCCGGACCATCGCGTCCCGACCGGCCGGGGTGAGCTCGTACGTCGTCCGCTCGGGGCGGTTCCCGGCCCGGTCGGTGCCGATCGCACGGACGTACTCCTGCCCGGCCAGCCGCTCGACCGTGTGGTAGAGCGAACCGGGCCGGACCTTCACGATCCGGTGGTTATGCCGGCTGACGAGCAGTTGGTACATCTCGTAGGCGTGCATCGGCTTCTCCTCGAGCAACGCCAGCACCGAGATCGCCAGCGGGGTGAGGTCGGCCATGATCCTCCAGCTGGATTGTTCCGCGCCAAATGTTCCATGTGGAGTATTAGCCGATCCGTGCCGAAACGCAAGACGCCCCCGGTTCTTTCACGAACCGGAGGCGTCAGGTGACTGCGAGTGGCGAGGGCGTGTCCGGCCTAGACGTAGCGTTCCAGGATGCTGGACTCGGCCAGCCGGGACAGGCCCTCGCGGACCGTGCGGGCGCGGTTCTCGCCGACGCCCTCGACCGTCTGCAGGTCGTCGATGCTTGCCGCGAGCAACTTCTGTAGGTGGCCGAAGTGGTCGATCAGCCGGTCGATCACGGCACCGGGAAGACGCGGCACCTTGGCCAGCAGCCGGTAGCCGCGCGGGGTGACCGCGGCGTCGAGCTGTTCGGCGCCGCCGAGCTGCAGGGCGCGGGCGACCTGGCCGATGTCGAGCAGGTCGGTCGGGCTGACCGCGTCGAGCTCGAGCAGTACGTCGTCGGCCGTCTTGGCCCGGCGACCCGTGGCCGGCGGGAGGTAGTCGCGGACGACCAGCTCGCGTTCCCCGGCGACTCCGGCGACGAGCTCGTTGAGCTGGAGCGTGAGCAGCCGGCCGTCGGTGCCGAGCTCCACGACGTACCCGTCGATCTCGGTGGCGATCCGGCGGACCATCTCCAGCCGTTGCGCGACCGCGGCGACGTCCCGGACCGTGACCAGGTCCTCGATCTCGAGCGCGGACAGCGTGCCGGACACCTCGTCAAGACGCAGCTTGTACCGCTCGAGGGTCGCGAGGGCCTGGTTCGCGCGGGACAGGATCGCGCCGGAGTCCTCAAGCACGTACCGCTGGTCGTCGACGTACAGCGCGATGATGTGCATCGACTGCGAGACCGAGATCACCGGGAACCCGGTCTGCCGCGCCACCCGGTCGGCGGTCCGGTGCCGGGTGCCGGTCTCCTGGGTGACGATCGCCGGATCCGGCATCAGGTGTACGGCGGCGCGGATCAGCCGGGTCGCCTCGCGGTCGAGGACGATCGCGCCGTCCATCTTGCTGAGCTCGCGCAATCCGGTCGCGGTGAATTCGACGTCGATCTCGAAGCCGCCGGTGGAGATCGCGTCGACGGCCTTGTCGTGGCCGAGCACGATCAGCGCGCCGGTCCGGCCGCGCAGGATCCGTTCCAGGCCTTCGCGCAGTTCGGTGCCGGGCGCGACCGCCGCGAGCGTCGCACGCAGGCGGGCGCCGGTGCTGTTCTTGTCCGAGTTCGGTGCCACGGAACCTGAGTCTATGCGGTTACGCGGATGCAGTTGTGCGGATATCTGCTGCTCGGCCGGACGCACGCGATGTCGCGCGGTCCGCACCGGCGGTTGCGCGTGCACCCGCCCGTGCATCCGGTCCGTGCAGTACTGGATTCCCGCGTGATCACGGGCAACGGCGGTACGTCGGTTGCCGCGTCAGGGGCAGCGGATGACCTGTCCGGCGTACGAGAGGCCGCCGCCGAATCCGAACAGCAGCACCGGCGCGCCGGACGGGATCTCGCGCTTCTCGACCAGCTTCGACAGCGCGATCGGGATGCTCGCGGCCGACGTGTTGCCGGACTCCACGACGTCCTTGGCGACCACCGCGTTGGTCGCGCCGAGCCGCTTCGCGAGCGGCTCGATGATGCGCAGGTTGGCTTGGTGCAGGACGACGCCGCCGAGGTCCTCGGGCTTCAGCCCGGCCTTCTCGCAGACCTGCTGGGCGATCTCGGGCAGCTGCGTGGTGGCCCAGCGGAAGACGCTCAGGCCTTCCTGCTGGAATGGGCCTTCGCGGCCCTCGATCCGGACCGCGTCCGACATCTCCGGCACTGAGCCCCAGACCACCGGGCTGATCCCGGCTGTGTCATCGGTGTCGTCGGCGACCACGACGGCAGCGCCGGCGCCGTCGCCGATCAGCACGCAGGTGGTGCGGTCGGTCCAGTCGGTCCAGTCGCTGAGCTTCTCGACGCCGATCACGACGGCCTTGGTCGCGGCGCCGGCCCGGATCGCCTGGTCGGCGGTGGCCAGCGCGTACGCGAAGCCGGAGCACGCGGTGTTCAGGTCGATCGCGGCCGGGTTGCCGAGGCCGAGCCGGGCGGCGACGCGGGCGGCGATGTTCGGCGAGCGGTCGATCGCCGTACAGGTGGCGACGATCACGTAGTCGATCTCGGCGATGTCCAGGCCGGCGTTCGCGATCGCCTTGTCGGCGGCGCGCCAGGCCATCTCGTCGACGGACTCGTCCGGGGCCGCGATCCGGCGCTCGCGGACGCCGACCCGGCTCTGGATCCACTCGTCGTTGGTCTCGACCATGGTGGCGAGCTCGTCGTTGGTGAGCACCCGTTCCGGCTGGTAGTGGCCGAGCGCGACAACTCTTGATCCGGTCATCAGGTGCTCCTGCAGTCATCAAGGGCTTCCAGGTTCGACGATGAACCCGGCGTGGGGGCGCCCCTAGGGTACGTTCCCGAGCGGGAGTCTGTTGATCCCCCGTCCGTCCTGTGGCGAGGAACGTGGCGGGAACGTGGCGGGGAACACAGCCCTCAGGCGAGACCGGCGGCCATCAGCGCGGAGGGCAGGTCCGGCGCGGCGAAGGTACGCAAGCCGTACTTCTTCTGGATGTCCATCGGCTTGAGGTCCTTGCTCCGATTCGGGATGTCGGCCGGGACGATCGCCTTGGTGAACCCGAGCCGGGCCGCCTCCGCGAGCCGCTTCTCCAGGCCGCCGACCCGCCGGACCTCGCCGGCCAGGCCGACCTCGCCGATCGCGATCAGCCCGGGGTGGATCGGCTTGTCCATCACCGAGGACGCGACCGCGATCGCGACGGACAGGTCCGCGACCGGCTCGGTGATCTTCACGCCGCCGACGGTTGCGACGTACACCTCTTTGTCGGTCAGCTTCAGCCCGGCGCGATTCCCGAGCACGGCGAGGACCATCGCGACTCGCGAAGACTCCAGCCCGGAGGTGGTCCGGCGCGGTTGTGGCGCCGCGGACGGCCCGACCAAGGCCTGTACTTCGGCCAGCAGCGGACGCCGGCCCTCCATCATCACCGTCACACAGGTCCCGGCGACGGGCTCGGCGTGCTCGGACACGAACAGGCCGGTCGGGTCGGTGACCTCGACGATCCCGGTGTCGACCATGTCGAAGCAGCCGACCTCGTCCGAGGGGCCGAACCTGTTCTTCGTCGCGCGCACCATCCGGAACCCGGAATGCCGGTCGCCGTCGAATGCGAGCACGACGTCGACGAGGTGCTCGAGCATCCGCGGACCGGCGATCGCGCCGTCCTTGGTCACGTGGCCGACCAGCACGACCGCGATGTGCCGCTCCTTCGCGAGCCGGACCAACGCGCCCGTGACCTCGCGAACCTGCGTGACACCACCCGGCGCGCCGTCGACCTCGGGGTGGGCCATCGTCTGCACCGAGTCGATCACCAGGAACGCCGGCTCGACCGCGTCGATCTGCCCGACCACGGCAGACAGATCGGTCTCCGCGGCAAGAAACAGTTCGTCGACGAGAGCGTCCGTACGACCAGCACGCAGGCGCACCTGAGCAGCTGACTCTTCGCCGGAGACGTAGAGAGTCCGCTGGCCGCCGCGCGCGGACTGCGCCGCGACCTCCAGCAGCAGCGTGGACTTGCCGACACCCGGCTCACCCGCGAGCAGGATCACCGCGCCCGGCACGACGCCGCCGCCGAGCACGCGGTCGAGCTCGCCGATGCCGGTCGGGCGCGATTCGGCCTCGATCGCGGAAACCTTGGCGATCGGCATCGCGGGCGACGACACCGGACCTGCCGTGATTCGCGCGGCCTTCGGCGCACCGACCTCGGCGACCGTGCCCCAGGCCTGGCACTCGCCACAGCGCCCGATCCAGCGCGCCGACGTCCACCCGCACTCCGAGCACGCGTACGCCGGCTTGCCCTTAGCCTGTGTCGCCACCTTCGCCATGGCACCAACCTAAACGGGCCGTCCGACAAATCCCTTCAACGACCTGAGAAGCCGCCTCAACCGGTTGGCCGTACGGCGGGGCGCATCGTCGGCGACGACCGGCACGCCGGAGGTCTGCCGCGCCGCGTCGAGGTACTTGACGAGGATCTCGCTCTCGGTTCTCCGCAGCATCGCGCTCTGCTCGAGAAGTTCGACCGCGGCGGCCATGCGGCCGGCGACGACCTCCGCGGAGCCGAGGTGTTGCAGGCAGCGGGCGTGGCCTTCGCGTTCGTCGATCTCGGCGTACAGGTGGGCGGCATGGTCCCAGCGGCTGACCGCCTCGTGCGGATTGCGTTGCATCCACGCGGCCACGCCCATGAGCTCGAGTGCGTGCGCCTGGCCACTCAGATCGCCCGCGGCTGTTGCTCGGGCGACGGCCGGTCGCAAGTGGTCCAGCGCACCCTCGGCGTCCTGCTGGTACAAGTGTACGACGGCGAGATTGACGGCGATCGCGATATCGGCCGCAAGGTCCGGACCGGGCCGCTTGAGCCGTGCCTCGTCCAGCCGCTCGCGGGCGTTCAACACGGCTTCGTCGCGGTCGTTCCCGGCCGGTGAGCGGTCCGCGCGGGCGAGGGACAGCAGTGCTCGTTCGACCTGCCGTCGCGTGGTCATAGCGGCCGCAGTCCGGGTGTGGGTGGCGATGTTGTCGGAGATTCCCAGCCGGGTGCTGGCCGTGTCCAGGTCACCCAGCATCCGGTACGCCGTCGCCGCGCGCGCCGCCGCGAGTTCGGCGAGATCGCGGCGACCGCACACCTCGGCCGCGGCACTCAACAGGTCGCTGAGCTGGAGCAGCGCATCCGGATCGGCGCGTCGTACGTACCAGGCCTCGAGGGCGTCGCAGATGCGGGCGAAGTCGTCGATGGTGTCGACGTGCGGCTTCTCGGCCATCAGCAGTTCGCGGAGCCACTCCTCGTTCAGGGCGTACCACTCGGCGGCCGCCATACCGCCGGCGTGGGAGCCCAGCGCGATCATCCACTGCTCGGCCTCCTCGGCGGTCGTATGCAGTTCAGGAGCGCTCTCGCCGCTGTGCTGCCAGGAACGCCGGATCGCCGGGCCGTACTGGATGATCGTGATGGCGCCGAGCAACACGGTCACGCCAAGGCCGACCCACTGCACCCAGCCGCCGCTGTCGAGGCTCTGGTTGAGCATCTCCGATGCGAGCCCGGTGAGCAGCGCGGACGCCACAGTGCCGATGACAAAGCGGAAGCCGCGCGTCTGGTACGGCGACTCCTGTCTCTCCGGCGCCTTCTCCTCCGGCTCGCTCATGGCCGGCTGCCTGTCGTCAGCCCGCGCACCACGGTCCGCCAGAACGACAACATCAGGACTACGGGCACGATCGACGCGACAACCGCAGCTGCCGCGACCGGTCCGCTCGATGCGGAGAACTGTCGAGCCTCACCCCACAGCACGAGCGACAACGGCGTCGTACCGGGGCCACTGATCAGGAATCCGACGATGAAGTCGTTCCACACCAGTGCGAACTCCAGCACCGCGACAGCGATCAGCGCGGGACGGTAGGTCCGCTGCACAGTCGCCAGTACGGCGCTCTGCCGGACCGGGCCCTGTAACGCCTCGGACACCAACGCAGGTGGGGCAGACGCGAAGGCGGACCGCAGCAACAGCACAGCAAAGGGGAGACCAGCAGCCGCATGGACGAGTGCCAGTGCGATCCGGGAACCGGCCAGTCCGGCTGCGTCGATCGCGTCGCGCAGCGGAGCGGCGTACATCTGCACCGGTGTGACTGCGAGTACGACGAACACTGCCATCACGGTCCGGCCGACGCGCATCGGCAGACCACCCCACGCGACCAGATAGGCCGTCGGTACGGCGATCACGAGCAGCACGGCGGTGGCGGCGCTCGCGATGATCAGGGTGGACAGGAGGGCCCGGAACAATCCCACATTCGCCGCTGCAGCGAAGGATGAGAACCCGAGTCCCGACGCCGACCACCAGCCACGCACACCGGCCTCCGCGGGGGAGTGCAACGCAGTGATAACGAGTACTACGGCCGGGAAGATCCACACCAGCGCTACTGCGAGTCCGATGAGCCAGCCGAACCGACGGACGGATCGTCGAGGCTTCGGTCGCCCCAGCGACGGGTCCGGAGGTACGACGGTCACCGGCATCGCCCACCGCCGCCGGCGCAATCCCCGTACGCCGATCAGCCCTACCGCAGCGACGATCGCGAACAGCACGACGCCGAGCGCCGCCGTACGTCCTGTGTCGTCACCACTGGTCGTCGCTCGCCACCAGTTCAGCCCGAGCACATCGGCGGACCGCTGCATCGACCCTGGTACGACGATCAATATGAGATCGAAGACCCGCACTGCAGCGATGACCACCGTCAGCGTGACCACACCGGTGATCGGCCGCAGCAACGGAATCTCGAGCGCACGCAGCCGACGCCAGCCCCGAACGCCTTCTGCCGTGAGGGTTCTGGTCACATCGTCGGGGATCGCGTCCAGACCGGCGCGGAAGAGCGACACGACGTACCCCAGCCAGGTCCAGCCGAACGCGGACACCAGCACGAGCCAGAACAGACCAGGCCCGAGCCACACCGGGCTCGTCCCGAACAACCGCGTCCAGACAGCCGTGACTGTCCCACGCTCGGGTGTCGGGTCGAAGAGCAACCGGAACGTTGCGCCGGACACCAGCACCGACACTGCGAACGGAATGACCAGTGCGGGCTGCAGAAACGTTGTCACCGCGGGCAGTCGATAACTCAACAGGGCAAGGAAGAACCCGATCACCACGATCCCGAAGGCAACCAGCACCCAGAGTAGACTGTTGCCGACGGCACGCAATGCGCCCGGGTCGGTCATCACCGCGAAGTTGCCGAACCCGAAACCGCCCGGCGTCCGGAACGCTGCTACTACCGTCACTCCGATCGGCACCAGCAGTAGACAGCTGAGCAGCAATGCGGGTAGCCCCAGCAGATACGGTCCGGCCGGTCGGCGTGGTTTGCCGGGGACCGGGCGGCCGGAGATCTCCCGGCCGACGATCTCGAGGGACAAGCCGTTGGTCTGCAGCCCCATCAGCTCTCCTCCACCGTGCGCAGCTCGTCGATCGCGTCGTCCACGGCCCCTGGTACGACGGCGGCGCCGCGCCCGCCGACCTGGACCAGGAAGTCGGTCAGCACGCGCCAGAGCCCGTTGATGTCGCCGAGCCGACCGAGCTGGTCGGACAGGTCGAACTGGAGTTGCTCACCGGGCTTGGTCAGCTGCATGGCAAGTCGAGCGAGCTCGGGCGTGTATCCAGAGACGCGTCCGTCGACCAGGAAGCCACCCTCCTTGATCCACGGGTCAGCAGCGGCCGGCGCGGACAAGCGGCGTACCAGATCGCGGGCGTCGTCCCTGGTCGGCTTCGGTAGCACCATCACGTCGCCGCCGACCACCACAGGTGCAGCAACTCCCGGACTCATCGGGGGGAACGTGAAGAGACCGATGTCATCCGGGTCTGCGGCAAACGAGCGGACGACCGGCTCGGCGAAGTCGGATGCCAGCACCATGGCGGCTCTGCGATGGCCGAACACCTCGATCAAAGCATCCGGGAACTGCTGGACGAGCGACTCCTTCACTCCGCCCGCCAGTGCTCCAGGCGCCGACCACATGGTCCCCAGCAGCCGTAGTGCCGCACTGAACTGTGGCTGCTGTGACGGGCGTGGATCGGTCGCCGCTGCGAGACCTATGTAGACGCTGGGCGCGATACCGAGCAGCACGTTCTCCAGGAAGTCGGTGAGCACCCAGCCGTCACCCGCGGCAAGCGACAGTGGGGTGATGCCCGCCTGTGTCAGCGTCCGGTTCAGCGTGAGCCACTCCGACCACAACCGAGGCGGTTGTACGCCGACCTGCTCGAACACCGAGGGCCGATACCAAACCGCCGACTTGTGCGCGGTCTTGAACGGGACGCCGTACGTCGTGCCGTTGTGCGTGAGGAGCTCATTCCACAGTCGGGCTCGCCCGAGCGGGGCGAGGTCGTCGGGCATCGGCTCGAGGTCGTCGAGATGACGTGGGACCAGTCCGGGCTGCGGGAGCATGACGATGTCCGGACGTCGCGTGGAGCGTGCACCGAACGCAGTGGAGATGTCGTCGCCGAGCGGTACGACTTCTACCGGGTACTCGAGCGTTCCCAGACCATCGAGGACCTTGTGGAACGCGCGCAACTCCTGCCCACTCCAACTGACCGCCACCCGGACCGCGCGCCGCAGTCCCAGCACGTCACTCGAACACCCGGTCAGCAGGAGGGCTCCTGCGGCGCCGAGGAACGCTCTGCGGCTACTCGGCATCGTCAAACCCGGTAGTGCGTGTCGTGCTGGTCGTGATGAGCAGCAGTGCGACCGAGGCGAGGTCAGGGTTTGGACGGATCGACAGGAGCGATCCCCAGGTAGGCAGGCCGGTCGCGTCCTCCAGCACGATCGCTCGTGGGTACGCGCCGAGTGCCCGGGCCACGCCGGCCAGCCGACGACGCCCTGGGGTGATCTCGTGCGGGTAGCGATCCTGGACGTCCTCGAGGCCACAACCGATGACCTTGACCAGGCTCTCGTCCCGCGCAGCCTGTGTCGTCACCTGATTCGTGGTGCGATGGCCGTGCATCACGTTGCCGAGCACAGTCAGGTGGGGGAGCAGTCCGCCTTCAGCGGGTACCAACCGGACCGTTCCGCCCTTCAGCACGACCGCACCGGGCGACGGGTCCTCCAGCCCGGTCAGTACGTCGGCCAGCCGGCGACGATCGGCGGCCTGCGGTACGACGACCGCGCGCTGCTCACCGACATCGATCCGGAGCCGCTCCGGCAGCCCCGGAACGCGTTCGAGCAGCAGGCCATCCATCCCGTCAACCCTATGAGTACTGAGGGTCGATCCGCAGGCCACAGAGAGTGTCGTCAGAAGCTCTTGCTCCACAGGTTGACGGCATAGTCGACCTCGGCGCCGACATGCGAGGCAATGATCCGCTCCGCGTCCTTCGGCGTGAACTCGATCTTCACCACCGCCTCGAAGTCGGCCCGGCTCTCGAACCGCCAGCCCATGTCCAACGGTGTCCGGTGCCAGCCGCGGTCGGTCCAGAACCGCTCCACCTCGGCCGGTTTGATCATCGGGTACGACGCGCTGAACCAGCCGCCGAACGTCGACCGGCTGCCGTCGTTGTCGATCACGAACGCGGTCCCGCCGTGGCGCATCACCCGGTCCAGTTCGGCCAGCCCCGGCTCACAGCCCGGCCCGAAGAAGTACGCCCAGCGCGCATGCATCACGTCGATCGACGAATCCGCCACCGGCAGGCGCTGCGCCGTACCCTGCCGTACTTCGACGTTCGGCAATGCCTGCGTACGGCGACGGGCGGCGTCGGCCAGCGCGCCGTGCGGCTCCACGCCGATCACTCGCCCGGCGGTCGCGGCGAACTTCGGCAGGTGGAACCCGGTACCGCAGCCGATGTCGAGGACCGTCGCGCCGGTCCAGTCCCGGATGGCCCGCATCGCCGGCTCGATCACGCCGTCCGGGTCCACTGCCCGGTTCTCGATCTCGTACACCTTCGGGTGGTGCCAGATGTTGGGACTCGGGATCCCGCCCTCCGCGATGCTCACGACGTTCGAGCCTAATGCAGTTGAGTCGGCCTCCCGGCACTGCGATGCTGCGCTGCGTGCAGATGACCGAGTACGCCGGCCCTGACGGCCTGAGTGACATGCAGGAGCTCGTCCGGCGGACCTGGAGTCCGGCGTCCCGGCTGCACCTCGGCGACGTCGCCTGGGAGCGCAGCGTGAACGCCCGCCGCTCGTCGGCAGATTGGCGTACGGCGGTTTGGCGCGACGGCGACGACGTCGTGGCCTGGGGATGGCTGGAGCAGCCGGGCCATCTGCTGATGACCGTCGACCCGGACCGGCCGGAGCTGGCCGCCACAGTCGTCGAGTGGTTCCAGGCGACAGCAGACGGCCCGCGATTGGCTGCCGGCGTACTGGAGACCGAGAAGCACCTGCTGGCTGCACTGGAGTCGGCCGGCTTCCGGCGTGACGACAGCGCGCCGTACTTCACGCACCACTGGATTTCGCTGGACGCACTGGCCGAACCAGTGGTGCCCGATGGGCTGACCCTGCGCCACGTGCGGCAGGACGAGGTGGCGAAGCGGGGTGCCGCACACCGCGCGGCCTGGTCCGACTTGGGACCGTCGAAGGTGACCGACGACGACATCGCGCAGGTGATGTCGACCTGGCCCTACCGACCCGAGCTGGACTGGGTCGTGGAGAACGAGGCGGGGGAGTTCGTCGCCTCGGCATTGATCTGGCTGGACGAGCAGCACCAGGTCGGCTTGGTCGAGCCCGTCGGGTGCGCTCCGGCGTACCGGCGGCGTGGACTCGGCGCGGCAGTCAACCTCGCCGCACTGCGTGCGCTGCGAGAAGCAGGTGGCACCAAAGCGGTCGTCTGTCCGCGAGGGGATGACGGGTACCCGCAGGCGCGGGCGCTGTATCAGAGCATCGGCTTTCGGTCGGGTTCACGCACGCTGCATCTGCTGTTTGGTTAGGGCGGCAGTCAGGGCGGCCGGGATCAGGAGCAGCCCGCAGAAGACCGCCAGCCAATGGAAGCCGAGGTAGGCGAGGACCGGGCCGGCAGCTGTGCCCGAAAGGGAAGCCAGGACGCCCATGGTCAGATCGGACAGGCCCTGAGCCGAGGTGCGGATGCCGTCCGGTACGGACCGGGACAGCAGGGTCGATCCGGCGACCAGACAGGCGGACCAGCCCAGCCCCAGAGTGAAGAGCGCGAGTCCGGTCAGCGCATGGGCGTCATCCGGTGCTAGAGCAGCCAGAGTCATTGCGATCGCGAGTACGCCGAGGCCGATGCCGATCGTGGGGATGCGGCCCAGCCGGTCGGCCAGCCAGCCGGTCAACGGGGACAGTGCGTACATGCCGGCGACATGTCCGCTGATAACGAAGCCGACGATGGTCAGGGACGCGCCGTGGTGTCGCAGGTGTACCGACGTCATCGACATGACCCCGACCATCACCGCATGTGCAGTCGCGATGGCCAGCAGTCCCAGGCGTGCATGCGGAATCGCGATCACCTGCCGGAAGGTCACGGCCAGCGGCTGGCGCTTCACCCTCGTTGGCCTCGCCTGGCTCCGCATGCCCACCCAGACGGTGGCCGCACTAAGTCCGAAAGCAACGACCGAGAAGACATACGGCCCGGCCAGCGCCAGGATGCCGAGCGACGATCCGACCGAACCGCCGACGCCGGTCAGGTTCGGTCCGACGATCACGCCGATCGTCGTGGCCCACACGACCAGCCCGAGCGAGCGGGCGACGCGACTGGGTTCGGCGGCGTCCGTGGCGGCGTACCGCGACTGCAGGTTGGAGGCGGAGCCGCTGCCGAAGAGGCACCCGGCCGCGAGCAGCAGAGCCAACGATCCGATCTGTGCCGCCAGAATCGTCAGCGCGGCTCCGACGAACGCGATCAGGTAGCCGAGGCTCAGCGAAACCCGTCGGCCGTGGGAGCGGGCCAGCCCTGCCAGCGGTACGGCGAGTGCGGCGGCGCCCAGCGTGGTCGAGGTGGCTACCAGACCGGCCAGCGACGTCGAGCCGGACACGTTTTCGGCCAGGAGAGCGGCTACCGCGAAGCCGCTGGCGGTGGCGACTCCGCCGAGTGCGTTACTGGCGACCAGCACGCGTAGGGTCGTCCGCTGCTGCTCGCTGGTCACGGGCAAACCCTCTCATGAAACCTGACAGAGAGCTGCTTATAGGATCGTCCTGACATAAATCGACCCAGGCTGCTTGGAGTCCGGATGTCCGACATCGCGATCGTCCCTGCCCCGCGAGAACTCACCGTCGACGAGGGCCGGTGGATCACCGACGATCCGGTCGGCGACGCCGTCCGGGACGTGGTCGACAACCTCGACGCGAACGAGTACCGCATCGACATCAGCGCCGACGGCGCCCGGCTGACGGCCGGTTCCGAGGACGCGCTCCGGCACGCGGAGACGACGTACGGCCAGCTGGTCGAGGCCGCCGAGCCGGCCGAGGACGGCAAGGTCGCCGTGCCGCTGGCCCGGATCGCCGACGCGCCGCGGTTCGCCTGGCGCGGGATGATGCTCGACGTCGCCCGGCACTTCATGCCGAAGGAGTTCGTTCTCAAGATCATCGACGTCCTCGCGCTGCACCGGCTGAACGTGCTGCACTTCCACCTCACCGACGACCAGGGGTGGCGGGTCGAGATCGAGGCATACCCGAAGCTCACCGAGATCGGCGCGTGGCGGGCCGAGACGATGGTCGGCAAGATGACCCGCGGCCAGACGGAGTTCGAGTACGACGGCCGGCGGCACGGCGGGTTCTACACCAAGGCGGACCTCCGCGAGATCGTCGCGTACGCCGCCGAGCGCGGGATCACCGTCGTGCCGGAGATCGATCTGCCGGGGCACATGCAGGCCGCGATCACGGCGTACCCGGAGCTGGGGAACCACCCGGACCAGCAGTTGACCGTCCGCCAGTACTGGGGCATCAGCGAGGACGTGCTGAACGTCAACGACGCGACGGTCGAGTTCGTGAAGACCGTGCTTCGTGAGGTGCTCGACATCTTCCCGTCGCCGTACATCCACCTCGGTGGCGACGAGTGCCCGTCGGTGCAGTGGGCCGAGTCGGAGGCGGCGCAGAAGCGGCAGGCCGAGCTGGGGCTGGACGAGCCCGGCCAGCTGCAGGGCTGGTTCACCGCGCAGGTCGCGGAGGTGCTGGCCGAGCAGGGTCGCCGGCTGGTCGGCTGGGACGAGATGGTCGAGACCGACTGCCCGAAGGACGCGGTCATCATGGCGTGGCGGAGTGCCGAGCGCGGCGTGGTCGCGGCGAAGGCCGGCCACGAGGTCGTGATGGCGCCGTGCGAGTCGGTGTACTTCGACTACTACCAGGGCGACCCGGCCACCGAACCGCTTGCCATCGGCAACTTCATCCCGCTGGAGAAGGTGTACGACTTCGAGGTGATCCCGGAGTCGCTGACCGACGAGGAGAAGGCGCTGATCGTCGGCACCCAGTGCCAGATCTGGACCGAGTACATGGAGGGTCCGGAGCAGGTCGGTTACATGCTGCTACCGCGGCTGTCCGCGTTCGCCGAGCGCGCCTGGGGCTCGGAGAAGGTCTCGTACGACGAGTTCCTCGGCCGGCTGCGCCCGCACCTGGCCCGGATCGAGAAGATCGGCGTGAACTACCGCCCCCTCGATAGCTGAGGGGATAACTAAATCTCCGTTATCCCTGTTAGCAGGGGTAGACGACCCGGCCACCTCTGGCGAACGATGAAGCGTCAGAGGGCCGGTCGGGAGCGGAGGGACCATGACCGCGGTGGGGCCGCTGGACGCGATGTTCTTGGGTGGCGAGACCCGGGAGCAGCCGATGCACGTCGGTGGGCTGATGCTGTTCGAGCTCCCGGAGGGGGCGGGGCGCGATCATGTTTTCCCCGAGAGCTCGCGGGATTTCGTGTCGCGGCTGTACCACGAGATGCTCGCTGCGCCGTCGGTCAATCCGTTGTTCGAACGGCGGGTGCGGAACCGGCCGCAGGACCTCGGCTACTGGTCCTGGGAGCAGGATCCGGACATCGACCTCGAGTACCACGTCCGGCTGTCCGCGCTACCTCGCCCGGGGCGCTACCGGGAACTGTTCGAACTCACCAGCCGCCTGCACGGCACGCTCCTGGACCGTCACCGCCCGCTGTGGGAGATGCACCTCATCGAGGGCGTCGAGGGACGGCGCTTCGCCCTCTACAGCAAGATCCACCACTCGCTGATCGACGGCGTCACGGCACTGCGCTGGACGCAGGACACGCTGACGACCGACCCCACCAGAACAAACATGCCCGCGACCTACGCCCTAGTAGGTCGCGGGGGAGATGCGGGTGGGATGCCGGCTGCGGCGGAGCTGCTCGCGGCCGTCGGCCGGGTTCCCGTGCGTACCCTCGGGTCCGCGGCGCACGCGGTCGGCGGCGCAGGCCGCCTGCTCGTGGGCCTTGCGGGGCTGACGCCGGTCGGGCTAAAGGAGCTCCTGCAGTCGACGATGCCGTTTCAGGCACCGAAGACGATCTTGAATCAGGCGGTGACCGGGGCTCGGCGGTTCGCGGCGCAGTCCTGGCCCCTCGAGCGATTGGAGAAGGTCCGGGCGATCACCGGCGCGACGCTGAACGACGTCCTGCTCGCGATGTGTTCAGGGGCCTTGCGCAACTATTTGCTCGAGCAGAATGCCCTTCCGGACAAGACGTTGACGGCCATGGTCCCGGTCTCCTTGCGGGATCGCGACGGTGATTCCCATGGCGCACCGGGCGGCGGCAACTCGCTCACCACGTTGATCGCCGACCTCGCCACGGACGAGAAAGATCCCGAACGGCGCATCCGCCGCATCATGGCATCGACCGCGCACGGCAAGGGCGTGCTGTCCGGGCTCAGCCCGCTGCAGAACCTGATCGTCGGCGCGCTCGGCTTCGGCGTGGCCGGCCCGGCCGCAGTTCTCCCGGGCGTCGCGGGCCGCACGACGCCGCCGTACAACGTGGTGATCTCGAACGTCCCGGGGCCCACGGAGAGTCCGCTGTACTGGAACCGCTCGCGGCTGCTCGGCATGTACCCGGCGAGCATCGTGCTCAACGGCCAGGCGCTGAACATCAGCGTCACCAGCTACGACCACCAGCTCCACTTCGGCCTGATCGGCGACCGCCGGACCGTCCCACACCTGCAACGCATGCTCGGCCACCTCGAGACCTCACTGGCGGACCTCGAGAGCATCCACTAGGCGGCGAGCAGAGCGTCGATCTGCGACATCGCCTGCTCCATGCCGATGTCCATCTGGATGCCGAGCAGTTGATCCATCTGCTCGCGGGTGTCGAACGACGCACGCAGCTCCATCCGGGTGCCGCCGTCGTGCGCCGTCAGCTCCAGATGCGCGACGTACGGCGGGAGCGCGTCGTCGATCTCCCCGTCGGCGTTCGCGAACGAGTCGACGAACTCGAGCGACTTCGGCGGATCCACTGCGATGAATCGCCACAGCCCGTGGAACTTCTCGCCTTCCGGGCTGGTCATGTAGTAGAACACCCGGCCGCCAGGCGTCAGGTCGTGATCGACCATCGTGGCCGGATGCGTCGGCGGCCCCCACCACCGCTCGAGCTTGCGCGGGTCGGCCCACAGGCCCCAGACCTTGTCGGTGGATGCCTCGAAGTCCGCTACCAGCGTCAGCGTCAACGCCTTGAAATCCTTGTTAATGCTGGTCACGCTCATGTGTTCCATCTCCTTCGTCTTCGGCCAAGATGTCGGACATCCGCTCGATCCGTCCGCGCCAGGTCGCCTCGAGCTGGTCCAGCGCCTCCCGGGCCCGCCGTACGGCGTCGATCTCGCTGCGCACCAGCTGCTCCCTCCCGCGGCGTTCCTTGCTCACCAGACCGGCCCGTTCCAGGACGGCGACGTGCTTCTGCACCGCGGCGAAACTCATCGGATACACGTCGGCCAATCGGGACACCGACGCTGCCTCGCTCAGGCACCGCCGCACGATGTCGCGCCGCGTCGAATCCGCCAGCGCGTGCAGCAACCGATCTTTCAGAACCTCATCTACAACCATTTGGTTGTACGTTATGCCGAAGAAAACCCCCGGTCAAGAGCAACCGGGGGCGAAGAGCAGCTACAGCCGGACGATGCCGTTCGGGGTGTCGAAGACAGCGGCGTTGAGGCCGGGCTGGCCGTTGGGGCCGACCCAGGCGACGTCGAGGTCGTTCAGCAGGTGATCGGCCGGATGGCCGATCCAGTCGGTGACCCGGACCGGGTCGCCGGCGATCTCGAGGGCGGTCAGCTTGACGCCCTTGCCGCCGACCGACGGGTGCTCGCCGAGGTCGTCCCAGTGGATGAAGAACGGCAGCTGCGGGTCGGCGATCAGACCCTTCACGCCGATCTGCCGCCAGGTCAGGTTGACCCCGTCGGGCCGGTGCCGGTTGCCCGGGACCGCCTGCCGGCCGAGGCGCTGCTCCATCCGCTCCATGTCGCGGACGGCAACCACCCAGCCCAGCCAGCCGCCGCCGAGCTCCTTGCGGGCACGCACCGCTTGACCGAACGGAGCCTTGTCGGAGGCCGGGTGGTCCAGGACGTCGACCACCTCGATGTAGCGGTCGTTCTCCAACGGGAGGATGTGGTTCACCGTGCCGAAGCGCGGGTGCACCCCACCGTCGACGAACTCCGCTCCGAGCAGCGTGGACAACCGCTCGACGGTCGCACGGCACCCCTCGGGCCCGCACGCGTACGACAGATGATCCAGACGCATGCCAGTCATTGTTGCGTCCCCCACCGACATTCGTCGTACCGGGTGTGTCGTTAGGCTCTATTGCATGCGTACGGTCGTCATCGGAGGCACTGGTCATATCGGCACGTATCTGGTCCCGGCGCTGGTCCGCCTCGGTCATCAGGTCACGGTGCTCAGTCGCGGCGAACGGACGCCGTACCAGTCGGACGGAGCGTGGCAGCGGGTCGAGCTGATCGAGGTCGACCGGGAGGCCGAGGATGCTGCCGGGACGTTCGGGCAGCGGGTCGCCGAGCTGAACCCGGACATCGGGATCGACCTGATCTGCTTCACCGAGGACAGCGCGCGGCAACTCGCCGAGGCGGTGCAAGGACGGATCCAGCATCTCCTGCACTGCGGCACGATCTGGGTGCACGGACCGAGCGTGATCGTCCCGACCCGCGAGGACACGCCGCGCAGGCCGTTCGGCGAGTACGGCGTCCAGAAGGCGGCGATCGAGGCGTACCTGCTCGGCAAGGCGCGCCGCGACGGACTGCCGGTGACGATCGTCCACCCCGGTCACATCTGCGGACCCGGATGGACGCCGGTCAACCCAGCCGGCAACTTCGATCTCGGCGTCTTCGACAAGCTTGCCCAAGGCGACGGTGTGCTGCTGCCGAACTTCGGCCTCGAGACGCTCAACCCGGTGCACGCGGCGGATGTGGCAGGCGTCTTCCTGGCCGCGATCGCGAACCGTTCGACGGCGCTCGGCGAGAGCTTCCACGCGGTCGCCAGCGATGCGGTGACGCTGCGCGAGGTACGCCGAGAGCGTGGCCGGCTGGTTCGGTCAGGAAGCCGGCCTGACCTTCGCGTCCTGGGACGAATGGCGGCAGACCGTTTCCGACCAGGACGCCGGGGCTACGCGGGACCACATCCAGCACAGCCCCAACTGCTCGATGGACAAGGCGGCCCGCCTGCTCGGCTTCCGGCCGCGCTACTCCGCTGTCGAGGCCGCCCTGGACGCGATCGGGTGGCTCGTCGACAACGGCAAGATCACTACTTAGACGCCGGGTGGGGCAGCAACGGTCGTGCTGCCTCCAGGTGCTGACGGCACAGCTCGGCGAGAACGTCGTACGCCTTGGGGCCCATCAGGGTCTGCAGCTCGACCTTGCTCGACTCGAAGACCGCCTCGACGTTGATGTGCGCCTCGGTGTTTCCGGTGCAGTACCAGTCGAGGTCGTGCCCGCCCGGGCCCCAGCCGCGCCGGTCGTACTCAGCGATGCCGACCTCGGTGTACGTCGTACCGTCGGGTCGCTCGACCTCGCGGAAGGTCCGCCGGATCGGCAGCTGCCAGCACACGTCGGGCTTGGTCTCGACGAAGTGGATGTCTCGTTTGAGCGCCAGCCCGTGCAGGGCACAGCCCGCGCCGCCTTCGAAACCCGGACGGTTCAGGAAGATGCAGGCGCCCTCCCAGACCCGGGTCTTGCGCTCACCCTCGTCGTCGGTCTCGACCCAGCCGTTGGCCCGGCCTTCCTTACGGAACTGCCAGTCCTCCTTGGTGAGCTCCTTGGCCCACTTCTTTACCCGCTTCTCGTCGTCGGCGTCGGAGAAGTGCGCGCCGAGCGTGCAGCAGCCGTCGTTCGGCCGGCCCTTGTAGATCCCCTGGCAGCCACCGCCGAAGATGCAGGTCCAGTTGGACGTCAGCCAGGTCAGGTCGCAGCGGAAGACCTGGTCGGAGTCGTCGGGGTCGATGAACTCGACCCAGGCGCGGGGGAAATCGAGAGAAACCTCAGGCACTCAGAAAGCGTACGCGCCTTCACCCCCCAAGCGTGAACCCCGACTCCCGACCCGCCGTTACCCGACCCGTCCAGTAGCGTGGGGGAATGCGGCTCGGCGTACTAGACGTGGGATCAAACACCGTCCACCTGCTCGTGGTGGACGCACATCGCGGTGCCGCGCCGCTTCCGGCGTACTCGCACAAGACCGAGCTGCGGCTGGCCGAGCACCTCGACAAGGACGGCAAGATCGACCAGTCCGGGGCCGACGGGCTGATCGCCTTCACCAAGGAAGCGGTGGAGCTGGCCGAGGACAAGGGCTGCGAGTCGGTGCTCGCGTTCGCCACCTCCGCGCTGCGCGAGGCACCGAACGGCGAGAAGGTGCTCGCCCGGGTCCTGTCCGAGACCGGCGTGGACCTCGAGGTGCTGAGCGGCGACGACGAGGCCCGGCTGACGTTTCTGGCCGTACGGCGTTGGTTCGGCTGGTCCTCCGGCCGGCTGGCGGTGTTCGACATCGGCGGCGGGTCACTGGAGATCGCGGCCGGATCGGACGAGCAGCCGACCGTGGCGGTCTCGGTCCAGCTCGGCGCCGGCCGGTTGACCCGTGAGGACCTGACCACGGACCCGCCGGACAAGGAGCAGGTGCGCGCGCTGCGCCGGCGGATCCGGCTGGAGATGGCGGCGGTCGCAGGTCCGGTGCTTCGGGCCGGCAAGCCGCAGCGTTCGGTCGCCACCAGCAAGACGTTCCGCTCGCTGGCCCGGATCGCCGGAGCCGCCCCGTCGGCCGACGGACCGTACGTGCCGCGCACGCTCAACCGCGACGACCTGAGCGAGTGGATCCCGAAGCTGACCAAGATGTCGGCCGCCGAGCGGGCTGCGCTGCCCGGGGTGTCGGCCGGTCGCTCGTCGCAGCTGGTCGCCGGTGCGTTGGTCGCGGACGCCGTGATGGATCTGTTCGACCTGCCCGCGCTCGAGGTCTGCCCGTGGGCACTCCGCGAAGGCGTCATCTTGTCCCGGCTCGACCAGCTGCAACCCCGGTGAACCGATGAACCCCCGCACAACCGCGAAGATCGGTCTGTCCACAGCCTCCGTCTACCCCGAGTCGACCGCGAGCGGGTTCGAGCTCGCCGCCCGGCTCGGGTACGACGGTGTCGAGGTGATGATCGGGATCGATCCGCTGAGCACCCAGATCGACGCGATCAAGCGACTCGTCGACTATCACCAGCTCCCCGTGCTCGCGCTGCACGCGCCGACGTTGCTGATCATGCAGCGGGTCTGGGGGACCGACCCGTGGAGCAAGCTCGAGCGCAGCGCCGAGGCCGCGCAGGAGCTCGGCGCGGACGTGGTCGTCGTCCATCCGCCGTTCCGCTGGCAGCGGGACTACGCGCGCGGGTTCGTCGAGGGGATCGCCCGGCTGGAGGCCGAAACCGGCGTGACGCTCGCGGTCGAGAACATGTACCCGTGGCGTGCACCGGGGCGCGACCTGCAGGCGTACGCGCCGAGCTGGGACCCGACCGAGCAGACGTACGCGCACACCACCCTCGACCTGTCGCACGCGTCGACGGCCGAGCAGGACTGCGTCGAGCTCGCCGCGACGATGGGCAAGAGCCTCACCCATGTCCACCTGACCGACGGCACGGGGTCGGCGAAGGACGAGCACCTGGTGCCGGGCCGCGGCACGCAGCGCGCCGCGGACCTGCTCGGCGCGCTGGCCAACCAGGACTTCCGCGGGCACATCATCATCGAGATCAACACCCGCCGCGCGACCAGTCGCTCCGAGCGCGAGGTCGACCTGGTCGAGTCGCTCGAGTTCACCCGCAAGCACTTCGTCCGCGGCACCTCCCGCCGTACGTCGTTCGCGGTCACCCCGGAAGGTGAGATCTCGGAGCTGACGCCGTGACCGCTTCCCGACGTACGCCGGGACGCCGCCCCGGCGGACCGGACACGCGGGGAGAGATCCTGCAAGCGGCCCGGGAATCCTTTGCGGACAAGGGGTTCTCGGCCACCTCGATCCGTGCGGTCGCGCGGCAGGCCGGGGTCGACGCGGCGTTGGTACACCACTACTTCGACAGCAAGGAAGAGCTGTTCATCGAGGCGATGGCGATCCCGGTCGACCCTCGCCAGATCGCCGCGACGATCGTCAGTGGACCGCGCGCGGAGACCGGCCGGCGGATCGCGACGGCGTTCCTCGGGGTCTGGGAGTCGCCTGAGGGCCAACAGCGGATGAAGGCGCTGTTCCGCAGTGTGGTCAGCAGCGACGAGGTGGCCCGGATGATGCGGGAGGGGATCAGTCAGATGATCATCCAGCCGGTCTCCCAGACGCTCGACGCGCCGGACGCGAAGCTGCGGGTCGGCATGGTCGCCACCCAGTTGGTCGGGGTCGCGATGGTCCGCTACCTGGTCGGGCTCGAGCCGGTCGCATCAATCGACGTGGAAACGCTGATCGATCGACTGGCGCCCGTCATCCAGCAGCAGCTGACCGGCTGATGCAGATCCCGACCGACGCCGAGATCCGCGCGCTGCATCGGGCGTACGCGCCGACCCGGGACGCGTTCGAGATCGTCTTCGAGCACTGCCGGCTGGTGTGTTCGCTCACCGAGCAGTTCTTCGCCGGACGTGACGTGGACACCGATCTGGTGCGAGCGGGTGCGCTGCTGCATGACATCGGGGTCTACCGGCTCGAGTCGTCGCCTTATGTCCGGCACGGGGTCCTCGGCCACGAACTCCTTGCATCGTTGGGTTTTCCGGTCGAGATCCGCCGGTTCGCTTCGTGCCACACCGGAGTCGGGATCACGCGGGACGACGTGGTGCGCCAGGCGCTGCCGATCCCTGTCGACGACTACCTGCCGCGGACGCCCGAGGAGGAGCTGGTCCTCTACGCGGACAAGTTCCACAGCAAGCGGAACCCGCCGGTGTTCATGACCGCTGACACGTACGCCGCCGAGGTCGCGCGGTTCGGGCCCGACAAGGTGCGGAGGTTCGCCGCGCTGCGCTCGACGTACGGCGAGCCCGAGTTGGGTGCGCTGAGCGCCGCCACCGGGTACGCCGTTATCTGACCCGGCACAGGCTGTTGCCAGGAGTCGATGTCCGCGCTAAATTCATCATATGATGAAAAACGCGGTGAGTTGCCGTGAGGTCGTCGTCGTACGCGGCGATCGCGAGGTGCTGCACGGGGTCGGGTTCGACCTCCGGACCGGATCGGTGACCGGGCTGCTCGGGCCCTCCGGCTGTGGCAAGACGACGCTGATCCGCGCGATCGTCGGCCTGCAGGCGAAGGTGACCGGCGATGTGTCCGTGCTCGGGCTGCCCGCGGGCGCGTCCAAGCTGCGCGGCCGGATCGGGTACGTGACTCAGGAGCCCAGTGTGTACGGCGATCTGACCGTCGCGGAGAACCTGCGCTTCTTCGCCGCGGTCCTCGGCGTCGCGTCGTCCGACGTGGAGCGGGTGATCGAGGCTGTCGACCTGACGAGTCACGCCGGCTCCCGCGTCGACAGGCTCTCCGGCGGCCAACGCTCCCGCGCCTCCCTGGCCGCCGCGCTCCTCGGCAGCCCCGAGCTCCTGGTGTTGGACGAACCAACGGTCGGTCTCGACCCGGTGCTGCGCCGTGATCTCTGGGAGTTGTTCCACAGGCTGGCCGATGACGGCGCGACGCTGCTGGTCTCGAGTCATGTGATGGATGAGGCCTCGCGCTGCGACCGGCTCCTGTTGATGCGCGACGGCGAGTTGCTCGCCGACGACACCCCCGACAACCTGCTCGCCTCCGCCGGTACGGCGGATATCGAGCAGGCGTTCCTCACCCTGATCGACCGGAAGGCAGGTGCGCGATGACTCCGCGGGTGACATTCGCGGTTGCGGCTCGGGTGCTCGCCCAGTTGCGGCGGGACCACCGGACGGTGGCGATGCTGATCGTGCTGCCGGCCTTGCTGGTCAGCCTGATGTGGTGGATGTTCCATGACTCGCCGGGGACGTTCGACCGGATCGGCGGACCGCTGCTCGCGGTGTTCCCGGCGATCATCATGTTCGTCGTCACGTCTGTCGCGACGCTGCGGGAGCGGTCGAGCGGCACGTTGTCCCGGCTGTTCACGATGCCGATGGCGAAGCTCGACTTCCTGCTCGGGTACGCGCTCGCGTTCGCGCTGATCGCCGTCGTGCAAGCGCTCGTCGTGGTCTCGATCGCCTTGTATCTCCTGGATCTGAACATCCAGGGTGATGCGTGGCAGTTGGGCGTGGTCGCGGTCCTGGACGGCGTACTCGGTGCTGCGCTGGGGTTGTTCGCCAGCGCATTCGCGGCGACCGAGTTCCAGGCTGTCCAGATGATGCCGGCCGTGATGATCCCGCAGATCCTGCTGTGCGGGCTGCTCGTTCCGCGCGACCAGTTGCCCACGGTCCTGCACGCGGTCAGCGACGTACTGCCGCTGTCCTACGCGGTCGACGCCGTCATCGGAGTTGCCAACGGCAACGGCCTCGCCAGCGGAGCCGGCGGCGACGCTTTGGTCGTGGTCGCATTCGTCCTCGCAGCCCTCGGCCTGGGCGCCGCCACCCTCAAGCGCCGTACCGCTTGAGGGAAGAAATACAAGATCAAGAGAAGAAGAGATTTTGAGCGATGGCCGGTTTCGGCGCCCGAAGGAAGCAGAAGGAGGAAAGAGGGGGACTTTAGAGGTTGCGAGCCCAGGGCGGTCCGCCGGAAGTTTGTGGTCAGCCGCGGTGACCGCCCGCAAGTCTGCTGGGCTGCATAGTGGATCAGGACAGACGTCGAACCATCGTGGCCGAGGACTAGGAGTTGCGACGCAACGTGCCCGCCGGCCCTCGGCTTGTGCCGGCAGGCAGAGCACGAACGATCCGGCCGGCACGCGGAGATCTGCTCTGTCGTCAGTTCATGAAGGGCCGCAGTTCGCAGTGACCGCCCGCAAGTTTGCTGGGCTGCGTAGTCGGTCAGGACAGACGTCGAACCATCGTGGCCAAGGACTGGGAGTTGCGACGCAACGTGCCCGCCAGCCCTGGGCTTGTGCCGGCAGGCAGACCACGAACGATCCGGCCGGCACGCGGAGATCTGCTCCGTCGTCAGTTCATGAAGGGGCGCAGTTCGCGGTGAGGCGGCGCGGTGCCCTGCATGACGATGTCCTAGGCCCCCTGGTTATTAGGGGATGCTGCTGCGATCAGCCGATCCACGCAGAGGCTGCTGACTCGGCTGGAGGATCTGATCGCGACCTGGTAGAGCCGCACGCTTTCTCCTTGTAGGTAAGGGGTTTTGGCGGTCTGCCCGATTTGGCAGATCACCGGTAGGCAGATAGAATCGAACACATGTTCGAGACTGATCTGGGTGAGCTCTCGACGGCCGACCTGCTGGAGTCGGCCGCCGAGCATCGCGCGATGGCCAACCGGGCCGACGCGCGGCTGCTGCAGCACGCCCAGATCTACGCCGACCGCTTCCACCCCTCCACCTGTCGCGTCCGACCCGGGCGCCGCTCCGCCGACGGCCGGGAACGCGCCGTGGTGCTGGGCGGTGACGGCTGCCCGGAGATCGCCGAGTTCGCGATCGCCGAGTTCGGCGTCGTGCTCGGGATCTCCTCGATGGTGGCACGGCAATTCCTCGGCGAGGCGCTGGCATTGCGCCACCGCTTCCCGTTCACCTGGGCCCGCGTACTGGCCGGCGACGCCACCCCCTGGAAGGCCCGCCAACTCGCCACGGCCTGCCTGAAACTGTCCGAGGAAGCCGCCCGGTACGTCGACCAGCGCGTCGCACCCCTGATCGACTCCATCACCCCGTACCGGCTGGACAGGATCATCCGCGCCGCCAAATCCCACGCCGCCCCCGGCCTCGCCCGCAACGAAGCTGCCGAAGCAGCCCAAGAACGCGGCGTGTTCGTTGGCCGCAGCGACGACTACGGCAACAAGACCATCTACGCCAAGGCTCCGGCCGGCGCGGTCATCCGCCACGACGCCACCATCACCGCCATCGCCGAAGCCCTCAAAACCATCGGCGACACCCGCCACCTCCAACACCGCCGCGCCGACGCCCTCGGCATCATCGCCGACCCCCGCTTCACCCAAGAACTCCTCACCCAAGCCCGCAACCACCTCACCCCAGACACATCCATAAACACCGCCGCCTCACCCGCAGATACTTCGAGCCGGGCTTCATGCCCGGGCTGGCGTTCGGCGAAGCCGAGCTCCGAAGCCGCCCCTGCCCCGCACCCCGCAGCACTCGACCCGCAAACAGCCATCGGTACACGATCCGCAATCGCGGGCTCGACGTCACGTGCCAGCACGCGATCCGCAGCAGCAGACCCTCAGGCAGGCGTTGGCACGCGATCCGCAGTAGCGGGCTCGATGTCAGGTGCCAGCACGCGATCCGCCGGAGCAGACCCTCAGGCAGGCGTTGGTACGCGATCCGCAGTAGCGGGCTCGATGTCAGGTGCCAGCACGCGATCCGCCGGAGCAGACCCTCAGGCAGGCGTTGGTACGCGATCCGCAGTAGC
>NZ_JBFAPF010000011.1:203446-335938 GCF_040675555.1 Kribbella sp. NPDC049584
GCGGGCTCGATGTCAGGTGCCAGCACGCGATCCGCCGCAGCAGACCCACACGCAGGTGTGGCCGCGCGATGCGCGGCAGACCCACCGGCGAGCGTCGGCACGCAGTCCGCAGAATCGGGCTCGATGTCGGGCGTCGGCACGCGGTCGGCGGGTGCGGGCCATGGCGTGTTCGGTTCGCTTGTCCGCTCGAACGACGCACCGTGTGCGTCGGCAGACCCGGCTCGCGCTGGCGCTGCGGGGCGTGGTGCCAACCCGGTGGGCTCGGCGAGCCTGTCGCACGCACGCCCGGATGGCGGTGACGCCCACCTGGCTGAGCCCGTCGCTGACCCTGTCGAGCTGCGGGAGCCGCCGTTGGACGACGGCGTCGGGCCGTACGATCCTGATCCGCCGAGTGACCCGTTCGACAGCCGGCCGATCGAGTACATCCCCGGGCCGCGCAGCGAGCCCGACGACGGGGCGCCGATGGATGGTGCCGCGCAACGGGCGCTCGACGCACGGCTGGCGCAGATCAAGCAAGACGCCTACGCCAACCCCGCGGGTCCCGGCGGACAGGTGCGTCCTGGGCAGACCGAGGTGTTTGTGCACCTCACCGACCTCACCCTGGCCACCGGCACCGGGGTACTCCGTGCCGAAGGGATCGGGCCGCTGCTCGCCGACCAGCTCACCGAGCTCGTGGGCCACGCGCCGTACACCGTCAAACCCGTCATCGACCTCAACGACGCCGTCAGCGCCGACGCGTACGAGATCCCCGCCCGCATCCGCGAACGTGTCCGCCTCACCTACCCCGTCGAACTGTTCCCCTACGGCACCCGCGAAACCCATCGCACCATCGACCTCGACCACCTCCAGCCCTACGACCCGAACGGCCCCGCCGGCCAGACCAGCACCCGCAACCTCGCACCCCTCAGCCGGTTCGCTCACCGGGTGAAGACCCACGCCCGCGGCTGGAACGTCCACCGCGTCGACGTGAAGACCCTGGAATGGACCACACCCCACGGGTTCACGTTCCAGGTCGACCCCACCGGAACACACCGCCAGCCTAAGTCCACAACCGACAGCTGACCCCAGCCACCTGCGGGGCCTCCTGGTTCGTGGCGGCATCCGACAGCGCACCCCGCTCGCCGCTGGAAGATCCGACAGCGCAACTCGATGATCTTGTCGCGGTCGAGCGTGACGGGAGACCTTCGGCTGACCACTGAAGCCAGCCACCACTCCACATCTCTCTTCTGTTCTTTGGTCTTTCTCGGGCGACCGTGCGGCCGATCGTCGAAGTCGGCCGCGGCTCCACATCTCTTCTTCGCTTTACTCGCCGAAGAGCCAGTCCGACTTCACCGGTGGGGCGAAGCGGAAGTAGCTGGGGTCGGCGAAGGTGCCGGGGACCTTGCCGTGGCCGGTGATCGACGTCTTCGCGCCGTTCGCGTGGCCGAAGGTGTACAGGTACGCGGACTTGCTGTCCTTGTCGATGCCGGCGACAACGGTTCCGTAGTTGCCGCACTGGCCGGCGACGAGCGTCTCGAACCCCTGCCAGGTGGCGGCGCGGACCTTGGTCACGACCGGCTTCATCGCGGAGTTGACCGGGATGTGGATGGTGTACAGCGCGCCGCCCCGGGTGTTCGCGAGGAACGTGTCGTACGCCGCGGCCTTGCTGATCAGTGTCATCGACTTCACCGACGCGAAGCCAGGCGCCGACCCGTACGCCTTCCAGACGCCGGTGTCGCCCACGACCCACCGGAACAGCGTGCCGTCCGACCGCAGTCCGTACTCGTAGGTCCGCGGGTGGGTCGGGTCGTCGTTGAAC
Source organism: Kribbella sp. NPDC049584 (assembly GCF_040675555.1). Classification (NCBI taxonomy): domain Bacteria; kingdom Bacillati; phylum Actinomycetota; class Actinomycetes; order Propionibacteriales; family Kribbellaceae; genus Kribbella; species Kribbella sp. NPDC049584. The sequence continues at coordinate 205,245 of NZ_JBFAPF010000011.1, forward strand.
GTCGACGTCTCGTGGTCGACGAACTTGCTCCACCCGCCGCCGATCCGGGCCAGCTGCGACGACTTCACCTTGCCGCTCTTGTCGAGCTCGATCCAGTGCTGGTACATCGCGTCCCCGAGCACGACGCGCCCGTACCGCGAGCTGCCGGCCGCGGTCGGTTCGTTGACGAACGACGCGCTCATCCGCACCGCGCCATCGGCGTACAGATTGGGTACGACGCTTCGCGCGCCGGCGGTCGGCGGCGTGACCCCGGTCAGCCGCTGCATCGTCTGGTCCCCGCCTGCCGTCACCGAACCGAGGTTCAGCGCGCACCCGGCCGTCGCCGCGGCCGGGCTGGCCGTCGCCGTCGTCGCTGTCGTTGCCGCAGTCGCCGTCGTCGTACCGGCGGCGACCATCCCGGCCGCCGCCGCCACCATTGTCAGGATCGTGTGCAGTTTCCTCATATCTCCCCCTTCATCGGTTTGCGAAGGGTGAGACCATCCACGAATCCCTTTGGTTGATAACGATTCAGGTCACTTGAGGACCTTGACGACCTTTCCGTTCTTGTCGAACGCCGTGATGCGCAGGTCCCCGATCTTCGCTTTCGTCGGCGGAGTCGTCCAGTAGTAGGCGAACCAGCCGTCGGTGACCGGTACGTCGGTCTGGGTCTTCGCGTCCATCTGCAGATGGATTCTGGTCGGGTTGCCGTTGAGCTTGCCCCAGGCCAGCGTCGTGTACCCGTTGCGGTTGCCGCCGATGTTGTTCCCTGTCCACAGCTGCGCGGGCTGGGTCGGCGTCGCATGCGTGTATTGGTTGCTGTCGTAGCGCAGGTGGTCGAGTGAGAGCAGCGACGTACCTTGGGTGATCATTCCGCCGTCCAGCGTGCTCTTGTCGATCTCGCAGGCGATCGCGGTCTTGCCGCTCGGTGAGACCGCGGTAAGCAACGAGGCCCCGGTCTCCTTCGACCGGGCCGTCGCCGTCACGCGCCACCCGGTGACGTCCACCCAGGTCTGCACGGAGCAGTGCCGCAACTGGCCGGCGGTTGTGGTGGGCAACGGATCCTTGGCGACCTGGGCCAGCAAGGCTGCCGTCGGCTTGTCACCGCCGGGCACCGTGCACATCCGCATCCGGGCACCGATCGTGACCTTGTACGACAGCCGTTGCCCGACGAACGGTCCGTCGTACGGCCTCTCGAAACCGCGCTTCTCGTCCGGGAACCGCAGGGCGCACCGCCGCTGGGCCTCGGCCATCGTCAGCCGCTGCCCGACGGCCGCTTCCCCGCGCGGAACACCCTGCACGGATTCGAACAGCGCGGTCTGGCTCTGGTCACCGGCCACCGGCGGTTTCTTGCCGGGCTGGGTGAGCCCGGGCAGCAGGGCCGCGGCCAGTGCGATGACTGCGACGCCGGCCACCGCTCCGCTGATCGCGAGGGTCTTGCGCCGGCGTCGGCCGCGGTGCCCGCGGGCTAGCAGCGCATCGGTGTCGAAGGGGTCCAGTGGTTCGGAGTCGGCGAGCCGGTGGAGCTCGGCGCTGACCTCACGTACGTCTTCCATCTCGTTCTCCTTCACAGCGCCCGGCTCGTTCGCCGCTGGTCGATGGCTCGTCGGAGAGTGTCGAGACCACGTGCCGCCTGGCTCTTCACGGTGCCCGTCGTACAGCCGAGGATCTCCGCGGTCTGCTCGACGGACAGGTCCTCGTAGTACCGCAGGACGACGCAGGCCCGCTGCCGAGGCCCGAGCGACCGCAGGGCCTCGAGTACTTCGTCCCGGTCGGCATGCCCGGTCGCGAAATCCTCGTGATCGACCCGATCCGGTACGTCGCCGATCGCGACCTCCCGCCGCCACGGCCGCCGTCCGCCGTCATGCGCGGCATTGACCACCATCCGGCGGGCATACGCGAGCGGATTCCCCACCCGCCGCACTTTCGGCCAGGCAAGGTACAGCTTGTAGAGCGCGTCCTGGACGACGTCATCAGCCCGATGCCGATCTCCCACCACCAGAAACGCCGTCCGGCGCAAGGAAGCGCCCGCCCCCTCCACGAACGCCACAAACTCCCGGTCCCGCTCCGCCATCCGGTCCTCCACTCTCCATCTCCCCCTCAAGACGGAACCCCAGAACCCCCAGGTTGCACCCGGGGCGCGACCGGAACCTGAAAGCATCACCCTGGCACAGTTCGGAAAAGGAGTAGAAGCTGATGAGTAGTTGGAGTGCGGAAGAGCTGCAGGTCCTGGACCGGATCGAGGAGATCCGCGTCGCCGGGCGCCGCCAGGACGGATCGCTGCGTACGCTCACCATCGTGTGGCACGTCGTCGTCGACGGGAGCCTCTACGTGCGATCGGTCCGCGGCGCCGAAGGCAGCTGGTACAAGGGCGTCAGCCGTCACCACGAAGGCGCGATCTCCTGGGACGGAAACACCCGCGAAGTCACCTACATCCCCGACTCCACCGTCGACGACCAACTCGACGCGGCCTACTACAAGAAGTACGGCGACGGCCCGGACACGGTCGCAATCGTCAACTCCACGGCCCGACCCACCACCCTCCGCGTCGAACCCAGGTAATACGGCTACCCGGACAGGTGGGCGACGTTGTGCCAGGCGGGGTCGGGTTCTGCGGTCAGGGTTACTTTGCCGTGGGGCCAGCCGGTGGTGGCGGCTTGGAGTTGGGCGTCGGCGGGCGTGGTGCCGTCGGTGTAGTAGTGCAGGATGCGGACGCCGGCCGACGTCTCGTGCGCCAAGAGGTTGCCGGAGCCACCCAAACGGTCGGTCAGGTGGTCCTCGAACGCCCGTAGTTCGTCGAGCATCTCCGACTCCGGCAGCCCGTCCTCCCGGACGACCGGATACTGGATCGAGACGGCAACATGCGTGTCCAGGTGCGGTCGCCGGATCGAGCGCAGTGGGTACTCCGCGGTCGCGATGACCCGCTGTCCGTCGCGCGTACCCTCCAGCATCTTCCACGCCGGGCTGCCGTCCTCCAGCGTGTGCTCGGCAGCGAACCCAGCCACCGCGGGCAGCAGCGAATCGATCGGTACGGCGTCATCCGGCGGCGCGGGCAGTGTGTCGATGGCGCCGACCCACGTCTCCACCATCTCCTCGCCGAGCACCAGGTCCAGGATCAGGAACGTCACCCGCCGCTGCGCATCCACCGACAGCGACGCGAACACAGGATGATGTACGCCGACGTGCACCGACGCGGTGTCCGGTTCGATCGACACCACGGACTCGTCCGTCGCGACCGGCGGCAGTCCGTCGAACTGGATAGTCACCGCGGGCCCGGGCCGGCGCAGGTCGGCGTACTCCCAGGTCTGGTCGGAGGGCGGGGCGGCGCGCAGCCAGCGGCGGGCGACCGCGCGCTGGGGCGGGTTGCCGGCCGCGGTGACGATCAGGACATGCGCGGCGTGCAGTCCGGGGCCGAGCTCCCACTCCAGGTCGGGGCTGATCCGGGCGATCCGTTCGTTCAGCTCCACGTTCACGTCGGTCGGCTCCTGGCGGGCGATCGCGCCGGCGACGGCAGCAGCGCCGGAGCCCGACCACCAGGACCAGAACGCGCCGATCGGATCGGCGTCCACGGCGTTGCGGCGGCGACGCTTGAAGATGGGCATGAGCGCATCTTCTACCAACGTGGGGTGCGTGTGGCCCGGGCCACAGGATTCCGCAAAGCCAGGTTCAGGCGCGTAACCTGCTGACACCACTGGCAAATGGGTGGGTTGATGAGGAGGAACACGTAGTGCTTCGGCGAGTCCTGCTGGGCATGTCCCGCAGCCCCCAGATCAAGAAAGCGGTGTCGTCGCTCCCGGTGTCCAGTGGCATCGTGTCGCGGTTCGTCGCCGGCGAGACCACTCCGGAGGCCGTGCTGGCCACCGAGAAGCTGGTCAGCAACGGGCTGAACGTCACCCTCGACCACCTCGGCGAGGACGTCACCGACCTCGCCGCCGCGCAGGCCACCGCCGACGCGTACCTCGACCTGCTCAAGCAGCTCGCCGCCGCCGGCCTGACCAAGAACGCCGAGGTCTCGGTCAAACTGTCCGCGGTCGGCCAGGCGCTGCCCGGCGACGGCGAGAAGATCGCGCTGGAGAACGCCCGGACCATCTGCCTCGCCGCCCGCAACGCCGGTACGACGGTGACCCTCGACATGGAGGACCACACCACGACCGACTCCACGCTGGGCATCCTGCGCGAGCTGCGCCAGGACTTCCCCGAGACCGGGGCGGTGCTGCAGGCGTACCTCCGGCGTACCGAGGCCGACTGCCGCGACCTGGCACACGCCGGCTCCCGCGTCCGCCTCTGCAAGGGTGCGTACAAGGAGCCCGAGTCGGTCGCGTTCCAGGAGAAGCGTCAGGTCGACAAGGCGTACGTCCGGGCGATGAAGGTCCTGATGAACGGCGACGGCTACCCGATGATCGCGTCGCACGACCCGCGGCTGATCTCGATCGCCGGCGCGCTCGCCGACCGCGCGAACCGCCGGCCGGGCAGCTACGAGTACCAGATGCTCTACGGCATCCGCCCCGAGGAGCAGCTCCGCCTGGCCGGCCTCGGCCACACCATGCGCATCTACATCCCGTACGGCGAGGACTGGTACGGCTACCTGGTCCGCCGCCTCGCCGAGCGCCCCGCCAACCTGCAGTTCTTCGCCCGCTCCTTGATCAGCAAGAAGTAGCCGGAGCGCTCAGCAGTAACCTGTGCACCATGAGTGCAAAGGTGGCCGTTCTCGGGGCCGGGGTGATGGGGGAGACGTTGCTGTCCGGGCTGATTCGGGCCGGGCGGCGACCGGAGGAGCTCCTGATCACCGAGCGCCGGGAGGAGCGCGCCACCGAGCTGCGCGAGCGGTACGGCGTTGACGTCGTCTCCAACCTGGACGCCGCGAAGCAGGCGGAGACGCTGGTGCTGGTGGTGAAGCCGCAGGACATGCCGGATCTGCTCGCCGAGATCGCCCCCGCGATCCAGCCGAGCCAGACCGTCGTCTCCCTGGCCGCCGGCATAACCACGAAGTTCATCGAGTCCCGCCTGCCCGAGGGTGTCGCCGTCGTCCGCGTGATGCCGAACACGCCGGCGCTGGTCGACGAGGGTATGGCCGCGATCTCCCGGGGCGCGCACTGCGACGAGAGCCACCTCGAGCTGGCCGAGAGCCTGCTGGCCGCGACCGGTCGCGTCGTCCGGGTGCCGGAGAAGCAGCAGGACGCGGTGACCGCGATCTCCGGCTCGGGCCCGGCGTACATCTTCTTCGTGGTCGAGTCGATGATCGAGGCCGGCGTCCACATGGGCCTCCCGCGCGCGACGGCGACCGACCTCGTCGTCCAGACCGTCGTCGGTTCGGCGAAGCTGCTCCGGGAGACCGGCGAACACCCGACGGTACTGCGGGAGCGCGTGACGTCCCCGGGCGGTACGACGGCCGCCGCCGTCCGCGAGCTGGAGGACCACAAGGTCCGCGCCGCGTTCCTCTCGGCGATCGAGGCCGCCCGCAACCGTTCCCGCGACCTCGCCGCCGAATAGCCGCCGAATAACACCTCTCGCACTGCTGGCGTTATGGTTGGGCGCCGCAGTTCCTTCCTTGTGCAAGGGTTGAGTCGCTATGGTCCCGCCCATGGGTAATGGTTCGGTCAAGCCGGACACCGCGCCTGCGCAGCAGCACCACGAGGTCGCGCAGCGAGCCGACGTGCCCCAGTTGCCGTGGCGCGTGCCGCTGGATCCGGCGCCGTGGTGGGCCTGGGCGCTGTTCATCCTGCCGTTCATCGTCGTGCCGGGGCTGAATTCGTGGCTCTGGATGGGCGCCCGCGACATGCTCGCGGTCGGCCTGCTGACGATCATCGGCGCCTCGGTCGTCCGCGTCGCCGGCGGCGTCGTGCTGTACCGGGTCGAGCTGACCGAGACCGCGCTGAAGGCGCGCACCAGCATGCTGATCCGCAGCCTGGCCTGGCAGGACGTCGACTCGATCGAGATCGGCGACGACTACGTCGTCCTCACCCGCGGCCCGGACGAGAACGAGATCAACGGCATCCCCAAGGACCGCACCGCGGAGGTCGGCGCGGTGATGGAGGCGATCCGGGCGCAGGCCGCGGACACGCCCGTACGCCGCCACCGCCCGCGCCCCGGCATCGGCGCCGCGCTCGTCCTGCTGTACCTCGTGCTGTCGATCGGCGCCTTCCTGCTGCGCTGGCACATCGTCATCTGACCGTCCACGGTCCTTCGCCGCTGATCCGCTCGACGGTCACCCGCGCCACCACGCCGGTATCCCAGATGCCCTCGCCGAACGGGAACTCCGGCAGGCCGAGGTACCGCTGGGTCTCCCGATCCATCAGCGCCTTGTAGTCCCCCGCGACGCCGGGACCGTGGAGCTTCGCGGTGCCCCGGATAACCAGGTATTGGGTGATACCTCGGGCGCTCACCTGGTCGTCCTGGATCAGCAGGGTCACGCGCGGATCGCGGAACAGGTTGCGGGTCTTGCGGTGGGGTGCCTGGAGACCGATCAGCAGCTCGTCGCCGTCGCGTTCGACCCAGACCAGCGAGGCCTGTGGCGACCCGTCCGGGTCGATGGTGATGATCGTGACGTCCTTCGGCTCGGTGAACAGTCGGTGGGTGCTTTCGGGAAGAGCGTTCATGGCACGGAACGCTAGACATCGCCGTGGGAACCGCTGGGTACCCTGACAGCTGTGTACGGTGTGGAACCCGGCGACATCTTCCTGGCCGACTGTCCGGCGCGGTTGGCGGTCGAGGTGATCGCGGACAAGTGGGCGGTGGTCGTCCTGTGGGGACTCAACGACCACCCGCGACGGCACTCCGAGCTGGTCGAGCTGATCGGCGGCATCTCGAAGAAGGTGCTGACCCAGACCCTGCGGCGTCTGCAGACCAACGGCCTGGTCACCCGGACCGATTACGGCGGGGTGCCGCCACGCGTCGAGTACGACCTGACCGACCTCGGCCGCACGCTGATGGGGCCGATCCGGCTGCTCACGGAATGGGCAGAACAGAACGGAGAAGCGGTCCTCGCGGCTCAAGAGGCAGGATGACCGCATGGACTTCTCTCTGTGGCCTGCGGCCTCCCGGACCTGGAATGACGTACTTGAAGGAGCGGAGTACGCCGAACGCACCGGGTGGCACGGCGTTTGGATAGCTGATCACTTCATGCAGAACAGCAACGACCTGACCGTCCCGGTGAACGAGTGTCTCGCGCTGCTCGCCGGCATCGCTGCCCGGACCTCGCGGGTGCGGGTCGGGTCGATGGTGCTCGGCAACACGTACCGGCACCCGGCGGTGGTTGCGAACGCCGCCGCGACGATCGACCAGATGGCGAACGGGCGGTTCGTGCTCGGGATCGGCGCGGGATGGCAGGTCAACGAGCACGAGGTGTACGGGATCGAGCTGCCGGCGATCGGGCCGCGGCTCAAGCGGTTCGAGGAAGCCTGTCAGGTGATCAAGGGCCTGCTGACGCAGGAGCGGACGACGTTCGACGGCACCTACTACCAACTCCAGGACGCACCGTGCGAACCGAAGCCGGCGCACCTTCCGATCCTGATCGGCGCCTCCGGCGAGAAGGTTGCCCTGGGCATCGTTGCGCGGTACGCGGACGAGTGGAACCACTGGGGCCGGCCGGACCTCGCAACCCACAAGGGTGAGGTTTTCGCCAAGCACTGCGAGCGAATCGGCCGCGATCCGAAGACGGTACGGCGGTCGGCGCAGACGTTCCTCGAGGTGATCCGGCCGGGCGACACCGAGGCCGCGGAGCGGAAGGCTCGGCTGGAGGGGAACGGTGCGCACGTGATCATGGGATCGGCGCAGGAGGTGCTCGACGTGGTCGCGCAGTACCCGGCGGCCGGGATCGACGAGCTGCTGGTGCCGGATTCGCAGCTCGGTGACGGCAACCGGCGCTTCGATGCGCTCGAGCTGCTGCGCGAAGAGGTGCTAGCGAAGATCTAGCGTCGCGACCACGGGCCAGTGGTCGCTGGGCAGACGTCCGTCCGGGCGGTAGTGCGAGACGGCTGCGTCGGTCACCGTCCACGTCGAGGTGACGAGGATGTGGTCGATGCGGTCGTCGTCCACTGCGCCGGTGAAGTTGTGCCAGCTGCCGCCTTCGGACAGCGGTACGGCGAGGGACAGGCCGGCGTCGACGAGGGACTTGACCGGCGGTGAATCAGGGGTGGCGTTGAGGTCACCCATCACGATCCACGGCAGCGATCCGCTGATCCAGCGGGCGATCAGCCGCGACGACTGCAGCTGCGCGACCTCGCCGGCGTGGTCGTAGTGCGTGTTCACGACGCCGACCGTCGTACCGTTGCGATGCCGCAGCCACACCAGGGTGGCGATCCGGGTCAGGTCGGCGTCCCAGCCGACGGATCCCGGCGTACCCGGGTCATCGGACAGCCAGCGGGTCTCGTGCTTGTCGATCCGCCAGTCGCCGGGCCGGACCAGGACGACGGAGTGCTCACCCGCACTCATCCCGTCGTCCCGGCCGGCGCCGACGATCTCGTACTTCGGGAACCGCCAGGCCAGGTACTCGAGCTGGTCGGGCAGCACTTCCTGCAGCCCGACCACGTCCGCGTCCAGCTGCTCGATCGCCGCCACCGCCGCCTTCCGCCGTACCGGCCAGGCGTTGTCGCCGTCGGGTGCGGAGGAGTTGCGGATGTTGAACGTGGCGGCACGAAGCTTCATGGAGCCGATCCTGCCAAACCCATGGCCCGCGTCGCTGCCTGGAGTCGGGGAGTGCTTGCCTCGAGCGCCCGATCCCGGCCCTGGACGAGCAGGTGCTCGACCGCGCCGGGGTCGGTCGCGAGGCGAGCGTACTCCTTCTGCAGTGGGTCGATCACCGCGAGCACAGCGTCGGCGACATCCTGCTTGAGGGCGCCGTACGACGCGTAGGACTTGGCCAGCTCGACCGGATCGCTGTCGGTGCACGCAGCCAGGATGTCCAGCAGGTTGCTGACGCCCGGCTTGTTCGCCTCGTCGTGCCGGACTTCGTTCTCGGAGTCCGTCACCGCGCGCATGATCTGCCGGCGGATCACGTCCGGCGGGTCGAGCAGCCGGATCGTGCCGATCGCGTCGTCCGCGGCCGACTTGCTCATCTTCGCGGTCGGATTGGCCAGGTCCTTGACCCGCGTCGCCAGCGCCGCCTTGTTCAGCTGCGGTACGACGAACGTCTCGCCGTACTCGCGGTTGAAGCGGATCGCGATGTCCCGCGCGAGCTCGACATGCTGGTCCTGGTCACCTCCGACCGGGACCCGCTCCGCGCCGTACAGCAGGATGTCCGCGGCCATCAGGCACGGATAGGTGAACAACGACGCCCGCGTCATCGGGCGGTTGCCCTTCTCCTTGTACTGGATCATCCGCGACAGCTCCCCGACGTACGACGTGCACTCGAGCAGGTAGGCGAGCTGGGCATGCGTGGGTACGTCGGACTGCACGAAGACCGTGCCCTCGGGTACGCCCGCCGCGAGCATCAGCGTCGCGAACTCGCGGGTGAGCGCGGCGAGTCTTCGGGGGTCGTGCTTGGTCGTCATCGCGTGCAGGTTCGCGACGAAGTAGAAGCCGTCCGGGTCGGTGAACCGGCGCAGCGCGCCGAGGTGGTTGCCGAGCGTCAGCCGGCCGGACGGGGTGATGCCGGAAAGCGAAGTCATGATCGTGCCCTTTCGGTGTGTGGGCCTCACCGAGAAGGGCAGAGAAAAAGGCCGCCTCGGAGAGGCGGCCTTGGTGGCTGCGTGCGAACACGCCGGGTGGACCGCCCTAGGCGGTCCACCACAGCTGCAAGTTCGTGTTCACGTAACGAGCGTACCTCATCGAGCCGTCAGCGACTGGACGATCAACTCGTTGCGGGCGTCCTGACCCAACGGAACCGACGGGTGGACGCCGTCGCGCAGGTAGTTCAGCAGCCGGTGCGGCTTGACCCAGAGCCATTCGGCCCAGCGGATGATCCGCAGGTTGGAGTACTTCTCCTGCGCGTCGTACATCTGCATGTTGAGCCACGAGCTGTTGCGCTGGTCCGCGAGTTGCATGGTCGCGTCGACGCTCTTGCGGACGGCCTGGATGTTGACCCAGTACACGATCCGGTTGCGGCCGGCGATGCCCATCGCGCGATCGAGCTGGGCAGCGAACTTCGGCGGGTCGAAGATGTCGTTCGAGCCGCTCGCCATCAGGATCCGGCGCGGCAGACCGTACGCCGACGCCCACTGCTGCAGCGCGTCGACGGCGCCGGAGGTGGGCCGGCTGGACCAGTTGTTCACGGCCATCTGGCTGCCGTCGCGGCCGAGCAGCCGGGTCGCGAGCGACTTGCCGTCCTGGACGGAGATGCTGTCGCCGAACATGTACACGCCGTCGGTCTCGAGGACGCGGTGGATCTGCGTGGTGGTCGAGATGGCCCGGGTGCCGTTCGCCCAGGAGCCGAGCACGCCCGAGCCGTACGGGCCCGTTGACGTGGCCGCGGTGGCAGAGGTGGCAGAGGTCGACGCCGTCGTGGCGGATGCGGTTTCGGTCGGGACGGCCACAGCGACGGCGGCTGCCGCTCCGACTGTGAAGATCTGCCGCCGGTTGGGTTTCATTTGCCTCACGGGAGGTACTGTGCGGCCTGCTCCGTGGCGCCCGCAAGTCCGAATCTCACTGTCCGCAGTCGGATCACCCCGAAACGGCGCAGAAACCGTACGAAAACGACCCGTTCGAGCGCCTGCTCAGGCGTAGGTCTGCAGGAACCTGCAAATTCTGTAACGCTTTGCAGTCCGCCGCCGATGAATCGACTGTTGGACCACAGACGGGCCGGCGCAACCTGGGAGGGGTGTTGCGCCGACCCGTCTTTTCTCGTCTCAGGCACCCGCCCCCTGCGGCGTGAAGGTTAAGGTCAGGTGCATGAGCGGTGAGGCGTTGCTGGTCTTCGACGACGGATTGACGGCGTATGACTTCGGCCGTGGGCACCCGATGAGTCCGATCCGCGTGGAGCTGACGATCAAGCTCGCGCGGGCGCTCGGCGTACTCGACGACTTGAAGGTCGTGCCCGCGCCGACGGCCGACGATGGGCTGCTCGAGACCGTGCACACCCCGGAGTACGTCGCCGCGGTGAAGAGTGCGGGGGAGCACCCCGACGAGGCCGATCCGGTGCACGGCCTCGGCACCTCCGACACGTACTGCTTCCCAGGGATGCACGAGGTCTCGGCCCAGATCGTCGGTGCTTCGGTCGAGGCGGCGCGCGCGGTCTGGGAGGGCGACGTACTGCACGCCGCGAACATCGCCGGCGGCCTGCACCACGCGATGCCCAACCAAGCCAGCGGTTTCTGCGTGTACAACGACCCGGCGATCGCGATCCAGTGGCTGCTCGACCACGGCGCCGAGCGGGTTGCCTACGTCGACGTGGACGTGCACCACGGGGACGGCGTGCAGACCGTGTTCTACAACGATCCGCGGGTGCTGACCGTGAGCTTGCACGAGTCGCCGACCACGCTGTTCCCGGGCACTGGGAGCGCTGGTGAGACGGGCGGGCCAGGTGCCGAGGGGTCGGCGGTCAATGTCGCGCTGCCGCCCGGCACCGGGGATGCGGGCTGGTTGCGGGCGTTCCACGCTGTCGTGCCGGACGTGGTGAAGGCTTTCCGGCCTCAGGTGCTCGTCACGCAGCACGGGTGTGACTCGCATGTCGAGGATCCGCTGGCGCACCTGACGAAGACGATCGACGGGCAGCGGGCGGCGTACGCGGCTCTGCACGACCTTGCGCATGAGGTGGCGGACGGGAAGTGGGTCGCTACCGGCGGTGGCGGCTACGCGATCATCGACGTCGTACCGCGGGCCTGGACGCATCTGCTGGCGATCGTCGCGGGCAATCCGATCGACCCGCTGACGGCGGTGCCGGAGGGGTGGCGCGAGGAGATCCAGATCCGGTTCGGCCGGGTCGCCCCGATGCGGATGACCGACGGGCAGGACGCGAAGTACGTCGACTGGTCGTCCGGCTACAACCCGAACACCTGGCTGGACCGGTCAATCAAGGCGACACGCGACGCGAGCTTCCCTTTGTTAGGTCTTGATTCAACATATTGAGTCACAGGAGTCCCCCTCTTTCCCATTCGTACCAACAGCCACTACGCTCGTTGCATGCACGGACGGAGGTGCCGGAGGGGAAGCCGGCGCACGATCCGTGCTGGAAGTGCGGTGCGCAATGGCATCAAAGAAGTCCGGTGGTGAGCAGCCGCTCGCCGAGGTGAAGTTCCTGACCGTGGCGGAAGTCGCCACGGCCATGCGCGTGTCCAAGATGACGGTGTACCGGTTGGTGCACTCCGGAGAGCTCCCCGCGGTGCGGGTAGGTCGTTCGTTCCGGGTGTCGGAGGACGCCGTGCACGACTACCTCAAAGGCGCCTTCTTCCAAGCCGGATAACAACGAGAGACGAAGGGGCCGGATCCCGCCGTGGACCGGCCCCTTCGTCATGCCTGCGGCCGGAACAGCGCATCTTTCAGCGCTGGAGGAGCGCGCGGATCGCAGTACTGATCTCGTCCGGTGCCTCCTCGGCCATGAAGTGGCCGGCGGTCGTGGTCTGGTGGTGGAGGTCGGTCGCCCAGGCCTTCCAGCGGGCGGCCGCGTCGAAGCCAAGTGCGGCGCCCCAGTCCTGCTGGATCACCGTCACCGGCATCCGCAGCTTGTTGCCCTGAGCAAGGTCTTCCTCGTCGTGGCTCACGTCGATCGTCGCCGAGGCCCGGTAGTCCGCGACAATCGACGGCACCGCGCGCCTGCAGGCTGCGAGATAGACGGCGCGTACGTCGGCCGGGATCGCGGCCGGATCGTTCGCCCACAGGTCCAGGAAGTACCCGAAGAACTCGTCGGAGCTCGCGGCGATCATCCGTTCCGGCAGCCCGGCCGGCTGCGCCATCAGGTACAGATGGAACCCCACCGCGGCGCTCGTTCCGTGCATCACCTCCCACATGTCGAGCGTCGGCAACACGTCCAAACACATCAGGTGCGAGACCGCGTCCGGGGAATCTAGTCCGGCCCGGAACGCCACCAACGCACCCCGGTCATGCCCCACCAACCCGAACCGCGAATGCCCCAACTCCCGAGCCATGGCGACAACGTCAGCCGACATCGTCCGCTTCGAGTAGTCGCCCGACGGCTTGTCGCTCTCGCCGTACCCACGCAGATCCGGGCAGATCACGGTGTGGTCGGCGGACAACCGCCCGGCCACGTGCCGCCACATCAGATGCGTCTGCGGAAACCCATGGAGTAACACGACCGGCGTACCGGAGCCTGCGACAGCGACGTTCAAGGTCACGCCGTTCGCGTGGACCTGGTGATAGTCGAATTCGTTCACGCCGGTCAGCCTGCTGGATGCGGATCAGCGTTCGATGAGCACGCTACGGTGGCCGGGTGGAGTTCGGGGTGCTTGGGCCTGTCGTGGCCTGGGACGGGGAGCCGGTTGATCTGAAGGGCCCCCGGCATCGGGCCGTATTGGCTCGATTGATCGTGGCGCGAGGGCGCGTCGTACCAGCGGCGGTGCTGGTGAACGACTTGTGGGCGGATCCGCCGGCGGGGGCGTTGAGCGCGTTGCGGACGTTCGTGGCTGCACTCCGGCGGGCGATCGAGCCGGATCGGCAACCGCGGACACCTGCCAGGTTGCTGGTGACTGAAGGTCCTGGCTATGCGCTGCGGACCGACGCAGTGGATGCGTGGCGGTTCGAGGCGGCTGTGCAGGCGTCGTTGCCGCCGGGGGAGTTGTTGCCGGAACTGCTTGCAGGGTTGGGCTTGTGGCGCGGTCCGGCGTACGCGGAGTTTGCGGATGAGGGATGGGCGCTGGCCGAGCGTTCGCGGTTGAACGAGTTGCGGCTGCGAGCAGTGGAGCGGGTCGGCGAGGCGCGACTGGCGTTGGGGCTGGCGGGGGAGGCTGTGCCGGACCTTGATGCGCACGTGTCCGAGCACCCGTGGCGTGAGGATGCGTGGCGGTTGCTGGCGTTGGCCCTGTATCGCAGCGAGCGGCAAGGCGACGCTCTCGCCGTACTGCGTCGCGCTCGCGAGACTCTGGTCGGTCAGCTCGGTGTCGATCCTGGTCCGGCGCTCAGGCAGTTGGAGACCGACATCCTCAACCAGGCCGCTCATCTCACGCCGGCCGGAAGCGTGTGGGCGGAGACGGCCTCGGCGTACGACCGCGTGGTCGGCGGGACGCGCGCCCGGATCGAGTCGACGGTCGGCCTACTGCGCAACCTCGCGGTCACCGGAGGCGGCGGGCTGGAGACTGCTCGTCGACACCGCCTTGCTGCCATCACAGCCGCCGAGGAGCTGGCCGACGCTGATCTGACAGCGCGTGTCATCGGCGCGTACGACGTACCGGCGATCTGGACGCGCTCCGACGACGAGACGCAGGCCGCGGCGATCGTCGCTGCGGCCGAACGGGTCCTGCCGACACAGGAGCACCCGAGCATCCGCGCTCGGCTCCTCGCCACGATCGCACTCGAATCGCGCGGTTCGCGATCATCTCGTGCTCGCGAGGCAGCACTCGAGGCCGAGGAGCTCGCGCGCGGGCTGGACGATCCCGCGCTGCTCGCGTTCACGCTGAACGGCGTCTTCATGCAGACCTGCTATCGAGCCGGTCTCGCTCCGGAACGCGACGCCATCGGAGCTGAGCTCGTCAGCCTCTCGCAACGCCACAACCTCTTTACCTATGAGGTTCTCGGCCATCTGATCCGGCTCCAGTCCGCCTGCGCGCGGGCCGACCACACAGCAGCCGGCGAACACGCCGACGCCGCCGACGCGTTGGCTGCCCGTCACGAACTCCCACTCGTCGGCGTCTTCACCCGCTGGTACGCCGCCCTCCGCGACGACAACCCCGAGTCCTACCGCGCCGCCGGTGCCCTGTTGGACGGCGCCGGCATGCCCGGTCTGAGCGACGGTCTGCTCCCACTGGCGCTGGCCGCGCATGCCATCCGTCACGGCCAGCCGATCCCCGACGCGGACTATGGCCCGCACACCCCGTGGGTGAAGGGATCGCTGAACCCACCGCCTGGGCTCCTACTCGAGACCTACTGGGCGCTGACCGCATATGCGGCCCGGCAGTCAGGCGACGGTCAGCTGCTGGAGAAAGCGCAGGCAGCCTTGGCGCCAGCCGCAGACGAGCACGCGGCCGGCAGCGGTCTGCTCACCCTCGGCCCGATAGCGGACTTCCTGCGCTAGAGATCGTCCGGCGATCCGCTCTCGGACTTCCGGTCAGCCTGCTGCCGCAGCTCGTGGTGCGACTGATGCGCGGTCGTCCGGTACGCCTCGTCGTACGCCGCGAGCGCGCCTGCCACCCCGGACCCGTGCCCGCGCCGCTTCGCCCAGGAGGCGAACCAGGTCAGCCCCGCGAGCACCACCACGAGCCCAGCGATAAAGACGACGTACGCCATCCGACCACCGTACTGCGCCATTGCCAGCGGGCTCGCAGCTTCCTTCCAGGCTGATTAGAGGTCATCACGCCGGGCGGCGGGCGCGGAAGGCCAGCGCGTGCGGGATGTCGGGGCCGACTGGTTCCTCGAAGTGCTCGACCGTCAGGCCGGATCTGATGATCGCGTTCAGATACTCGGCCAGTGGCACGTGGCGCATCCCGATCCGGCGACGGATGCCTTCCGCGCTCCACCACGGGGACTCGTGGTGCCAGCCGGACTGCCGGTACGTCGGGTAGGCCGTCCGCCGGCCGTCCTCCTCGTAGAGCACATGCGGTCCGTTGAAGCAGGGGTGCACGCCGTACGCGACCAGCACCCCGCCCGGGCGCAGCACCCGCGCCGCCTCGAGCAGAACCGCGCTGAAGTCGTCCACGTCCGTGGAGATCCACATGGAGATCGCGGTGTCGAACGACGCGTCGGCGAACGGAAGCGCGGCGGCGTCTCCGTGCACGAGCGGACCGTCGGTGCGGGTTCGGGCGCGCTGCAGTTGGTCCGTCGAGTAGTCGATGCCGACCGGCGTGCGGCCGCTGGCGCGGATCGTCTCGAAGTTCCGCCCGGTGCCGCAGCCGATGTCCAGACAGGGGCCTGAACCGGTCCCGAGCAGCTCCAGGATCCCGGGCTGATGCGTCTCCGCGTCGACCACGAACCGCTCGTCGTACCACTCCGCCAGACCGTCGTACCGAGCCCTCACAACAACCTCCCCAGGTCACGTCAAGTTTAGTGGAGGAGGCTGCTTTAGGTTGCGGGAGTGACCTACAGGTAAGCTTTGCCGACGTTCTCTTTGAGTTTGGATGGTCAGACGTGGGTTCCGTAATCAAGAAGCGCCGCAAGCGTATGGCGAAGAAGAAGCACCGCAAGCTGCTGAAGAAGACGCGGGTGCAGCGCCGCAAGCTCGGCAAGTAGCCGGCAGGTACTGTTCGCCGCGCCCGGTCCGGCTGGGGGTAGCTCGTGGCACAGGTAGTGATGGTGACCGGCGTCTCGCGGGACGCCGGTGCTCGCTGTGCCCGAAGGCTGGCCGACGACCCGGCGATCGGTACCGTGCTCGGGGTCGACGTGGTCCCGCCGCGGGCCGAGCTCGGCCGGGTCCGGTTCGTCCGGGCCGATATCCGCAATCCCGTGATCGCCAAGGTGATCGCGGCCGAAGGCGTGGATACGGTCGTCCACACCGGCGTCGTGGCGACCCCCGGGAGTGCTGGCGGCCGTTCGTCGATGAAGGAGATCAACGTCATCGGCACCATGCAGCTGCTCGCCGCCTGCCAGAAGGCATCCGGCGTGGCCAAGCTGGTGGTCAAGTCCTCCACGACGGTGTACGGCGCCGGCCCGCGCGATCCGGCCATGTTCACCGAGGAGATGGCGCCGCGGGCGATCCATCACCACGGGCTGAGCAAGGACGCGGTCGAGGTCGAGGGCTACGTGCGCGGCTTCGCCCGGCGCCGCCCCGACGTCTGCGTCACCACGCTGCGGATGGCGAACTGGATCGGCCCCAAGACCGATTCGCCGATGACGCGGTACTTCGCTCTCCCGGTCGTGCCGACCGTCTTCGGGTACGACGCCCGCCTGCAGTTCCTGCACGAGGACGACGGCGTCGAGGCGATCCAGCGCGCGACAGTCAACGACCTTCCTGGGACCTTCAACGTGGCCGGCGACGGCATCCTCTCGCTGTCCCAGGCGATCCGCCGGCTCGGCCGGCCGACGCTGCGGCTGCCGTCGTTCACCGCGTCAAGCACGGCCGCTGCCGTCCGGCGGGCCCGGCTCGCGGACTTCTCGCCGGACCAGATCACGTTCCTGACGTTCGGACGTGGCGTGGACACGACCCGGATGCGGACCGAGTTCGGGTTCGAGCCGAAGTACACGACTGCGGAGGCGTTCGACGACTTCCGGTCCTCGCTCGGGGTCGGCGCGATGACGCGGGTCGCAGGCCTGCTCGGCGCGGGGTTGGGAGCGTTGCGTGGCTGACGCGGATGTGATCCCGATCGGCTCCGGCGGCAGGCCCGGCCGCGGGAGTGGACGCCGTACGACGCCGTCCGCCGCCGCGCGCGCACTCGCCGGACCAGGCGGTCAGAAGAAGAACAGCCGCGCCCGATCCGGCCCCGACGGCAAGCGCCCCGACTCGGACGCTGCTGCGGGCGGTCCGGTGAGCGGACCTGCTGCGCAGGAGCCCCGGGTGGGCGAGACGGCAGGAGCCGTGCCTGACGTCGACGGGCCTGACATGTCCGGGTTGGATCTCGGTGGGTTGGATCTCGGCGGGCTGGACTTCGGCCGGCTGGAGCGGGTGGTGCGGGAGTTGTTCGGCGAGGACGGCGAGCGCCGGGTCGCGGAGTGGCTGGCGTTCCTGCGCCGGCGGCTGAGCGGTGACTACGAACTCGACGAGTTCGGGTACGACTCCGACCTGACCGACCAGGTGCTGCTGCCGATGCTGCGCCCGATGGTGGAGAAATGGTTCCGCGTCGAGGTGCGCGGTATCGAGAACATTCCGACCGACGGCAGCGCGCTGATCGTCGCGAACCACTCCGGCACGATGCCGATCGACGGACTGGTGACCCAGGTCGTCGTCGCAGACCACACCGGCCGGCCGCTACGCACACTGGCGGCGGACCTGGTGTTCCAGACACCGTTCGTCGGCGAGCTGTCCCGCAAGGGCGGCGCGACCCTGGCGAACAACGACGACGCCGAACGGCTGCTCCGCCAGGGCAACCTGGTCGGCGTCTGGCCGGAAGGATTCAAGGGTCTCGGCAAGCCGTTCGCCGAGCGGTACAAGCTGCAGCGCTTCGGGCGCGGCGGATTCGTCAGCGCCGCGATGCGGACCGGCGTACCGATCGTCCCGTGCTCGATCGTCGGCGCCGAGGAGATCTATCCGCTGGTCGGCAACATCGCCTCGCTGGCCCGCCTGCTCGGCGTCCCGTACATCCCGATCACACCGTTCTTCCCGCTGCTCGGACCGCTCGGGCTGATCCCGCTGCCGTCCAAGTGGCTGATCGAGTTCGGCGAGCCGATCCGCACCGACGAGTTCGCCGACGGCGCACCCGACGACCCCATGCTGGTCTTCAACGTCACCGACCAGGTCCGCGAGACCATCCAGCAGACCCTCTACACCCTGCTGATGCAGCGCCGCAGCATCTTCTTCTGACCCGAGCAACGCCCCGGGCAACGAAGAAGCCCGGCACACCATCGGTGTGCCGGGCTTCTCTGCGTCGTGCTCTACTTCCAGGGCGGGAACAGCGTGTTGATGATCCCTGGGAGATCGATCAGCGGTGTGGTCGGGAACGGCCACGGCCAGGCCGGCGTGGTCGGGGTCAGCGAAGGCAGCACGGTAGGCGTCGCAATCGGCGAGTTCGACGACGACGGCTTCGGTGGCGTCTTCAGGGCCGTCGGAGGCGGTTCCGTGGACTCCTCGACGATCGTGGTGTTCGGAATCTTGGTGGGCGACGTGCTCGGCTGGAGCGTGGTCGACGCACCGGGTGTCGGGATGGTCGAGGACGCCTTGGTGCTCGTCCCCGGCTTGGCCGGATCACTCGGCTCGCCGTTGCCGGGTGTCGTCCGGTTCGGCTTGCTGGTGGTGCCGCCGGTGGTGGCCGACTTCGGCGCTGCGCACTTCGGGCAGGCCGCGCTCGTGTGCTGCGCCAGCTGCTCGATCGTTGCCAGCGCCTCCACTCCGGACTTCAGCGACTCCGGCGGGAGTTTGGGCGCGAGCCCCACAAGAGCCTGGCGGGCGCTGGTGATGAAGGCCGTGATCGCGCTGATCGAACTCTCGTCGCCGTCCTGCTGGTACGACGCGACCAAACGGGACACGCCCTTGCGGGACTGCGCCGAGAAGTCGTCCAGGGTCGCGTTGATCGTGCCCACCGATCCGCCGTTGTCGGCGAGCTGGCGGACTTCGGACAGTCGGGTCATCGCGTGCTCGAGGTCGCGCCGGCCGCGTGAGTCGTCCCCGACGCTCACATTGGTCGACACGTTCTCGATGCTGCGCTTCATCCCGTACAACGTGTCGCCGGGCATGGCCTGCTGAGCGGCGGCGGCAGAACCGATGCCACCTCCGAGCAGGACGAGCGCGGCGGTACTGGCCACGAGCCGGATCCTCCGGCCCTGTCGGCGGCGAATAGCTGTCACGGACGCGCCAACGTCCTCGCGACCCGGCGGGTCGTCCGAGCTGTCCGGTGCGCTGCGCACCATCATCGGAGTCGCAGTGGTCGCCGCGCGCGCCGCCGCCTGCTCCAGCAGACGGTGCCGCAACTCGGCGCTGAACTCCGGTCGCGGTGCAACTGCGCCGGCGGTCCTCAGCCGTCCGACCAGCTCCACAGCTTCCAGCAACTCGGGGTCTTCGCTCAGTCGCGCGGAGTGACGGGGCCCGTGATCGACGGCATGCGCGAATGACTCCGCGCGCGCTCGAGCCCTGTGTAGGTCACTCATGATGTTCGTTCTCCTCAATGGCCAGTCGGGGTCACCGACAGGTCCTCATGAAGAGGAACGAGGAAACTCGCTGACGGGTTACGAAAGACATTCGTTGTCATCCGCCTCACCTCAAGTCCTTGGGGATAACCTTCGCCAAGTGCCTCACGGCCCTCAGTTGCAGTTGCTTGACGGCGCCCTCCGACTTCTCGAGCGCCTTGGCCGTTTCCGCGATCGACAGGCCGGCGAAGAACCGCATCGTCAGGCAGTCGCGCTGCTCGTCCGGCAGACCCGCGACCGCGTCCCGCAGTACCTCGGCGGTCGCGGCGGCGAGCACATCGATCTCCGGACCCTCGGTCTGCCGGTCGTGGGTCTCGATCTCGTCGGTGACCACTTCCAGCCGGACCCGGCCGGACTTGTAGTGGTCGGTGATCAGGTTCCGGGCGATCGTCACCAGCCAGGCGCCGAAGTCCCGGCCCTGCCAGCGGAACGAGTCCAGCGCGCGCAGCGCCCGGACGAAGGTCTCGCTGGTCAGGTCCTCTGCGAGTGCCGACGAGGACACCCGCGCGTAGATGTAGCGATAGACGGTGAGCGAGTACTCGTCGTACAGCTCACCGAAGGCACCGACGTCCCCGGCCTGGGCGCGATCGACGAGCTCTGCACGTCTCATCCCGTCCGGGCTTGGCTCCGGCGTGGTCAAGTTTTCTCCCCGTTCAACTGACACGTCTTCTGACACATCCGCGAATGGCCACAGTGGCTGAACCGCACCGAGCGTCGCCGCTCGGACACATACTGTCAACAGCCTGAGGCGTGCCGCCTTCCGTCCGGTCTGGTCGTCACGAATGCGCCAGCGGACTGCGTCCGTAAATCGGAGCAGCCTGCTGTCGGGGAGGGTGAAGCATCGCGCATGAGGTTCCCCGCGCGGCCGGGTTTCTGCAGTGTGAGGTTCGACAGAAGCGCGCCCGCGAAGTCACCTGTATATCGGTGGTCACGCTCTGCTGCAACCGTTCTGGGCAAGCCGGTTGAAAGTCCGTGGCCCCCGTGGCCGTGACAGACTCGCCTGGTGAACGTGAATTTCGCGGACATTCTTCGTGACACAGCGCAACGACACGGCGAGCGTCCCGCACTGGTCGACGGGGACCGCCGGCTGACCTGGAGCCAGGTCGACGAGGCCGTCGACCGGACCGCTCAGGGGCTTGCCGCGGCCGGCCTGGTGCCCGGGGCCCGGGTCTTGCTCCTGGTTGCCAACAGCATCGAGTTCGTCACGTCCTACCTGGGCATTCTCCGCGCCGGACTGGTCGCGGTACCGCTGAACACCGGGCTCACCAAGTCCGAGGTCGCAACCGTCACGGCGCACTCCGGAGCCCGGCTGGCGATCGCCGGACCGGGCCTGGCGGACCGGATCGAGGGCGTCCGGACGGTGGCGCCGGGCCAGCTCGAAGGTGACGCTCCGTTACCGTCGACGATCGATCCCGAGGCGCTGGCGCTCCTGCTCTACACGTCCGGAACCAGTGGAGATCCGCGTGCCGCGATGCTCACCCATCGGGCACTTTCCGCCAATGTGCAGAACCTCACCGAGCTCGGAGAGGACCGGATGGGACCCGAGGACGTGGTTCTCGGGGTCCTGCCGATGTTCCACGCGTTCGGCTTGAACGCCGTGCTGGGCTGGACCGTCGCGACCGGCGCGGCGCTGATCATCGAGCAGCGATTCGACCCCGAGGAGACCCTCGGCCTGGTCGGCAAGTACGGCGTGACGCGGCTGCCGCTCGCCCCACCGGCGCTGCACACTCTCCTGGGTCGAGCCGATCTGCGCGAGGCACTGCGGTCGGTCAAGGTCGTGCTGACCGGCGCGTCCACGCTCGATCGCACGCTCGCGGACCGCTTCGAGCAGGTCAGTGGCCACTTCGTGCACCAGGGGTACGGCCTGACAGAGGCGTCCCCGGGGGTCACCACGACTCTGGGCGAGTCCGAGCCGAAGCCCGGCTCCGTCGGCCGCCCGCTGCCGAACGTCGAGCTCCGGATCGCCGACGAGCAGGGCGAGGACGTCGAGGGCGACGACCCGGGCGAGATCCTGATCCGCGGCAACAACCTGTTCTCCGGGTACTGGCCGGACGGCGTGGACGGTCCGGATGCGGAGGGCTGGTACCGGACCGGCGACGTCGGCTTCCTGGACGCGGACGGCGACCTGTTCCTGGTCGACCGGCTGCGTGAGCTGATCATCGTGTCCGGCTTCAACGTGTTCCCGAGCGAGGTCGAGGACGTGCTGGTCGCTGCTCCCGGCGTGAGCGAGGCCGCGGTCATCGGGATGCCGTCCGAGGAGACCGGCGAGGCGGTGAAGGCGTTCGTCGTACCGCAGGCAGACGCCACGGTGGATGTCGCGGCGATCCGCGAGTACGCCGAGGGCCGGCTCGCGCGGTTCAAGTCCCCGGTGGAGATCGAGGTGGTGGATCAACTCCCGCACTCGGTCACGGGCAAGGTCGCCAAGGGCCGGCTCCGGCAGGGCAGCCGATGAGCCGGGTCGTGATGTACGGGAAGCCGGGCTGTCACCTGTGCGACGACGCCCGGGAGATCATCCGCTCGGTCTGCGGCGAGCTGGGGGTGGAGTGGACCGAGGTCGACATCACCCAGGATGACCAGCTGTTCACGCAGTACGGCGAACAGATCCCGGTCACGTTCGTCGACGGGAAGCAGCACGACTTCTGGCGGGTGGACTCCGCGAGGCTCAGGAAGGCCTTGACAAAGTAGGGCGTGTCTTGCAGGTCACCCTCGCCGATTTTGTTCTCACGTTCACAAGCTCCTAGAGTAAGAACCGCCGCCGGCCGTCAGACCGCGGTGAACCAACCGCTCCCAGGAGAATTGTGACGCGTGCCAGCAGCCGTCGCCCCGGCCCGCCGACGAGAACCGAACGCGGCATCCCCGAGGCGACTGTCGCGCGCTTGCCGGTCTACCTGCGGGCCCTGACCGCGCTCTCGGACAACGGCATCGCCACCGCGTCGAGCGAGGACCTGGCGACCGCGGCCGGGGTGAACTCCGCCAAGCTCCGCAAGGACCTGTCCTACCTGGGCTCCTACGGCACCCGCGGCGTCGGGTACGACGTCGAGTACCTGCGCTACCAGATCGCCCGCGAGATCGGCGTCACCCAGGACTGGGCCGTGGTCATCGTCGGGATCGGAAACCTGGGCCACGCGCTGGCGAACTACTCCGGCTTCGGCACCCGCGGCTTCCGGATCGTGGCCCTGCTCGACGCCGACCCGAAGCTGGTCGGCGAGCGGATCGGCGACATGGAGGTCCGCGACTTCGCCGAGCTCGAGGACATCGTCGAGCGCGACCGGGTCTCGATCGGCGTGATCACCACGCCCGCCGGTCCGGCCCAGGAGGTCTGCGACCGGCTGGTCGCCGCCGGCGTGACCAGCATCCTGAACTTCGCGCCCGTGGTGCTGTCCGTGCCCGACGGCGTCGACATCCGCAAGGTGGACCTCTCGATCGAGTTGCAGATCCTGGCGTACCACGAACAACGAAAGTCCGGAGAGGCGGCGCTCCCCCAGGTGCCCGAACTACCAGCGATGAACGGTCTGAGTGATCTTCCGAGTGTCGGAGGAGGTGTCGGCGCATGAGTTACCTGGTCGTCGGCATCAGTCACCGTTCCGCCGACATCAACGTCCTCGAGCGGGTGGCGCTCGACGCGGACGCGGCGACCAAGCTGGCCCTGGCCGTCAAGCACACCCCGGCCGTCGCCGAGTCGGCAGTCATTGCCACGTGCAACCGGACCGAGGTCTACGCGACCGTCGACCGGTTCCACGCAGGGATGGACGAGGTCACCGCGATCCTGTCCGACGTCACCGGCGTGCCGCTGCTGGATCTGGCCGAGCACCTCTACGTGCACTTCGAGGAGGGCTCGGTCGCGCACCTGTTCCAGGTCGCGGTCGGACTGGACTCGATGGTCGTCGGCGAGAGCCAGATCCTCGGCCAGGTGAAGGAGACGCTGCGCGTCGGCCAGGACCTGGAGACCATCGGCACCGAGCTGAATGCCCTGTTCCAGCACGCCTTGCGGGTCGGCAAGCGGGCCCGGACCGAGACCGGCATCGACTCCGCCGGCCGTTCGGTCGTCTCGGCCGGCCTGGAGGCGGTCGGTGGCTTCGAAGGCCGCCGCGCACTGATCGTCGGCGCCGGTTCGATGGCTTCGCTGGCCGCACAGACCTTGATCAACGGTGGCGCCAAGAGCGTGACCATTGCCAACCGCAACTATGACCGCGCGGTCGCGCTGACCGATCGCATCGGCGGTACGCCGATCCATCTCGCCGACGTGCCGGATGCGTTGCGCGACGCCGACCTGATCGTGTCGTGCACCGGCGCGCGTGGCGTCGTACTGAGCGAAGAGATGATCCGGAACGCGTCGGACGGACGGCCGCTCGGCGTACTCGACGTGGCCCTGCCGCGCGACGTCGCGCCCGAGGCGGCGCGGATCCCCGGCGTCACGCTGGTCACGCTCGCCGACCTCGCCGGTACGGCGGGCGGCAGCGAAGCCGACATCGACGAGGTACGGCGGATCGTCGGCGAGGAGACCGGTGCGTTCGAGGCGACCCGGCGGGCCGCATCGGTCGCGCCGACCGTGGTCGCGCTGCGGACGATGGCGACCGAGCTGGTCGACTCCGAGCTGGCCCGGCTGGATCGCCGGCTACCCGGCCTCGACGAGCAGCAGCGGCACGAGGTCGCGTGGACCATCCGCCGCGTCGTCGACAAGTTGCTGCACAACCCGACAGTCCGGGTGAAGGAGCTCGGGGGAGACCCGGGCGGACCGACGTACGCCGATGCGCTGCGCGAGCTGTTCGCCCTCGACCAGGCAACGGTGGACGCGGTGACGGCGGTCAAGTCTCCCGAGGACACCAGCAAGACGCCCGCGGACGCGCGGCACGCTGGAGGTGAGCAGGCATGATCCGGCTCGGCACCCGTCGCTCCGCCCTCGCGACCGCGCAGTCGACCCTCGTCGCCAACGAGTTGCGGGCGCTCGGCCACGAGGTCGAGCTCGTGCTGATCACGACCACCGGCGACGTGAACCGTGCCCCGGTCGAGCAGATCGGCGGCACCGGGATCTTCGTCAGCGCACTGCGCGACGCCCTGCTGGCGGACGAGATCGACATCGCTGTGCACTCGCTGAAGGACCTGCCGACCGCTCCGGTCGACGGGCTGGTGCTCGGTGCCATCCCGCTCCGCGAGGACCCGCGCGACGTACTCATTGCCCGGGACGGGCTGACGCTCGGCGAGCTGCCGCGCGGCTCGGTCATCGGCACCGGAGCCGCCCGTCGCGTCGCGCAGATCGACGCGCTCGGCCTGGGCGTCGAGTGCACCGGAGTCCGCGGCAACGTGGACACCCGGATCTCGCTGGTCACCGACGGCAAGGTCGACGCGGTGATCGTCGCGCGCGCCGGGGTGTCCCGGCTGGGACGGCTCTCCGAGGTCACCGAGACGCTGGACCCGATCCAGATGCTGCCCGCGCCCGGGCAGGGCGCGCTGGCGATCGAGTGCCGGTCGGACAACACCGAGGTGCTAGCCGCCCTGGCGCACCTCGAGGACCCGGCCACTCGCGCTGCGGTGACGGCGGAACGGCAACTGCTGGCCACGCTCGAGGCAGGGTGCACGGCTCCGGTCGGCGCGCTCGCCGAGGTGGTCGAGGGTGAGGACGGCCCCGAGCTGTGGCTGCGGGGCGCGCTCGGCCAGGACGACGGCGTACGACGGCTCTCCGCGAACGGGCCGGTGGACGACCCGGTGTCTCTCGGCAAGGCGCTGGCGAACGAACTGCTGGAGCGAACATGACACCGGCACAGGGCACTACGACGGCGGCCCACAAGACGGCCCACAAGACGAGCAGGAAAACGACGAGGGCGAAGGCAGACGTGAGCGCGAAGACAGCGGCCACCGCGGCACCTCAGAAGGCTGCGACCAGTACCGTCAAGCAGACCAGACCACTCGGCCACGTGACATTCGTCGGCGTCGGCCCCGGTGACCCCGCACTGCTGACGCTGGCCGGCCGTGACGTGCTCGCCAACGCCGACGCGGTCGTTGTCGAGGGCCCCGAACACGACGCGTTCCTCACCTACTGCAAGGCAGGTGTGGAAGTCGTCGACGGCTCCGGCGCCGAGGGCAGCCGGGCACTGCGGATCGCGGCCCGGGCGCGACTCGTGGTGAAGACCGCCAAGACCGCCGCGAACGTCGTACGCCTGCTGAGCGGCGACCCGTTCACCTTCTCCAGCGGCGCCGAGGAGGCCGCCGCCTGTAAGAAGGCCGGTATCGGGTTCAACGTCGTCCCAGGTGTGAGCGAGGTGAGCGCGGTCCCGACGTACGCCGGGATCCCGCTGACGGTGAAGGGCGACCGCGAGGTCACCGTCGTCGACCTGGCCGAGAACAAGCTCGACCTGACCCGGCTGCAGCCGAAGCAGACGCTGGTGTTGCTGAACGCCACGGAGACGTTGAAGGAGACCGTTGCCGCCCTCATCGAGGCCGGCTTCGACGCTTCGACCCCGGTCGCGGCGACGGTCGGTGGTACGACGACCGCGCAGATGAGCGTCGTCGGCACGCTGGAGACGATCGTCACCGACCTGCGCGCCGCGAAGGTGACCGGCGAGGCCGTCATCGTCGTCGGCAGCGTGGTCGAGCAGCGCGAGGCGCTGTCCTGGTTCGAGACCAAGCCGCTGTTCGGCTGGCGGATCCTGGTTCCGCGGACCAAGGACCAGGCCGGCCCGCTGATGGACCGGCTCCGGCGCTACGGCGCGATGCCGGAAGAGGTTCCGACCATCTCGGTCGAGCCGCCGCGCAACCCGCAGCAGATGGACAAGGCGATCCGCGGTCTGGTCGAGGGACGCTACGAGTGGGTCGCGTTCACCTCGGTCAACGCGGTGAAGGCGGTCCGGGAGAAGTTCGACGAGTACGGGCTGGACGCGCGGGCGTTCTCCGGGCTGAAGATCGCGGCGGTCGGCGACAAGACCGCCGAGGCGATCGGTGCCTGGGGCATCCGTCCCGACCTGGTCCCGAGCGGTGAGCAGTCCGCGGCCGGGCTGGTCGAGGACTGGCCGCCGTTCGACGAGGTGCTCGACCCGATCAACCGGGTCTTCCTGCCGCGCGCGGACATCGCCACCGAGACACTCGTTGCCGGGCTCACCGATCTCGGCTGGGAGGTCGACGACGTCACGGCGTACCGGACCGTGCGCGCCGCGCCGCCGCCCGCGCCGACCCGTGAGGCGATCAAGTCGGGCAAGTTCGACGCGGTCGTGTTCACCTCGTCCTCGACCGTGCGGAACCTGGTCGGCATCGCCGGCAAGCCGCACGCGTCGACGGTGATCGCGGTGATCGGCCCGGCCACGCTGAAGACCGCCGAGGAGCACGGCCTGCGCGTCGACGCGATGGCCGAGTCGCCGTCGGTCGAGGAGCTGGCCGACGCCCTGGCCCGGTTCGGGGCGGATCGGCGTGACACCATGGTGGAGGCCGGTGAGCCGGTCACCCGTCCGTCCGAGCGTCGCTCGGGATCTCGTCGGAAGAGCTGAGTTCCATGCCTGGTGGTTTCCCGGAGGTCAGGCCGCGGCGGCTTCGGTCGTCGGCGGCGGTACGTCGACTGGTCGCGGAGACCGTCATCGAGCCGAGGCAGCTGATCCTGCCGATGTTCGTCCGGGAGGACGCCCGGGAGCCGATCCCGATCAGGTCGATGCCGGGCGTCGTACAGCACACCCGGGACACGGCCCGGAAGGCGGTCGCCGAGGCGGCGTCGCTCGGTCTCGGCGGCGTGATGCTGTTCGGCGTACCTTCGGTGAAGGACCCCGTTGGCTCTGGCGCCCTGGATCCGGCCGGCATCTTGAACGTCGCGATCGCCGATGCTGTTGCCGAGGCGGGTGACTCGCTGCTGGTGATGTCGGACCTCTGCCTGGACGAGTTCACGTCGCACGGGCATTGCGGCGTACTCGACTCCTCCGGCCGGGTGGACAACGACGCGACGCTGTCGATCTATGCCGAGATGGGCGTTGCGCAGGCTTCGGCGGGCGCGCACGTCGTCGGTCCGTCCGGGATGATGGACGGCCAGGTCGGCGTCATACGTAAAGCGCTCGACGCGGCCGGCTTCATCGACACCGTGATCCTCGCGTACGCCGTGAAGTACGCGTCGGCATTCTTCGGCCCGTTCCGCGAGGCGGTCGACTCGTCGCTCACCGGCGACCGGAAGACGTACCAGCAGGACAACGCCAACGCCCGCGACGCCATCCGCGAGGTCGACCTCGACATCGCCGAAGGCGCCGACATCGTCATGGTCAAACCGGCCCTCGCGTATCTCGACATCATCCGCCAGGTCCGCGACCACGTGAACCTCCCCGTTGCCGCGTACAACATCTCCGGCGAATACGCCATGGTGGAAGCCGCCGCCGCCAACGGCTGGATCAACCGCGAAGCAGCCATCCTGGAAACCCTCACCTCAATCCGCCGAGCCGGCGCCGACACCATCCTCACCTACTGGGCCGCAGAGGCAGTCCACCTCCTGAACCACAGGTGACGCAGGAGCCCGCGGCTCTCCAGCGTTCGAGTGGTCAGTGCTGGATTGTGTAGTCGGATTGGGTGAAGCCGGCTTTTAGGGTTCGGGTGGCGTTGTGGGTCAGGGGGATGTCGGAGTCCAGAGGGCCGAAGAGGGGGATGCCGGTGCCTAGGAGGACGGGGGCTGTGGTGATGGTCAGCTCGTTGAGGAGGCCGGCGGCTAGGAACGTTTGGATGGTTCGGGCGCCGTCGGTGTAGATGCGTTGGGCGCCTCGGTCGGTGAGGGTTTCTACCAGGGCGTCCAGGGTGCGGTGGACCAGGATGCGGTCGTCGGCGTTCGGGTCGAGGGTTGAGCTGAGGACCTCTACCTGCTTGCCGTCGTACGGCCAGAAGTCGTACGTCAGCGCCAGTTGATAGGTGTTCCGGCCGAGTACGACGGTGTCGATGGAGGACATGAATTCGTCGTACCCGGTCTCGCCGGCCTGTTCGGCTCGGCTGGTGAGCCAGTCGACGGAGCCGTCGGGGCGGGCGATGTAGCCGTCGAGGCTGGTGGCGATGAAGGCAGCGGCATGGAAGCTCACGCCGACATTTTAGTAGCCCGACACCTCCGGCCAGCTCAGCTCGACGCCGTCGGCGGCCAGACGGGACTGGTACTCCGCGAGCAGGGCCGGCGTACTGCGGACCGCTCGCGGCGTCGCACCGCGATCCAGGCAGAACGCCGCCAGTGCACCAGCGGATTCGCCGATGTTCCACTCGACAGGGTGGAGCCGGTAGCAGCCGTTGGTGATGTGCGTCGTGCCGAGATTCTTGTTGGCCGGCAGGAGATTCTCGACCCGCTGGGGGATGAGCGCACCGAGCGGGATCCGGAACGGGCTGCTCGCGACATCGATGTAGTTGTCGCCGCCGGTCGACGGATGCAGGTCGATGCGGTACATCCCGACCCCGACGGTGTCGTCGTACTCGACCGCGCCCCGGTCTCCGCGGACCGCGACCGAGAGGTCCTGCTCGACGATCGTGTACTCCGCCTTGATCCGCCGCGATTCCCGGATGTACGGCGCCTGCGCCAGCCCGTCTGCGGAACCGAGCAGATCCCCGCGCAACCGTAGCCCGGGAAACCCGCTGCCGCCGTCGGGGCGAGGCGCCTCGGTCTGCAGCCAGTAGAAGACGGACTGCGACAGCTCGCGCGCCGCAGCCAGATGCTTCGAGGCGTCCGGTACGTCGATGACCGGGCCTTCGAAGTAGTCGATCATCGGCCAGTTCACCAGGCAGATGTCGCTCTCGTACGCGCCCGGGACGAAGTGCCGGCGCGCCGCGATCCGGCGGAACGTCCAGAGGTTCGTGTCGCCGCCGGTCAGCCGCTGATCGGCAACCACCGCAAGGGGATCGTCGTCCGGGTTCGGCGTGAAGGAACGGCGGGACGTCTCGAGCGTCCGCGGGTTCGGCGCGGTCCAGGACAGCAGGCGGTCGCCCCAGAACGACGGCTGGTAGTTCCGCCAGAAGGCGTAGTTGGCCGGCTTGTCACCGACCTGGTCGCCGTCGACGTGATCGACCGCGAAGCAGTACGAGACCGCCTGCATGTTCATCGGCTGCGCCTGCGCCGGCGCGCTCGGCTCCCCGGTCTCGCTCTGCGCCTCGAACCCCGTCACGTACTCCGTCCCGGTGAGCGGCAGGAGCTCCCCGGTCTCGGTCGCATCGAGGATGTACGGCGCTGTGACGGTCAACTGCTCGTCGGAATCACGATGCTGCACGGTCACCGCGGTGACGCGATCGCCGTCGGTCTCCGCGCCGACGGGACGGTACGGCTGGAGCACCTGTAGCCGACGGCTCGCTCGGTACGGCGCGAGCATGGCTTCCAGTACCGCGAGTGCGACCCGCGGTTCGTGGCAGAGCTTGGATACGTACCCAGCGCCGGGGTTCAACTGCGGCATCGCGCGGGAGGCGGCGGTCAGCGGGTAGTGCCGGCGGTAGTACTCGCGGATGCCGTCGCGGAGAGCGCGGTACGACGCTGTCACGCCGAACTGCTCGACCCAGCTGTGCTCGTCCGGCGGGACGGCCTGGCTGGTCAACTGCCCGCCGAGCCAGTCGAACTCCTCGGTCAGCACGACCGATCGACCGGCACGCAGCGCAGCCAGGGCGGCCGCAACGCCGCCCAGCCCGCCGCCGACCACAAGTACCTCTGTATGCATTCAGACACCTTTGGGTGGAGTGAGAGTCGTACCTTCGGTCAGCTCGCACGGGAGCAAGATCTGCTGCGAGGTCGCGGTGCCGCTCAGGATCGCCTCGAGCAGCTCGACCGCCCGCACCCCCATCGCCCGCCGCGGCACGTGAAACCCGCTGAAGTCCACGTCACTCGCCACAGGACGCGTCGAGTCGCCAAGCGCAACCACAGACAGATCCCCAGGTACGTCGATCCCGCGCGCGGCCGCCGCACTCAACAGGGCGACGGCATCCGCCCGCTCCTCCACAAACACGGCGGTGATCCGCCGCTCAAGCAATACGTCGAACACCTCCCCAACCCACCGCGCCTGCGGCGCGGTGGGTTGGGGACGACTGCCGGAGGGGGCCGGGTCGGGGCTGGTGGTTGAGAGGACGAGGGGCTTGGGGCCGGCGACCTGGCGGAACCCTTTGAGGCGGTCTGCTGAGGATTCGGGGATGGGGCCGGGGCCTGTGGCGGGGCCGATGTAGGCGAGGTGGCGGTGGCCGAGTTTGAGGGCTCGGTCCGCGAGGAGGTGGGTGGCGGTGGTGTAGTCGGCGCCTACGGAGGGGACGGGGGCACCGGCGTCGTTACGGCGGCCGACCGAGACGAAGGGGTAGTCCTCGGCGATCAGGCGGGCGAGTTCGTCGGAGGGGACCTCGCGACCGAGGAGCAGGCAGCCGTCGGCGATGCGGAGGCGGTTGTTCTCGTGGAAGATCCGGCGGTGGCCGTCCGTGACCGGGGCGCTGGTGAACAGCAGCAGGTCCCACCCGAGGCGCTCGGCGCGGTCCTCGATGCCGGCAAGGAACGGGTAGTAGAAGTCACCGCTGGTGCTCGGGAACACCGACTCGTACGTGAACACGCCGAGGATCTGGTTGCGTTGCTTGAGCATCCGCCGGGCCAGCGGATCCGCCTGGTACCCGGTCTCGCGGATCACCTTGAGCACCCGGTCCCGGGTTTCGGCCGGGATCCGGGCGGTCGCGTCACTGCGATTGTTCAGCACCAGTGAGACCGTCGTCTGGCTGACGTTCGCCAGGCGCGCGATGTCGCGCTGGGTCAGCCGGGTCGCCTTCTGTGGCATCGCCCGACAGTAGCCCGACGACGGTCCATCGTCAAGAAAAAGACAGTGATAATTCGAATTACTACAACACTCGGAGCCGAAGGGTCTGGCGCCCGGGAATCCGGCCGGTCAGGTAGACGCGCAGACCGTCCGGGGTCAGGCTGCCGCCGAGGTACGTGTACCGCTCGCCCGGATCCATCGGCACCCGCGCGGCGCCGTTCCCGGGACCGAACTCGATCCGGTCCGAGCCGACGGTGTAGGTGCCCGTGCCGGAGACGAGCTGATAGTTGCCCGAGGCATCCAAAGCGTCGACGCCCGCCAGCGTCCCACCGGGACGGAAGCACAGTTCGATCGCGTACGCCGTTTCGTCGCCGTCGAATTCGAAGATCAGGTCGTACCCGTTCGAAACGTCGGTGACAGCGATGTCGGTGCGCAACGTGCGGTACTGCTTAGGGCGGTGGCCGAAATCCATCGACGCGTAGAAACGGCCTTCCGGGGTCAACGCATAGCGCCCGTCAGCCCGGCGATATCGCTTCGGAAGCGGCAGGTGATACGGGACGCTCACCTCGGAGGACAGCTTGAACGTGTTCCCGGACACCTGCAGACCGTCGCTGCGGAAGTGACCGGTGCTGAAGAACTGCGGCGACAACCGGACCGAGTCGAGGATCGCCGCACCGTTGCGGAGCTTGAAGAACGTCGGGTTCGTGGACAGCCCCGACGAGATCACCGGGATGTCGTGAAAGTCCGTGCCGCCGAACACGGTGGCGGTCCGCGCCCCGCGGCGTACGCGTGCCGACGCCTGCGACGGGAAGTGCTTGACGAAATCGGTCGGCACCGCCGCCGCAGTCGGCAAGACGGCTGACAGCTCGGGCCGCTCGAGTACCTCCGCCAGGAAGTCGCCGAGCTCACCCGTGCCGCGCGTTTCGATGCTCTTGGCAACGGTCGTGAACCGGCCGTCGTTCGTGTGCAGCGCGAGCTCGCGGAACTGCGTCAGGTACCACCAGACCTCGCGCAGACCCTTCTGGTCCTGGCGCCGCGAGGCCGTCGTGTCGACCTCGCCGTTCGGCTCCAAGAGATACAGCGTCGCCTCGAGGTTCCGTCGTACGTACTCCACCAGCGCCGGCCTGTCGCGGAGCCAGGCGATGGTCAGCAGGCACGGATTCGTCACCTCGGCGGCGTACGTCGAGCTGCGTTCGCTGTAGATCCCGTCCGGGGTCGCGTCGATGCCTTCGTCGAGCCATTCATCGATCCGCGCCGCGTACCGCCGGTCCGGGAACAGGTGGTGCGCGCGTGCGAGCGCCGCCGACACCTCCCACCGATGGTTCGGCGTGTGTACGCCGCCGGCGGCGAGGGCAGGCGCCGCCTTGCGAATCACGGCAGCAAGCGTCGTACGCAGCGACGCCGTCTCCGCCGAGTCATCCGCGTCGAGCAGCGCGTACAGCACGCACACGTCCTGGATCGCGAACGAACTGTCCGGCGGAGAGTGCAGGTTCCCGACGTCATACAGACCGTCGTCGTGCTGCCGCGCCGCGAGCTGGTCGACCAGCCAGCCGAGCGGCCCGAGCAGCGTGGCGTCGTGGTGGTACGACGACCTGCCCCACACGTACCCGGAGATCAGTCGCCTGGCCTTTCGCGCGACGGTGCGGATGCTGTCGCCGGCGTTCTGATAGTTCGCCAGCACCAGCGGAATCTGGGCCTGGTTGGCGCTGGTCAGCAGGGTCAGGAAGTCGTCGTCCACACCAGCTACCTCAGCACGCGCGGTGGTCGGTTGCAGTGCGCCGAGCGCGACTGTGGTCAGCGAACCGGTGAGGAATGTACGTCGCAGCATCGGCATCTCCTGGGCGGTAAGCGGTTGCCAAATGCTCAGAACTGTCGCTCCGGAACTTTGTCCTGTCAATAGCTCGCACGACGGCCGGATCCGGACAGCCCCTAGGTCGGCGAACCCTTGCGGGAACCGGTTTCTTGTACTAGTTTGACCGACCAAGGCAAGCGCTTTCCAACCGCTTTCCACCACTGTCCGGAGGTGCTACGACGATGAGTGTGCTGGGTGAGCTCGGCAGCCTCCGGGGGAAGAAAACCGCAGGTCAGAAGAAGGACAACCTGGCCGGCTACCTCTTTCTTGCGCCCTGGCTGTTGGGGCTTTTCCTGATCACGATCGGGCCGATGCTGGCCTCGCTGTACCTGTCCTTCACGGACTACAACCTGATCCAGGCTCCGAAGTGGATCGGCCTGGACAATTTCACCCGGATGCTGTCCGACGAGCGGCTGCACAACTCACTCCGGGTCACGTTCACCTACGTGTTCGTGTCGGTCCCGCTGCAACTGGCGATCGCCCTGCTGCTGGCCGTCGTACTCGACCGTGGCGTCCGCGGGATGGCGTTCTACCGGTCCGTGTTCTACCTGCCGTCGCTGCTCGGCTCGAGTGTCGCGATCGCGATCCTCTGGCGGCAGGTGTTCGGCACGACCGGCCTGCTCAACCAGTTGCTCGATGTCGTCGGCATCCACGGCAAGGGCTGGATCTCCGACCCGAGTACGGCGCTGGGCACGCTCGTCGTACTGAACGTCTGGACGTTCGGCTCGCCGATGGTGATCTTCCTGGCCGGGCTGAGACAGATCCCGTCGATGTACTACGAGGCCGCGTCGGTCGACGGCGCCGGGACGCTGCGCCGGTTCGTCAGCATCACGCTGCCGCTGCTGACGCCGATCATCTTCTTCAACCTGGTGTTGCAGATCATCCACGCGTTCCAGGCGTTCACGCAGGCGTTCGTGGTCTCCGGAGGCAGCGGCGGTCCGTCGGACTCGACGATGTTCTTCACGCTGTACCTCTACGACCGGGGCTTCGGGAACTTCGACATGGGCTATGCGTCCGCGATGGCCTGGTTCCTGCTCGTGATCATCGGGATCTTCACCGCGGCGAACTTCCTCCTCTCGAAGTACTGGGTGTTCTATGACGACTGAAACGCTCCGCACCACCGTCGCCGCCCGGCGGACCGGCGTCGTCACCTGGGCGCGGGTCCGGCCGCTGGTGATCCACGTCGTCCTCGCGGCGTCCGCGCTGGTGATGCTCTACCCGGTGATCTGGATGGTGGTCAGCTCACTGCGGCCAGGCAACGAGATCTTCCGCGACCCCGGGATCCTGGTGAAGGACCTGCGGATCGACAACTACCGGGTCGGCTGGAACGCGCTGACCGAGCCGTTCACCCGCTACCTGCTGAACTCGGCGGTGGTGGTGCTCGGTTCGATCTTCGGCAATCTGGTCTCGTGCTCGATGGCGGCGTACGCGTTCGCCCGGCTCGAGTTCGTGGGCAAGAAGTTCTGGTTCGCGATCATGCTGCTGAGCATCATGCTGCCGATCCACGTGGTGATCGTGCCGCAGTACATCCTGTTCTCGCACGCCGGCTGGATCAACACGTTCCTGCCGCTGATCGTGCCGAAGCTGCTGGCGACGGACGCGTTCTTCGTGTTCCTGATGGTGCAGTTCATCCGCGGCATCCCGCGCGAGCTGGACGAGGCCGCCCGGATCGACGGCTGCGGCCGGGGCAGCATCTTCCTGCGGGTGATCCTGCCGCTGATGGTGCCGGCGCTGGCCACCACGACGATCTTCACGTTCATCTGGACCTGGAACGACTTCTTCAGCCAGCTGATCTACCTGACCGACCCGCACATGTACACCGTCCCGGTCGCGTTGCGGGGCTTCGTCGACTCGACCTCCAGCAGCTCCTGGGGATCGATGTTCGCGATGTCGGTCGTCTCCCTCGTCCCGGTCTTCCTCGCCTTCCTGTTCGGCCAGCGGTTCCTGATCAAGGGCATCGCGACCACCGGCATCAAGTAACCCCTGAAAGGTGCACATCATGAGGCTGCACATCCCCCGCGTGGCAACGGCCCTGGCCCTGGCCACCACGTTGCTGGCGGCAAGCGCCTGCGGCGGCGACTCCGGCGGTCCGGGCGGGTCGTCGGACGATGCCGGCGGCAAGGTCACGCTCCGGTTCACCTGGTGGGGGTCGGACACCCGGACCAAGCTCACCCAGCAGGTGATCGACGCGTACCAGAAGGACCACCCGAACGTCACGATCAAGGGTGAGTTCGGCGAGTGGTCCGGCTACTGGGACAAGCTCGCGACGACCGTCGCGGCGAACGACGCCCCGGACATCATCCAGATGGACGAGAAGTACCTGCGGGAGTACGCCGACCGCGGCGCGCTGCTCGACCTGAAGAAGGCGCAGGGCCTGGACACCGGAAAGTTCGAGCCGGACACGTTGAGCGCCGGTGAGTTCGACGGCGGGCTGTACGGCCTGAACGCCGGCATCAACTCGTTCGCGGTGGTCGCGAACCCGGCCGTGTTCAAGGCGGCCGGTGTGGCGATCCCGGACGACACCACGTGGACCTGGGACGACTTCGCCCGGATCTCCGCGGAGATCTCGGCGAAGCTCAACGGCAAGGGATGGGGGACCGGCGCGCTCGGCACCAACGAGGCCGGCCTGAACCTGTGGGCCCGGCAGAACGGTGAGTCGCTCTGGACCAAGGACGGCAAGCTCGGTGTCTCGCCGGAGAAGACCACCGACTTCTTCAAGTACGTGCTGAAGCTGCGGGACATGAAGGCGATCCCGTCCGCGGAGTTCACTTCGCAGGACATGAACGCGGCGCTCGACCAGTCCGCGATGGCGACCGGCAAGCTGGCGATGAGCTTCATCTGGAGCAACCAGCTGCTCGCGTTCAGCCAGGCGTCCGGCCAGCAGTTGAAGCTGCTGCGGATCCCGAGCACCGACGGCAAGGCCGCCGACAACGGCTCCTACTACAAGGGCTCCATGTTCTGGTCGATCTCCTCGCGGTCGAAGCACCAGAAGGAGGCCGCCGACTTCGTGAACTACCTGGCGAACAGCCCCGCCGCCGGCAACGTGCTGCTGGCCGAGCGCGGCGTACCGCCGAACACCGAGATCCGGACCGCGGTGACGCCGAAGCTGAAGCCGGCCGACGCGGCGTCCGCGAAGTTCATCCAGGACATCGGCAAGGAGCTCGGCGACCCGTCGCCGGCGCCGCCGGTCGGTGGTGGTCAGGTGGAGAAGATCATCCAGCGGTACACCACCGAGGTACTGTTCGGCCGGCAGGCTCCGGATGCGGCCGCCAAGGCATTCCTGGACGAGGTCAACGGGGAGCTCAAATAGTGTTGCTGACAGCAACTGATTGCCGATGACGGGGCCGCGCGTGGCCGTGGCGGGAGTCCACGGCCACGGCGCCTCCCATGTTCGCAACGTCGCCCGGCTGGCTGAGGCCGGCCGGGCCGAGCTGGTGGGCGTCGCCGATCCACGTCCGACCGAGGGTGTGCGCGCCTTCGACAGTCTCGAGGCGTTGCTCGCGGCAACCGACGTCGATGTCGTGATCATCAGTACGCCGATCCAGACGCACCTCCCGCTGGCGGAACTGGCGATGCGAGCCGGTGCCGACGTACTGCTGGAGAAGCCGCCGACCGCGTCGCTGGCCGAGTTCGAGGAACTGTCTGCCGTGGTCGCGGAGACCGGTCGCGCCTGCCAGGTCGGGTTCCAGGCGCAGGCATCCGAGGCGACACTGAAGCTCGCGGACCTGATGGCCGCGGGTCAGCTCGGTGAGATCCGCGGGATCAGCGCGGTCGGCAAATGGGTGCGGACCGCGAAGTACTTCCAGCGGGCGCGCTGGGCCGGGAAGCGTCGGCTCGACGGCGTGGATGTCGTCGACGGCGCGGTGACGAATCCGTTGGCGCATGCGACTGCGGCGGCGTTGCTGCTGGACCGGTCGACCGGCGTGGACGACCTACTCTCGGTCGAGACCGAGCTGTACCGCGCGAATCCGATCGAGTCCGACGACACGTCGACGGTCCGGATCGTGACTGCCCGCGGTACGACGATCCTGATCGCGGTCACCTTGTGCGCGGGTGAGCACCTCGAGCCGGCCGTCATCGTGCACGGCTCGACGGGGCGTGCCGTACTGCGCTACGCGTCGGACACTCTGGAGCTCCACCAGGACGGCTGCATGACCGTCCAGAAGCGCGAGCGGGCCGACCTGCTGGAGAACCTGCTCGACCATCGCGCGGATCCGTCCGTACCGCTGTACGTCCCGCTCTCGGCGACCGGCGGGTTCACGAAGGTCGTCGAGGCCGTGCGGCTCGCGACCCCGCCACGCGAGATCCCCGCCAACCTCGTCCGCTGGGAAGGCGAAGGACTCGAACGCCGACCGATCATCCTCGACATCGAAACCTGGCTCGACCGAGCCTCGAACGAACTGGCGCTGTTCAGCGAACTCGGCGCCCCATGGACGAAGAACAGATAAGAGATCGTTCGGGGAGGCCGACTCAAGCGGACAGCGTCACGGCGAAGGTTGTGTCTCCTGGGGTTGAGGTCACGGTCAAGGTGCCGTGGTGGGCCTCGGTGATGGAGCGGGCCAGGGAGAGGCCGAGGCCGGTGCCGCCGGTGGTGCTGGTGCGGGCGGTGTCGGCTCGGGTGAAGCGGTGGAAGACGTTCGGGAGTAGGTCCGCGGGGATGCCCGGGCCGTCGTCGTGGATGGTGAGTACGGCGGAGTTGCCGGCGAGCTTGGCTGCGACGGTGACCGTGGTGCCGGCCGGGGTGTGGCGGCGGGCGTTCGTGAGCAGGTTGGTGACGACCTGGTGGAGGCGCTGCTCGTCGCCGATGATCACGATCGGGTCAGGTGGCAGCTCCAACTCCCAATGGTGGCTGGGGGCAACTATCTGGGCATCGGTGACCGAGTCACGGGCGAGGCGGGACAGGTCGACCGGGTGGCGGTCGAGCGGCCGGCCGGCGTCCAGGCGGGCGAGCAGCAAGAGATCCTCGACCAACGACGCCATGCGGGTGGTCTCGACCATGACCTTTCCCATGGCGTGCCCGTAGAGCTCGGGATCGCGTTGGCGGAGGCTCAGCTGCGCGTAACCGTGGATCGTGGTGAGCGGCGTACGGAGCTCGTGGGACGCATCGGCGACGAACTGCCGTACCTGCTGCTCACTGCGGTGTCGTGCGTCGAGGGCGTTCTCCATATGACCGAGCAGCGTGTTGAGAGCGACCGCGACCTGGCCGACCTCCGTATGTTCGTCGGTCAGCTGATCCGGCACCCGCGCGGTCACCCCGATCTCGCCGGTGTCGAGCGGTAGACCGGCCACCTCGCGGGCGGTCTGCGCGACTCGACGCAGGGGCCGCAGTTGACGCCGTACGACGAAGACACCGACGCCGCCCGCGGTCAGTACGCCGATGCCGCCGAAGAGCACCTCCCAGCCGATCAGGCTGTTGACGGTGTTCTGGATGTCCTTCGTCGGCAGCCCGGTGATCACCGTGACTGAATCGACGCTGGACGCGTGCACGCGATACTCGCCGAGAGCCGGCAGTTCGACCGTGCTGTTCTGGCCCGCGGTCAGATCGTCGAGTACGCCGACCGCCTGGTCGCTGAGCTCGGTGAGCGTGCCGTCGGCGGTGATCACGTTGCCCGCGGCCCCGGTCGAGGTCACGTACACGGTCACCGTGCCCGCGTCCTGTCCGTGCGGAGCGTCCCGCGGCGGTCCGGTCGGGTCGCCGTGCGTCAGTGCGTTGATCGCACGGCCCTGGGTCGCGGCCACCTTTCCGTCGAGCTGCTTGGTCAGGTACGAGCTGATCGCCGCGGTCGTCAGCGCGCTGATCACAAAACACACGACCGCGACCAGCACCACCATCGCCGCCGCGACCCGCACACTCAACGACCGCGCCGCAACCCTCATACCCCCAGCCTGTGCGCCCAGCCCTCAAGCAGGCTCCACGTTCCCTGGCACCTGGCTGTGAACTCAGAGCAGTCCCTGATTGGTCAACAAGATATTGTCCAGCGTGACGTCGCCGTGGCAGGTTCCTGCCTTTGAGTACTGCGCGAGGTTGTTCCGTACAGCATCCGCCAGCGAGCGGAGCAGGTTTTCCTCCGAGTTGTCCACAGCGAGAATCTGCTCGAGCGGTTCGTCGAGCCGATGGGCGACATCGGCCGGCCGCCGGAAGTACGGCGACGTGTAGTTGCCGGCGGCATTGTGGAATGCGGCGAGTTGCGCACCGAAGGCGGCGTACAACCCGTCGGTGAATGGCGGCTCCGGCTTGCTGCCCTCGACGTACGACGAGAGGGTGAACGTGCGGGGCCCTTCCGGTGTGTCGAGCAGTCCGACCGTGTCACCGTCGAGCAGTGGGACCACCGACGGAACGAGTACGCCGGCCGACCGCAGATGGGCCGAAAGCCCTGTCTCCCAACGGATCTCGTCGGGATGGCGGCCGTCGTACCGGTAGAGCTTGAGGACGTACCGCGCGCCGTCGTCCGCAGCGAGCTCGTACACGTCGTTGACCAGCGACCGCAGCAGGACGGCGCCGGTGAAACCGAGGCCGTACCGGCCGGCGAGGTGCGCGGCGAGGGCGTCGGGAGCGGGGACGCTACGCACGGACGGGACCATGGATGCGAGGATATGAGTCGTTTGAATGACGGAGGTTGTGGGGAGGTTCGAGACGTTTCCGGATTCGCCTCCCCTTCCGGGGCCGGAAACCGGTAGCCTCGTGCAGCGCGCTATATGGGGGCCGCCGTTCCACCCACCCGACGAACTGCCGGAGAGCCCAAACCGGTCAGGAGTGCACGTCTTGCAGGAGAACACCAGCAGCACCAGTACTGGCGAACTGGTCAACGTACCCCTTACCGGTGCGGACAAAGTCGCCTACGCCTTTTACGCGACCGCGGCCGCCGCGGCGCTGGTCGGCCAGGTCTGGGCCGGCGTGACCCACATCCCCTGGCCGAGCGACGGCTTCTCACCGTTGCTCAAGATCATCCTCGTGACGCCGGCGGTCGCGGTGCTCGAGCTCGGTGGCGTCGCCACCGCGGCCCTTGCCGATCTGCGCCGGCGCAAGGGCGAGCAGGCCTATGCCTACCGCGCGATGTCGTTCTTCGCGGCGCTCGTCGCGGTCGTGTTCAACGTGGTCGGCCACTGGCGGCCGGAGGAGCGGTTCCTTGCCTTCGGCTTCGGCGGCCTGTCCGCGTTCGCGTACGTGCTCTGGCTGATCCACAGCTCGGCCCGTCGTCGTGACGCACTGCGCCGTGCCGGCCAGATGCGTGAGACCGGTCCGGTGTACGGCATCGTGCAGTGGGCCCGCGAACCGCGGGTCACCTGGCTCGCGCGGTCGCTGGCGATCGAGCACGGCTACGGGTTGTACGAGAGCCTCCGTGCGGCCCAGCACCAGATCCGCAACCGGAGTCGTCGCGAGGCAATCGCCGGCACCGTAGCGGAGTACATCCGGTCCGAGCACCAGGACGAGCGGCTGGCGAAGATCGCCGAGACGACGTACGACCCGGACCGGCTGGCCGGGATGCTCGAGGAGCGGATCAACTACGAGGTCATCACCAACAAGCTGACCAAGGCGATCTCGCCGCCGCCAGAGCCCGAGGAGGTTCCGGCCGTGCCGGCCGCCGTCTGGGTGCTCGAAGGTGGTCAGCCGCGGCGGGCGGACGGCACCGGGGTTGGACTGCGTGACGACGACGCCTGGACCGGTGAGTTGATGGCGATCGTCGACCAGGACCCCACCGACAGCGGGAACGTGTCCGAGGCGGTCGTCGTCGAGGACGAGAGCGAACCGCAGCATGTAGTCAACGGCAACACCAACGGTGCCTCGGGCAAGCTCAAGCCGTTCGCGCCGCAGCCGAAGGCCGAGCCGACGGTGGAGAAGCCGAAG
The DNA here is from genome assembly GCF_040675555.1 of Kribbella sp. NPDC049584. Lineage (NCBI taxonomy): Bacteria > Bacillati > Actinomycetota > Actinomycetes > Propionibacteriales > Kribbellaceae > Kribbella > Kribbella sp. NPDC049584. The sequence goes on from NZ_JBFAPF010000011.1 coordinate 246,427, forward strand.
CCGCCATCGCCGTTCGCCGGGCCGGCTGACCCGCAGCCGCCGGCGCTGATCACCACGCCGAAGGTCGAGCCCGTGCTGCCCGACCCGGAGCCGGTGGTCGTCGAGGACCAGCCGGAGCCGACCGCGCTCGAGAAGAAGCGGATGCGCGCGTACGCCCTGCTGTCCGACTGGCCGGCCGGCCACGAGCGTACGGCGAAGACGCTGGCCGATGCGATCGCGTCGAGCGAGCCGATGGCCGCGCGCTTCATCGAGCAGTACGAGACCGAGCACGGAGTCGTGTTCGCCTCGCAGAACTGATCGAGCTGCCGGTGAGCCTCAGACGTTGAGGTTCACCGGCAGTTCCGCGAGACCGCTGACCAGGACGCGACGCCACTCGAGCTCTTCGGCCGGCTTCGCGAGGCTCATCCGGGGGAACCGGCGTACGAGCGCAAGCAACGATTCCTGCAGCTCGATCCGCGCCAGCTGAGCGCCGAGGCAGAAGTGCGGCCCGAAGCCGAACGACAAGTGCTTGTTGTCCGGCCGATCCACGCGGAGCTCGTCCGGTGCGTCGTACGCGCGCGGGTCCCGGTTCGCCGAGTTGAGCGCGGCCATCACGCCCTCGCCGGCCTTGATCTGTACGCCGTGCAGCTCGATGTCCTCGACCGCGACCCGAAGCTGACCGACCTCGCTGAAGCGGTTGAAACGCAGCAGCTCCTCGATCGCGGTCGGGACCAGCTCGGGCTCTTCGACCAGCCGCTCCCAGTTCGAAGGCCAGCGCAGCAACGTCGCGACGCAGCTCGAGATCTGGTTCGCCGACGTCTCGTGACCGGCGACCAGCAGGTTCACGCCGAACGCGATCAGCTCTTCCTGGCTGAGCCGATCGCCCTCCTCGCGTGCCCGCACGAGTTCGTCGAGCAGGTCCTCGGCCGGCTGGTCGGTGTTCGCCAGCTTCTTCGTGACCAGGTCCGCGATGTACGCCGTCAGGCTGGTCATCGCGTCCTCGACCAGGTCCTTCTCGGCCATCTTCATGCTGTACCCGAGCTCGGTCCACTCGCGGAACTGCGCACGATCCGCATACGGTACGCCGAGCAGCTGGCAGATCACCTGGATCGGCAACGGCAACGCGACCAGCTGCCGGATGTCGGCACCGTCACCGGCACGCGCGACATCGTCGGCCAGCTGCGCCGACAGCTCCGCCACCCACGGCCGGGTCCGCTCGATCTTCCGGTGCGCGAACGTTGGCACCACCAACCTTCGCAGCCGGGTGTGCTCCGGCGGATCGGTCGTGGTCAGGCTGTTCGGCATCGGCTTCGCCAGCGCGACCCGCGGCGCTCCCTGCTTCACCACCGCGGCCCGCGAGAACCGCGGATCCGCCAGCACGAGCTTCACATCGTCGTACTGCGTCACCAGCCACACCTCGGCACCCGCCAGCGTCCGCACCCGAGCCACCGGCTGGTTCTCCCGCAGCTCTGCGAACGTGGGCGACGGATCGAACTGAAAGGCATCCTCGAACGGGATCTCCAGCACCATGGCCCAACCCTAAGCAAGTTAGGTGACCCTTGCTCGGTGGTTCGCGCGTCGCAAACGACAGGAGGTAGCCGGGGCCACCTCCTGTCGTTTGCTCGCCTACTTGGTGCCGAAGCTGTAGACGGTGGTGGATTTGTAGGTCTCGCCGGGGCGGAGGACCGTGGACGGGAAGTTGGGGTGGTTGGGGGAGTCGGGGAAGTGCTGGGTCTCGAAGGCGAAGGCGTCGCCCTGGCGGTAGGCCTTGTTGCCGATGCCGAGGAAGGTGCCGTCGAGGAAGTTGCCGCTGTAGAACTGGACGCCGGGCTGGTCGGTGCGGACCTCGATCGTGCGGCCGTGCTCGGGCTCCCAGAAGCGGCCCGCGAGGCGCATGCCGTCGTGGTCCGGGTGGCCGGCGATGACGAAGTTGTGGTCGTACCCGCGGCCGAAGATCAGTTGCTGGTGGTCGCCGCGCAGGCGGGCGCCGATCGCGGTCGGCCGGTTGAAGTCGAACGGCGTGCCGGCGACCGGTGCGATCTCGCCGGTCGGGATCAGGTTCACGTCGACCGGGGTGTACTTCGCGGCGTTCAGCTCGAGCACGTGGTCGTAGATGGTGCCGTTGCCCTCACCGAGCAGGTTGAAGTACACGTGGTTGGTCAGGTTGATGATGGTCGCCTTGCCCGCGACGGTCGCGTGGTAGTCGATCCGCAGGTTGTCGCGCCGGTCCAGCGTGTACGTGACGGTGCTGGTGAGCTCACCAGGGAAGCCCATCTCGCCGTCCGGGCTGACGTAGGTGAACGCGACGCCGACGGCCTGGTCGGACTTGACGACCTTGGCCTTCCAGAGCTTCTTGTCGAAGCCGATGGTGCCGCCGTGCAGCGCGTTCTCGCCGTTGTTGATCGGGATCTGGTACGTCGTCCCGTCGAGCGTGAACCTGCCCTTGGCGATCCGGTTGCCGTAGCGGCCGATGGTCGCGCCGAAGTACGGGCTGAGCGCCGCGTAGTCCGGCAGGTTGTCGAAGCCGAGGCTGATGTTCGTGGTCCGGCCGCGGCGGTCCGGCGTCTCGACCCGCTGGATCGTCGCGCCCCAGGTGAGCATCGAGATCGTCACCCGGCCGTTGGTGAACGTGTACACGTCCACTGCCTGGCCGTCCGGGGTGGTGCCGAACGGGTCCTTACGGATGTCGAGCTTGCCGTGATGTTCGCCCATGGCGGCCAACCTATCCGGCCTCCCACCGGCGTGGCTCGTGGCGTCCGCGGTGCTGGTGAGTGCGCCCGCGGCGGCGGCACCGAGGCCCAGTGCGCCGGCGGTCCGGAGGACCTGGCGGCGGGGCAGGTGATCGGGCATCGCAATCCCCTCAATCGTTGTAGAAGCAGACCCTTGGCACGATAAGCGCGCCAGACCGGTGTTTGGAACAGTTCGGATCGGTGTGAATTCGTCCGATCTCTTCACGGTCGTGGGCGTGATGACCAGATCGGTCCGGTCCGGGCCTCGATCGAGCCTTCTCCGGTACGCCGTCCGCGGGCGATCCTGGGGTCATGAGCCGAACCGCACTGATCGTGATCGACGTCCAGGAATCCTTCCGGGTCCGCCCCAACTGGCAACTGGTGAACCACCCGGACATCGCCGAGCGGGTGAACCGTCTGGTGCAGGCCGCCCGTGACAAGGGCGACCTCGTCGTCTGGGTGCTGCACACCGAGCCCGGCACCGGCGGCGCGTTCGACCCGGCCAACGGACAGGTCCGGCTCATCGACGGTCTCGAACCGTTGCCAACCGAGCCGATGATCACGAAGACGTCCCACAACGCCTTCACCACAACGAATCTGCAGCAGCTGCTGACCCAGCACGGCATCTCCGAGATCGTTGTCAGCGGCATCCGTACGGAGCAGTGCTGCGAGACGACGGCCCGCGTCGGCTCCGACCTCGGGTACGACGTCGTGTTCGTGACCGAGGCGACCGCGACGATGGCGCTGGCGCACTGGTCGATCCGCGACGAGGCATCCGTCGAGGAGATCGTCGCCGATCCGCGGACCCTGACCGCCGAGCAGGTCGCCGAGCGGACGGAGTACGTGCTGGCCGGCCGGTTCGCCACGATCCGGACACTCGACGAGCTCACCGCCGTACCCGTGGCATCCTGACCGAATGCGTCCCACCCGGGTGGTCTTCGTGCTGGTGCCCAAGGTGCACCTGCTGGATCTTGCCGGGCCGGCGCAGGTGTTCACGACCGCGAACGACTTCGGGTACGGGTACGAGGTGCATTACGTGGCCGAGTCCGAAGAGGTCACAACCGCGCAGGGCGTGCCGTTACGGGCACAACTGGACTGGCCGGAGATCGGACCGGACGACCTGATCGTCGTGCCGGGGTGGCGATCTCCACGGCTCTCGCCGGTCCCGCCGATCGGTCCGGCGACCCGCCGGCGGCTGCGCGACCACCACGCGGCAGGCGGCACGGTCGCGAGTGTCTGCTCGGGTGCTGACGCGCTCGGCGCCAGCGGTCTGCTCGACGGCCGGCGGTTCACGACCCACCACGACCTGACGGACGAACTGGCCGCCCGCTACCCGCGGGCGGCCATCGTGCGCGATGTGCTGTACGTCGAGGACGACCGCGTCATCACCTCCGCCGGCATCGCCAGCGGTATCGACCTCACCCTCCACCTGGTCGCGGTCGCCCACGGCGCGGAGGCGGCCGCCCGGGTCGCCCGCGAGATGGTCGTCTACGCCCGGCGCAACGGTGATGAGCTGCAGGAGTCGGCCATGCTCCGGCATCGCGGGCATCTCAGCGACCTGGCCCACCGCGTCCAGGACGTCATCGACTCCCGGTACGCCGATCGCCTCCTGCTCTCCGATCTCGCCGGCCAGGTCGGCGTCAGCGAGCGCACCCTGACCCGCATCTTCACCACCGCGACGGGCCTCACGCCGCTCCGCTACCAGCAACTCCTCCGCCTCGAACGCGCCGAACACCTCATCGGCCACGGCACCACGATCGAAACGGCGGCCCGCACCGTCGGCTTCGAGGACGCCCGCATGCTCCGCCGCCTCCGCAGCCGAACTTCTGTCTAGACCGGAGGGTGCGTGATGGCCGGGGCCGGATGAGGGGTCACCGGCCCCGGCCATCACTTACTGGGGGAGCTTCTATTGGGGGAGCTTCGAGGCCGCGATCAGTTTGGTGGTCGCGGTGGAGAGCTGCCCGCTGAGGAGGGCGTGGTCCGCGTCCGAGATGAGCTTGGATGCCGGCTCGTTGAGGTTCTGGCCGATGTGGTTCTGGGCGATCCAGCGCGCGACGCCGACGACCGCGTCGTCTTCGGCGAAGGTGTCGGCCTTGGTGCGCTCGAGGAGCTTGGCCGACTGTGCGGCCGCGGCCAGGGCGATAGTTGCCTGCGGCCCCGACCAGTCCTTCACGCCGAGGGCGATGCTCGCCGCGACCCCGGCCGCCACCGCGTAGGCATCGTGCTTACGCAGCAGGCTGTTGCGTGCGTCGGTCAATGCCTGTCGTGCAGCTGCCTGCGTGCTGAGCCCCCAGCCGAACGGGTACTGCGGGTCGTACGACGCGTCGCCAACGTTCAACGGCTGCTGGTCCTCGGTCCGCGGCCAGCTGACCGGTAGGCGACCACTGAACGGGACCTTCCCGAACAGTACGTCAGCAACGCCCGCGCCCTCGGTCCCGGGCAGCCACGACGCGACCACGGCGTTGATCTTGCCGAGCTGGTCCGCGATCACCTGCGGCCGCCCTGACACGATCAGGACGACACACTTCATCGCGCCGCACACCTTGTCGACGGCGGCCTTGTCCGCGGCGGTGAGCTGCAGGTCGTGACCGTTGCCCACGTCACCGATTCCCTCGGCGTACGGGCGTTCGCCGACCACGACGACGCCGACGTCATGACCCTCGAGCGGAGCGGACGCGTCCGCGCTGAACGTTGCCGTCGGCACCACCTGCTTGATCCCGTCGAGGATCGTTGTACCGGTGGTCGTCGCACCCGAACCGCCCTGCCAGGTGATGCTCCAGCCGCCCATCTGGTTGCCCAGGTCGTTGGCGTTGCTACCGGCAACGTAGACCTTCTGGCCGGCGTTCAGCGGCAACAGATGGCCGTCGTTCTTCAGCAAGACCTGGGACTTCGCCGCCGCCTCACGCCCGACCGCACGATGCGCGGCCGATCCGATCGACGAGATGTTCGACGTATCGGCGTACGGGTGCTCGAAGAGGCCGAGCTTGAACTTCTCGGTCAGGATCCGCCGTACGGCGTCGTCGATCCGCGTCATCGGGATCCGGCCGGCCGCGATCTCGTCGGTCAGGCCCTGGGTGAAGCCCTGGTAGTTCGTCGGCACCATGATCATGTCCAGGCCGGCGTTGATCGACGTACGGATGTCGCTCGCGTAGTCGCCCGGCAGCTGGTCGATCGCCTGCCAATCGCTGATCACGAACCCGTCGAAGCCCATGCGCTGCTTGAGTACGCCGTTGATCAGCTCGCCGTCACCGTGCATCTTCACCGGCGGCGCACCGTCGATCGACATACTCGAGTACGACGGCATCACCGTGCCGACACCGAGATCGACCGCGGTCTTGAACGGTGCCAGATGTAACGTCTCCAGCTGCTGCCGGGTGACCTGCGTGATGCCCTGGTCGATCTTGTACGAGCCGGTCGTCGAGCTGCCGTACGTCGTACCGCCGTCGCCGACGAAGTGCTTCGCGGTCGCGAGCACATGGTTGTTCTGCTTGAGCTGACTGCCGTCCGCCTTGCCCTGCAGGCCGGTGATGACGGTCGCCATCGACTGCACGAGCGCGGGATCCTCACCGAATCCTTCGTACGCGCGGCCCCAGCGGTCGTCGCGGACCACGCAGACGCACGGCGCGAAGTCCCACGGGATGCCGGTCGCTCGGACCTCGGTCGCGGTGACCTCCCCGGCCTGGCGGGCGAGATCCGGATCGCGGGTCGCGCCGATCGCGATGTTGTGCGGCAAGATCGTTGCCCCGACCACGTTGTTGTGTCCGTGAACGGCGTCGACCCCGTAGATCAAGGGGATCTGCAGGCGGGTCGCCTGCGCGTTCAGCTGGAAGTTGTCGATCATCGCGGCCCAGGCGGCCGGCGTGTTCGGCGTCGGGACCGACCCGCCGCCCGAGAGCAGTGAGCCGAGCGCGTACGACGCGATGTCGCTGCGGGACCGCAGTGCGTTGCGCTCCGCCTGGGTCATCTGGCCGACCTTCTCCGCCGTCGTCATCCGGGCGAGGAGGTCGTCGACGCGCTTCTTGATCGGGAGCTTCGGGTTCAGGTACGGCAGGTCGTGCGCGTTGATCACCACGACCGGGTTGGTGGGTGCCTTCGCGCCGGTGACGGTGAGCTCGAGCGGGATGGTCTCGGCGGCCTCGGCCGTGTGGTCCTTCTTCGTTGTCACCGCGACGGTTTGGCTGGTGCCTGACGCAGTACCCGCCGGGAAGGTGAGCGTGCCTGCGACGGGGGTGTAGTCGCTGGCGTCGGCGCTGCCCGTGCCGGTCTTGTAGTCGACGGTGACCGGTTCTTCGAGCGGCGTACCGCCAGTGGTGGCGACGGACACCTTCACCTGCGCGGTGCCGCCCTCCTTGACCGGGTACACGCCGGCGTCGGTGGTGACACTCGCCTTCAACGCCGGGTCGGCCTTGCCGTAGACCTCGACCTGGTCGATCGCGAACTCGCCGGGCGAGCCGACCGGCATCGTGAACGCATAGCCCCACATGTGGGTCAGGTTGAGGATCTGGTCGATGCCGCCGACGGGCTGGTAGTCACCGCGGTACACGAGCTGGCTGAACGGGATCTCGACCTGGTGCCAGCCCTGCCAGTCGTCGGTGAAGTTGGTGTTCCACAGCTCGGAGGCCTCGGCGTTCGCGCCGCCGTCCTTGATCTCGAAGAAGATCCGCTTCCCGGAGCCGGGTGGGAGCGGTGCGGTGTTCTGCCCGTACCACCAGAACCGGATCCCCTTGTACGCCGACCAGTCCGCGGGGTTCACGTCGTACGTGATGTCGTGGCTGAAGCCGCCGTACCCGCTGATGTTGTAGGTGCCGTGCAGGACCTTCTCGCCGGCGGGCGCGTCGGCCCGGGTCTGCAGCTCCATCGTGGGCGGGTCGTCCGCGTCGCTGCCCCAGCCGAAGATCCCCGCGTTCGGCGGCGAGGCGAACGGCTCACCGCCTTCGAACGCCGCCAGCGTGATCGGTGTCGGATCATCAGCCACTGCATCCAACGGCAACAGCCCAGCAACCAGAGCCGCCGCCGCAACCAGAGCAATCCGCCGAAAACCACGCATGGGCGACTCCCCACCTCAGCGCAGGCCTCACACCCGCGTTCGGCCCCGACTCTCAGCCCTCCCACCCCACCGGTCAAGACCTCACCGGTTCCGGAACTAGAGCGCTCTCACACCCTCCAGCCGCATATGCGGCCGCGGCCCGCCCTGATAGTCGGCCCGAACAAGCTCCGGCGCACCAATGGCGGTCGCACCGACGGCCAGGTGGGCCGAGTTGAGTTGGCCGGTTTGCCAGTGGTCTGGACCGGCCAGGGCTGCTGCATCGGTTGTCAGGGCGTCCAGGGCGTGTGCGAGGGCGCAGCCCTGTGGAGGGCGCAGTACGACGCTGAGGGGCCAGCGGCCGCCGTCCTTGGGTGGTTGTTCGCGCTGATGGGTGCCTTGCGCAATTTGTGGTGCGGCTGTCGTGAACAACTGCTCGAACTTGTCGATGAGAGTTCTCCCTTGAGTCGGTGCGGGTTAGGACGCGAAGTCTGGACAGTTGGTTGGTGGGTGGGTGACTGTGGTCCCGGCGACGAGGGGGAGGGGATCCCATGAAGCTCCGTTATGTGCTGAGCAGCGTGGCGCTGATCGTTCCGATGGCTGTGGTTGCGGTGGTGTCACCCGCGTCCGCGGCGTCATCGCAGGACCCGGCAGCGTCGGCAGCGTCGGCGAAGGTGCCGAGCATGCTGCGGGACGCTGCGAAGAGCGCGGCCGCGGCGGCGAAGGGTAAGACGGCCGGCGTCCAGCCGCGGGCAATGAGCGTGGAGAGGCCTGGTCGCCTCGGCGTTCAGGTGTACGCCGCCGCGCCCGTGACCGCCGCGCAGGAGGCAGCGCTCACCGCACTCGGTGTCACGGTCGAGAAGAACTCCGCCGACTTCACGTCCGTCGCCGGCCTCCCGAACACCGGCCTCGTGTCCGCATCGGTCCCGTACGACAAGCTCGACGCGGTCGCCGCGCTCGACTGGGTGACCGCTCTGCGACCCGCGCTCCGACCGGCCGTCGACGTCGGCCCGGTCACCGCCGAAGGCGTTCAGCTGCACAAGGCGGACGCGGCGCAGGCGCGCGGTCTCACCGGCAAAGGCCAGAAGGTCGGCGTGATCTCCGGCGACGTCGACCACCTCGCCGACGCGGTCGCCGCTGGTGAGCTGCCCTCGAACGTCCAGGTCCTCAGACAAGCTGCGGAGTACACGGACGACGAGGGTACGGCGATGATGGAGATCATCCACGACATGGCGCCGGACGCGCGGCTCGCGTTCGCCAGCACGGGTGTGACCAACGCCGACTACTTCGAGGCCTTCCACATCCTGGCCAACGCCGGCGTGACGATGATCGCCGAAGACATCGCGCTGGACGACGAGCCCGCGTTCCAGCAGGGCCTCGGCGCTGCCACCGCGGAGGCGCTCGCCAAGCGCGGGATCTGGGTCAGCTCGTCGGCCGGCAACCTCGGTGCCCGGCACGCCCCGCGCGTCGCGGCCGTCGGCACGGGTAAGGGCCCGGACGGCGTCACCGGCCCGTTCACCGGCTGCCCGGATGCCCCCGACAACGTGGTGAAGCTGCGCGGCGACGACACGACGTACGACCTGAACCTCCTGCCTGGCGCAGCGGTCCTGCCGACGCTGCAGTGGAGCGAGCCGCGGGCGATCTACCCGACCGCGGGCCAGGGCGGCTTCACCGACCTGAACCTGTACCTGATGGACAGCACGGGTACGAAGTGCCTCGCGTCGAGCACCGGCGTCCAGGCGAACGGCGTCGGCGACACGATCGAGCAGTTCGAGTACGACAACCTGACGAACGCACCGCAGGCCGTCAAGCTCGTGGTCGACGTACAGGGCACCTCGTCCGCGCGGAAGGCACCGACGCTCGACCTGCGGTGGCGTGCCCTCTCGGCCGGCGTGCAGACCCTCGACCCGCCGGAGCGCGCCGGCTCGATGAACCCGGACTCGAACTACATCGGCTTCGCCACCAGCGCGGGCGCCGTCAACGCCAGCGTGTCCACCGACCCGGTGACCGCGCCGCTCGAGTCGTACAGCGCAGCCGGTCCGACGCAGCTCCTCACCACGACGCGCTGCCCGGGCGGCAAGCCCGGTCCGTGCCGCGGCATCGCCGGCCCCGGATCGATCAGCTTCCCGGCGCCGTACTGGCTCGCGGCTGACGGTGTCTCGGTCAGCGGCGCCGGCGGCTTCGGCTCCGGCACCTGTCCGACGACGGTCACCGGCAACTGCCGCTTCTTCGGTACGTCGGCCTCCGCGCCGACCGCAGCCGGTGTCGCAGCGTTGACCCGGCAGGAGTTCGGCGGACGAGTCGCACCGATCGCCCTGAACGCGATCCTCGCCGCACGGGCGGTCCACCGCTCCGGCCCTGGCGTCGGAGCGGGGGTCCTGAGCGCCCGGTGAGTCGCGGGGTGAATCCCCCGGCGATCGCAGAGTGGATTAAGAAGCTGTAGTGGTCCGATTGAGTACAAATTCAGTACTCATAGTGATGGACCCATGCCGCCATCCCCGGAAAGGATGGCGGCATGACTACACGTTTCGGGGTATTCGTCCCGCAAGGCTGGAAGATGGATCTGGCCGAGATCGCCGATCCGATCGAGCAGTGGGAGGCGATGACGGACGTCGCCAAGCGCGCCGACGAGCAGTCGTGGGACTCGATCTGGCTCTTCGACCACTTCCACACGGTGCCGGAGCCCAGTGACAACACCACGTTCGAGTGCTGGAGCGCGACCGCGGCGCTGGCCCGCGACACCAAGCGGGTGAACATCGGCCAGATGGTCGGCTGCAACGGGTACCGCAACCCGTCGCTGTACGCGAAGATCGCGTCCACCGTCGACGTCGCCAGCCACGGCCGCCTGTACGCCGGTATCGGCGCGGGCTGGTACGAGCACGAGTGGAAGGCCTACGGCTACGAGTGGACCGACATCCCGCAGCGGATGGCCGCGTTCCGCGAGGCGACCGAGATCATCTACAAGATGTGGACCGAGGACAAGCCGGTCTACAACGGCAAGTACTACTCGATCGACGCGCCGATCAACGAGCCGAAGGGTGTCCGCAAGCCGCACCCGAGCTTCTGGATCGGCGGCGGCGGCCCGAAGGTCACGCTGAAGCTGGTCGCGCAGTACGCCGACGCCGCGAACATCGGCGGCGGCAACCCGGAGGCCTTCAAGGAGAAGGCCGAGATCCTCCGCGGCCACTGCCAGAAGGTCGGCCGGGACTACGACGAGATCATCAAGTCGACGAACTTCAACGTGTTCCCGATCGACAAGGGCGACGACCCGACCAAGGCGACCGCCAAGGCGCTCGGCCCGATGAACCGGGAGAAGTTCGACAACGACAACTTCATCGCCACCGAGGACGAGATCGCGAACAAGGTCGAGGCGGTCCTCGAGGCCGGCGCCGACTACGTGATCTTCTACGTCCCCGGCGTCGCCTACGACCTGGACCTCCTCGAGCGCGTCGAGAACGTCGCCAAGCGCTTCGCCTGACCTTGGGCACCCGCCAACCACCTGTCCGCGGGTGGTGTGGTTGGTGCGTGCTCAAGGTGGCTGGAATCGGTCATGGCGGGTGTTCGTCAGCGGGACCGGTGGACTGGGGCCCGGGGCAACTGTGAGGCTCCCGCTGATGGCCTCGCGTGGGTCGGGGCATCGGGAGGTGTCCCGCCGTGCCGTACTCGATGTCACTCGGCCGATCGTTCCGGTCCGCGTCCGGCCTGCTCGCCGCGGTGGTCGTCAGTTCCCTGCTGCTGACGACCACTCCGGCGCACCCCGCCCCGCCCGGTGCCGCCCAGCCGGCCGGCGCCGTCAACCCGACGCCGGGCGCGTCGGTCAAGCGGATCACGCTCGTCACCGGCGATGTCGCCGAGCTGACCACGAGCGCCAACGGGCAGGTATCGGCCCGGCTGACCGACGACGAGCCGTACTACTTCGGCACGTTCGACGGTGAGCTCAGCCTGATCCCGTCCGAGGCCTACCCGCTGCTCACCGCGGGCCGCCTGGACAAGCGCCTCTTCAACCTCACCGAACTCGCCGCGCAGGGGTACGACGACGCGAGCAGCGATCAGCTACCCCTCCTCCTGACCGCGCCGGCCGCCCTGCGCAGCGCGCCAACCACACCGCCAACCACACCGACGGCCGCGACCCTTCGGCGTACCCTCACCAGCGTCGGAAGCAGCGCGGTCACCGTGCGGAAGTCCGACGCCAAGGCGTTCTGGGACGGGATCAGCGGGCCGACCACCTTCAAGACCGGGCAGGTTACCAAGATCTGGCTCGACGGCCGCACCCACGCCACGGACGACCAGTCGAACCAGCAGATCGGCGCGCCGACCGCCTGGAAACAGGGGTACGACGGCCACGGCGTCAAGGTGGCCGTTCTCGACACCGGGTACGACGCCGGACACCCAGACCTGGCCAAGCAGGTCGTTGCGTCGGAGAGCTTCGTCCCGGACGAGGCGGTCCAGGACCTGCATGGCCACGGCACGCACACCGCATCGATCGTCGCCGGCCTCGGTACTGCGTCCGACGGCAAGCGGAAGGGCGTTGCGCCCGGCGCGGAGCTGCTGATCGGCAAGGTGCTCGACAACACCGGCGGCGGCTACGACTCCGAGGCGATCGCCGGTATGGAGTGGGCCGTCCAGCAGGGCGCGAAGGTCGTCAGCATGAGCCTCGGCGGCCTACCGTCGGACGGTACCGACCCGATGAGCGAGGCCGTCGACCGGCTGTCGAAGTCCAGCGGGACCCTGTTCGTCATCGCGGCCGGCAACTCCGGCGCCGAGGAAACCGTCGGTTCTCCGGGCGCGGCTTCCGAGGCCCTGACCGTCGGTGCGGTCGACCGCGATGACAGCCTCGCGAGCTTCTCCAGCCGTGGTCCGCGCCTCGGCGACGGTGCGCTGAAGCCCGAGGTGACCGCACCGGGCGTGGAAATCGCCGCGGCACGGGCCGCCGGTACCGCGCAGGGCCACATCCTCGGCCAGTACTACACCGCGATGAGCGGTACGTCGATGGCGACGCCGCACGTGGCCGGCGCCGCCGCGATCCTGGCCCAGCGCCACCCCGACTGGACCGGTCCGCAGCTGAAGGCCGCGCTGGCCTCGACCGCGGTCCCGTCCGCCGGCGCCCGCACCGACGAGCAAGGCCTCGGCGAGATCGGCATCCCGAACGCACTCGACCCGAAGGTCCTCCCGGACTCCGCCAACCTGTTCTTCGGCGACCTCTCCTGGACCGGCCCGGTCGCGCCCGCGCCGGTCGGACGGAAGGTTGCCTACCGCAACAGCTCGACCCGGCCGGTGACGCTCGCCCTGTCGGTCGATGCACAGTCTCCGGCGGGGGTGAAGGCCGGGCTGACGGTGAGCCCAGCCCGGCTGACCATCCCCGCCGGTGGTACGGCGTCCGCGACCGTCACGCTTGATCTCGCGAAGACCAAGCCCGCGAAGTACGCCGGCGTACTGACCGCGCGCAGCGGAAGCAGCGTCGTCCGGACCGGGCTCGGCTTTGCCGCCGGCGGTCGGTTGAACCAGGTGACCGTGAAGGCGATCGGCCGCAACGGCAAGCCCGCCACCACCGAGGCCGGCGCGAGCGGCGTGCAGTTGTGGAACCAGGACACCGGTGACGTCAATGCGATCGCCTTCGACGAGAACGGCAGCCGCACCCTCGACGTACCGACCGGGCGTTACAGCGTGATGGCGTACGCCGTGGGCGGCGACGAGGCGAACTGGGCGAACTCGATCACGTTGCTCGGCGATCCGGACGAGTGGATCGGCAGCGACCGCACGTTCACGTTCGACGCCCGGACCGCGCACAAGGTGACGATCAAGACGCCGCGGCCGGCCGACGCGCACAGCATCGGAATCGCCTGGCACCGTAAGGTTGGCGGCCGGGATGCCGTGTCCGGCTGGGGGTTCGACGGCAAGGTTGCCAATGGCATCTACGTGCAGGACTTCGGCAAGGTTGCCAACGGCACCTTCCAGGTCGTGCAACGCTGGGATCTCGCCCAGCCGCAGCTGACCGTCGACGTACCGGGCGCCGGACGGCTGCCGACGCCCGACTCGGGTTCCTACCGGACCGTGTACGTCGGCAACGAGAACCTCCCGCTCTACAACGGCGGCGACGGTACGCCGGCGGAGCTGACCGGCGCCAAGGGCAAGATCGCGCTGATCCGCTGGACGTCGCCTGACGACACGATCGCACAGGTGCAGGCAGCGAAGGCGGCCGGCGCGAAGGTGGTGTTCCTCTACAACGAGGCGCCCGGCTTCTGGTCGACCGGGACCGAGCAAGACATCCCGCTCTACCTCCTGCGCTCCGAACAGGGGAAGCAACTACTGTCCACGCTCGCGAAGGGCCCGGTCTCACTCAAGCTGAGCGGTGTCCTCGACAGCACCTACCGGTACGACGTCGCGATCGGACCGTCGACGGTCAAGGGACCGCTGACGTACGACGTTGCGAAGATGCACCCGGCCGTGGTGACCACGAACTTCCAGCGCAACGACGCATGGTTCCTGCACACCGACCAGCGGATCGCGCACCTGCCTGGCATCAGCACCGGGCTGACCTCGACCCGAGCGGTGACCGGTCCGGTGAGCCGTACCGACTACCTCGTCACCGATCTCAAGGGCGTGACCTGGGACGAGACGACGTCGGCGGGGGAGTGGAACGAGAGCGGGTACGAGTCGACGATCCCGCGTTCGTACCGTCCGGGCGAGCAGGTCACCCGTGGCTGGTGGGAATCGCTGATGCGTCCCGCCGTCCCCGGGTTGTCGGATTCCGCCGGCGACGTGGCACAGGGCTGGCCGCCGGCACGTTTCGAGAATGCGCTGCGGATCGCGATTCCGCAGTACGTCAGCGGTGATCGGAGTGTGTTCGGCTGGGGTGATCGCGGCGATGTGACGAGCATGAAGCTCAGCAACGGCGTGCAGCTCGGGAGTGCCGACTGGTCGGTGGCGCAGTGGGCGGTGCCGGCGCGGGCGGCGTGGTACGACCTGACCCTGGACCAGAAACGTGGCCCGAACAGTTGGGCGACCACCTCGACGTCGACGCACACGACGTGGCACTTCCTGTCGGTGCCGACCAAGACCCGGGCAGTGCTGCCGCTCGTGCAGGTCGACTACAAGCACACCGACGGGTGGCTCGAGCTCACGCCGCGGTATCAACCGGGCGTGCGCGGTCCGGGGATCTTCCGGACGACGGCTGAGATCTCGTACGACGGGAAGACCTGGCAGAAGCTGTCGCTCAGCGGGATCGGAGGCACCGTCCGGGCGAAGGTTCCGGCCGGTTCCTACCCGAGCATCCGGGTGACCGCCAAGGATCTGATCGGTAACAGCATCACCCAGACCATCGACCGCGCCTGGGAGAACTGAACCTCAGCTACCTCTGATCGTCAGCTGCGTCTGATCGTCAGCCGCATCTGATCGTCAGCCGCGTCTGATCGTTAAAAAGGCGACGCCACGAAGCCGGGGGGATGTGCTCCGTGGCGTCGCCAGGGGCGCGCCTAGGGAGGGGTGGGGGCAGGCGCGCCGGTCTGTGGGGATCAGCTCCCTAGGATGCCTCCGCCCAGAACGCCCAGCAGTCCGAGCAGGGACAGCAGGTTGCGGATGACCTGGTCGACCGCCTTCGCCCCACCGGTCTGGTAGGCGGTCACGCACTTCTGCAGCTGGTCCTGGGTCGGCTTGGTGATCGTCACCTTCGCCATCTCGGACTGGCAGTACGTCGTGGCCGCCTGCAGCTGGCCCACCGTGGAGCCGACCGTGCCGACAATCAGACCCGCCGCGGTCGTCAGGGTCGCGACCCCGGGCGTCGTGGTGGTCGGAGTGGTCGGCTTCGACGTCGGCTTGGTCGTGGTCGGCTTACCGGGCGTCGGCTTCGACGTCGGCTTGTCGGACGTGGGCTTCGACGTCGGGCGCTGCGTCGGCATGACCGTCGGCCGGGTCCCGTCCCGCTCGTCCGTCGGCGTGGTGATTACCGAAGGCGGTGGTGTCGGGAGGTCGATCGTCTTCGGCAGGTTCTTGTCCGACGGCGCGTTGATGTCGCCGCCGCCGAGCTGCTTGCCGGCGTCGTCGACGTCGTCACCCGAGGTCCCGTTGCCGACCGCGATCCAGCTGCCGCCGGCGTACGCCTTGGCGATGCTGACCACGAGGTCGACGTACTGCTGGGAGTGGTTGTAGCGCAGCACGGCCGCGTTGAGGTCGGAGGCGTTGGACAGGTCGGTCTTGCCGGAGCACAGGTACACCGCGGTCGACATGGCCGCGTCGTCGATGTCCTGGGGATTCCGCACGCCGTCGCCGTCGCCGTCAACTCCCATGGCTCGCCAGGTGCCGGGGATGAACTGCATCGGGCCGACCGCGCGGTCGAACGCTCCGTCGCCGTCGAACGCGCCCGCGTCGGTGTCGGAGATCCGGGCCGTCCCGGACGAACCGTCCAGCCGCGGACCGTAGATGCCGGGAACCGCGACGCCCTGGGAGTTCAGCGCGTTGCCGCCGAAGCGGCCGTGGTTGGACTCGACCCTGCCGATCGCAGCCACCAGCGTCCAGGGCAGGTGACAGGACGGGTCGGCCTGGGCCAGCACCTGCTGGGCCCGCGAGTACGCCTTCAGTGCGGCGTTCGGGATGCCGTTCTTCGACAGTCCGGAGACCACCTGGGTCGGTTGCTCGCCAGGATCGACGCCTGGACCGACCACACCCGGCTGCGGCACGTTGGCCGGCTGGGAGATCGGCTGCTTCGGAACGACGACCGAGTTACCTCCGGACAGACCCTGCTCCAGCGACGCCGTCGCGACCGCCGGATCATCCGTGGCACTGACGGTGAATGCGCTCGCGAACAACGCCACCGGGATCAGCGGCGCCACCTGACGCCAACCACTACCCGTGGCGCGGCGCTTGCCCTTCGCCATCGATGATTCCCCTCCGTGACTCATCGACCAGCCCGGCCCCACGCTGCGGACAGTCTTTGTGTCTTTCCCGGTCGCCGTCGTAATAGGTCTAACGTCCGCCCCGTTGCGTGGGTTACGCGCCGGACGAGACCGTGTACGTGCGGTTACCGGGTACCCATACTGGCGCGTAACAAAGCCGCTGTGAACCCCCTGCGCACGATCCACCCGTGTAATTCCGACCGCCCTGCCCACCGGCCCGCGTGGCCGGTCGGGGAGAATGTCCGGCGTGCCCGCACACACAGAACAGTCCGCCGCGCTCTTCGACAGGGCCTCCGCCGTCACCCCGGGCGGGGTCAACTCTCCCGTACGGGCGTTCCGCGCCGTCGGCGGCGTACCGCGTTTCATGGCATCTGGTGACGGATGTCACATGACCGACGTCGACGGGAACCGCTACCTCGACCTGGTCTCCTCGTGGGGTCCGCTGCTGCTCGGACACGCTCACCCGGAGGTGATCGCCGCCGTCCAGGCCGCGGTCGCCCGGGGTACGTCGTACGGGACGCCGACCGAGACCGAAGTACTGCTCGGTGAGGAGATCGTCGCCCGGACGCCGGTGGACAAGGTCCGGCTGGTGTCGTCCGGGACCGAGGCCACGATGTCCGCGCTCAGGCTGGCCCGCGGGTTCACCGGTCGCGCCAAGATCATCAAGTTCGCCGGCTGCTACCACGGACATGTGGACGCACTGCTGGCCCAGGCCGGTTCCGGTGTCATCACGCTGGGCATCCCCGGTACGCCGGGGGTCACCGAGGCGACCACGGCCGACACGATCGTGTTGCCCTACAACGACCAAGCCGCCGTCACCGCGGCGTTCGCGGAGTACGGCGACCAGATCGCGGCCGTGATCACCGAGGCCTCGCCCGGCAACATGGGCGTCGTCCCGCCGCGTGACAACTTCAACGCTTTCCTGGCGCAGGCCTGCCGCGAGAACGGCGCACTGTTCATCTCCGACGAGGTGATGACGGGCTTCCGGATCACCCGCTCCGGTTGGTACGGCGTCGACGGCGTACAGCCGGATCTGATGACGTTCGGCAAGGTGATGGGCGGCGGCTTCCCGGCCGCTGCGTTCGGCGGCCGGGCGGATGTGATGGCCCACCTGGCGCCCGAGGGCTCGGTCTACCAGGCCGGGACGCTGTCCGGGAACCCGATCGCGACGACCGCCGGTCTGACCACGCTGCGGCTGGCGACCGACGAGGTCTACGCCAAGATCGACGAGACGTCGCTCACGATCCAGCGGCTGGTGTCGACCGCGCTGGACAAGGAAGGTGTGCCGCACGTCATCCAGGCGGCCGGGAACCTCTTCAGCGTCTTCTTCGTGGAGTCCTCGGAGGGACCTGCCGAGATCCGGGACTTCGCCGGTGCCAACGCTCAGGTGCTGCCCCGGTTCACGGCGTTCTTCCATGCCATGCTGGACGCCGGCGTCTACCTGCCGCCGAGCGCCTTCGAGGCCTGGTTCGTCAGTGCGGCCATCGACGACGACGCGCTGGCCGCGTTGGAGTCGGCTCTCGCCCCGGCTGCTCGGGCTGCAGCCGCAGTACCAGCCGCAGTACAAGCCGCAGTACAAGACTGAAGGGACAGCGGTGACCGAAACGACGGTCGTGCACCTGATGCGTCACGGCGAGGTGCACAACCCGACCGGCGTGCTGTACGGCCGGATCCCCGACTTCCACCTGTCCGAACTCGGGCGCACGATGGCCGAGCGTGTGGCCGAGCATGTCAAGGGCCGCGACATCGTGCACCTGGTCAGCTCGCCGCTGGAGCGGGCCCAGGAGACGATGGAGCCGATCGCCAAGGTGTTCGGGCTCACCCCCGATATCGACGAGCGCGTGATCGAGGCGGCGAACCTGTTCGAGGGCAAGAAGTTCGGCGTCGGAGACGGTGCGCTGCGCCGGCCCAGCGCCTGGTGGTTGTTGCGGAATCCCTGGAAGCCGTCCTGGGGTGAGCCGTATCAGCAGATCGTCCGGCGGATGCGCGACGCGATCGAGACCGCCCGGGAGAAGGCCGCCGGGCACGAGGCGCTGATCGTGTCGCACCAACTGCCGATCTGGACCGTCCGGTCCGCGATCGAGGGTCGCCGGATGCTGCACGACCCGCGCAAGCGCCAGTGCAGCCTGGCCAGCCTGACGTCGTTCACCTTCCACGGCGACCAGATCGTCTCGGTCGGCTATTCAGAGCCCGCGAAGGATCTGTTGCCGGTCAAGCCCCCCAAGAAGTTCGTCGGCGGTGCGTGATGATCCGACGTACGGCGGTTGCAGTGGCCGGTCTGCTCCTCCTCGCGGGGTGCAGCTCGGGTCAGCAGGCCGCGCAGAACCGGCAGGGCCAGTCGGGCTTCGTCAGTGGCAACGGCAACGTGTCGGTGTTCGCGGCCGGCGACCGGAAGGCTGCTCCGGAGCTCACCGGGAAGACGCTGGACGGGAAGACCTGGACGCTGTCCGACCAGACCGGCAAGGTCGTCGTACTGAACGTCTGGGGCTCGTGGTGCCCGCCGTGCCGCAAGGAAGCACCTGACCTGGTCGCGGCGTCGAAGGAGCTCGGCCCGTCGGTGCAGTTCATCGGGCTGAACACGCGCGACCTCGATCCGGCCCAGGCGAAGAAGTTCGTCCAGGAGTTCGCGGTGCCGTACCCGAACCTCTACGACCCGGACGGCAAGGGCCTGCTGCGGTTCCGCGGCCAGATCTCGTCGGCCGCCATCCCGACCACGCTGGTGATCGACAAGACCGGCAAGGTGGCCGGGCGGGTGGTCGGCGAAGTCACCAAACAGACCTTGCTCGGCATGGTCAAGGACGCCGGTTGAGCTGATGGGACAGTGGTTCGCCGACTCGATGACGGGGTCGATGCTGGTAGCACTGCCGATCGCGGTGCTCGCCGGCGCGATCTCGTTCTTCTCGCCGTGCGTCGTCCCGCTGCTGCCCGGTTACCTCTCCTATGTCACCGGTCTGTCCGCGGCCGAGCTGGACTCGGCGAAGCGCGGCCGGATGCTGGCCGGTACGGCGCTGTTCGTGGCCGGCTTCTCCGCGGTGTTCATCCTGACCGGGGTGGTGTTCGGCAAGGCCGGTGATCTGCTGATCGATCACCAGACCGCGATCACGCGGGTGCTCGGCGCACTGACCGTTGTGCTCGGCATCATCTTCCTCGGCGGGTTCGGCTTCATGCAGCGGGACCTGCGGGTGCACCGGGTTCCGGCGGTCGGGATCGCGGCGGCGCCGCTGCTCGGCGTACTGTTCGGATTCGGGTGGACTCCGTGTATCGGTCCGACGCTCGGGACCGTGATGACGCTGGCCACCACCGAGGGCAGCAGCGGGCGGGGCGCGGTGCTGGCACTGGTGTTCAGCCTCGGGCTCGGCATTCCGTTCATCGTCGCTGCGCTGGCGTTCCGGCGGATGCTGGGCGCGGTGGCGTGGGTCCGCAAGCACCAACTGCTGGTGATCCGGATCGGCGGCGTACTGATGATCGCGGTGGGACTGTTGCTGCTGACGGGAGTGTGGGATGCGATGACCGCGGACCTGCGGCAGTGGGTTGCCAACTTCGGATCGGCGGTCTGAGATGAGCGACGTCAAGGACCGGATCGCGGCTTCCTCGAAGCCCGAGGAGCCTTCGACACCGCCGGCGATGGGACTGGTCGGCTGGCTGCGGTGGACCTGGCGGCAGCTGACCTCGATGAAGACCGCGCTGGTGCTGCTGTTCCTGCTCGCGCTCGGCGCGGTGCCCGGATCGCTCGTCCCGCAGACGCCGATCGACCCGATCAAGGTCTCGGACTTCCTCGCGGCGCACAAGACGCTCGGACCGCTCTACGACAAGCTCGGGCTGTTCGACGTCTACAAGTCGGCGTGGTTCTCGGCGATCTACCTGCTGCTGTTCATCTCGCTGATCGGTTGCGTCGTACCCCGGCTTTCTGTTTATGCGAAGGGCTTGCGGGCCCGGCCGCCGAAGCCGCCGCGGAACCTCAACCGGCTGCCCGGGTACGAGCGGTTCGAGGTCGACGGCGGGGACGGCGTACTCGAGGCCGCGACCCGCGAGCTGCGCAAGCGGCGCTTCCGCGTGCAGGCGTACGACGGAGCGGTCGGCGCGGAGCGTGGTTATCTGCGCGAGGCGGGCAACCTGCTCTTCCACTTCTCGCTGATCCTCGCGCTGGTCGGCGTCGCGTGGGGCTCGCTGTTCGGGTACCGCGGCTCGGTGCTGGTTGTCGTGGGCAACGGTTTCTCGAACACGGTCGCGCAGTACGACGACTTCACGCCCGGACGCGCGTTCAGCGGTGACGACGACCTGCCACCGTTCTCGCTGACCGTCAAGGACTTCCAGGTGAAGTTCCAGGAGGACGGGCCGCAGAAGGGTGCGGCGCGGGAGTTCAAGGCGCAGCTGGCCTACCAGGAGACGCCGGACGCGCCGGAGAAGTCGTACGAGCTGCAGGTCAACCATCCGCTGAAGCTGGACGGCAGCAGCGTCTACCTGCTCGGACACGGGTACGCGCCGCGGGTGACGGTCAAGGACGGGCAGGGGAACGTCGCGTTCTCCGGGCCGGCGCCGTTCCTGCCGCAGGACTCGAACTTCTCGTCGTTCGGCGTGATCAAGGCACCGGACGCGCGGCCGATGACGCTGGGCTTCGAAGGGTTCTTCCTGCCGACCGCGGTGATCGGCCCGGACGGTCCGGTGTCGGTCTTCCCCGACGACCTGAACCCGGAGCTGGTGATGACCGGGTACTACGGCCGGCCGCAGCCGGAGACCGGGAAGCCGGAGTCGGTGTACCAGCTGGACAAGACCAAGCTGACGCAGTTCCAGCAGAACGGCGACAAGTGGCGGTTCCAGCTCGCGCCCGGGCAGAGCGTCCCGCTGCCGGACAAGGCCGGATCGATCACGTTCGACGGATACAGCCGGTGGGTGAAGCTGCAGGTCAGCCACACTCCCGGGACGGATCTCGCGCTGGCGGGCATCCTGCTGGCGATCCTCGGGCTGATGGGCTCGCTGTTCGTGCATCCGCGTCGTACCTGGGTGCGCGTGCGCGACGAGGACGGGCGTACCGTTGTCGAGGTCGCCGGTCTGGACCGCGGCCCCGAACGTGGCCTCGGCGACGAGATCCACGCCATCACCAAGAGCCTGAGACCCGCCAGCCCGAGCAACGAGGAGCAGCCATGAGCCCGGAGACCTACGCACAAGTCTCCAACCTGCTGATCCCGACCGCCACGGTGATCTACGTCCTGGCCCTCATCTCCCATGCGATGGAGTGGGCCCTGGGCCGCGCGCCGGTAGCCAAGGTCGAGGTCAAGGAAGAGGTATTGGTCGGCTCAGCCGGTGAGCAGTCCACTGCCGAAGTCGACGCATCGGCTGCTCCGGCGTCGAGCGAGCGGATGGACGCGGCCAGTCGGATCGGGCTGCTGCTGACCTGGTTGGCGTTCGTTCTGCACCTGGGTGGTGTGGTGACGCGCGGGCTGGCGGCGGGGCGCGTGCCGTGGGGGAACATGTACGAGTTCTCCATCACCGCGTCGCTCGCCGTGGCGATCGTCTACTTGATCTTCGTGCAGAAGTACAAGCTGCAATGGCTCGGCCTCGGCGTGACGTTCGTGATCTCCGCCGTACTCGGTCTGGCCTCCCTCGCGCTCTACACCCCGGCCGGCCCGCTGGTCCCGGCGCTGCACTCGTACTGGCTCGTCATCCACGTCTCCGCCGCCGCGATCTCCGGCGGTGCGTTCACGGTCGGCGGCCTCGTCTCCGTGCTGTACCTGGTCAAGGCCCGCGCCGAGCGCAAGGTCCTGGCCGGCGGCTCCATGTCCGCATCGCTGCGCCGGCTCCCGACCGCTGAGGCGATGGACAGTACGGCGTACAAGGTGCTGGCGTTCGCGTTCCCGCTGTGGACGTTCGGCGTACTCGTGGCCGGTCCGATCTGGGCCGAGCACGCCTGGGGGCGGTACTGGGGCTGGGACCCGAAGGAGGTCTGGTCGCTGGTGACCTGGGTGGTGTACGCCGCCTACCTGCACGCCCGCGCGACCGCCGGCTGGCGTGGCCGCCGGGCCGCGACGATCGCGATCGTCGGCTGGTTCGTCTTCATCTTCAACTTCGTCGGCGTCAACCTGTTGGTCTCCGGCCTGCACTCCTACGCTGGGGTCTGAGATGAAAGAGTTCGCGATCTACACCGGTCTGCGGGCGGCGCTGTTCGCCGTCTGCTTCGCCGTGCTCTGGTTCGCGCTGCACAGCTGGCTGACGATCTTCCCGCTGCTCCTGGTCGCCCTGATCATCTCGTCGATCCTCTCGATCTTCGTACTGCGCGCCGCCCGCGAACGGCTGGCCGGCAAGATCGAGACCCGCGCCGCGACCATCTCGCAGCGCCTCGAGCAGGCGCGCACCGCCGAAGACGACGACTGAGCCTCCGTCCGGCGTGACAACGCCGTACCAGTGATCCACTGGTACGGAGAGTGACCTATGCCACTCGTGAATTCCGCGGAAAATCCTTTGTGCGTTCCTTCACATGAGTCGTAGAGTGATGGATGAAACGAAACAGTTTCGTTCTATCGGTGTTCTTGTAGCTACGCAGGGTGATGAAGGTGGACAACGTAGGCGTACGGCAGCGGCCGCGGGTCGAGGGCGGTCGTGAGGACGAGATCCTCGATGCGACCGTGGCGGTGGTGGCCGAGCTCGGCTACGACCGGCTGACCATGGACGCGGTGGCGACGGCGGCGAAGGCCAGCAAGGCGACGCTGTACCGGCGCTGGTCCACCAAGGCCGAGCTGGTGGTCGACGCGATCAGCCGGGCCAAGGGGTGCCCGATGCCGGAGGAGGTCGACACCGGCAGCCTGCGCGGCGACCTGGTCTCGATGGCCTGCGGCGCGGGCGGTTTCACCGACGAGCTTCCGATGTCGGTGATCGCCGGTCTGCTGACCGCGCTGCATCGCGACGACGAGCTGCAGAAGGCTTTCCGCGAGCGCTTCCTGGCGCCCCGGCAGGCCCTGACCAACAAGGTGTACGAGCGTGCCGTCGAGCGCGGCGAGATCGCGCCGGACGTCGACGTCGACCTGCTGTCGGTGACGTTGCCCGCGGTGATCATCCACCACGCCTACATCCTCGGCGTCGAACCGACCGACGACCTGATCCTCCGAGTGATCGACAACGTGATCCTGCCTGCGGCGCGGGGGTCGCAGGTGAGCTGACCGGTGAGGGGCCGGTCCGCGACAAAGCAAGACAGTCTGCCCAAGAGGGGAAGTTTTCTTATGTCCGAAGAAGTCATCAAGGCCGATCCGCCGGAAGGCAGGCCGACCGACGCGGTCGGCGAGCCCGACGGCCACGGTCACCGCAATCTCGGTATCGCGCTCGCGCTGATCTGCATGGCGCAGCTGATGGTGGTGCTGGACGGCACGATCGTCAACATCGCGCTGCCGCACATCAAGGGCGCGCTCGGTTTCAGCGACGCGTCGCTGCCGTGGGTGGTCAACGCGTACGCGCTGGCCTTCGGCGGTCTGCTGCTGCTCGGCGGCCGGATCGGTGACATCCTCGGTCGCCGCAAGGTCTTCGTGTTCGGCGTCGTCCTGTTCGGCCTGGCGTCGTTCGTCGGCGGTATCGCGCAGAGCGAGAGCGTGCTGCTGATCAGCCGCATCCTGCAGGGTCTCGCGGCCGCGGCGGCCTCGCCGAACGCGCTCGCGCTGATCACCACGACGTTCCCGGCCGGCAAGGAACGCAACCGGGCGATGGGCGTGTACGCCGCGATGTCCGGCGCGGGTGCTGCCGTCGGTCTGATCCTGGGTGGCGCGCTGACCGAGGCGTCCTGGCGCTGGACGTTCTTCATCAACACGCCGATCGGCCTGCTGGTCGCCGTACTGGCATTCCGGTTCCTGGGTGAGTCGGCGCGGCAGTCCGGCAAGTTCGACCTGCCGGGTGCGATCACCGGCACGCTCGGTCTGACCTCGCTGGTCTACGGCCTGACGCACGCCGCGACCAACGGCTGGGGCGACGCGCTCACGCTGACGTACATCTTCGGCGGTCTGGCGCTGATCGGGATCTTCCTCGCGATCGAGGCCCGCTCGAAGCATGCGCTGATGCCGTTCCGGATCCTCGCGAACCGGACCCGCGGCGTCAGCTTCTTCGTGATGCTGATCGTCGGTGCGGCGATGTTCTCGATGTTCTACTTCCTGGGCATCTTCGTGCAGAGCATCATGGGTTACAGTGCGCTGAAGACCGGTATCTCGTTCCTGCCGTTCAGCCTCGGCATCGTGCTCGCGGCCCAGGTCGCGTCGACGCTGGTGGCACGGATCGACCCGCGGTGGATCGCCGGTACCGGTGGCGTGTTCGTTGCGGCCGGCATGTTCGGGTTCAGCCGGCTCCAGGTCGACTCGACGTACTGGACGCACCTGCTGCCGTACATCCTGGTGCTCTCGTTCGGCATGGGCCTGATCTTCGTGCCGCTCACGCTGACCGCGGTCAGTGGTGTGGCCGCGGAGGACTCCGGGGTCGGATCCGCCGTACTGAACACCGTGCAGCAGATCGGTGGTGCGGTCGGCCTGGCGCTGCTGGGCACGATCTCCACCAGCGCGATCAAGGACAAGTTCGCCGAGCTGGCCCCAGGACTGCAGAAGGCGGCCGAGTCCGGGCAGTCGCCGGAACAGATCAAGCAGCTGCAGGGTCAGTTCACTGCGCTCGCCACGACGCACGGGTTCACCCGGGCGTTCATCTGGTCGGCGTTCCTGGCGCTGGGCGCTGCGCTGATCACGCTGGTCGGCCTGTCGATCAAGCACAAGGACCTGGCGAACGACGGCCAGGCCCCGGTCCACATGGGCTGAGTGCTGTTGATGCTCGAAGGGCCCGCTTCCCGGGAGGGGGGAAGCGGGCCCTTCGTCTTTGGCTACAGGGTTTTCCGCATGACGATCTCGCGGCGTACGCCGTCGGCCATCAGGTCGCCGACCTCGTCGGTGTCGACGTACCCGTGGCGTAGATAGAGGTCGTGCGCAGGATCGTTGCCGGGGACAACGGATAGCTTCAGGACGGTGGCGCCGATGCTGCGGGCCCAATCCTCGATGGCGGTCATCAGCGCATTGCCGACGCCCTTGCCGCGACCCGCCGGCGCGACCCACATCGATACCAGCTCGGCGTGGCCGTCGGCCGGAAACCCGCCGGCCATGCCTACCGGCGTACCGTCGATCGAGGCGATCACCTGGTAGGCGCCGGGTGCGCTGAGCCGCTCCCGCCAGCGCTCCTCGGGAGCGTCGATCCAGTCCGCGAGCTGGGAACCGAACGCGAACGGCGCTTCTTCCAGCGCGGCGAGCCGGAGCTCGCTCCAGGACTTCCAGTCGTCCGGGCCGATGGCCTGTATGTCGATCACGCCGACAGGATCGCAGTCGGCCCGGACGGCAGACCAGTCAGTTTCGGGGCGGGAACCTGGACGAGACCCAGTCGCGAACGCCGCCGAGGCCGTCGCCGAGGTCGCGGATCAGCTTGGCCAGCGGGTCCTGTGAGCGGTTGAACGCATCGGAGTACGACTTCGCGGCGTTCTTCGCCTCCTGCGACATCGACGCGCTGGCGTCGTCCTGGCGCTTCGGGTAGTCGCCGGACACGAGCGTCGTGTATTCGCCCTCGTCGACCCACCGGCGCAGCTCGTGGGCGCGGTTCACGGCCAGGGGGTGCGACTGCGCCTCGAGCAGCAGCAGCTTCAGCACGCTGTCGCGCAGGTCACCGGCGCTCTCGTACTCCGTGCCTTGCGCGAGGAATGCCGTCGTGTCGAGCTCCGCGAGCTGACCGCCGCTGGCGAGCTTCATCTGGACCCGCAGCGCGACCGCCGGGTCCTGGGTCGCGAGCAGACCGGCGCGGTCACCCGACAGCTCTGCCTTGCGGGACCACTCGTGCAGGGCGGCGACGATCGCGCGGAGCCCGAGCGCGCCGATCGGCATCCAGTTGAACGCGCCGGTGAGACGCATCAGCCAGAGCAGTAGCGACTGATACAGCGCGTGGCCGCTCTGTGCGTGGCCGAGCTCGTGGCCGAGGACGAACCGCAGTTCCTCCTCATCCATGCCCTGGAGCAGCGCGCTGTTCACCACGATGAACGGCTTGTCCATGCCGATCGTCATCGCATTCCAGATCGGGCTGTTCGTGACGTACAGCTCGGGGAGCCGGCGGACGTCCAAGGTGGCGCCGGCCTCGGTGTAGAGCCGGTGCATGGTCGGGAACTGCCGCTCGTCCACCCGGATCGACGAGCCGAGGAACTGCAGCCGGAACGCGCGCTCGTTGATCATCCCCGACATCTTCCGCAGGAGGTAGTCGAAGCCCTTCAACTGCCGCAGTGCCACCAGCGCACCGCGGTCGGCAGGGTGCTCCCAGGCCCGCGAACTGATATCGGTCAGCGTCACCCGCTGCCGCGTCGGCCGATCGCCGTTCTCGCTCATCGCTCCCCCTGCTTCCCGCTCGTCATGGACCCCCAACTTAGCTCGCCTGTGGGTCTGGTCGAGGTTTGAGCGCCAGAGCCAGCAACAGGGTTGGGATCCAGCCCAGGGGGACGGCCCACCAGCCGAGGCCCTTGCCTGCCGCGAGTGCGGTCGTGGCGAGGCAGATCGCCGTACCAGTCAGCCAGTATCCGAACGCGGCCCAGCCTTGGTGGTGAGTGGCGCGCTGGTGACCTACCCAGGCGAAAATGAGAGTTGCGGGGAGGGCGAGCGCGGTGGCGCCGAGGGGCAGTACGGCGAGGATCAGGGCGACGTCGCCGGGGGAGAACTCGACCGCTCCGAGGGGGATCATGGGCTCGATCCTGTCGCTCGCCGGGCCCGGTCACCCAGCGTAGGAATACTCAAATCGGGCTGTAGGTCCTAGCCTGGCCCGCATGAGTGAGGCTGACAGGGTGTGCCGGGAGGTCGACCGGCGGGACGACAAGGCGCGCGCCTGGGTGTCCGAGGCGATCCGGATCGTGGATGCCGACGCGAACCGCAGCGCGGACACGCATCTGCACGTGTTCCCGATGCCCGAAGGTACCGGCGTAGACCTGTATCTGAAGGACGAGTCCGTCCATCCGACCGGTTCGCTCAAGCACCGGCTCGCCCGGTCGCTGTTCCTCTATGCCCTCTGCAACGGCTGGATCCACGAAGGCACCACCGTCATCGAGGCGTCCAGCGGGTCCACGGCGGTCAGCGAGGCGTACTTCGCGCGGCTGCTCGGCCTCCCGTTCGTCGCGGTGATGCCGCGCTCGACCAGCCCCGAGAAGGTCGAGCTGATCGAGTTCTACGGGGGCCGCTGCCACTTCGTCGAACGCTCCGGCCAGATCTACGGCGAGGCCAAGCGCCTGGCCGAAGAGACCGGCGGGCACTACATGGACCAGTTCACGTACGCCGAGCGCGCGACGGACTGGCGTGGCAACAACAACATCGCCGAGTCGATCTTCGGGCAGTTGTCTCTCGAGCAGCACCCGATCCCGACGTGGATCGTCGTCGGGGCCGGCACCGGTGGTACGTCGGCGACCATCGGGCGGTATGTGCGCTACCAGCGGTACGACACGTCGGTCGCGGTGGTCGACCCGGAGAACTCCGCGTTCTTCCCGGCGTTCGAGGCCGGCGACCACGAGTTCTCCACCGGCCGGCCGTCGCGCATCGAGGGCATCGGCCGTCCGCGCGTCGAGCCGTCGTTCGTGCTGGGTGTCGTCGACCGGATGATCTCGGTCCCCGATGCTGCGTCCATCGCGGCGATGCGCTTCTGCTCCCGCGTCACCGGGCGGCTCGTTGGCGGCTCCACCGGCACCAACCTGTGGGGCTCGCTCCGGTTGGCCGCCGAAATGCGCAAGGCCGGCACCCACGGCAGCATCGTCACCCTGCTCTGCGACAGCGGCGAGCGCTACGGCAACACGTACTACGACGACGCCTGGCTCCGCACCAGCGGCATAGACATCACGCCGTACACCATCACCCTAGAAACCTTCACCCGCACCGGCGTTTGGACCGAGCCGGAGTAGGCGGCGCCCGTCTCGCGTGGGGGGTTCGGACAAGTCGTGGGGTCCTGAGACAGGAAATAACCTGTTCAAGGCCTCCGCACCCTGTTCAAGGCCACGCTCCCGCCCGCTGTCAGCCGCCTAGGGCTAGGCCTACTGCTAGGCCGATGGCGTAGAGGAGTTCGGTTTGGCCGGTGGCTTTGAGGACTGGGATTAGGGCGGGGCCTACGGCGTCGCTGAGGACTACTCGGGTCGACTTGATGGCTAGGGGTGCGGCGATGAAGGCGAGGAGGGTCCAGGGGGTGGCGATTGCGGAGATCGCGGCTAGGGCGAAGGCGAGGATTACGAGGGCGGCGTACAGCTGGCGTGAGCGTGGAGCGCCCAGGACTACGGCCAGGGTCCGTTTGCCGGTGACGGAGTCGGTGGGGATGTCGCGGAGGTTGTTGGCGACCAGGAGCGCGCAGGCGATCGAGCCGACGGAGACGGCGCCGGCCAGGGCGGGCCAGTTGATGGTTTCGGCTTGGGCGTACGTCGTACCGAGGACGGCGACCAGGCCGAAGAAGAGAAACACACTGACCTCGCCGAGCGCGCGGTAGCCGTACGGGCGTTTGCCGCCGGTGTAGAACCAAGCGCCGAGGAGCGAGGCGGCGCCGACGACCAGGAGCCACCAGGTGGTGGTCGCGGCGAGGACGATGCCGAGGGCGGCGCCGATGCCCAGGCAGGTGAACGCGGCGGCCTTGACCTGGCCGGGGGAGGCGACCTTCGAGCCGACCAGGCGCAGCGGGCCGACTCGGTTCTCGTCGGTGCCGCGGATGCCGTCGCTGTAGTCGTTGGCGTAGTTGACGCCGATCTGGAGCGCCAGCGCGACGCCGAGGGCCAGCAGGGCCTTCCACCAGACGAAGCCGTCGAGGTACGCGGCCGCGCCGGTTCCGACGAGGACAGGGGAGATCGCGGCGGGCAAGGTGCGGGGGCGGGCGCCTTCGATCCACTGGGCAGGTGTGGCCATGACCGTCGATTCTGTCAGCCGCGAGGCCGAACCTGGGAAGTGGGCCGGTCGGCGGATGGCCGAGCCGTGAGCGGGCGTCCGGGCGGCGGGCCGTACGCTCGGGGTGTTATGGCTACGTTGCGGCTGGTTTCGGGGACGCCGGATGCGGTGCTGGCGGCGCTCGCCGCTGTGTTGGACGGCAGCGGTACGCCGTTCGCGCCGGTGCCGGAGGATGCGGTCGGGGCTGATCGGGTAGAGCAGGCGGCGGTGCCGGGTGAGCCGGTCGAGGACGGCTGTGCTGTGGTGCTGACCACTTCCGGGTCCTCAGGCGAGCCGAAAGGCGTGCTGCTGTCGCGGGAGGCACTGATCGCGTCCGCGATTGCTACGCACGATCGGCTCGGCGGGCCGGGGCAGTGGCTGCTGCCGATGAAGCCGTACTTCGTCGGCGGGTTGCAGATCCTCACCCGGTCGCTCGTCGCGGGTACGACGCCGGTGATGCTCAGGGAGAGCTTCACGCAGAGCGCGGCCGCGATGACAGGCGCTCGCCGGTACACGGCGATGGTGCCGACGCAGCTGACGCGGTATCTGGAGACGGACGCGGACGCGCTGCGGTCGTTCGACGCGATCATCATCGGTGGGGCGTCGATGACGGAGCCGTTGAAGGCGAAGGCGGCGGAGGCCGGCATCACCGCGATCCCGGCGTACGGGATGACCGAGACCGGGAGTGGGTGTGTGTACGCCGGGGTGCCGCTGGACGGTACGTCGATCTTGCTCGACGACGAACAGCGGATCCTGATCAAGGGCAGCACGCTGTTCTCCGGCTACCGGTTGCGGCCGGAGCTGACGGCCGAGGTGCTCAAGGACGGGTGGTTCCGGACGCAGGACCGGGGCGAGCTCGTGGACGGACGGCTGCGCGTCGTCGGCCGGGTCGACGATGTGGTGATCTCCGGTGGGGTGAACGTCACGCTGACCACGGTCCAGGCCCGGCTTCTCGAGCATCCGCAGGTGAAGGACGCTGTGGTGCTGGGCGCTCCGGACGCCGAGTGGGGGACCCGAGTGGTCGCCTTCGTGGTCGGGGAACCGACCGGGATCGAACGGGATGCGTTGCGGGACTGGGTGAGTGAGACGTTGCCTCGGACCTGGGCTCCGCAGGACGTGATCAGGCTGGACGCGTTGCCGATGCTTGCCTCAGGCAAGGTTGATCGCCAGGGATTGCTGGAGGCCGTGCGGTGATCACGTACTCGATCGGACTGAAGAACAAGTTTCGTGGCATCACGGTCCGCGAGGGGATGCTGTTCAAAGGTCCGGCGGGGTGGGCGGAGTGGAGCCCGTTCCTGGACTACGACGACGCGACCTGCGTGTCCTGGTTGCGCGCCGCGCGCGAAGCCGCCGAGGTCGGGTGGCCGGCGCCGGTGCGGGATCGCGTTCCCGTCAACTGCACCGTGCCCGCGCTCGGTCCCGAAAAGGCCGCGGAGATAGTGAGAGCAAGTGGCTGCGGTACGGCGAAGGTCAAGGTGGCCGAGCCGGGTCAGACGCTGGCCGACGACATCGCGCGCGTAGAAGCAGTGCGCGACGCGATCGGCACTGGACGCGTGCGGATCGATGCGAACGGCGCGTGGTCCGTCGACGAGGCAGTGCGGAGCCTCAAGGAGTTGCGGCGCTTCGACCTCGAGTACGTCGAGCAGCCGTCGGCGACCGTTGAGGAGCTGGCCGAGGTACGGCGGCGCACCGACGTATTGGTGGCGGCGGACGAGTCGATCCGGCGGGCCGAGGATCCCCTGCTGGTGAAGAAACTCGACGCCGCGGACATCGCCGTACTGAAGGTGCAGCCGATCGGCGGAGTCCAGGCCTGCCTGGAGATCGCCGAGCAGATCGGGCTGCCGGTGGTCGTGTCGTCGGCGTTGGAGACCTCGGTCGGGATTGCTGCGGGAGTGGCGTTGGCGGCGGCGCTGCCCGAGCTCCCTTATGCATGTGGTTTGGCGACGGTGTCGATGTTCACATCCGAACTAGTTGCTGAGCCACTAGTTGCAGTCGATGGTTTCCTGCCGGTCAAGCGCGTTATCCCGGATGCACAACTGCTGGAAGCGGCCCGTGCCGATGCGGAGCGGACCAAAGTGTGGGAAGAACGCCTGGAGCGAGTGAGGAGTGCGGGATGAACCCGTCCACGGCCTTTGCGACTGTGGTCGTCGATGAGCTGATCCGCAACGGCGTACGGGAAGCGGTGGTCTCACCGGGCTCCAGGAGCGCGCCGCTGGCTTTGGCGTTCGCCGAGGCGGATCGCACCGGGCGCCTCCGGCTGCACGTGCGGATCGACGAGCGTACGGCGGGATTCCTTGCCATCGGCCTGATGCGCGGCACCGGTCTACCGGTCCCAGTCGTCACCACGTCCGGTACGGCGGTGGCGAACCTGCACCCCGCCGTACTGGAGGCCTCACACAGTGGGCTTCCGCTGATCGTCCTGAGTGCGGACCGCCCGCCGGCTCTCAGAGGTAGCGGTGCGAACCAGACGACCGACCAGATCAAGGTGTTCGGCTCAGCGGTCCGGCTGTTCCACGAGATGGGTACGCCGGTCCGCGAGATCGGGCAGGTGGCGTACTGGCGGTCCCAGGTCGCGCGGGCGGTCGCCAACGCGACAGGTGCGCGGTCTGCTGACCCCGGGCCGGTGCAGCTCAACTGCCCGCTCAGTGAGCCGCTGGTGCCCACAGAGGGACCGGAGTGGCCGGAGTCGTTGCAGGGCCGAAGCACGGGCCCGTGGACTGCAGTGCATGCCGCAGCCGGCAAGCCGTCGGTCATTTCACCAGGACCGAAGACCGTAGTGGTCGCAGGCGACGGTGCATCGCAGGCCGCGCGGTTGGTGGCGGAGGCCGGCAAGTGGCCGCTGTTCGCGGAGCCGTCCAGCCGGGCGCGGACCGGTCCGTCGGTCATCTCGGCGTACCGCTTGTTGCTGCAGGCAAGCTCTCTGGAATCGGAGATCGAACGGGTGCTGGTGTTCGGGCACCCGACGTTGTCCCGGCCGATCTCGAAGCTGCTGGCCCGGCCGGACGTGGAGATGATCGTCGTCTCGCCGACCGGTCTGTGGCCGGACCCGGCCCGGCGCGCGAGGTCCGTCGTCACCGGGCTCGAGGTCACCGGCGCCGATACGACCGACTGGCTCGAGCGGTGGCAGCACGCCGACCAGCTGGCCCGTCCGGAGATCGACAAGGTACTCGCGGACAGCGTGAGCGGACCGCGCGTCGCGGCCCTCGTCGGTGAGGCGGCCGGCGCCGACGGCATGCTCGTCGTCGCATCCTCGAACCCGATCCGCGATCTCGACCTCGCCCCGATCGTCCCGATCCGCACGATCGCGAACCGCGGCCTGGCCGGCATCGACGGGACGATCTCGACGGCCGTCGGGGCGGCGCTGGCGAACGCGGGTCCGACGTACGCGCTGATCGGTGATCTCGCGTTCCTGCACGACAGCAACGGGCTCGTGATCGGACCGGACGAACCGCGTCCTGATCTGCGGCTCGTGGTCGTCAACGACAACGGCGGCGGCATCTTCTCCACGCTGGAGCAGGGCGATCCGACGCATGCCACGCACTTCGAGCGAGTCTTCGGTACGCCGCACAACGTGGACCTCGGCGCACTGTGCGCCGCGACGGGTACGCCGTACACGAGCGTCGAGACGGTCGACGAGTTGCGTGCTGCGTTGACGCCGACCGTGGCCGGCATGGATGTCGTCGAGGTGAAGGTCTCGCGCGACGGACACCGCCCGCTGGGTGAGGCGATGGTTGCCGCGCTCAAGCAGCTGTAACCGGGACCTTCGCCGTCTTCCGCGCCGGGTGCATGGTGCGGAGGTGGTTGAGCAGCGGCAGCGCCGCGGCGATCACCAGCGCGGTCGTGGTCAGGATCGGGATCGTGGCTCCGCGCAGCGACGAGTTCAGCGGCGCGGCGATCGTGAAGATCAGACTGACCGCCGTCATGATCATCGTCAGCTTCCGGCCGGGCCTCGCGACGGCCAGGAACGGCAGGCACCACAAGAAGTACCAGTCGTGCGCGCTCGGACCCAGCACGACCACTACCAGCAGTGCGATACCGACTGCGCGTGCGGCGTAGTGGATCGACGACCGGAGACTCAGCACTGCGATCAGTCCGAGCGCAGCGATCATTCCGACCAGCCGGACGATCTGGAGTGCCTGCGCGGCCGCAGTGTCCTCGCCTAGCCAGCCGAGCACGCCGGACGCCGCCATGCCGATCAGATTGGCGATGGAGAACGGTGACCGGACCAGTCCGGGCACGTCGAGCGCACCGAACCACCCAGAGCCCACACCGGTCAGGGCTCCGATGGTGAACAGCGTCAGCACCGACACAGCGCCTGCGATCGCGAGACTGGCGAACCGGAGCAGCCGTCCGGCCAGTGGGCTCATCACTGCGGCGATGGCGATTACCACGAGTCCACCTGGCAGCTTCACCGCTGCTGCGGCGCCCGCGATGACAGCCGCCGTACCCCACCGGCCGGTCAGCGCTATTGCGAACGCGCTGCAGGCCAGTCCGATCATCAGTACGTCGTTGTGTGCCGCACCGATGCCATGGGTGATCAGCATCGGGTTCAGTACGACCAGCCAGGTGGCGAAAGCCGGGTCGACACGACATGCGGTGGCCAGCCGCGGTACTGCCCAGGCGATGAGCACAATGCCTAGTACGGCGAGGAGGCGGTGCGCCAGCATCAGCGTGTACGGGTTCATGGTCAGGTGCGCGACCAGTCCGCCGTACGCGAGCGGCAACGGCCCGTACGGCGCTGGGGTCTGCATCCACATCGGGTCGACGGCCTCGATGATGTGGCCGGACAGTACGCCGGGGCCCACGTCGTACGGGTTGTAGCCGTTGGCGACCAGTGCGCCCTGCGCTGCGTAGCTCCAGGCGTCGCGGCTGAACAGCGGCGGGGCCAGTAGTAGCGGTGCGCTCCAGTACGCCGTCATGCGGAGCAGCGGGAGCCGTTCGCCGGCCATGACCCGGCGGCCCACGGCCAGCCAGGCCCAGGCCATCAGCCCGAGCCCGGCGACCATGAACGTGAGGCCGACCATCCGGCCGAGCAGCGAGTGACGAAGATCGCCGGTGACCGGCAGGCTCGCGACCCAGGAGGACTGGGGCACCACCGAGGTCACCAGGCTGGCCAGAGCAACGACGACAGAGCCGACCAGCCCACGGACCATCGGCGAACGCATACGCGAAACGCTAGTGGCTCTGAGCGACCACCAAATGAACAGTGCCTAGCGTCAGGCGGACTCCTTACGGAAAGTGCGCGCTCCGACGGTCAGACCGATCACGGTGAGCAGCACGACCCAGAACAGGCCCCACATCGATGCCGAGCTGCTGATGTCGCCACGGAACAGCGCGCGGACTCCGTTGACGACGTGCTTGAGCGGACTGATGTCGGACAGCCGCTGCAGCCAGGTCGGGCCGATCTGCATCGGCAGGAGGATGCCGGACAGCAGCAGCAACGGCATGGCGATGCCGTTGAGCAGCGGGGCCAGCGCGTCCTCGCTCTTGGTGATCAGCGCGACGGAGTACGACAGTGAGGCGAAGGTCGCGCCGAGGAGGGCGACGATCACGAGTGAGAGCAGTACGCCGCCCCACGGAGCACGCAGGCCGAGCGGAAGCGCGGCGAGGAGCAGGAGGATCGACTGGACGACGAGGACGACGACATCGCGCAGCACGCGGCCTGCCATCAACGCCATCCGGGACGCCGGGGTGACGCGGTCGGCCTCGATCACGCCGGCGCGGTACTCCGCGATCAGGCCGAAGCCGACGAACATCGCGCCGAACATCCCGAGCTGGACGATCAGGCCCGGGATGAACACCTGGTAGGCGTTCGCGGCCTGGCCCTGACTGATCTGCGCGGTGAGCGGCTTGAGGAGCGGGCCGAACAGGAACAGGTACATCAGCGGCTGGCTGAGCATCAGGATCGACCACATCGGGTTGCGGAGCGAGAGCCGCATCTGCCGGTGGAACACGATCCAGGTCTCACGCAGGACGGTCATGCGACGGCCTCTTCCTTCTCGTCGATCGGGGCGGTGGTGTGCTCGTCGCGCAGCGAGCGGCCGGTCATGGTCAGGAACACGTCGTCGAGGGTCGGATGGTGTACCTCGACACCGTGCAACTCGATGCCCTGGGCATCGATCGAGCGGAGCAGGCCGGGAAGCACCGAACCGCCGCGCTGGATGCGGAAACCGACCACGTCGGCGTCGGTCTCGACCTCCACCGCGCCGTCGAGCTCCTGGACGATCTTCATCACCGCAGGCGCTTGCGAGGTGTCGGCGAGACTCAGACGGACCGCGTCGCCGGAGACCTGCTGTTTGAGGTTCTCCGGGGTGCCGGAGGCAACGATCTTGCCGTGGTCGATGACCAGGATCCGGTCGCAGAGCGCGTCCGCCTCGTCCAGGTAGTGCGTGGTGAGGAAGATCGTGGCGCCGCGGTCGCGGAGGCCGCGGATGTGCTCCCACAGGTTCGCGCGGGCCTGCGGGTCGAGGCCGGTCGTCGGCTCGTCGAGGAAGATCAGTTTCGGGTCGTGGATCAGGCCCATCACGATGTCCAGCCGCCTGCGCTGGCCGCCGGAGAGCGTCTTGCACTGCCGGCGCCACAGGCCGGGCAGGTCGAACTCCTCGAACAGCCGCTGCCCGTCCGCGGACGCCTTCGCTTTCGGTACGCCGTACAGCCGGGCGTGATCGACCACCTCGTCGCCGGCGATCGCCTCCGGCAGCGTGGACCCACTCTGCGGGACGTAGCCGATGCCGCGACGTACGCCGACCGGGTCCTTCGCGAGATCACGACCGGCCACGGTCGCGCTCCCGCTGGTCGGCTTGATCAGGGTCGCCAGCATCCGCATCGTCGTGGTCTTACCGGCGCCGTTCGGTCCGAGAAAGCCGACGATCTCCCCGTCGGCCACATCGAGGTCAACACCCTGCACGGCTTGGACGGGCCCCCGCTTGGTCTTGAAGGTCCGCACCAGCCCACGAGCTTCGATCATCATGCGAGCCAGTGTGACTAATCAACTTTGACTAGTCAATGTTGATTAGCGGGTGGATCGGGGATCTCGCCCCAGTGCGTGACCATGCCGGGGTAGGGCTCCCAGTCGGCCGGTTCGCCGGCGAAGGCGTAGTCGCCGGCCTTGACGCGTTCGTGGAACTGGCGGGTCCACTCGAGCTCGCCGCGGTCGCGCGCGGTGGTGATGCGGAACATCTCGACGACGTGGTTGGGCGTGCCGGGGTCCTCGCGGATCTGGCGTTCGGAGTACGGCCCGGACTTCAGCCAGGCCTCCAGCTGGGAGATGCGGGCCTCGAGCGCGTCCACGACCTCGTCGCGGCGGAGCGACCACATGAAGGCCAGGGCGGCCTGCATCTTGTCAGGGTGGAAG
The DNA here is from genome assembly GCF_040675555.1 of Kribbella sp. NPDC049584. Taxonomy (NCBI): domain Bacteria; kingdom Bacillati; phylum Actinomycetota; class Actinomycetes; order Propionibacteriales; family Kribbellaceae; genus Kribbella; species Kribbella sp. NPDC049584. Next base: position 283,320 of record NZ_JBFAPF010000011.1, read on the forward strand.
CCGTCGACGGTCCACAGCATGCTGCGCAGGAGCGAGAAGTACTCCGTCTCGCCGTCGGTCGTCAGCTTGTACGACGTCCGGCCGGGGCGATGCGCCCCGTCCTGCTCGAGCTCGAGCAGGTAGCCGTGCTTGGCGAGCGTCCGCAGGCCGGTGTAGATCGAGCCGGGGTTGATATTCGCCCACGCCTGCACGTTCCATGTCATCAGCTCGCGGCGCAGTTGGTATCCGTACGCCGGTTGGAAGATCCGCACGACGCCGAGCAGCAACAACCGCGTGGTGGACATGGTCGCAGTGTAAATCCGACGACCCGCCACCGTCGCCAGGCGTACGATCCGGGCCATGGATGTCCGGGTGACGAGCGATCCGCAGGCGTTCGAGCAGACCGTGTTCCCTTTCCTGCAACAGGATCCGGTGCTGCACACGATCATCATGAGCAACGTCCACGAACGCGCGAACGGTACGGCGCGGGCCGAGTCCGAGCCGTCGTACTTCGTCTCCGTGCACGATCCGGACGTGATCGGCGTCGCGATGCGTACGCCGGGCCGCGGTGTGTACCTCGGTGCACTCCAGGAGGAGCTGGCGGAACCGATCGCCGACGCGTACGCCGACGTACTGCCCGAGCTCCCCGGTGTCGCGGGCGACCGCCCGGCCGCGCACAGGTTCGCGCGGCGGTGGGTCGAGCGACGGGGCGGAAGCCTGACCGAGACGCGCGGCACCCGACTGCACAAGCTGATCGATCTATGCCCGCTGTCGGCGGACGGCGGTCCGCGCCCGATGCGGGCGGACGATGTCGGCCTGGTGGCCGCTTGGAGCGACGGTTTCGCCGCTGAGGTCGCCGACATGGTCGCGACCGACAACCGCGAGTGGGCCGAGCAACGCCTCGCGGAGCGGACGCTGCGGATCTGGGAGGTCGACGGTCAGTCAGTGTGCATGGTCGGCTACCACCTCCCGCTCTTGGGCGTCTGCCGCGTCGGTCCCGTCTACACACCACCGGAGCACCGACGCCACGGGTACGCCGGCGCACTCACCAGCCACGTCTCCGCGCTGATCCTTGCCGCCGGCAACCAGGCCTGCCTGTACACGGATCTGGCCAACCCCACCTCCAACAAGATCTACCACCAGACCGGCTACCGCCCGGTGGCCGACTTCGTCGACGTCGAGTTCAGCGCTTGATTCAGTTGATCTCGGTCGACTCGCCCGGGGCGAGGCCGAGGTAGGGCCGGTCGTCGGCGTTGAGGAAGCGGGAGAACATGCTCTGGCCGATCGGGCTGAGCAGGGCGTCGTGGATGCCGACGGTCTGCTGGGACTTGATCGAGCGGGCGTACTCGACGGCCGGCGGGAGCGCGAACCACGGGCCGGAGATCGGGACGAGGTTGGTGTGTACGGCGCGATCGGGCTGCGTGAACGAGTCGCCCGGGTGGTACACGGCGTCGTCGACGAGGAAGCCGATGTTCTCGCACGGCACGCCCCACTCGGGCAGGATCACCGCGTGGTCCTTGCCATAGGCACTCACCGAGAAGCCCGCGGCCTCGAACGACTGCCCGCCCTCGACAACCTGCACCCGCTCGCCGAGCGCCGTCAGCTGCGCGGCGACGCCGGCGTTCGTGTAGACGGGTACGTCGAGCGCCGCGACCCGGTCGACGTCCAGGTGATCCTGGTGCTCGTGCGTGACGAGGATCGCGTCCGCCTTCTCGAAGGCGGCGTCCTCACTGAACGATCCCGGATCGATCAGCAGAACCTTCCCGTCCTTCTCCAACCGAACACAGGCATGCGTGAACTTGGTGAGCTTCAACTCAATCTCCTAGGGCGTCTCTCATCGGGACCAGCTTGGCGTTTGTTTCGGCCAGTTCGGCGTCCGGGTTGGAGCCGGCGACGATCCCGGCCCCGGCGAACAAGCGCATGCGGCGCGGGTTCTCCGGGTCGGCCTGGCCACAGCGAAGCGCGATGCACCACTCGCCGTCACCAGCCGCGTCCATCCATCCGACCGGCCCGCTGAAGCGTCCGCGTTGCATGCCCTCGATCTCGCCGATCAGGTCGCGCGCGACAGGCGTCGGCGTACCGCAGATCGCCGCGGAAGGATGCAGCGCGGCGGCCAGACCGAGAGCGGACGCGCCGTTGTTCGCGACGCCGGCGACGTCAGTGGCGAGGTGCATCACGTTCGGCAGGTGGAGGACGAATGGCGTCTCCGGCACGTTCATCGACTTGCAGTGCGGCTCGAGCGCGTCGGCGACCGACCGGACGGCGTACTCGTGCTCCTCGAGATCCTTCGACGACCGAGCCAACGACGCGGCCAGTGCCAGGTCGTGTGCGTCGTCCCCGGTACGGCGGATCGTGCCGGCGAGCACGCGCGACGTGATCAGGCCCTTCTCCCGGCGTACGAGCAGCTCCGGCGTCGCGCCGATGAGCCCGTCGACGGAGAACGTCCAGCAGTTCGGGTACGACGTGGCGAGCCGGTGCAGCGGCCAGCGCAGATCGATCGGCTGTGCCGCGATCGCGATCAGGTCGCGGGCGAGCACCACCTTGTCGAGCTCGCCGCCGGTGATCCGGCGTACGGCCTCGGCGACGATGCTCGACCAGTCGGTCCCGGTCCGGGCGCCGTCCGCGAACGTCACGTCGTACACCGGGGACGGCTCGTGGGTGACCAGCTCGGGAGCTGCGGCCAGTGAGCTGGCCGGGGAGACCGTGGTCACCCAGGTGGTGCCGGCGCGACGGCCGACGATGATTTCGGGGACGACCAGAACGCTCGGGTCCTGGTCGGTGAAGCCGAACGATCCGAAGCAGACGAGTCCGGACCCCGGTACGCCGACGTCGTCGCGCACCACCGCCGCCGACGTGAGCTCCTGCCACCAGCGCATCGCGTCCTGGAAGCGGTTGCCACCGGCAACATCGAGCCGGGCGGCGACGCCCCAGCCGACGTGGCCGTCGCCCCGCCGGACCCAGGCGAGTCCGCCGCCGACGGGCAGATGGTCCAGCAGGTGCGCGGACACATCGTCGACCACCTGGCTGCGGACCACCAGGCGCGGAGCCTGGTGGCGAGCCGGCTCAGACAAACTCACGGGACCACTCCTCGCACGCGCTGCGGCCCCGGGTTGCGGCGGCCGGACGGCTCCCAAGAGATGTACTCACGAGATGCAAGCGTATGCCTGCCCACCGGCGGACCGCGTCCCCCGTGATGAACTAGACAGGTGACCAAGGCAGACCTGAGTAAAGAACCGCATGCCGTGGCGGCCATGTTCGACAACGTGGCCGAGGGGTACGACCGGACCAACGCGGTCGCGACGATGGGTCTGGAGAAGCACTACTGGCGACCGGAGACCTTCAAGGAGATCGCACCGCGGAAGGGGATGAAGATCCTCGACCTGGCCGCCGGGACCGGTGCGTCGAGCGTCAACCTCCGTGAAGCCGGCGCCGAGGTTGTCTCGTGCGACTTCTCGGTCGGCATGCTCCGGGTGGGCAAGCGCCGGCACCCCGAACTCGACCTGATCGCCGGTGACGCGCTGCGTCTCCCGTTCGCCGACGACACGTTCGACGTGGTGACGATCTCGTGGGCGCTGCGGAACGTGAACGACGTCACGGTCGCGCTGGAGGAGATGCTCCGGGTGACCCGCCCCGGCGGGCGCCTCGTCGTACTCGAGCAGTCCCATCCCACCTGGAAGCCGTTCCGGGTCGTGTACCTCGAGTACATGATGCGCGCCGTACCGGCGGTCGCGAAGGTGGTCTCGAGCAACCCCGAGGCGTACGAGTACCTGGCCGAGTCCACCCGCGCGTGGCTCCCGCAGGAACCACTGGCCCGGACGATCCAGGAGGCCGGCTGGACCCACGTCCAGTGGCGCAACCTGACCGGCGGCCTGGTCGCCATCCACCGCGGAGTGAAGCCGTCCCGGAGCAAAAGCACGGCCGTTTAATTACGCAACGGAACTTAAGCGTAATTTGCTTGCCTGCAAGGGGGTTGGGGCGAGTTTCGTGTCCGCGTCAGGCAGTCCTAGACTGTCAAGTGACGAGTGCTCGTGAAGCGATTCACGAGCGCACCAGCCCCCTCAGCCAGGCCAGGAATCGAGATGAGCCAGAGCGTGCCGAGCGCGCAGCAGGTGGAGACCGCCGATGTGATCGTCGTCGGTGCCGGGCCCGCCGGATCAGCGGCGGCGTACCACCTGGCGAACGCCGGACTCGACGTACTGCTGCTGGAGAAGACCGCGTTCCCGCGGGAGAAGGTGTGCGGCGACGGGCTCACCCCGCGCGGCACCAAGCAGCTGATCAACATGGGCATCGACATCTCCGAAGAGGCCGGCTGGATCCGCAACTACGGTCTGCGGATCCAGGGCGCCGGGCACCAGCTGCAGCTCGACTGGCCGGATCTGGCCAGCCACCCGAACTACGGCCTGACCCGCAACCGGATGGACTTCGACGACATGCTCGCCCGGCAGGCCGTGAAGGCCGGGGCGCGGCTGCGGGAGCGGACCAATGTGGGCGCTCCGATCCTCGACGACCGCGGCTTCATCGTCGGCGTCACCGCGAAGCCGGTCGACGACAACGGCCGCCGGGCCGGCGCCGACATCGAGTTCCGGGCGCCACTGGTGATGGCGGCCGACGGCAACTCGTCCCGGCTGAGCATCGCGATGGGCATCCACAAGCGCGACGACCGGCCGATGGGTGTCGCGGTGCGGACGTACTTCACCAGCCCGCGGACCAACGACGACTACCTGGAGTCCTGGCTGGAGCTGTGGGCCGACGACCCGAAGCAGCCCGGCGGCCGGGTGCTGCTGCCCGGGTACGGCTGGATCTTCGGGATGGGCGACGGCACGGTCAACGTCGGCCTCGGCATCCTGAACACCTCCGAGGCGTTCGGCAAGGTCGACTACGCCGACCTGCTGAAGCAGTGGCTGAAGGTCACGCCGGACGAGTGGCAGTTCCGCGACGAGTTCCAGACCATCCCGATCCGCGGCGCGGCCCTGCCGATGGGCTTCAACCGGCAGCCGCACTACACCCGCGGCCTGATGCTGCTCGGCGACGCCGGCGGCATGGTCAACCCGTTCAACGGCGAAGGCATCCCGTACGCGATGGAGTCCGGGGCGTTCGCCGCCGAGGTCGCCGCCCAGGCACTGCGCCGGCAGCCGAACCAGCGCGAACGCGCGCTGACGGCGTACCCGAAGGCGCTGAAGCAGGAGTACGGCGGCTACTACACGCTCGGCCGGATCTTCGTGAAGCTGATCGGAAATCCGGAGGTGATGCGGCTGTGCACGAAGTACGGTCTGCCGCGCACCACGCTGATGAAGTTCACCTTGAAGTTGCTCGCGAACCTCACCGACCCGCGCGACGGGGACGTGATGGACAAGATCATCAACGGTCTCACGAAGCTCGCCCCGGCAGCCTGACCGGCGGGGCGAGTGAGCTGAGCCACAGCGGTACTGATAACACAGTCCTGGTAACTGGGCTGACCCGATCGACTGAATCAACCGGCTGAAGGAGGGAGCACCCAGCGATGCACCCCTACACACCGATTCTCGCTCTTGGTGTGCTCGCGGCGCTCTTCGTCGCAGGCAGCATCACCGTGAGCGCGCTGGTCGGCCCGAAGCGCTACAACCGGGCCAAGCTGGACTCCTACGAGTGCGGCATCGAGCCGACCCCACAGCCGGTCGGCGGTGGGCGCTTCCCGGTGAAGTACTACATCACCGCGATGCTGTTCATCGTTTTCGACATCGAGATCGTCTTCCTCTACCCCTGGGCCGTCGCCTTCGACCAGATGGCGCTGTTCGGGCTGATCGAGATGGTCATTTTCATCGTCACCGTCTTCATCGCGTACTCCTACGTATGGCGTCGTGGCGGACTGGAGTGGGACTGACATGGGTCTTGAAGAACAGCTTCCGGCCGGCGTACTGCTGAGCACGGTCGAAGGCCTGCTGGGCTATATGCGCAAGGCGTCGTTGTGGCCGGCAACCTTCGGGCTGGCGTGCTGCGCGATCGAGATGATGACGACCGGCGCGCCGCGGTACGACGCCGCCCGGTTCGGCATGGAGGTCTTCCGGGCGTCGCCGCGGCAGGCCGACCTGATGATCGTGGCCGGCCGGGTGAGCCAGAAGATGGCCCCGGTGCTGCGCCAGATCTACGACCAGATGCCCGGCCCGAAGTGGGTGCTGGCGATGGGCGTGTGCGCGTCGTCGGGCGGCATGTTCAACAACTACGCGATCGTCCAGGGCGTGGACCACGTCGTACCGGTCGACATGTACCTGCCCGGCTGCCCGCCGCGGCCGGAGATGCTGCTGGACGCGTTCCTGAAGATCCACGACCAGATCCAGCACATGAAGCTCGGCGCGCACAAGAAGGCGCTGCAGACCGAGCAGGAGGCTGCGGCCCTGGTCGCGGCGCCGACGATCGAGATGAAGGGCCTGCTCCGGTGAGCGATACGCAACCCGAGAACCTGCCGGCGACGTCGGCAGCCAGCGACGCGCAGACGCCGCAGGCCGAGGTCATCGAGCAGCGCGAGGGCATGTTCGGTGTCCGCGGTACCGGTGACACCTCGGGATTCGGCCGGCTGAAGCGCCAGATCGCGTTGCCGGGCAGCTCCCCGAAGCCGTACGGCTCCTGGTTCGACGGCGCCACCGACCGCCTCGAAGGGCTGGTCGGCGACGGCGCGATCGAGAAGGTCGTGGTCGACCGCGGCGAGCTGACCCTGCACATCAAGCGGGAGAAGCTGGTCGAGGTCTGTCAGCACCTGCGCGACGACGAGGCGCTGCGGTTCGAGTTCTGTTCCGGTGTCAGCGGGGTGCACTACCCCGAGGAGACCGGCCGCGAACTGCACGCCGTCTACCACTTCCTCTCGATCACCCACAACCGCCGGATCCGGCTGGAGGTGTCGGCGCCCGACGCCGACCCGCACATCCCGTCGATCGTCTCGGTCTACCCGGCCAACGACTGGCACGAGCGGGAGACCTGGGACTTCTTCGGCATCGTCTTCGACGGACACCCGGCGCTGACCCGGATCCAGATGCCCGACGACTGGCCGGGCCACCCGCAGCGCAAGGACTACCCGCTCGGCGGTATCGATGTCGAGTACAAGGGCGCTGTCATCCCACCGCCCGACACGCGGAGGTCGTACAACTGATGACCCAAACACAATCGACACCGTCGGACCCGTACGCGACTACGCGGGACACCACCGAGGGCAAGGTCTTCACGGTCACCGGCCAGGACTGGGACTCGGTCGTCTCCGGTCTCGGTGACGAGCCGGAAGAGCACGTCGTCGTCAACATGGGCCCGCAGCACCCGTCCACGCACGGCGTGCTCCGGCTGATCCTCGAGCTCGAGGGCGAGTCGGTGACCGAGGCCCGCTGCGGCATCGGCTACCTGCACACCGGCATCGAGAAGAACATGGAGTTCCGCTCCTGGGTGCAGGGCGTCACGTTCGTCACCCGGATGGACTACCTGTCGCCGTTCTACAACGAGGCCGCATACTGCCTCGCGGTCGAGAAGCTGCTCGGGATCGAGGACGAGATCCCGGACAAGGCCAGCGTGATGCGGGTGCTCCTGATGGAGCTCAACCGGATCAGCAGCCACCTGGTCTGCATCGCCACCGGCGGTATGGAGATCGGCGCGCTGACCGTGATGACGATCGGCTTCCGCGAGCGTGAGAAGACCCTGGACCTGTTCGAGCTGATCACCGGCCTGCGGATGAACCACGCGTTCATCCGGCCGGGCGGTGTCGCGCAGGACCTGCCGCCGGGTGCGCTGGACAAGATCCGCGAGTACATCACCTGGATGAACAAGCACCTCAAGGAGTACGCCGAGCTCTGCAACGCCAACCCGATCTTCAAGGCGCGGCTGCAGAACGTCGGCTACCTCGACCTGGCCGGCTGCATGGCACTCGGTATCTCGGGCCCGACGGTGCGTTCGACCGGTTACGCGCTGGACCTGCGCAAGAGCCAGCCGTACTGCGGTTACGAGACCTACGACTTCGACGTACCGACCTGGGACAGCTCGGACTCGTACGGCCGGTTCCGCGTCCGGCTGCAGGAGATGCACGAGTCGCTGAAGATCGTCGAGCAGTGCGCCGACCGGCTGGAGAAGATGGAAGGCCAGCCGGTGATGGTGGCCGACAAGAAGATCGGCTGGCCGAGCCAGCTGGCCGTCGGCGCCGACGGGATGGGCAACTCGCTCGACCACATCAAGCACATCATGGGCGAGTCGATGGAAGCGCTGATCCACCACTTCAAGCTGGTCACCGAGGGCTTCCGGGTCCCGGCCGGCCAGGCCTACGTGGCGATCGAGTCGCCGCGCGGCGAGCTCGGCGCGCACGTCGTCTCCGACGGCGGCACCAAGCCGTACCGGGTGCACTTCCGTGACCCGTCCTTCGCAAACCTGCAGGCGATGCCGATCATGTGCGAGGGCGGCCAGGTCGCCGACGTGATCGTCGCCGTCGCCAGCCTTGACCCGGTGATGGGTGGAGTGGACCGCTAAATGGCCGAGAACCACACGACTGCTACCGATACGCCGGTGCCCTACAGCACCGGCGACTCGAAGATCACCGACGCCACGATCGCGGAGATGCGCGAGATCATGGCGCGGTACCCGCAGGCCCAGTCGGCGCTGCTGCCGATGCTGCACCTGGTGCAGTCGGTCGAGGGCCGGGTCACCCCGGAAGGCATCGAGATCTGCGCCGAGCTGCTCGGCCTGACCGGCGCCGAGGTGTCGGCGGTGGCGACCTTCTACACGATGTACAAGCGCCGCCCGGTCGGCGACTACCACGTGGGCGTCTGCACCAACACGCTGTGCGCGGTGATGGGCGGCGACCTGATCTTCGACCGGCTCAAGCAGCACCTCGACGTCGGCAACGACGAGACCACCGAGGACGGCAAGATCACCCTCGAGCACATCGAGTGCAACGCCGCCTGCGACTATGCGCCGGTGATGACGGTGAACTGGGAGTTCTTCGACGACATGACGCCGGAGTCGGCCACCCAGTTGGTCGACGACCTGCGCGAGGGCACCGAGGTCAAGTCGCCGCGCGGCGCCACGATCTGCACCTGGCGCGAGGCCGAGCGCGTGCTGGCCGGCTTCCCCGACGGTCGCGCCGACGAGGGCCCGACCGGCGGCAAGGCTTCACTGGCCGGTCTGCGGCTGGCTCGCGAACGGAACTGGACCGCCCCGAACGGCTCCGACACCCCGAAGGAGGGCTGACCATGGCCGACACGCTGACCCCGGTGTTGTCCGACAACTGGGACCAGATCAACGCCTGGCAGCTGGCGTCGTACCAGCGCACCGGCGGGTACGACGCGCTCCGGACGGCGCTCGGTATGCAGCCGGCCGATGTCGTTGCTGCCGTCAAGGACTCCGGTCTGCGCGGCCGTGGTGGCGCGGGCTTCCCGACCGGGATGAAGTGGTCCTTCATCCCGCAGGACAACCCGAAGCCGAAGTACCTCGTGGTGAACGCGGACGAGTCCGAGCCGGGCACCTGCAAGGACATCCCGCTGATGATGGCCTCGCCGCACACGCTGGTCGAGGGCGTCATCATCGCGTCGTACGCGATCCGCGCATCGGCCGCCTTCATCTACGTGCGCGGTGAAGTGCTGCACGTGATCCGCCGGCTGCAGCAGGCGGTCCAGGAGGCCAAGGACGCGGGCTTCATCGGCCAGAACATCCTCGGCACCGGCTACGACCTCGACGTGGTCGTGCACGCCGGCGCCGGCGCCTACATCTGCGGCGAGGAGACGGCGCTGCTGGACTCGCTCGAAGGACGTCGCGGTCAACCCCGTCTGCGTCCTCCGTTCCCCGCGGTCGCGGGCTTGTACGGCTGCCCCACTGTTATCAACAACGTCGAGTCGATCGCGTCGGTTCCCGCCATCGTGAAGAACGGCGCGGACTGGTTCGGCTCGATGGGCACCGAGAAGTCCAAGGGCATGACGCTGTACTCGCTGTCCGGGCACGTCACCCGCCCGGGGCAGTACGAGGCCCCGATGGGTATCACGCTGCGCGAGTTGATCGACCTCGCCGGCGGTGTCCGCGAGGGCCACACGCTGAAGTTCTGGACGCCGGGCGGTTCGTCCACGCCGCTGCTGACCGCCGAGCACCTCGACGTACCGCTGGACTACGAGGGCGTCGGGTCGGTCGGGTCGATGCTCGGCACCAAGGCCCTGCAGATCTTCGACGACTCGGTGTGCGCGGTCCGCGCCGTACTGCGGTGGACCGAGTTCTACAAGCACGAGTCCTGCGGCAAGTGCACCCCGTGCCGTGAAGGCACCTGGTGGCTGGTGCAGATCCTCGAGCGCCTGGAGCAGGGCAAGGGCACCGAGGAGGACCTGGTCACGCTGCTGGACCTGTGCGAGAACATCACCGGCCGCTCGTTCTGCGCGCTGGCCGACGGTGCGACCGCTCCGATCACCAGCTCGATCAAGTACTTCAAGGACGAGTACCTGGCGCACTTCGAGAACGGCGGCTGCCCGTTCGACCCGATGGCAAGCACTGTCTTCGCGACCGCTGGAGCTAGCGCATGACGATCCAAGCGAACCCGCCGGCCGGGTCGGAGGTGGAGCGGACCGATCTGGTCACCGTGACCATCGACGACATCGAGGTCAAGGTTCCGAAGAACAGCCTGGCGATCCGGGCCGCCGAGCAGATCGGGATCCAGATCCCGCGGTTCTGCGACCACCCGCTGCTCGACCCGGTCGGGGCCTGCCGGCAGTGCCTGGTCGAGGTCACCGACGCGGGGAACGGCCGCGGTATGCCGAAGCCGCAGGCGTCCTGCACGCTGACCGTGGCCGACGGCATGGTGATCCGCACCCAGGTGAGCTCGCCGGTGGCCGACAAGGCGCAGCACGGGAACATGGAGTTCCTGCTGATCAACCACCCGCTGGACTGCCCGGTCTGCGACAAGGGCGGCGAGTGCCCGCTGCAGAACCAGGCGATGTCCAACGGCGGCGGCGAGAGCCGGTTCCACGAGATCAAGCGGACCTACCCGAAGCCGATCAACATCTCCGCCGAGGTGCTGCTGGACCGCGAGCGCTGCATCCTCTGCGCGCGCTGCACCCGGTTCTCCGAGCAGATCGCCGGTGACCCGTTCATCGCGCTGATCGAGCGCGGCGCGCTGCAGCAGGTCGGCATCTACGAGAAGGAGCCCTTCGAGAGCTACTTCTCCGGCAACACGATCCAGATCTGCCCGGTCGGTGCGCTGACGAGTGCGGCGTACCGCTTCCGCTCGCGGCCGTTCGACCTCGTCTCGGTGCCGTCGGTGGCCGAGCACGACTCGTCCGGTGCGGCGATCCGGATCGACTACCGGCGCGGCAAGGTGATGCGCCGGCTGGCCGGCGACGACCCGCAGGTCAACGAGGAGTGGATCTCCGACAAGGACCGGTTCGCGTTCCAGTACGCGAACACCGGCGACCGGCTGACCCACCCGATGATCCGCGAGGACGGCGAGCTGCGGCCGGCGTCCTGGCCGGAGGCACTGACCTTCGCGGCCGGGAAGCTGAACGCGGCCCGCGGCAACGCGGCGGTGCTGACCGGTGGCCGGCTGACCCTCGAGGACGCCTACGCGTACTCGAAGTTCGCCCGGGTCGCGCTGGGCAGCAACGACATCGACTTCCGGGCCCGGCCGCACTCGGCGGAGGAGGCGGACTTCCTCGCCGCCGCGGTGGCCGGCACCGGCCTGGGGACGACGTTCACCGACCTGGAGAACGCCGGCTCCGTGCTGTTCGCCGGGTTCGAGCCCGAGGAAGAGGCACCGTCGGTCTTCCTCCGGGTCCGCAAGGGCGTCCGGGCGCACGGGACCAAGGTGTTCACGGTCGCGGCGCACCGCTCGCGCGGGATCGAGAAGCTCGACGGCGTCGTCGTGCTGACCTCGCCGGGCACCGAGGCCGCCGTACTCGGTGATCTCGGCAACGCCGGTGAGGCCGGGGCTGCGGCCCGGGCCGCGCTCGGTGCGGACTCGATCATCGTCGTCGGCGAGCGGCTGGCGAGCGTCCCGGGCGGGTACTCGGCCGCGCTGCGGCTGGCGCTCGACACGGGTGCGCAGCTGGCCTGGATCCCGCGTCGTGCGGGTGACCGGAGTGCGCTCGAGGCCGGCTGCCTGCCGGGTCTGCTGCCCGGTGGCCGGTTGGTGAGTGACCCGCAGGCGCGGGTCGACCTGCAGGCCGCGTGGGACGTGGACCATCTGCCGGCTGAGACCGGCAAGGACCTGACCGAGATCCTCGCCGCGGCCGGATCGCTGCAGGCGCTGGTGGTCGCGGGTGTCGAGATCGACGACCTGCCCGACCCGGCCGCGGCGCTGGCCGCGCTCGAGGCGGCGCCGTTCGTGGTCAGCTTCGAGGTCCGCAACTCCCAGGTGACCGAGTACGCCGACGTGGTCTTCCCCGTCGTACCGCCGGTGGAGAAGTCCGGCACCTTCGTGAACTGGGAGGGCCGCGAGCGGTCGTTCCCGGTCGTCCTGAAGGTGCCGACCGCGATGCCGGACGTCCGCGCGCTGGCCGCGCTGGCGCAGGAGATGGGCCGCCCGATCGGGTTCAGCACGCCGGAAGGCGCCAAGCGCGAGTACGACGAGCTCGGCCGCTGGGACGGCGACCGTGCGCAGGAGCCGACGTACCAGGCCGCTCCGGCGCTCGGTGCGTTCGACTCCACCCGGCTCGCGACCTGGCGGATGCTGATCGACGACAGCCGGGCCTGCGACGGTGAGCCGCACCTGACCGCGACCGCCCGTACGCCGGTCGCGCGGATCTCGCTCACCACCGCGCACCGGGTCGGTGTCGCCGACGGGGACGAGCTGGTGGTCAGCACCGACGCCGGGAGCATCCGGCTGCCGGTCGTGATCACCCCGATGACCGACAACGTGGTCTGGCTGCCGACCAACTCGGCCGACTCCCACGTCCGCCGTTCACTGCACGCAGACCATGGCTCGATCGTGACGATCGCCGGAGGGAACGCATGACAATCCCACTCGCCGTGCCGGATGCGGGGGTCGGGCACGATCCTTGGTGGGTCATCCTCATCAAGGTCCTCTTCATCTTCGTCTTCCTGGTTGTGCTGACGCTGTTCAACATCTGGTGGGAGCGCCGGGTCGTGGCCCGGATGCAGCAGCGGATCGGCCCCAACGTGCACGGCCCGCAGGGCTTGCTGCAGTCGCTGGCCGACGGCGTGAAGCTGATGCTCAAGGAAGACCTGATGCCGAAGGGGGTCGACCGGCTGGTCTTCATCCTGGCGCCGGCGATCGTCGCCGTACCGGCCTTCCTGACCTTCGCGGTGATTCCGTTCGGGCCGACGGTGCGGATCCCCTGGACCGACACCTACACCCGGCTGCAGCTGACCGACCTGCCGGTCTCGGTGCTGTACGTGATGGCGGTCGCCTCGATCGGCATCTACGGCATCGTGCTCGGCGGCTGGTCGTCGAACTCGACGTACTCGCTGCTCGGCGGCCTGCGGTCCAGCGCGCAGATGATCTCGTACGAGGTCGGTATGGGCCTGGCCCTGGTGACCGTGTTCCTGTTCGCCGGCTCGATGTCCACCTCGGAGATCGTGGCGGCGCAGTCGCACCAGACCGTGCACTGGTTCGGGGCGGCGATCCCGCTGCCCGGGTGGTACGCGTTCCTGTTGTTCCCGTCGTTCGTGATCTACGTGATCTCGATGGTCGGCGAGACCAACCGGGCGCCGTTCGACCTGCCCGAGGCCGAGGGCGAGCTGGTGGCCGGCTTCCTGACCGAGTACTCCTCGATCAAGTACGCGATGTTCTTCCTGGCGGAGTACATCAACATGGCGACCGTGTCCGCGCTGGCCACCACGCTGTTCCTGGGCGGCTGGCGGGCGCCCTGGCCGATCTCGATCTGGGACGGCGCGAACTCCGGCTACTGGCCGGTGCTGTGGTTCATGGGCAAGCTGATGTGCTTCATCTTCTTCTACATCTGGCTGCGCGGAACGCTGCCGCGGCTGCGCTACGACCAGTTCATGAAGCTCGGCTGGAAGATCCTGATCCCGATCTCGCTGGCCTGGATCCTGCTGGTCGCCACCGTTCGCGCGGTCGGCCGGGAGACCAACTTCAGCCGGACGACGCTGCTGGTCGCGGCCGCAGTGGTGCTGGTGATCGCGATCGTCAGCATGTTCGTCCCGGCGAAGCCGAAGGACGAAGACAAGCCTGAGGTTGCCGACGGCAAGGAGTTCGACGCCTTCGCCGGTGGCTTCCCGGTCCCCCCACCGCTCGCCGGCACGGCGGGCCGAAGCGAGACTGATACCCGGAGCAAGGAAGGCAGCCGTGGCTAGTGTCAAAGAGTCCCTCTGGGACCCGGTAGCCGGTTTCGGCGTCACCTTCCGGACGATGTTCCGGAAGGTGTTCACCGAGGAGTACCCGTTCGAGAAGAAGCCGACTGCCCCGCGGTTCCACGGCCGGCACCAGCTGAACCGCTGGCCGGACGGGCTGGAGAAGTGCATCGGCTGTGAGCTGTGCGCGTGGGCCTGCCCCGCGGACGCGATCTACGTCGAGGGCGCGGACAACACCGACGGCGGCCGGATGTCGCCCGGCGAGCGGTACGGCCGGGTGTACCAGATCAACTACCTGCGCTGCATTCTCTGCGGGCTGTGCATCGAGGCCTGCCCGACCCGGGCACTTACGATGACCAACGAGTACGAGCTGGCCGACACCAGCCGCGAGTCCCTCATCTACGAGAAGAAGGACCTGCTGGCGCCGCTGCTCCCGGGGATGCAGGAGCCGCCGCACGAGATGCAGCTCGGCGCGACCGAGAAGGACTACTACCTCGGTCTGACCGGTGCCGCCGTACCGGCCGAGGGGAGTGACGCGAAGTGATCACCCTGGTTACCGGACCGCAGGTCGCGTTCTGGCTGCTGGCTCCGGTGATGATCCTGGCCGCGATCGGCATGGTGCTGGTCCGCAAGGCGGTGCACTCCGCGCTGCTGCTGGCGACCGTGATGGTCTGCCTCGCGGTGCAGTACGCCGCCCAGGACGCGCCGTTCCTGTTCGCAGTACAGATCATCGTCTACACCGGCGCGATCCTGATGCTGTTCCTGTTCGTGCTGATGCTGGTCGGTGTCGACGCGTCCGACTCGCTGGTGGAGACGATCCGCGGTCAGCGGCTGCTGGCCTCGATCGCGTTCATCGCGTTCGGCGTGCTGCTGCTCGCCGCGGTCGGCAACGCGACGTTCGGGCACCCGACCGGGCTGGCCGACGCGCAGCCGGACGGGAACCCGAAGGCGATCGCCGCGCTGCTGTTCGGCAAGTACGTCTGGGCGTTCGAGGTCACCTCCGCGCTGCTGATCACCGCGGCGATGGGCGCGATGATGCTGGCCCACCGCGAGCGGCTGACCAAGAAGCGCACCCAGCGCGACCACGCCGAGGAGCGGATCCGCAAGTACGCCGAGCAGGGCATCCACCCGGGTCCGCTGCCGACCCCCGGTGTGCTGGCCCGGCACAACGCCGTCGACACCCCGGCGCTGCTGCCGGACGGATCGATCGCACCGACCTCGGTTTCGCGCGTGCTGCAGGCACGTGGCACCGTGTTCCCCGAAACCCAGGAGCGCGCGGACATCGAAGAGGTGCGCAAGCTCGACCAGGGCGAGCTGTACCCGCCCGAGGCGGAGAGCACCGACACGACGTTCCGGACGGAGGAGGAGAAATGAGCACCGAGCCGTACATCGTGCTCGCGGCGATCCTTTTCAGTATCGGCGCGCTCGGCGTGCTGGTACGCCGGAACGCGATCGTCGTCTTCATGTGCGTCGAACTGATGCTGAACGCGACCAACCTCGCGTTCGTCAGCTTCGCCCGCCTGCACGGCAACCTCGACGGTCACATCGCCGCCTTCTTCGTGATGGTGGTGGCCGCGGCCGAGGTCGTGATCGGGCTGGCGATCATCATGGCCATCTTCCGCACCCGTCGCTCGGCCTCGGTCGACGACGCCAACCTGCTCAAGTACTGAGGTAAGCACCGATGAGTCATGAGCTGACGTGGCTGCTGGTCGCGGTACCGGCAGTGTCCGCGGCGATCCTGCTGCTGGGTGGCAAGGCCACCAACGCATGGGGTCACCTGCTGGGCACGCTGGCGCCGCTGATCTCCTTCGCCTTCGGCGTCGTGCTGTTCTTCCAGATGCGCGGCAAGGCCGTCGGCGAGCGGTCCGAAACGGTCCGGCTGTTCGAGTGGTTCTCGGTCGGCCACATCAAGGTCGACTTCACGCTGCTGATCGACCCGCTGTCGATCCTGTTCGTGCTGCTGATCACCGGTGTGGGTTCGCTGATCCACATCTACTCGATCGGCTACATGGAGCACGACGAGCGCCGGCGGCGGTTCTTCGGGTACCTGAACCTGTTCATCGCCTCGATGCTGCTGCTGGTGCTGGCCGCCGACTACCTGCTGGTCTTCGTCGGCTGGGAGGGCGTCGGTCTGGCGTCGTACCTGCTGATCGGCTTCTGGCAGTACAAGACCTCGGCAGCGGTCGCCGCGAAGAAGGCGTTCGTGGTGAACCGGGTCGGTGACATCGGCCTCTCGCTCGCGGTGATGAGCATGTGGGCGCTGTTCGGCTCGTCCGCCTTCGCCACCGTGAACGCCGGCGCCGAGCACCTGTCGAAGACCTGGGCCACGCTGCTCGGCCTGATGCTGCTGCTGGCCGCCTGCGGTAAGTCCGCGCAGGTGCCGCTGCAGTCCTGGCTGCTGGACGCGATGGAAGGCCCGACCCCGGTGTCGGCGCTGATCCACGCGGCGACCATGGTCACCGCGGGCGTCTACCTGGTGGTCCGCTCGCACGCGATCTTCGAGCAGTCCGACGCGGCGTCCACCGCGGTGGTGATCGTCGGTACGGTCACCGCGCTCGCCGGTGCGATCATCGGTTGCGCCAAGGACGACATCAAGAAGGCGCTGGCCGGTTCGACGATGAGCCAGATCGGCTACATGATGCTGGCCGCCGGCCTCGGCCCGGTCGGGTACGTGTTCGCGATCTTCCACCTGCTCACGCACGGCTTCTTCAAGGCCAACATGTTCCTCGGCGCCGGATCGGTCATGCACGGCATGAACGACGACGTGAACATGCGCCACTACGGAGGCCTGCGGACGGCGATGAAGGTCACCTTCGTGACGTTCGGCTTCGGCTACCTCGCGATCCTCGGCGTCCCGCCGTTCGCCGGCTTCTTCAGCAAGGACAAGATCATCGAGGCCGCCTTCGGGCACAACGTCGTGATCGGTCTCTGCGCGCTGCTCGGCGCCGGTATCACCGCGTTCTACATGACGCGGGTGATGATGATGACGTTCTTCGGGCAGAAGCGCTGGGACGACGACGTGCACCCGCACGAGTCGCCCAAGGTGATGACGTGGCCGCTGATCATCCTGGCCGCGCTCTCCCTCGGCGGCGGCGCGCTGTACTTCGCCGGCCACTGGATCGTCGACTGGCTCGGCCCGATCGTCGGTCGCGAGGAGGAGCACACTCCGCTGAGCGCCACGGTGATGACCGTGATCACGCTCGCGGTCGTTGCCGCCGGCATCGCGATCGCAGTGCTGATGTACCGCCGGGACATCCCGCGCGAGGCGCCGGCCGGATCGCCGATCACCACGTTCGCGCGGCGTGACCTGTACGGCGACGCGCTGAACGAGGCTCTCTTCATGCGCCCGGGCCAGTACCTGACCCGGACCCTGGTCTGGCTCGACAACCGGGGCATCGACGGCCTGGTCAACGGCCTGGCCGCACTGTTCGGCGGACTGTCCGGACGGCTCCGCCGCGTCCAGACGGGCTTCGTCCGTTCGTACGCACTCAGCATGGTCTTCGGCGCCGCATTCGTGGTCGTCGCCCTCCTCGCGGTGAGGTTGTCGTGAACATCGGTTGGCTGACCCTGTTACTCCTGCTGCCGTTCGTCGGGGCCGTCGCGACGATGCTGGTGCCCAAGGCGAAAGGCCTGCTGGCCAAGCAGGTCGCGCTCGGGTTCTCGCTCGTCACGCTGGTGCTGACCGCGATCGTCGCGATCGGCTACCACCGCAACGGCGCCGAGGACTACGCCGAGACGTACACCTGGATCAAGGCCTTCGGCGCGCACTACGCGCTCGGCCTCGATGGTGTCGGCGTGGTGCTGGTGGTGCTGACCGCGCTGCTGTCGCCGATCGTGATCATCGCGTCCTGGAACGACGCCCGGAACGGCCGCTGGTCGGAGAAGTCCTTCTTCGCCTGGATCCTCGGCCTGGAGGCCCTGTCGATCGGCGTGTTCGCCGCCACCGATGTGTTCCTCTTCTACGTGCTGTTCGAGGCCACGCTGATCCCGATGTACTTCCTGATCGGCGGCTTCGGCGGCCCGCAGCGTTCGTACGCCGCGGTGAAGTTCCTGCTGTACTCGCTGCTCGGCGGTCTGCTGATGCTGGCGTCGGTCGTCGGCCTGTACGTCGTCTCGGCCAAGCACGGCGCCCCGTCGTACCTGCTGAGCGACATGGTGAAGCTGGACATGAGCCAGAACACCGAGCGCTGGCTGTTCCTCGGCTTCATGTTCGCGTTCGCGGTGAAGGCGCCGATGGTGCCGTTCCACACCTGGCTGCCGGACGCGGCCGGTGAGGCGACGCCGGGTACGTCGGTGCTGCTGGTCGGCATCCTGGACAAGATCGGCACGTTCGGGATGATCCGGTTCTGCCTGGGCCTGTTCCCGAACGCGTCCCAGTGGGCCACCCCGGTCGTCCTGGTGCTGGCGCTGATCTCGGTCCTGTACGGCGCGCTGCTGGCGATCGGGCAGACCGACATCAAGCGGCTGATCGCGTACACCTCGATCTCGCACTTCGGCTTCATCGTGATGGGTATCTTCGCGCTGACGTCGCAGGGCCTGACCGGGTCGACGCTGTACATGTTCAACCACGGTCTCTCCACCGCGGCACTGTTCCTCGTCGCCGGGTACCTGATCTCCCGGCGCGGGTCCGCGCGGATCGCCGACTACGGCGGGGTGGAGAAGGTGGCGCCGGTGCTCGCCGGTACGTTCCTGTTCGCCGGCCTGTCCAGCCTGGCGCTGCCCGGCCTGTCGCCGTTCATCTCCGAGTTCATGGTGCTGGCCGGGACGTTCAGCCGGCACAAGGTGATCGCGGTGATCGGCGTCCTCGGTATCGTGCTGGCCGCGCTGTACATCCTGCTGATGTACCAACGCACGATGACCGGTCCGGTCCGCGACGGGATCGAGAAACTGAAAGACCTGAACCCGCGTGAGCTGCTCGCGATCGCGCCGCTCGTGATCCTGATCATCGGCCTGGGCATCTTCCCGAAGCCGATCGTGGACATCATCAAGCCCGCGGTCGAATCGACCATGCAGCGGGTCGGCGTGACCGACAAGGCTCCGCAGATCCCCGTGACGGAGGGACAGAAGTGAGCGCGATGTTGCTGCCGCTGGCGGACTTCACGGCGCCGAAGATCGAGTACAACGAGCTGGCTCCGCTGCTCGTCGTCTTCGGTGCGGCGTGCGTCGGCGTCCTGGTCGAGGCGTTCCTGCCGCGACCCTTGCGGCACCTGGTGCAGCTAGCGATCACGGTGGTCGCCGTGGTCGTGTCCGGGGTCCTGACCGGCATCCTGATGAACGACAAGAAGGAACTGATCGCCGCGCAGGGTGCGATCTCGGTCGACGGCCCCGCGCTGTTCACCTGGCTCATCCTGCTGGCACTGACGCTGATCAGCGTGCTGCTGTTCGCCGAACGGTCGATCGACGGCG
The DNA here is from genome assembly GCF_040675555.1 of Kribbella sp. NPDC049584. Taxonomy (NCBI): domain Bacteria; kingdom Bacillati; phylum Actinomycetota; class Actinomycetes; order Propionibacteriales; family Kribbellaceae; genus Kribbella; species Kribbella sp. NPDC049584. Next base: position 302,955 of record NZ_JBFAPF010000011.1, read on the forward strand.
GCCTGTCCGCGTTCGCCGGCCAGGCGGCCGCCGTACCGGGCTCAGAGGCCGAGCGGGAGGGTACTGCGGCCCGGATCGAGCACACCGAGATCTTCCCGCTGACCCTGTTCGCGGTCGGCGGCATGATGCTGTTCGCCGCGTCGAACGACCTGCTGGTGCTGTTCGTCGCGCTCGAGGTCTTCTCGCTGCCGCTGTACCTGCTCTGCGGCCTGGCGCGTCGTCGCCGGCTGATCTCGCAGGAAGCCGCGATGAAGTACTTCCTGCTCGGTGCGTTCTCGTCGGCGTTCCTGCTGTTCGGCATCGCGCTGCTCTACGGGTACGCCGGCACGATGTCGCTCGGCGGGATCTCGGACGCGCTGTCCACCCAGACCGGTGGTGACACGATCCTGCTGGCCGGCACCGGCCTGCTGGGTGTCGGCCTGCTGTTCAAGGTCGGCGCCGTGCCGTTCCACTCCTGGACGCCGGACGTGTACCAGGGCGCCCCGACGCCGGTCACCGGCTTCATGGCGGCCTGCACCAAGATCGCGGCATTCGTCGGTCTGATGCGGGTCTTCTACGTCGCCCTCGGCGGGACGCGCTGGGACTGGGCGCCGATGATGTGGATCGTCGCGATCCTCACCATGGTGGTCGGTTCGATCGTCGCGATCACGCAGACCGACGTGAAGCGGATGCTGGCGTACTCGTCGATCGCCCACGCAGGCTTCCTGCTGACCGCGTTCGTCGGCCTCGCGCAGGTCGGCAGCGGCGTACACAACGGGATCACCTCGACCCAGGCGGTGCTGTTCTACCTGGTCTCGTACGGCTTCCCGACCATCGGCGCGTTCGCCGTCGTCACGCTGGTGCGCGACGCCGGCGGCGAGGCGACCCACCTGTCCCGCTGGGCGGGGCTGGGCAAGAAGTCGCCGTTGCTGGCCGGCATCTTCGCGTTCTTCCTGCTGTCGTTCGCCGGTATCCCGCTGACCGCGGGCTTCACCGGCAAGTGGGCGGTCTTCAGCGCCGCGTGGACGGGCGGCGCGTGGCCGCTGGTCGTCGTCGCCGTACTCTCGAGCCTGGTCGCGGCGTTCTTCTACGTCCGCGTGATCGTGCTGATGTTCTTCTCCGACCTGCCGGCCGATGCGCCGGACGTGGCGCTGCCCGGCTGGCAGACCACGTCGGCGGTCGCGCTGGGTCTTGCCGCCACGGTGGTGCTCGGTCTGGTTCCCGGACCGGTGCTCGACCTGGCGGCCCGAGCTGGTGAGTTCATCCGTTGAGTCCGACCCCGCTGCCGGCCGAGAGCCTGGGATTCGAGTTCGCCGACGCGGCGCTCGAGTCCCGGGTTCGTGCCGGCCTGGAACGGGTCGAGCAGGCGCTGCTCGACGCGACCCAGTCCGAGGCTCCGTTCGTCACTGCGGCCGCGCAGCACGTGATGGTTGCCGGCGGCAAGCGGTTCCGTCCGCTGCTGGTGCTGCTCGGGGCAGAGTTCGGCGCTGACGTCACGTCCGACGAGGTGGTGAAGGCGGCGGTCGTCGTCGAGCTCACACACGTCGCGACGCTGCACCACGACGATGTGATGGACGAGGCGGCGCTGCGCCGCGGCTCGTCCACCGCGAACGCGCGCTGGGACAACTCGGTCGCGATCCTGTCCGGCGACTGGCTGTTCGCCCGCGCGTCGGACCTGGTCGCGGACCTCGGGCCGGAAGCGGTCCGGATCCAGGCGCGAACCTTCGGCCGGCTGGTCGAGGGCCAGATCCGCGAGACGATGGGTGTCGGCGAAGGCCAGGACCCGCTGAAGCACTACCTGTCGGTGGTCGCCGACAAGACCGGTTCACTGATCGCGACGTCCGTTCTCTTCGGTGCCCGGTACGCCGGCGCGTCGGAGGACGTGCAGGAGTCGCTGCGGGCCTTCGGTGAAGAGATCGGCGTCGCCTTCCAGCTCGCCGACGACCTGCTCGACATCGCTTCGGAGTCCGACCAGTCCGGCAAGACACCTGGCACGGACCTTCGCGAAGGCGTGCCGACGCTTCCAGTGCTGATCTTCCGCGCCCAGGCGGATCCCACCGATCCCACGGACGCCCGCCTGCTGGAGCTCCTGGACGCCGACCTCTCCGACGACGCACGGCTGTCCGAGACGCTGGAGCTCCTCCGCTCCCACCCATCCTTCCAGCAAGCCGAGGACGACGTACGCCGTCGCGCCGCCGACGCCCGCAAACTCCTCAGCACCCTGCCCGAAGGCCCCGGCCGGGAAGCGCTCGACACCCTCTGCGACCTGGTAGCCACCCGCTCCGTCTGAGCTGAGGTCTGTGCGGCACAGCGACTCTGTGCAATGCTGTGCCGACTATGAGTAGGGCTACGGGTCAGAAGGTCGTGCTGCCGGTGGCGACGCTGACTGTGGAGTCGCTCGCCGAGAGCGTGCTGCTTCATCTGCCGGCATTGACCGATGCGCTGGTCGAGACCATTCACCAGCAGAATCCGGCGTACCTCGAGATGGGGTCGGTGCCGCGGCAGGATCTGTGGCGTTCGTGTCATGACAACGTCGCCCGGGTCGTGCAGATGATTGCCGCGGGCGACAACCCGGGCGTTCACTACTTCGACGCCGCGCTGGCGACCGGACGACGGCGGGCCGAGCAACGGATGCCGTTGGACGACGTGCTGAAGTCCTTCCGCCTCGGTGGCCGGCTGGTCTGGGAGGCGCTGATCGACGAAGCGCGCGCCCAGGGGATGGCCGAGTCCGAGGTCCTGCTGGACGTCGCCGGCAAGGTGTGGGAGGTCGTCGACCGTACGTCGTCGCAGGTCGCGGCCGCCTATCACGCCGCCGAGCGGTATCTCGTCCGCGCCGACGAGCAACGCAGGTCGACCCTCTGGGAGGGTCTGCTGGAAGGCCGGGCGAATCGGGCCTTCGTCCAGGAGGCGGCGGCCGTCCTCGACCTTCCGGTCGACGGCCCGTACCTGGTGGTGGCGATCGACAACCTGATCGACGACGACTGTACGACGACCTCGTTCGGGCGCCGCCTCGCCGGAATCCGGGTCGCTTCCGCCTGGCAGGTGCGGCCGCAGACCGTCGTCGGCCTGCTTGCCCTGGGCACAGAATCGGCCGGCAAGGTGCTCGGCATCCTGCGCGAGGTCGTGGACGCGCCCGCCGGCTTGTCCGGCATCGTTTCCGGCCTGGCCGAGGTCGACGTCGCCTACCGCCAGGCGATGATGGCCCGCCGGACCCTGCCCGCCGGTCAGATCGACGTCGCGGCGCTGGTCGAGCGGCTCCCTGAGGCGTTGTTGCTGAGCGCACCGGAGTTGGCACAGCAACTCGTGCAGACCTGGCTGGTGCCGCTGATGACGGTGCCCGCGGCCGAACGTGAACTGCTGCTCCGCACCTTGGACAATTGGGTGACGGCGGCCGGCTCGGTCCGTCGTACCGCCGAGCTTGCGCATTGTCACCGGAACACGGTGATCAACCGGCTGCACCGGATCCATCAGATCACCGGGCGTAACCTCACCGACGACGGCTTCCAGTTGGAGCTCGGTCTCGCACTGCGTGCCTTCAGACTGTTCCCGCCGTCTCCGTGACCCGGCCGTGGGCCTGTGCGTTGTGCACAGTGAAACCCCATGAAACGTAGGCATCGTGGCCATCCCGCCGCGCGACCGGCGGTGCCAGACTGCGTTCCCAGCATTGCTCGAGCACGGAGGATCCTGATGGCCGAACGCCCCCGTTCGTTGGACCGACCAACCGATCAGCCGAGCGGCGGACGCGGACTGCTGGGCCGCCGTCGCGTCCTCGGCTACCTGATCGCCGCGCCCACGCTCGCCGTCGGCGTGAGCTGGATCGCCAACGAAACCGACCCGCGCCCGGCCGATGCCGCCGTCCCGTCGCTCCCGCAGCCGGTGGACATCTTCGACCTCGGTGACCTGCAGAACCTTGCGGCCGCGCCGACGTCCGGCCTGATCACGGTCGAGCTGAAGACCGACGGTACCGCGTTCTTCGCGGTGCCGCGGGCCGAGGTCGGCCAGGGCATCACCACCGCGTTCGCGATGATGGTGGCCGAAGAGCTGGACCTGCCGATGGACAAGGTCGAGATCGGCCTGGCGGACGCGCGGCCGGAGCTGCTGATGAACCAGCTGACCGGCGGTTCGAACTCGATGCGCAGCATGTACCTCCCGGTGCGGACCGCCGCCGCGATCGCTCGGCAACGCCTGGTGGACACGGCCGCGGCGCACTGGGGCGTCGCTGCCGGCCAAGTGACGACGAAGGCCGGTGTGCTCAGTGGTCCGGGAGGCCGTACGGCGACGTACGGATCGCTGGCCGAGGCGGCCGCGAGCGCCAAGACGATCACGGTGTCCGCCGAGCTGAAGTCTCCGTCCGAGTTCAGTGTTCTCGGTCAGCCGCGTAACCGGGTCGACGGCCACGACATCGTCACCGGCCGCAAGCAGTTCGCGATGGACCTGCAGGTCCCCGGCGCGAAGCCGACCATGGTGGCCCGGCCGCCGACGATCAACGGGACGCTGAAGTCGATCAACAACCTCGCCGCGCTGCGGGCGATGCCGGGCATCTCCGATGTCGTTGGCATCACCCACGGTGTCGCGATCAGGGGCGACACGTTCGGCCAGTGCATCGACGCGATCCAGAAGGTCGACGCGACCTGGGGACCGGGCACGGTGGACAACGAGTCCGACGCCACCGTGCTGGCGAAGCTGCGCGCGGCCCAGTTGCCGATGGCCGTGCCGCCGCTGCTGTCGCAGACGATCGACGCCGAGTTCGTCTTCGCGTTCGCCAGCAACAGCCCGCTCGAACCGGACTGCGCGATCGCGGACGTCCGGTCGGACAGCGCCGAGATCTGGTCCAGCCTCAAGGTGCCGATCGTGGCCCAGGAGGACATCGCCAAACAGCTCGGTCTGCCGATCGACGCGGTGAAAGTGCATGTCGTCCAGGGTGGTGGATCGTTCGGTCGCCACCTGTTCCACGACGTCGCGGCCGAGGCCGCGGAGATCTCGCAGAAGATGGGCAAGCCGGTCAAGCTGTCCTGGTCGCGCACCGACAACTTCCGCCAGGGCCGCACGCACCCGATGAGCACCTCCAGGGTCCGGGTGAACTACCTGGCCGGCAACGTGCTCAGCTACGAACAGCGGCACACCAGCGTGCAGACCGACTTCGGGCACGGCCTGGGTGAGATGATCACGGCCTTCGCCGCGGACCTGCCGGTGGGCGGCAACCTGTCGTTCGCGGAGACGATCTTCGAGCTGACCCAGTCGTCGCCGTACAACTTCGGCGTCACGACCCAGCTGCTCAACGAGGTCCCGCTGAAGTTCAACACCGGCAGCATGCGCAACATCTACTCGCCGAACGTGGTCTGCGCCGAGGAACTGGTGGTCGATCGGCTCGCCGCGAAGATGGGTCAGGACCCGGTCCGGTTCCGGCGGAACTTCCTCAAGGACAAGCGACTGCTGGCCGTGCTGAACAAGGCGGCCGAGGTCGGCCAGTGGGGCAAGACGATGCCGAAGGGTACGGCGCAGGGCGTCGGCGTGCACTCGGAGTACCGGGCCGCGGTCGCGACGCTGGTCGAGATCGACTGCCGGCCGGAGACGGTCGGCCGGCCGGTCGAGGGCGAAGGCGTGACCGGTCCGCGGGTCACCAAGGCGGTGATCGTCGTCGATCCCGGATTCTGCATCAACCCGCGGGGTCTGGAAGCCCAGATGATCGGCGGTCTGCAGGACGCGATCGCGCTGGCGCTGACGTCGAGCCTGCACATCAAGAACGGCATCCCGCTCGAGGGCAGTTGGGACAACTACTTCTACACCCGCGAGTGGAACACACCGCTGGACGTCGAGGTGGTGATCATGCCGAACACGAGCGACAGCCCGAGCGGTGCCGGTGAGCTCGCGGTGGCTCCGGCCTTCGCGGCCGTCGCGTGTGCCTATGCGCGGGCAACCGGCACGATGCCGACGTACTTCCCGATCAACCACGGCACGCTCGGCTTCGAGCCGCTGCCGTTGCAGCCGTCCACTCCGCAGTCGCCGACCGACGGCCTCGACCACACGTTCTGAGGAATCCATGCCAACGCACACGTTCAAGCTCAACGGCAAGCAGATCAGCGTCGACGCCGAGGACAACGTCCGGCTGCTGTGGGTGCTGCGCGACCTGCTCGGCGTCACCGGCCCGAAGTACGGCTGCGCGCTCGAGGTCTGCAAGTCGTGCACCTCGCACATCAACGGCAAGGCGTTCAACCCGTGCTCGGTCCAGGTCAAGGACATCGAGCCGACCGACGAAGTCACCACGATCGAAGGGCTGCCGGCGACCGTCGGCAAGGACCTGCACCCGATGCAGGAGGCCTGGCTGAAGTACGACGTGGCGCAGTGCGGGTACTGCCAGCCCGGTCAGATCATGGCCGCGGTCGCGAAGGTCAAGCAGGCCCGGAAGGAGGGCCGCGACATCACCGACGCCGATCTCGACGAACTGCGCAACATCTGCCGCTGTGGCACGTACTCCCGGATTCGCGAGGCGGTCAAGGCGGGCGCGGAGGACATGGGTGCGTGACGTCCTGCCCCAGGTGCGCCGCTGGTACGCCGAGGGCGACCGGTTCGCGCTCGCGACGGTGATCGACACGTTCCGATCGGCGCCTCGGCAGCCGGGCGCCGCGATGGCCGTGTCCGGCGCCGGCGTGGCGGTGGGCAGTGTCTCCGGCGGCTGCGTCGAGTCGGACGTCTACGCGGTGGCGCAGGAAGTCATCCGGACGGGCCGGCCCGAGGTACGCAGGTACGGCGTGTCCGACGACGACGTCTTCGCGATCGGTCTGACGTGTGGCGGTGTGGTCGAGGTTCTGGTCGAGCCCGTCGACGCGGTGACGTTCGCAGACTTCGGGGCGGTGACCGACGCGGTCGGCTCGGGGCGACCGGTAGCGGTCGCGACCGTCGTCACGCCGGGAGAAAGCCTGGGCCGGCGCATCGTCGTCGAGGCGGACTCGGTCAGCGGCAGCCTGGGCGATCCTGGCCTGGACGCGGCCGTGACCGAGGACGCGGTGGCCATGCTCGACATTGGCACGACCGCGATCCGCGAGTACGGCGCTCAGGGTGAATGCCGGCGTGCGGACGTCGCGGTGTTCGTGCAGGCGCTCGCGCCACCGCCACGGATGTTCGTGTTCGGTGCGATCGACTTCGCGGCCGCGGTCGCCCGGGTCGGCAAGTTCCTCGGGTACCACGTGACCGTGTGCGATGCCCGCGGCGTGTTCGCGACGCGGCTGCGGTTCCCCGACGCGGACGAGGTCGTGGTCGATTGGCCGCACCGGTTCCTCGCCGGTCAGCTCGACGCGATCGACAGCCGTACGGCGATCTGTGTGCTGACGCATGATCCGAAGTTCGACGTACCGCTGCTGGAGCTGGCTTTGCGCACGGACGCCGGCTACATCGGCGCGATGGGCTCGCGGCGTACCCACGAGGACCGACTGTCCCGGTTGCGGGCGGCGGGTCTGACCGAGGACGAGTTGGCCCGGCTGTTGTCGCCGACCGGTCTCGATCTCGGCGCGCGAACTCCCGAGGAAACGGCGATCTCGATCGCCGCCGAGATCATCGCGAAGCGCAGTGCCGCGAGCGCCCGGCCGCTGTCAACGACCACCGGTCGCATCCACGCGGCTGCCCTCCGATGACGTGAGTTGAGGTTTGGCCGGGCCGTGCTCTTCGACGTACCCGCCGCTGGGAAGCCGGAGGATCCGGCCGGTTTCGATGCCGTGCGCCGCGACCTCGGCATCGTGCAACTGCAGGCCGAGGCAGAGGCGGCGGGTGATGCTGAAGGCGATCGGTGGGCCGAGGATCAGTAGTGCCTGGAACAGGTGGATCAGGGCGTTCACCGAGAGGTGGAACTGGACGGCCATCGTGTCCGCGCCGGCCGCGGCCCAGAGGGTGCCGTAGAAGACGATTCCGGCCACGCCGATGCCGGTGCGGATCGGGTTGCTGCGCGGGCGTTCGAGGAGGTTGTGCTCCCGCCGGTCGCGGGTCACTCGCTCCTCGATGAACGGGTAGATGCCGACGAGCGCAAGGAACAGCGTGCAGATCGCCACCGGGAGCAGGATGGCGAAGCTGATGGTCCTGCCCCACCAGACGGCCTCCCACCCGGGTGCCAGTCGGAGCGCACCGTCGAGGAAGGCGAGGTACCACGCCGGACCGACTCCGGCCGAGGTGTTGGCCGGATCGGCAGGACCGAACAGCCAGACAGGGTTGATGGTGGCCAGCGCAGCCATCAGGGTCACTACTCCGACCACGAAGGCGAACAGGCCCGCGCCCTTGACCACGGCGACAGCCGCCGGCCTTCCGACCACGTTGTCCTCGGTACGCCCGGGGCCCGCGAACTGCGCGGGCTTGTTCTTCAGCGCGAGGACTCCGCTGACGACGAAGAGCACAACCAGTAGTGCAGGTAGGACGATGATGTGCAGCGGGTAGAACCGTGCGATCACATCGCCCGGGAAGTCCCCTCCGAACAGCAGCGCCGACAGTTGCGTCCCCACGAACGGAGTCGCCTGCAGCACGCCGTCCAGTACGGCGAGACTCGTGCCGGACGCCATGTCGTCCGGGAGCGAGGTACCGGTGAGGCACGCGCCCAGCGTGATGATCAGCAGCCCGAAAACGACCAGCCAGTTCAGCCGCCGCGGCCGGCGGAACGCCGCGGTGAAGAACAGCCGCAGCAGGTGCAGCAGGATCGCTGCCACCATGATCAGTGCGCCCCAGTGGTGCATCTGACGGATCAGCAGGCCGCCACGCATCTCGAAGCTGATCTTCATCGTCGAGTCCAGGGCCTGCGACATCTGTACGCCGTGCAGCGGTGCGTAGGGACCGTCGTACACAACGTGTTGGGCCGACGGCTGGTACGGAACCATCAGCACAAGGCCGGTCAGCGTCACCACAACGAAGCTGTAGAAGGCGATCTGGCCGAACAGCAGCGACCAGTGATCAGGGAACACTCTCGCGCGCAGATTGCGCACATTGTTCAAGGGACCCGGCACGATTCGGCCCTCCTCGGTCATACATACGACCCCGCAGCGACCGAGATTGTGACGTCGAGTGTCAGACCTCACACCGTGCTAGAAGGTGTTCCGGCGGCGGGCTGCGCGGGGGCGGCCGTCGGGATCGTAGAGGTGGTCGGCGAGCCAGCCGGCCCACAGCGACTCGAACCGGCCGAGGGGCTGCGGGTGGTGGGCGCGGATCCGTCCGCCGGGCCGTGGCCCACGGCAGCCCTCGGCGTACCATCCGTCGAGAGCCGCGGCCGTGGCCTGCCACTGCTTGAAACCGGAGCGCGGGTCGAGGTCGGGCGAAGCGGCGCCGAGGTGCTCGGACCAGAGCTGGCGCCGCAGCGAGCCGGCGAGTTCAGGTGAGTCGATCGCACACGTCAGTTCGCTGTCGTTGGTCCACGACCGGCGGTTGAAGTTGTCCGATCCGCAGGTCATCCAGGCATCGTCGACGATGCACACCTTCGCGTGGACATAGATCGGTACGCCGTTCTCGTTCTCCAGGTCGTAGACGGCGACCCGGTCGGAGTCCAGCCGGCGAAGCGCCTCCAGCTGGGCAAGCCGTGCGGGTGGCCCGCTGATGCGGCCGTCCTGGTCCGGGTACCGCGGGACGACCGCGATGATGTGCAGGTCCGGCGAGCGTTCCAGTGCTGCGTGCAGGCCCTCGGTCACCGCCGCCGACCAAAGGTACTGGTCCTCGATGTAGATCAGCCGCTGTGCCCGGCCGAACGCCTTCAGGTACGCGCGCGCGATGCTGTATTCACCGCGTGGAGCGAACGGGAACCCGGGGTGCTTGTGCGCGTACGTCCGCAGCACCTGGACGGCATGCGGCCCGGCCGGCGGCGGATCCGGGAACGCCTCCGGCAAGTCGCCAGGGTGCCGCGGCATCCGGGCCAGCCGCTGCACCGCCATCCGGTACGGCGTCCGCCGGTCGAGCGGATGCGGATCGTCCCAGCGCTCGACGAAGGTACGCAGCAGATCCCCGACCACCGGCCCGCGGATCTCGAGGGTCAGGTCGTGCCAGGGCGCCCGGTCGCCGTACCGCGGATCCATCGGCGCGGTCTGCGGGTCACCCAGGTGGCGTTCGTCGTCGCGCCGGCCGTGGCACAGGTCGATACCGCCGACGAACGCGAGGTCGGCGGCCGGATCGTCGCGATGCCGGATCACGAAGAGCTTCTGGTGGTGCGACGCGAGCCGGCGTACCCGTTGGTCCAGCAGCACCTCACCGCCGGCCTCGTTGAGCTCGGTGCCGAGATGCTGGTTCTCCTGGGCGTTGAAGCTGAGGTGGTCGGAGTGCGAGCGCCAGAGCAGCGCACGGACCTCCACTCCGGAACCAGCGAGATCGCAGAGTACTTCACCGATCGTCGGACCGTCGTCGTACAGCCTCTCGTCGGGATCGCCGCGCCAGTCGGTGAAGTAGACGCGATCGCCGGGCTGCAGCTTGCACAACTCGTCGTACAGACGCCGGAAGTACGTCGCCCCGTGGACCAGCGGCCGGACGAGGTTCCCTTCGGACCAGGCACCGTCCGAGTCGATGTCTGTCCCCGGGTTTCCACGTTCGACCGCCGTCAGGAACCAGTCATGCGCCATGGTTCCCTGTGCCCATCAGCTCAGGACTGACGCGTCTGCCAGGCTGCGCTCTCGACGTAGTGGTTGTCGTAGAGGTCGCTGGTCTTGGCGACCTCGTCCCAGTCCGTGTCGCCGCGGTAGGCGCCTTCGAGCAGGCGGTAGTAGCCGAAGCGGGGCTTGGCCTGGGTGAGGACGAAGAGGACCTCGGCCGGCTCGTCGCCGGCGGCCTCGAACGCGTGCGGGGTGTTCGGCGGGACGAGCAGGAAGTCGCCCGGGTTGAGGACGGTCAGGTTGTCGCCGGTGAGAACACGGAGCGAGCCCCCCAGCACGAAGAACAGTTCGGCGGCCTCGTGGTGCAGGTGCGGGGGAGCGCCTTCCTTGCCCGGCTGGAAGATCGAACGGTGGCTGGTCAGGTGGCCGCTGGTGTCGGGCACGTCGGCCAGCAGCGTGACACCGCTCGCGGACAGGACTTCGGCTTCGGTGGCGCGGATCAGAACAGTCATCACAGTTTCTCCTTTTAGTTGCTGAGGGCAAGTGTGGTTGCGGATATTTGACATCCAGAATTAGCTTCTGTGGAAGAGCGGCGGAAGACGTCAGGATTTGAGATTCGCGAACCGGTTCCGGGTGTTGTCGGGAGCGGCCGGGGTCCGGCGGACGACCTCGTCGGCGATGTCCGCGATCGACCTGCTCGCCAGCTCGCGGCGATAGGTCAGCTCGGCGCCGCGCATGGCCTGCGAGATCACGCAGGTCTTGGTGTAATCGGCCCGCGTATCGGCGCCGGGGCCCTCCTTGAGGATCTCCGTGCAGCGGAACGCGTCGTCCGGCCCGTCGATCGCGACGACGATGTCGAGCAGGCTGATATTGCGGGGGTCGCGGGCCAGCTGGAAGCCGCCCTTCGGACCCGAGACCGAGGTGAGGATACCGGCCCGGGTCAGCGCCTGGAGCTGCTTGTTCAGGTACGCCGTGGGCAGGTTGTAGAACGCCGCGAGCCGCTTGGCAGTGACCGCCTCACCGGCCGCCCAGCTGAGATTCACACAGCTGTGCATCGCCCACTCGACGCCCTCGTTCATCTTCATAACCTGGATACTAAATGTCCTGAATAGACGCGGTCAAGCAGGTTCGGGGTACGCGTCAGGCGGCGGAGGCGGTAAGTGCGGCGCGTTCGAGGGCGAGGGTGCGGCGGCGGGTGTGCATGCTGTCGAAGGTGAACAGGGCCAGCGCTACCCAGACCAGGGCGAAGCCCGCCCAGCGCATCGGTGTCATCTGTTCGTGGAAGATCAGCAGGCCGCAGATGAACTGCATGATCGGGGCGATGTAGTTCAGCAATCCGAGGGTCGTCATCGAGACGCGGGTGGCCGCGGCGCCGAAGAGCAGCAGGGGTACGGCGGTGATCGGGCCGGTCAGCAGGACGAGGACGAGGTACGCCGTGCCGTGGTGCGTGACCGTCGCGTGGCCTTGCAGCCCGAGGACGACGATCGCCGCGAGCGCCAGCGGAGCGACCGTGCCGGACTCGACAGCCATGCCCTCGATCGCCCCGGCGCCGGCCTGCTTCTTCGCCAAGCCGTAGCACCCGAACGAAAGCGTCAGGATGATCGCCACCCACGGCGGCTTCCCGTTCTCGATCGCAAGCCCGAGGACGGCCACGAAGGCGATCCCCAGCGCGGTCCACTGCATCGGCCGGAGCCGTTCCTTCAGGACGAAGACGCCGAGCAGGACGGTGAACAGCGGGGTGATGAAGTAGCCGAGCGAGGTCTCGACGACATGCCCGTGGCCGACGGCCCAGATGTAGGTGCCCCAGTTCACTGAGATCAAGAACGCCGCGGCGATCAACGGCCAGCGGCGCCGTGGTTCCGTGAGTAACGCCTTCACCCGGCCGAACTTCCGCAGTACGGCGACCAGGATCGCGATCGTGATCAGCGACCAGAGGATCCGGTGAGCGAGCAGCTCCACCGCGCCGGAGTGGTCGAGAAGTTTCCAGTACAGCGGGAAGAGTCCCCAGATCAGGTAGGCGGTGAACCCGTAGGTGAATCCTCTTCGCTGTTCCGGCACGGCGTCAGCGTAAGCCCGGCCGACAGCCGCATCCAACTACTTTGCTCATGACGTGAGACAGCGAACGGCAGTCCAGCGGGTGACGCGGGGCGTGAGTGGCCTGGTGTGATGCGGTTGGATAGGAGGAGTGGACACCAGGAGGCGCGCGTGGGTGTGAGGACCGGTCTGGTCTCGGTGACGTTTCGGCAGCTGCCGGTCGACCAGGTGGTGGAGGTAGCGGCGAAGTCCGGACTCGCGGCGATCGAGTGGGGCGGTGACGTGCATGTCCCGCTCGGCAACCTCGTCAACGCCAAGCGGGTGCGGAACCTGACCGAGGTCCACGGCCTGCAGGTCGCGGCGTACGGCTCCTATCTCCGGGCCGGCAACGTGGACCGGGAGGAGATGCGCTCCGCGGTCGCCACCGCCGAGGCGCTCGGCGCACCCCTGATCCGGGTCTGGGCCGGCAACGTCGGCACGGCGGAAGCGGGCGTCGGCGACCGGATGGCCGTGACGCGCGGACTGGGCGAACTGGCCGACATGGCCGCCGGCGCGGGCATCGAGATCGCGATGGAGTTCCACCGGAACACGCTCACCGACGAGGTCGACTCGACGATCACGCTGTTGCTCGACGTCGGCGCTCCCAACCTCAAGACGTACTGGCAGCCGCCCGTCGATCTGGACGACGCCCAGTGCCTCCAGCAACTGGAGGCACTGATGCCGTGGCTGAGCACGGTCCACGTCTTCTCGTGGTGGCCGTCCAACAACCGGCTGCCCCTCGCGGCCCGCGAGTCCCTCTGGCGCCCGGTCCTGGACCGCCTCGCCGCCGAACCCCGCGAGATCAACGCCCTCCTCGAGTTCGTCGCCGACGACTCCCCAGAACAATTCTCCAAGGACGCCGCCGACCTCCACAGCTGGGTCTAAACCGGCTCGTACAAAGCGATGGCGAGCCTGCCGCCGATCGGCTTGCCGGCGTTGACGTAGAAGCCGACCGTCTTCGGCTCGGTCTGCGGGGCACTTGTACGGCCGCTCCGCTCGCCTCATCGGTGTCCACTCGCTCTGCACGATGGCGAAGGAAGCCCGCAACCACGACTTCGGCGGCATCTTCGGCCCCGGTTACCCCGACCACAACGACCACACCCACGTAGACATCCGTATGACGAACTCGTGGAGTGCACCCAACTGCGGCATCTAATCCAGAGGGCGGTCTCCGAAGTCGGTGAGCGGCGGCAGGCCCAGGTCTATCGACTCCGCCAACCGATCCCAGCCGACCCGGCCGAAGGGTTCTACGGCTGCGACGAAGTGATGTTCCAGCGTGTGGGCAGCGTTTTCGGCTGCCTTGCGTTCGGCGTCGGTGATGAGGCCGGCTGCGTGGGCGGCGGCGAGCTCGTCCCAGTCTTCGGTGCCGATGGTGCCGTCGGCTCGGCGGAACGGGTCGAGCTCGAGGTCCTCGAACGTCCACTCCGATCCCACGAGGGCCGGCGGGGTGCTCACGTCGACGTGCAGGAGTCCGCTCCGGCGGAAGTACGCGAACCACCAGCCGTCGTGCGGCGCAAGGTGGACCGAATGTTCACCAGGCTCACCTGGACCGAGCTGGGCGACCTCGCAGGTCTCGCCGTTGTTGCCGCGATACAAGGAGTGTGCCGGCGTGTAGAACCACGTGCCGAAGGCGTCTGTCTCCAGTTGGTATGTCGGCCAGAGCCCCGATCCCGAAGGCCGTTTGCGTTTGCGGATGTACGTCGGCTTCACAGCAGCTGGCTCAGGGTGTGGATGAGGAGGCCGACGAGCGCGCCGACCACGGTGCCGTTGATGCGGATGAACTGGAGGTCGCGTCCGACGTGGAGCTCGATCCGCGCCGACGCCTCGCGGCCGTCCCAGCGTTCGATCGTGTCGGAGATGACGGACACGATCTCGGCGCCGTACGTGCGTACGACGTACCCGACGGCTTCGACGGCGCGGGCGTCGACGCGGGTGCGAAGCGCTTCGTCGTCCTGGAGCCGGCCGCCCAGATCACGGATCGCCTTGACCGCGCGCGTCCGCAGCGTGCTGTCGGGGTCGTTGATCGAGTCGATCAGCGCCGTACGCATCGCGTCCCAGACCGCAGTCAGGCTCGAGGCCATGTCGGGATGTGTCAGCATCCGCGTCTTCCACGCCTCGAAGCGTTCCATCGTCTCGGGGTCGTGCTGCAGATCGTCGGCCAACTGCGCGAGCAGCCGGTCGACAGCCCGTCGCGCCGGATGCGCTTGGTTGTCGCGTACGTCGGCCAGCCACGCCAGCGCCTCGCGGTGGATCCGGTCGATCACCAGCCGGTCCACCCACTGCGGCGACCAGCGCGGCGCCCGCGGACCGACCACGTCCGCGACCAGCTCCCGGTTGCCCGCCAGCCAGTCGTACGCCTCGACCATCAGCAGGTCGAACAGCGCGTGATGCGCGCCGTCCTCGACCACGGACTGGACGAAATGGCCCGCGATCGGGCTCAACGGTTCCTTCACGAACCGCGGCAGCAACGTCCCCCGCACGAACGCCGACACATCCTCGTCGCCGATGTGCGGCAGCGCCGCCCCGATCGTCCGCGCACCTTCCGCCACGATCCGCTCGGCATGGGTGCCGTCCGCGAGCCATTCACCGACCCGGCGGCTCACCTGCGCCGTACGCATCTTCTCCGCGACGACTTCCTCGGACAGGAAGTTCTCGGTGACGAACTGCTCCAGGCTCTCGGCCAGGCTGTCCTTGCGGGTCGGCACGATCGCGGTGTGCGGAATCGGCAGGCCGAGCGGGTGCCGGAACAGCGCGGTGACCGCGAACCAGTCCGCCAGCGCACCCACCATCGCCGCCTCGGACGCCGCGTTGAGGTAAGCCCAGCCGCCGCTGAGGTGCAGCGTCGCCACGTAGATCACCGCCGCGAGCAGCAGCAGCGCCAACGCCACCGACCGCATCCGCCGCAGCCCACGCCGCCGTACCTGATCGGCCGCGCTCAGGGTCATCGTCGCCATACCCCGATTCAACCAAGTGGGCGGTGACCAGCAGGTCAGGCAAGCACCTGATTTGTCCCTCGACGTTCCATCAGACCGGAAATCAGTGCGAGCAGCAGGCCCGCGACAGCGAGTGCGGCACCCAGTCGGCTCGGCCACTCGTAGCCGTAGCTGGCCGCGAGTACGACGCCGCCGAGCCAGGCGCCGAGTGCGTTGGCGATGTTCAACGTGGAGTGGTTGAGCGACGCGGCCAGTGACTGGCCCTCGTGCGCGACGTCCATCAGGCGGGTCTGCAGCGCCGGTACGAGGATGCTCGCCGAGCACCCCATCGCGAACACCGCGATCAGCGCGCCGGGCCGCGTCTGCGCTAGCCAGCCGAACGTTCCGAGTACGACGGCCACCGCGGCCAGTCCGCCGTACACACTGCCCATCAGGGAGCGGTCCGCGAGCCGACCGCCCACGACAGTCCCGACCGTCATGCCGACGCCGTACACGGCCAGCACGATCGTCACCGCGGCCTCGGAGAAGCCGGCCAGCTCCGTCATCGTCGGGGTGATGTAGGAGTACGTCGCGAACATGCCGCCGAAGCCGACCATGCCGACCAGTAGGGCCATCCACACCTGCGGCCGCGTGAGGGCGCTGAGTTCGCTGCGGACGTTCACGTCGCTGCCGATCGGTTGAGCCGGCACCCATAGCCACACTGCAACTAGTGTCAACGTCCCCAGTACGCCGACCGCGAGGAACGGCACCTGCCATCCGAGCCGCTGGCCCAGCAATGTCGTCAGCGGTACGCCGATGATGTTCGCGACCGGGAGGCCGACCATCGTCATCGACACCGCCCGTGCACGTCGCTCGGGCGCCACCATCGAAGCGCCGACGACCGCGCCGATCCCGAAGAACGCTCCGTGCGGTAGGCCGGACAGGAACCTCGCCGCCATCAGGAACTCGTAGCTCGAGGCAACCGCCGACAGCACGTTGCCGATCACGAACACCGCGACCAGGCCGAGCAGCAACCGCTTCCGGCCGGTCCGCGCACCGAACGCCGCGATCAACGGAGCGCCGACCACGACACCCAGCGCGTACGCCGAGATGACATGGCCCGCCGTCGGGATCGAGATGTGTACGCCGTCCGCGATCTGCGGCAGCAGCCCCATCGTGACGAACTCGGTGGTCCCGATCGCGAAACCACCGGTCGCCAGCGCGAACAACGCCAGGCTGACGTGCCGCGTAGTACTGCGTGTGTCAGGAGTCACCGAACTTGTCACACGTGATTGTCGCAGAGATCAGCAGAGCCACCGCCAAGAGGGTGAAGATCGCGTTCCCGATCAGGTCGGTACTGCGCGGGGCGTCGAAGACCGGCGTCTCCGGGAATGCGTGCCACGCGTAGGTGAGCAGCGCGCCGCCGGCGGCGGCCAACGTGTGCAGCCGGGTCCAGCCGGTCCGCCGGGACCAGGTGACGATGACGACGACCGTGAGTACCTCGACCGCCAGCAGCAGGACCGCCTCGAGCCAGCCGTTCTTGATCTGGTCGTTGACGACCATCCAGCCGGAACCGAGCACCAGAGCGGTCACGCCGACGATCCACGCCGACGGAACGCTTCCCGTCGTACGGCGGTTTGCCCCGGCGGCCGATCCACACCGCCAAGGCGACCAGGACGACGATCGCGATGCCGACTCCGATGTCCTGGCCGGTCGACGCGCGGAACGAGTCCTTCGTGTAGCCGAACGCGGTGGTCGCGACGATGCCGGCGAGGAAGAGCATGCCGTACACCCACAGGCCGAGCTTGCCGAGCCACGGCTCGCGGGGGTGGCGGGAGACCGACTCCATCAAGACGATCGGGACGGTGATGCTCCACACCGTATGCAGGCCGAGGACGAACACGGTCCACGGCGCGCCCATGCCCAGCGCGGAGATGTGGCCGGGGTCGAGCAGGCGCAGGTCGGCGTAGTTCGGGTTGAACAGCGACTGGGTGGTGATGCCTTCCTCGATCACGCCGTACGCGAGGGCGAGGACGATCACGCTGGGGTAGCCCCAACCGCGCCGGCGGACGAGTTCGCGGATCAGGACCGCGCCGCCGCCGTACAGCGGCGCCAGCGTCAGGATCGCGTAGAACGCGCTGATCGGGATGTTCCCGAGCAGGAACTCCGCGACCAGGGGCGACAAGAAGAACAGGCCGAGGGCGGGCAGGCTTCGCTTCACGCCGCTGTGCTGGGGCGCGGTCACCGCGTTCGTGTTCGTCATGCCCACAACTCTTGTGGTGGCGGGGCGATCGGGTGGATGCGATCCGTCCGGATCCTGTGCTGACGGACGTCCGGACCTTGGGCTGACGGATGTCATGGCCTTTCAGGGTTCGGTCAGGGTAATTCTGCCTATACGGCGTATAGGGAATGTGTATTTAATGGTCGTCATGAGCGACGTGACGACGAAGGACCGCATCACCGCCGCGGCGACGTACCTGCTGACCGAGCACGGCGCGGCCGGGGTGTCGATGCGGAAGGTGGCGGCCGCGGTGGGGATTACGCCGATGGCGATCTACCAGTACTTCCCGGATCGGGAGACGCTGCTGAACGCGATCGCGGACGCGGCGTTCGTCGAGCTGGTCCGCCGGTGGGAGTCGGCGGAGCGCCCTTCGCAGGCGGACGAATTACTGCGGGAGATGCTGATCGACCACGTCGACTTCGCGCTCGAGCATCCCCGGCTCTACGACTACATGTTCACCGAGCGCCGCGACCAGGCGCGCAAGTTCCCCGCGGACTTCCGCGCCCGCAAGTCACCCACGCTCAACCTCGTCGCCGACGCGATCACCGCCGGCGTCGAGCAGGAGCTCTTCCGCGCCGACACAGACATCTGGGAAACCAGCCTGATGTTCGCCGCCCTGCTCCACGGCCTGATTCAACTCCACCACGGCGACCGCATCGGCATGCCGGAACCAGCCTTCCGAGCCCTCTGCCAACGCCTGGGCGAAAGGATGATCAATGAACTACGTGTCTAGATGGGTTGCGGTGACGGCGGCTCTCGCGACCGGTGTGCTGTTGTACTTCGGGTCCGGCTTGCATGCCGTGCCGGGGCTTATCTGGCTTGCGCCTGTTCCGGTGTTTCTGGTGGCGGGTCGGGTTCGGGCTTGGGCTGCGGGAGTGGCGGCTTTCGGGGGGTGGGTTCTGGGGCTTTCGAATCTTGTGGGTTATCTGTTGAGTGATCTCGGGTTGCCGGTGGTTGCCTTGGTGTTTCTGGTGGCGTTGGGGGGTGTGTTTGCTGGGACCGTGTTGTTTTTCAGGGGACTCGTGGTGCGGGGGCATCCCGTCGTGGCGGCCTTTGCGGCGCCGGCTTTGTGGGCTGCGCTTGATTACGCGATTGCGAGTGTCTCGCCGCATGGTGCGTTCACGAGCCTGGCGTACACCCAGGTTGAAGTTGCCCCGGTCAACCAGATCGTGTCGTTGACCGGGCCGTGGGGGCTGAGCTTTCTGCTGTTGTTCCCGGCCGCGGTGATTGCCTCGCGCAAGCTCGTGCTGGTCGGCGTGCTCGCGATCGTTGCCGCTAGCACCTGTGTGTACGGCGTGGTGCGGCTGCATGGCACACCGCAGAGCGAGCCGGTGAAGATCGCCGTACTCTCCGCACAAGGAGCAGACAACGCGGGCTGGCCGAACGCTGCCGGACCACAGATCGTCGACCGCTACCGGCCGCTGATCACCGACGCCGCCCGAGCCGGCGCGAAGATCGTCCTACTGCCGGAGAAGATCGTCGACGTCCGCACCGCCGACCTCCCGAAGCTCTCGCAGCAGTTCCAAACGCTTGCTGCGAGCAACAATATCGAGCTGGTCGTCGGGTTCACGGTGCTCGGCGACGGGGACCACAACCGCGCTCTGATGTTCCACCCCGACGGCGCCGCGCCCACGTCGTACGACAAACACCACCTGATCCCGGGCATCGAGCCGTACACGCCGGGCGACCGGCTGGCGACGTACGACACCTGGGGGCTGATGATCTGCAAGGACCTGGACTTCCCGGCGCTGGCTCGGCAGTACGGCGAGCTCGACACGTCGCTCCTGCTCGTCCCTGCGCTCGACTTCGTCGACGACGGCTGGCTGCACAGCCGGATGGCCCTCCTGCGCGGTATCGAGAACGGCATCCCGATCGCCCGCGCCGGCAGCCAGGGCCGCCTGACCCTGTCCGACGCCAACGGCCGTATCGTCGCCGAAACCACCGCCCCAGCGAACGCACCGGCCCTCCTGGTCGGCGACCTCCGACCGGGTCGCGATCACACTCTCTACACCGCCTGGGGTGACTGGTTCGCCTGGCTGTGCGGTCTGGTGGCGCTAGCCGGGCTGCTGTTGTTGAGGTCCCGCGGCGGGCGTGAAAACATCCGGCATGGCCAACTTCGGGGACTACCAGCTGCAGATCTACCTGCAGGGGATGTTGCAGGGGACGAAGCCGGAGATCACGACCGACCTGGCCCGGCTGGAGTCACAGGCGGCCGGGAAGCTCCCGCTGGAGGCGATGGGATACATCGTGCCGAGCGCGGGCGGCGGAGCGACCGCGCGGGCCAACCAGGTGGCGTTCGACCGCTGGCGGCTGGCGCCCCGGATGCTCCGCGGCAGCACCGAACGTGACCTGTCCTGCACCATCCTCGGTACGGCGATGCCTGCTCCGGTCCTGGTCGCACCGATCGGAGTCCAGACCCTCGCGCACCCCGACGGCGAACTGGCCACGGCACGGGCCGCCGACACTCTCGGTCTGACGTACACGCACTCGACCCAGGCGAGCCACGCGATCGAGCAGATCGAGGCGAGCAACAAGTGGTTCCAGCTGTACTACCCCACCGACCGCGACGTCTGCCTCAGCTTCCTGCAGCGCGCCAAGGCTGCCGGGTACGGCGTACTCGTCGTCACGCTGGACACCGGGACGATCGGGTGGCGGCCGGCCGATCTGGATCGCGGGTTCCTCCCGTTCCTGAAGGGGGAGGGGCTCGCGAACTACTTCAGCGACCCTGTCTTCCAGTCCAAGCTGGCCAAGCCGATCGAGGAGGATCCCGGCTCGGCGGTGATGCTCTGGGCGCAGATCTTCCCGAACGTCGGGCTGGCCTGGGACGACCTGTCGTTCCTGCGCGACAACTGGGACGGACCGATCGTCCTGAAGGGCATCACCGCGGTCGAGGACGCCAAACTCGCGGCCGAGCACGGCGTCGACGGCATCGTCGTCTCGAACCACGGCGGCCGCCAGGTCGACGGCGCGGTCGCATCGCTGGATGCGCTGCCCGCGATCGCGGATGCGGTCGGCGAGCAACTGACAGTCCTGTTCGACTCCGGCGTACGCACAGGTTCCGACGCGGCGAAGGCGCTCGCACTCGGTGCCAAGGCGGTCCTGCTGGGCCGGCCGTTGCTGTACGGCCTCGCCCTGGCCGGGCAGGCCGGCGTCGAGCATGTACTGCGGTGCTTCCTGGCCGAGCTCGATCTGACGCTGGCGTTGTCCGGGTATGCCAACCACCGCGAGCTCAATCGCGACTCGGTGGTCCGCGCGTGAAGGCAGTCATCTTCGACCTCGACAACACGCTGTTCGACCACACCGGCTCAGCCGAACGGTCGCTGCGCAGCTGGGTAACCGCTCTCGGGCTCACGCCGACGGACGAGCTGGTGGCGCAATGGTTCGTGATCGAGGACGAGCAGTACCCGCGCTGGCTGTCCGGGGAGCTCACCCATCAGGGCCAGCGCCGCGCCCGGCTCCGCGCGTTCCTCCCGCTGCTCGATCGCCCGGTCCCGGCGACGGAGGCCGGGTTGGACGAGGTGTTCGAGGGCTACCTGACGCAGTACCGGAACAACTGGATCGCCTTCCCGGACGCGCGTCCCGCACTGGAAGTTGCTCGGGGCAACGGTTTGCGGATCGGCGTGCTCACCAACGGGAACACCGTGCAGCAGAACGCCAAGGTCGCCGCGATCGGACTCGCCGACCTGATCGACGTGGTCTGCACCTCGGAGGCGCTCGGTTTCAGCAAACCCGCCCCGGAGGCCTACCTGCGCACCTGCGAGGCGTTGGGAGCCGATCCGTCGGACGTCCTGATGATCGGCGACAACCTCGAACTGGACGTGCTCGGCGCACAGGCAGCCGGCCTGTCCGCGAGGCACCTGGACCGCACGATAGGGACGAAGCTGCTCGACCTGATGTAGTCCCTGCGATAGAGACCCGACCCTCTGAAGCGATCATTACAGGAGGTCGTGCGAGCCTTCCTTGATCGTTCGTACGTCGATGTCGGATGAACTGACAGTCCCCGGCGGTTATGTATTGCAGA
This sequence comes from Kribbella sp. NPDC049584, assembly GCF_040675555.1. Classification (NCBI taxonomy): domain Bacteria; kingdom Bacillati; phylum Actinomycetota; class Actinomycetes; order Propionibacteriales; family Kribbellaceae; genus Kribbella; species Kribbella sp. NPDC049584. The sequence goes on from NZ_JBFAPF010000011.1 coordinate 324,762, forward strand.
ACAGGGTTTTGTAGTACATTATCGAGATGGCGATCACGTGGGCACCGAGCGCAGACAAGCACGGCATCGACCGTGAGGACGCGCTCCACGCGATCATGAATGCGTACTACGTGGAGCATGAATTCGATGAGCCGCGGCCGCCGGCAACCGTCCGGCCGACACTGTTCATCGGGCCACCCAGGCAGCTGGGTGGGGCGCTCTTGGAGGTTATGGTCGAGATCAGTCCGCCTCGGGATCTTCATGTCTTTCATGTGATGGTTGCACGGGGCAAGCACCTCGAGCGGATGGAGGAGGGCAGATGAGCGAGAAGGACTACGACGCGGCTGCGGAGTGGGCAGAGCACGACATGAAGCTCCCCGAGCAGTCGAAATCCGCTCTTCGGGGCGACGCGGCAGCCGCCTTCGGCAAGGATCTGATCGAGCGGTCCCGGGGCGGCAGGCCGTCGATCGATCCGGACGCCGGGCCGGGCGAGGCGTCGCCGGTTCGGCAGGTTCGCTTGCCGCGTGCCGTCGACCACGACCTGGTCGCCTTCGCCGAGCAGAACCATCGCAACCTCAGCGAAGTGATGCGTGAGGCCATCGTCGAATACCTGACCGCCCATCGGCAGGCCAGCTAGCCCAGGGCGATGCCAAAAGGCCAAGGGGATCCCGAGTCCGATTCGCCGTCGAGATCCCCTCGAGGCTGTTAGTTGATCGTCCAGGTGTCGGCGCCGGTCACGAGCGCCTGCAGGTCGCCGGTGCCCTGGGTCTCCTGAGCGGTGGTGATCTGCTGACGGACCAGGTCGTCGTACGCCGGGCGCTCGACCGACCGGAACACGCCGATCGGGGCCCGGTGCAGCACGCCCGCGTCGGTCAGCCGCGACAGCGCGAACGCGTACGCCGGGTCCTCCGTGTGCGCGTCGTGGACGACGAGATCGGCCTCGCCGCCGGGCAGCTCCGAGACCTCCCGGACAGCGAGGGACGCGAACCCGTCGCGCACCACGCCGAGATGTCCGTCCGTGCCGAAGCGTATCGGCTCGCCGTGGACGAGCGGGATGATCGCGTCGTCGCGGGTCTCCGGGTCCTTGAACGCCTCGAACGCGTTGTCGTTGAAGATCGGGCAGTTCTGGTAGATCTCGACGAACGCCGTACCGCGGTGCTCGGCGGCGGCCCGCAGTACCGAGGTCAGGTGCTTGCGGTCGGAGTCGACCGTCCGGGCCACGAACGTCGCCTCCGCGCCGAGCGCCAGCGAGACCGGGTTGAACGGGTTGTCGACCGAACCCATCGGCGTCGACTTCGTCACCTTGCCGGGCTCCGACGTCGGCGAGTACTGACCCTTGGTCAGGCCGTAGATCCGGTTGTTGAACAGCAGGATCTTCAGGTTCACGTTGCGCCGCAGCGTGTGGATCAGGTGGTTGCCGCCGATCGACAGCGCGTCGCCGTCACCGGTGACCACCCACACGCTCAGGTCCGGCCGTGCCACCGCGAGCCCGGTCGCGATCGCCGGCGCCCGCCCGTGGATCGAGTGCATGCCGTACGTCGACAGGTAGTACGGGAACCGCGACGAGCAGCCGATCCCGGAGACCATCGCGACGTTCTCACGCTTGATCCCCAGCTCGGGCAGGAACCCCTGGAAGGCCGCGAGTACGGCGTAGTCACCGCAGCCGGGGCACCAGCGGACCTCCTGGTCCGACACGTATTCCTTGCGGTTCTGCGGCTCGGTCGCGGCCGGTACGCCGCGCAGGCCGCCGGGCAGACTCGGCAGGCCGAGGTCGACCGTGCTCATCGTGCTCCCTCCGGGTGGTGCAGTTGGCCGTTCGTTTGGCCGTTCGTTTGGCCGTTGGTGCGGCCGTTCGGCTGGGTGTGCAGCGCCTCGCCGTGGGTCAGGCTGGCCGCGGCCTCGCCCATGTGCCGGGCGTCGTCGTCGATGCCCTCGGTCTCCTCGACCAGGTTGCCGATCACCTCGGCCAGCTCCGCCGCGCCGAGCGGCATACCGCGGACCTGCGCGTAGGAGACGACGTCGACCAGGTACTTCGCCCGCAGCAGCATCGCGAGTTGGCCCAGGTTCATCTCCGGGACCAAAACCTTGTCGTAGCTGCGCAGGACGTCGCCGAGGTTCTCCGGGAACGGGTTCAGGTGCCGCAGGTGCGCATGCGCGATCTTGCCGCCGACCGTGCGGACCCGGCGTACACCGGCGCCGATCGGGCCGTACGTCGAACCCCAGCCGAGCACCAGCACCTTCGCCGTACCGTCGGGGTCGTCGACCTCGATCGGCGGGACGTCGACGCCGTCCACCTTGGCCTGACGGGTGCGGATCATCAGGTCGTGGTTGGCCGGGTCGTAGGAGATGTTGCCGGTCTTGTCCTCCTTCTCCAGACCACCGATCCGGTGGTCCAGGCCCGCCGTACCCGGGACGGCCCAGGCACGGGCCAGGGTCTCCGGGTCGCGCAGGTAGGGGAGGTAGGTCGGCTCACCCTTGTCGTTGGTCGCGTTCGGCTCGAGGGTGAAGTTCGGGTCGATCGCCGGTAGGTCCGCGACCACCGGGATCTGCCACGGCTCGGAACCGTTGGCCAGGTAGCCGTCGGACAGCACGATCACCGGCGTGCGGTAGGTGATCGCGATCCGGGCCGCCTCGACCGCGATCGCGAAGCAGTCCGCGGGGGACTGGGCCGCGAGGACGGGCAGCGGCGCCTCGCCGTTACGGCCGAACATCACCTGCAGCAGGTCGGCCTGCTCGGTCTTGGTCGGCATACCGGTCGAGGGGCCGGCGCGCTGGATGTCGCAGATGACCAGCGGCAGCTCGAGCATCACGCCGAGGCCGATCGTCTCGGACTTCAGGCTGATCCCCGGGCCGGACGACGTGGTCACGCCGAGCGCACCGCCGAACGACGCACCGAGGGCCGCGCCGATACCGGCGATCTCGTCCTCGGCCTGGACCGTGGTGACGTTGAACCGCTTGAGCTTCGACAACTCGTGCAGTACGTCGGACGCCGGGGTGATCGGGTACGCACCGAGGACCAGCGGCAGCCCGGCCCGCTGGGCACCTGCCACCAGGCCGTATGCCAGCGCGAGGTTCCCGGAGATGTTCCGGTAGGTCCCGGTGGCCATGCTGGCCGGCTTCACCTCGTACCGGACCGAGAACTCCTCGGCGGTCTCGCCGAAGTTGTAGCCCGCGCGGAAGGCCGCGATGTTCGCGTCGCGGATGTCCGGCTTGCCGGCGAACTTCGTCTCGAGGAACGTGATCGTCGACTCGACCGGCCGCTGGAACAACCAGGACACCAGACCGAGCGCGTACATGTTCTTCGCCCGGGACGCGTCCTTGCGGCTCAGCCCGAACTCCTTGACCGACTCCACCGTCATACCGGTCAGGTTGAGCGGGATCACGTGGTACGCGTCGAGCTCGCCGGTCTCCAGCGGGTTCTCGTCGTACCCGATCCGCTTCAGGTTGCGGGCGGTGAAGTCCGCGGTGTCGACGATCAGCGTCGCGCCGCGGGGGACGTCCTTGAGGTTCGCCTTCAGGGCCGCCGGGTTCATCGCGATCAGCACGTCGGGCGCGTCGCCCGGCGTGAGGATGTCGTGGTCGGCGAAGTGGAGCTGGAAGGACGACACACCTGGCAGGGTTCCGGCTGGTGCGCGGATCTCGGCTGGGAAGTTGGGCAACGTCGACAGGTCATTGCCGAACGATGCCGTCTCCGCTGTGAACCTGTCCCCCGTGAGCTGCATCCCGTCACCGGAATCGCCTGCGAAGCGGATCACCACGCGGTCGAGCTGCTTGACCTCGATGGTCACTGTTCTTTTCATCTCCAAGTCGAAGCTTGGGTCGTCCGGCCGCCTCGTGGGCAACAGGCCGATCCCCCCGTCAGGGCGATAACCCCAATATTAGTTCGCCCTTAGAACAGAACCATGCGGAAGCCCCGGTGGTCCACAGCCTGGGACGCGGTGTTAACGGGTCGTTGGGTCAGGTAGAGGCGAAATCCTCCAGTGTCACACTCCGCAGCGACTCGCTTGCGATCCGAAGTGAGAACCGGCAGGGTGTCGTCATCAAGCTGTGACTTCGAGGAGTTGTCTTCATGCGTCGTGTGCTGGCGGGACTGCTGACGTTGCTGGTCGCGGGGTGCGCGGCGCCGATCGCCCCGGCGGACGGCGCACTCAGTCTCGGCAGTACTGCGTCCGCGGCGTCGGCGGCTTCAGGGGCTTCAGGGGCTTCTGCGGCAGCGACGCGGAGCGCGAAGATCGCGAGCATCCGGACGACGGACGCGACCAAGGGCGTGATCACGGTGGTCGGGACGTTGACCCCGGCGCCCGCGGCCGGCACGCGGATCCCGCTGCATCAGTGGATCCCGTCGTTGAAGCGGTGGCAGGAGGTCGCGCACGGGTACTCGTCCGGCACTAGCGTGACGATCACCACGGTGCAGCCGGGGTCGATCCGGACGTACCGGATCGCGGTGGGCGCGCAGGCGCCGTACGCCGCGGCGGTCTCGCCGATGATCAGCTTCAAGCACTACGTGTGGCGCGGGATGTTCAAGAAGGGGCTGGTCGCTGCGGGCGGGGCGGGTCAGCCGCAGTTCACCGTCGTACCGCCGAACGAAGGGCCGCGCAGGGCCGAGGCCGATCTGCTGGCGAACCAGGGCGGGTATGTCTGGGGCGAGGTGGACTCGACCGGGTGCCGCTACGTGCGGAACTGGCTCGGCAACCTGACCGACGGGCTGGTGCGGGTCTCGCTGCACAACGGGACGACGGCGATCACGTCGATCCGGATGCAGCAGGAGACCGAGACCTGGCTGAACCACGACATCTCCGGTGTGACTCGGCTCCGGCTGCAGGTCACGGACATCCGGTCCGGGTACGGGCCGTACGTTTCGATCGACTCACTGCTGCTCTGCACGAACTAAGCTGCTCCTGTGTCGGACAGCTATGGCGTCGTCGCCGCGGTGGTCGCGCTCGGCCTGGTCGGGCTGATCGGCGCGTTCGCGCTGAACAAGGCGCTCACCGTCACGTATCCGACCGAGGGCAAGCTCAAGACCTACGAGTCCGGCGTAGACCCGGTCGGCGAAGGCTGGGCCCAGGTCCACATCAGGTACTACCTGTTCGCCTACCTCTACGTGATCTTCGCCGTAGACGCGATCTACCTCTTCCCGTGGGCCACCATCTTCACAACCCTCGGCTACGCCACCCTGATCGAAATGTTCATCTTCCTGGCCTTCGTAGCCGTCGGCCTCCTCTACGCCTACCGCAAGGGCGTCCTCCGCTGGACCTAGGCGCGGGCGAGGGCGGCTGCGATTGCCCAGTCTTGGGGGCCTAGGCCTACGGATTTGAAGACTGTGCGGCCTTGCGGGGTGGGTGGGTTGGAGAGCGCGGGGCCGAGTTCTACGAGGTCTGTTTCTCGGAGGGCGCCGGCCTTGATGGCGTCGATTACTTCGCCGGATTCCTCGAGGGCGGCTTCGCGTTGGTCGACGAGGACCGTCGAGGCGGTGGCGAGGAGGTTGCGGGGGAGTTCTCGCATGGTGGGGCGGAAGGCGCCGATGGCGTTGACGTGGACGGTCGCGGGGAGAGCGTCGGCGTTGAAGAGCGGGGTTGCCGAGGAGGTGGCGCAGCAGATGATGTCGGTGTCGGCGATCGCCTCGTCGATGTTGGTGCCAGGGGTGAACTTCGCCTCGGGGAATTCGGTCGCCAGTTGGTCTGCGAGCGTGGCGGCCCGGTCCGCCGATCGGCCAGTGATGGTGACCTGAGTGATGGGCCGTACGGCGAGCACGGCGCGGATCTGGTCTGCGGCCTGGGCGCCGGTTCCGATCAGCGTGAGGCGGGTGGCATCGGCGTGAGCCAGCAGGTCGGTCGCGACACCGACGACGGCGCCGGTGCGCAAGGTGGTGATCGAGCCGCCGTCGGCGACGAGCTGTTCGCCGTTGCCGGTCCAGATCACGGTCGCGCGGATCGCCGGGACCTGGTCGAGCGCGATCCCGATCTTCTTCACCACCGCGGTCCCGGTCGGCGTGTGGTACGCCGACATCACGAGCACCGCCCCGTCGCCGAAGATCTGCCGCGGCGGCAGCACGAAGTGCCCCGCCGCCAGCTCGCGGAACGCGTCCCGCACCGCGTCGACCGCCGTACTCATCGGCACCAGCCGGCGAACGTCCTCAGCAGAAAGCACCTTCACCCGGCGAGCATATTCTGGGGCGATGGATCTGCACCGCGATGCGATCGTCGCTGACGGACACAACGACCTGCTGATGCTGGTGGCGCGGCGCCCGAAGGAGGTCTGGTCGGCGTACTTCCGGGAGCGCTGGATACCGCAGCTGCGCGAGGGCGGGATCGACGTACAGGTGCTGCCGGTGTTCATCGACTCGGAGTTCCTGCCCGAAGGCGCGCTCCGCGAGACCCTGCGGATGATCGAGGCCGCCCACCGGATCGCGGAGGCGAACTCCGACGAGGTCGCTCTTTGTACGGCGCCTGGTGAGATCGAGAGCGCGACCGCCGCGGGCAAGATCGCTCTGGTGCTCGCGCTCGAGGGCTGCCCGCAGATCGACACCGACGTCGAGCTCCTGCAGACGCTGCACCGGCTCGGCGTACGGATGGCCTCGTTCACCCACTTCGGTCGTAGCGCGCTGGGTGACGGCTCCGGCGAGGACGCGACCGGCGGCCGGTTGACGCATGCCGGCGTCGAGGCGGTCGGGTTGCTCGAGGAGCTCGGCGTACTGATCGATGTCTCGCACGTCGGCCGCGCCGGGGTCGAGCACATCCTCGAACTGGCGACCAAGCCCGTCGTCGCGTCGCACTCGAGCGCGTTCGCGCTGCGCGACCACCACCGCAACCTGACCGACGAGCAGCTCCGCGGGATCGCCGCGACCGGCGGTGTGGTTTGCGTGAACTTCTTCGCCGGCTTCCTCACCACCGCCGAGAAACCGACCGTCGACCACCTGGCCGACCACATCCTGCACATCCTCGATATCGCCGGCGAGGACCACGTCGGCCTGGGCAGCGACTTCGTCGCAGAGGTCTTCGGCGAGAAGATCCCCGCCTGCGACCGCCCCGTGATCATCCAGGGCCTGGACGCCGAGCTGTACGTCCCAGGCCTCGAGGGTCCCGCAGGCATGCCGCTCGTCACCGATGCCCTCGTACGCCGGGGTCTGCCCGAATCAACCATCCGCAAGGTCCTCGGCGAGAACCTCGTCCACCTCCTGGACCGCTCGACGCATGGTGACTGAAAGTAGTTGCCGAATCCAACCTCAAGTCGTTGCCTGATCACCGTTTGTGATTGCGGTTGGCAACAAACGTGAGTTTCAAGCGGCTGGCTTAACAGTCTGCGTACGAACGGTCGCCAACCGGTGGGTTCAGGGCTATCGTGATTACACGGGGGAACGGGGCGAATACCGGATGGTGAGGCTATGTCGTGGCAACTGTGGGTAGTGATTGCACTCGCTGCGGCCGGGCTGGTGCTGTTGGCCGCGGCGCGAATGCGGCACGCCCGTAAAGTCTTCGACGACATCACCGATCTGAATCAGCCGGTTCGCCTCACGCCGCCGGTCACAGCCGACGACCTGGCCCGGGCTCGCGCGCGGCACGCGCGCCCCGAACCGGATCGCCACCGCAAACACGGCTAGGGCTGCGTTTCCCTCGCCCTAGTCGGCGTCGAGCAGACCGTCACGTCGAGCTACCGCCGCGGCCTCGGTCCGCGAGCGGACACCGAGCTTCGCCAGGATGTTCGACACGTGCACGCTGACGGTCTTCTCGCTGATGTAGAGCTCACGCGCCAGCTGCCGGTTGGTGCGTCCCTCCGCCAGCAACCGCAGTACTTCGGTCTCCCGCGACGTCAGCGCACTCGCGCCGGCGGTCTCGCCGCCACCGGTCTCGTTGATCAGCGGCGTCGCCCGCAGCTCACGACCGACCTCGGCGGCCAGCGCCGTCTGCTCGTTGGCCTCCGCGACCCGGCCCGCGGCCCGCAGCGCAGCCGACAGCCGGACCCGCGACCACGCCTGCTCGTGGACGTACCCGTACCCGAAGGCGTCCGTCGTCCGCTCCCAGGCTGCGACGAGGTCCTGCGGTGTCGGCGCGTCGACCCCGGCCAGCCACCGCAGCCGGTCCCACTCCGACTCCAGCCGGGCCAGCCACGCGAGTCCCTCGACGCCCATCAATCGCCCGGGCGGCAGCCCTTTCTCGGCCGTCGCCTGCCCGAGGGCAACCAGCTCAGCACCGCGCGACACCAACTCCGCGGCCGCCGACGGCTCGCCGACCGCACGGTGGCAGAGCAACTGCAGACCCAGGGCCGAGAACCGGATCTGCGCGAAGAACCACTCCGTCTGGAACACGTCGGCGCACAGCGCGGACACGTCGGCGATCAGCTTCTCCGCCTCGGCCGGCTGATCCAGCTGCAGGTACGCCTCGACAGCAGGCTGCAGCCCGATGAGCGGCAGCATGACGTCGAGATCCCACCAGTTCCGGGACCGCTCGAACTCCTCGGCGACCGAGGTGTCACCCCGCCCGCTCCGCACCGAGAACTCCACCGCCCGCAGCGCCGCGGCGGCCGCCGCAGGCGTCATCGAGTCGGTGCGGGCGGTCGCGGTTGCCTCGTCCCACTCGCCGAGCATGAACTGCGTCAACGCGAGCATCCGCCGAGCATCGAACCCGTACGCCGCCCATTGCCGCCCGAGCTCACCGGCCCGTTTCGCCGCGAACGACAGGGCAGCCTTCGCGTTCAGCAGGTCGCCCTGCTCGTAGTGCGTCGACCCGAGCAGGAACCGGCTGCGTACTTCGGCAGCAGGATCGCCGGTGAGCTGCGCCCGCACGGCAGCCTCCTCCAGCTGCTTGGCGGCCGTCTCCGGATCGCCGGCCCGTCGCCGGAGCTGAGCCAGCGTGATGCCTGCGTCGCTCGCCGCGGACTCCTGACCGGCCTCGCGGGCGATCTCGAGCGCCCGGTGCGCCCAGCGCTCGGCCTCCATCGGCCGGCCCAACGCGTCGGACACCCGCGCGTACAGCGAGGCGACCTGCGCCTTGAAGACGCTGGACGGCTCGTCCTGAACCAGTTTGAGCGCCTGCGAGATCGCCTCGCTCGCCTCCTTGTCCTGGTCGATGATCAGCGCGATATCGGCCAGCGGCAGAAGCAGCTCGGCGCGCTGCAACTTCGGTGCATCAGCCGGCAGGTCCGCCAGCGCCTTGCGGAGGAGTTTGAGCGCGCGCAGATGCTGTGAGGACAGCGTTGCGGCTGTCGCCGTGTCGACGATCAGCCAGGTCTTGTCGACCTTGCTCGTCGGCGCCGCGTTCGGGAAGAGCTCGAGGGCCATCTCGTAGTGCTTCAGCGCCTCCTGGGGCGCGGCGACCGACAGCGCCTCCTGGCCGGCCCGGACGCGCGCCTCGAACGCAGTGGCAAGATCGTGCGACCTCGTGGCGTGTCCGGCCAGTTCGGCCGCCGTACCGGCGACAGTCTTGTCTTCCAGGGCTTGCACGTATGCCGCGTGCTCGCGGACGCGCTCGCCCGGCAGGAGATCGTCGTACACCGCTTCGGCCAGGAGGGCGTGGCGGAAGTAGTAGCGATCGTTGGTCGGTACGTCGATGATGTGCGCGTCGATCAGCTCGCGGAGGGCGTCGTCGAGCTCGCGATCCGGCAGCTTGGCGACCGCGGTGAGTAGATCGTGCGGGACGCGGCGGCCGGCCACGGCGATCACGCGCGCGACCTGCCGGGCGTCGTCCGATACCGGGTCGAGGCGGACCAGGAGCAGGTCGGCGAGATCGGGAGGCACGGTGTCGCCGTCACCCATCGACGCCGCGGCGGCCAACTCCTCGGTGAAGAACGCGTTCCCGCCGGCCCGCTCGAGGATGCGACGCTCCTCGATCGGGGACAGAGGTTCGGTGAGGAGCGAGTTGAGCAAAGTGCGGGACTCGTCGGCGTCGAGCGGGGGCAGGTTGACCCGGCGTACCCGAGGGTTGCGGGACCACTCGGCGATCGGCCGGCGCAGCGGGTGGCGGCGGTGCAGGTCGTCGCTGCGATACGACACGACCAGCGCGAGGCGCTGCGAGGTCAGCCTCGTGATCAGGAAACCGATCAGGTCCCGGGTCGAGTCGTCGGCCCAGTGGGCGTCCTCGATGATCACCAGGATCGGCTCGCTGGTCGACAGTGCGGTGAACGCACCGAGCACGGCGTCGAACAGCGCGGCGCGGTCGAGCTGGCCCTCCTGCGGCGCGGGCTGGGCGCTGAGCAGACGGTGAGCGGGGAGCAGGCGGCTGATCGCCGGGAAGTTGGTCAGCACGCTCTCGACGAGGTCCGGGCGGTCGCCGGCCAGGCGGCCGAAGATCTCGGAGAACGGCTGGTACGGCAGGCCGGCGTCGCCGAAGTCGGTGCAGTGCCCGACCAGTACGCCGAAACCGCGCTCGTGCGCGCCGGTCGCCACCTCGTCGAGCATCCGGGTCTTGCCGACGCCGGCGTCACCGGACAGCAGTACGGCGCCGGCGCGACGCGTTTTGGCGTCGTCCACGGCGCTCAGCAGGGCAGCCATCTCGGTCGAGCGGCCGACGAGGGGTGTCGAATTCCAGGGCACGTTGTCCATCTTCGCTCCTGGAGCCGACACAAATCGACGGCATCCCGTCCGCTGAGCCCCGGTTCTGCTGTCGGCCGAGCTCTTGGCGGGAAAAAGAACGCCGTCCCTGATCGTCTGATCAGGGACGGCGGCTGGGGCGGTCATCGGGCCGTGGTGGGTCGGAGGGCACGGCGCGAGTGCCGCGGCTCGGACTGCGAGCTCTTCGCCGGGCGGTGCTTGCGGCTCACGGATCCGAAGTCACGCTTGGTCCGCTCCAACCGGTACGCCGTCTCCGCCTTGATCGTGTCTCGACTCAGTGGAGTGTTGAACATGGTTTCCCTCCCTTCAGGCTTTCCGGCCGAACAGCTGGCTGATGGTCCGGCGTGCCCCGGTGCTCCGGTGCTGCCGGAAGTCACGGCTGAGACGCTCCCTGCGGTAAGCAACCTCTGCCTTGACCGATTCGTTCGAGTACATGTCGTCCTCCGTCTTCGGTGTCAGCTCCTTGCTGACACCTGTAAATCTGCTCGCCTGAGGTAGCCCCGCACATCAGAACTCCTCCCTATCCGCAACCCGACCACTCCCTTAGCCGCCCGTAGGGAGTCCTAGAAGGGCCTGGAATGACGGCGGCGCGGCGATTCTCGTAGTACAGGTTGGCAGACGTCGCGCTGCTGTTGGTGAACCAGTAGATCGAGAC
>NZ_JBFAPF010000012.1:0-285964 GCF_040675555.1 Kribbella sp. NPDC049584
GCATGGCTGCACCACTACAACCACCACCGACCCCACACCGCGATCGGCAAAGTCCCACCCATCACCCGCTTAACTAACCTGCCTGGTCAGTACAGTTAGCTGGCGGTCTGGAAGGTGCGGCGGTAGTCCTGGGGTGGGACGCCTACCACTCTGCGGAAGTGATGCCGTAGGAGCGCCGCCGTCCCGAACCCGGACTCGGACGCGATCTGCTCGATGCCCATCCGGGTCTGTTCGAGCAGCGTGCGGGCGCGCAGCACGCGCTGGGTGGTGACCCATTTCAACGGCGTCGTACCCGTCTCGGCGACGAAGCGCCGGGCGAAGGTGCGCTCGGACATCTGCGCGCGCCGGGCCAGCGCGGGCACGGTGTGATCGGTGGTGAGGTTGTCGATCATCCAGTCGAGCACCGGCTGCAGGCTCTCCCCGGACGACTCCGGCACCGGTACGTCGACGTACTGCCGCTGGCCGCCGTCGCGCTGCGGCGGGACGACCATCCGGCGGGCGATGCGGGTCGCGACCGCACTGCCGAGTTCGCGGCGGACCAGGTGCAGGCAGGCGTCGATGCCGGCTGCCGTGCCGGCGCTGGTGATGATGTTGCCGTCGTCGACGAACAGCACGTCCGGGTCGACCTTCGCGGTCGGGAACTGCCGCTGGAAACTCTCGGTGTACCGCCAATGCGTCGTGCACGGCCGCCCGTCGAGCAGTCCGGCCGCGCCGAGGACGTACACCCCGGAGCACACGGTCAGCAGGATCGCCCCACGGGCCTCGGCCCGGCGGAGTGCCTCCAGGACCCGCTCGTCGTACTCGTGCCGCCAGGTGGTCGCCGGGATGCCGATCAGATCCGCATCCTCGAGCTCCTCCAGCCCGTACGGCGCGATCACCTGCGAGTAGGTGCTTGTGTCCATCGGCTGGCCCGGGGTGGTCGAGCACACCTTGAAGTCGAACGGTGGCACACCGTCGCCGGTGCGGTCGATCCCGAACACCTCCGCAAGCACGCCGAACTCGAACAGCGCGACGTCCTCCATGAGCACCACGGCGACTTTTTGCAGCATGAGGCCAGTATGGCAGGAATTTGTCGAACTATGTCAATAGTGCCACTGGTGGCAGGATCTCTATGGTAGAATCATTACTGCCATGACCGGATACGTAGTTTTCGTAGTACTCGTGCTGGCTGTGATCGCAGCTCTGGAGATCAGCAACAGGCGCCACGCGACCGGTCCGGCGGCCGGCCCGAAGGGTGCCTGGATCGCCGAAGACCGCGACGTGGCCCGGACCAAGCTCGACCTGCTGGCGCTCGGCGCAGCGGCCAAGCCCTTTGCCCACAAGCCCGCATCGACCACCGGGACCGTGCACACGATCCGCACCGCCCGGCTGCACCACGGCCGTCACGCGGCCTGATCGATTCTTCGCCAACTGGGGGCGGTCGCGTTCGTGACCGCCCTCAGTGCTCCTTCGACGGGGCCGTAGCGGAAGTTGTTCAGCCACATGTGGCTGAGGATCACCTGCAGGACGAAGATCCCGACCGCGAAGCCCATCGTCTCCAGTGGCGACACTTGACCCACCAGGCCGAACCCGACGCCGGTGAAGAGCAACGACGTCGCCACTGATTGCCCCAGGTAGTTAGACAACGCCATCCGGCCGGCCGGTGCCAGCAGGCGGCGGATGTCTTCGCCGCGATCGGTATGCATGAACCGCAGCAGCGACGCGGCGTACGCGGCCGACAGGAACGGCGCGGTGAGCACGCTGATCAGTACGCCGCGGGTGTCGCTGTTGCCCCCGAGCGACGCGTAGTACACGCCGCCGGTGATGCCGACCGTGAAGCCGACCAGCTGGATCAGTCGCAGTACGGCCTCGTTGCCGTTGAGGTTCTTGAGCATGCGGCGCCGTCCGACCACCATGCCGACCAGGAACGCAGCCAGTGTCGTCGGGCCTTGCACAGTCAGCAGAGACAGCCCGTACGTCGGCAGTGCGCGCACGTGCTCGCCGATGACATCGCTGAACGAGCCGGCCAGGTTGGCAGTCGTCTGCTGCGCGGCGGTGACCGCAGTACTCGGGTCGAGGATCGCTGAGGTGTCTAGGAACACCGCTGCGGCCGCCAGCGTGACGAAGAGGTACGCGTAGATCGCGCCGGCGACTATGAGCGCCGTACGGTCCTTCACTCGACGCATGCCCAGCAGGACGAGGCCGATGATCGCGTAGACGCTGAGGATGTCGCCGGTGATCAGGAAGACGCCGTGCAATACGCCGATCACGAACAGCCCGCCGAGCCGCCGCAGCATCCGCGGCCTGAAGGCTGCGCCCGCCCGCTGCGCCGCCTCCATCTGCAACTGGAAGCTGTAGCCGAACAGGAACGAGAACAGCAGGTAGAACTTCATGTCGACGAAGGCCGTCGAGAGCCAGCGCACCGACTGGTCGAGCCAGGAGTTGTACGCCGGGTCTTCCGCAACGTGGATCGGGAACCCGGAGGCGGCGAAGGTGATGTTGACGACCAAGATGCCCAGGAGGGCGAAACCACGCAGCGCGTCGATGTCCTGAATGCGCGTCCGATTCAGTACCTGGCTCATGCCGTCCAGCACATCAGCCCGGCACCCGGCGCGCAGTCGCGCTGAATCCTCTTCGAGGGTGGAGTTATCTCTACCCCGAATACCCTCGGACCCGTGACTGACTATCGGGACGTCAACCGGGCCAACTGGGACGAGCGGGTGCCGGCGCATGTAGCGTCGCCCGGCTACCACGTGGAGCAGTTCCTCGCCGACCCGTCGTACCTGAGTGAGGTCGTCCGGTTCGACCGGCCGCGACTCGGCGACGTCAGCGGGCTGCGCGGCGTACACCTGCAGTGCCACATCGGCACGGACACGGTGTCGTTGGCGCGGCTGGGTGCGCGGATGAGCGGGCTGGACTTCTCACAACCGGCTGTCGACCAGGCTCAGTCGATGGCGGAGCGGCTCGGGTTGACGATGGACTTCCACGTGGCCGATGTGTACGACGCGGTGGAGGTGCTCGGCGCGGCGGCGTACGACTTCGTCTACACCGGGATCGGGGCGTTGTGCTGGCTGCCCGACATCCAGCGGTGGGCGCAGGTCGTCGCCGGGTTGCTGAAGCCTGGCGGACGGCTGTTCATCCGCGAGGGGCATCCGATGCTGTGGGCGCTGAGCGCCGGCCCGGAGGTCCCCGAGCTGCGCTTCCCGTACTTCGAGACCGCGGAGGCGATCGTGTGGGACGAGGGCGGGACCTACGTCGAGACCGAGGTCCAGTTCAGCACCACTGTGACGCACGAGTGGAACCACGGGCTCGCCGAGACCATCACCGCCGTACAGCAGGCCGGACTGGTGTTCGACTCACTGACCGAACACGACAGCGCACCCTGGAACGGCCTCCCCGGTCTCATGACCGAGGACGGCGACGGTGAGTGGCGCCTGACGGACAACCCGCACCATCTGGCCGCCACCTACACCCTCCAGGCGCACAAACCCGCCCAGTAGGCCGACTCAGCCGGCCCGGCGCTGCTGGACCTTCTGGAACGCCTGCTTGATCTTCTGCTGGTTCTCCGGCTTGCTCAGCTCCCGCTGCGCAACCTGCACCAACTTGGCGACCACAGCGCCCTTCACCAACGTCTTAACAAACCCCATCAGGGCCTCCCAAACTCTGTTGCCCCCGACGCTACCGTCCGCCACAACCCCCTTCCATGGGTAATCCTCCGGAACTGTCCCTCAGGACATGTCCGAATACGCCAGGTGAGTCCCGCAGTGCAGACACCGGAACAGATAGCCGGTGGCCTCGCCGTCGGCGTCCAGGTGCTGAACGTACGACTCGCACTGCTCCGGCGACCAACCGAACTCCTCGTTCTCGCGCAGCAGCATCTCCAGTGCGTCGGGAAAGCCCCGCAAGTCGGCGTACCCAGCCCTCCCGAGGAATGCGGCTGCATCTCCGCAGTGGTAGAGCCAGTGCTCCTGCTGCCATCCGCTGAACCCGGGCGTTCGCGTCGTCAGTTCGGTGATCACGGACTGTGGTGTGTCGACCGGAGCGTCGAAGGCATCGGTGAACTGCGCCTCGAACTGGGCTGCAGCGGAGCCGTCGGCGATGCACCAGGGGCATAGCTCGTCGACGATCTCGTCCACCGCGAATACCGGACCTGTGTACACGTAGCCGCGGGCCTGCTCGCAGCGAAGGCAAGCCTCGTCACTGAGCTTGACCTCGCCTGTCGTGAGTGGATCGGGGTGGTAGCGAAACGCAGGTAGCTCGGTCACGAGCTGACCCTGAGGTATTCCGGCGGATCTGGCAAGGAACGGGAAAGTGTCGGTGTCGTCAGGCACACTAGGGGCGTGCCTGAGTTGCCGGAGGTGGAGTCGCTGGTCGCGTTTTTGCGGGAGCGGGCGGTTGGGCATGCGTTCGTGCGGGCTGACATCACGGCTATCAGTGCGCTGAAGACGTATGACCCGCCGGTGTCTGCGATGGTCGGGTTGTTGATCGACGACGTGCAGCGGCACGGGAAGTTCCTGGATATCTCCGCGCAGGGCGTGCACCTGGTGATCCACCTGGCTCGCGCGGGCTGGCTGCGGTGGAAAGAGGAGCAGAACACCGGGCTGGTCCGGCCGGGCAAGGGGCCGATCGCGCTCCGGACCGTGCTGGACGACGGCTCAGGGTTCGACCTGACCGAGGCCGGGACCCAGAAGAAGCTCGCGGTGTACGTCGTGCGCGACGTCAACGAGGTCCCCGGGATCACGCGGCTCGGGCCGGATCCGTTCACGCTGTCGCTCGACGACTTCAGTGACATCCTCAAGCGCCAGGGCCGGGTCCAGCTCAAGGGCGTCCTGCGCAACCAGTCCGTGATCGCCGGCATCGGCAACGCCTACTCCGACGAGATCCTGCACGTCGCGAAGATGAGCCCGTTCAAACCCGCCTCGAACCTGTCGGAGGACGAGCTCAAGACGCTGTACGAGGCGATGCGCGAGACCCTGCAGGACGCGGTCAGCCGCTCCGCGGGCCTCGCCGTCCAGGACCTGAAGTCGGAGAAGAAGTCCGGCCTGCGCGTCCACGGCCGCAAGGGCGAGAAGTGCCCGATCTGCGGCGACATCGTCCGCGAGGTCAGCTTCGCCGACTCCTCCCTGCAGTACTGCGCAACCTGCCAGACCGGCGGCAAGCCCCTGGCCGACCGCCGCTTGAGCAAACTGCTCAAGTAGAGCTGGCGGAAGCGCTCAAGTAGTCAGCTGGCCGAAGCGATCACAGGGCCACGACGTACGGCGAAGAGGCCGACCGGCGGCCTGCCTCCAAGCGGACCTTCAGCTCGTGCCGGCCGGAGGGGCCGGCGATGCGGGTTGCCCATCCGACGGAGCGGCCCGGCTCGAGCCCGTCGAAGGTCCATGCGTGCTCCGTCGCAGACCATTCCGATGGCAATGGCAGCTCGACCTCACCGCGCGCCGGCGTACGGCCGAAGTTCGTCACGACCACGGTGACCCCATCGCGGCCCGGGTGGATCCAGGCCAGCACCGTGCCGACCTGCGCGACGAGCACCCGCCGTACGCCGGTTGGGATCGCCAGCGGCATGACCCGAAGCGCAGGCATCGGGAAGGGGCCGATCGTCGTGCGGGTGAGTTGCTGGCCGGTCACGGCGTACCGCCGGCCGGCCAGCCGGATGTGGTGCTGGCTGTCCAGCTCGACCATCCCGACGAACCGTACGGCGACATCCATGGCGCGCCGCGCGACCAGATGAGCCTTCGCGCCAGTCGGAGTGAGGTCCCAGACGCCGTCCGCATTGGCGGTGACCGTGTCCGGCGGAACGATCCGCAGCTTGCCCTGCAGGGCGACGCGGACGACAGGTGACTCGCCTGAGTCAGGCAGTCGCACGACCAGGTCGTCACCGTCCTGACGCCAGGTCAACGCCCGACCGGTGTGGTCCTCGACGACGTGCCGCGGGGTCGTCGCGAGACCAGGGAGGCGTACTTCGTGGTCGGGTGGACGGCGGGCGATCCGGAGCAGCAGGAGCTCACGACTCCGCAGGATTGCCTCACCCCAGGGTTGCGGTTCGAACTCTCCCGGGATCCCCTGAATCAGCGCCACCGCAACCTCCTTCGAGCCACGGTCCGAAATCCGCCGCCCGGTGTCAATAGCTTTCCGGACTCCGGGCAACCGCCTCCCGGAACCGGCCACGTGCGGGTACCACCGGTCTGCCATGCTTAGGGGTATGTTCCGGAACCAGGAGATCCCCGCGGTGGTCGTCGCCGAGCTCGACGACGAGCTGCTCGCCGAGGCGTTCGTGCTCGACGTGCGTGAGCCGGACGAGTGGGATCGCGGGCACATCGAGGGCGCCGTGCACATCCCGCTGGGCCAGCTGCAGGACCGGGTCGGCGAGGTGCCGCTCGACCAGAAGGTGCTCTGCGTCTGCGCCGTCGGCGGCCGTTCCGGCATGGCCACCCAGTTCCTGAACCAGCTCGGCCGTGAGGCGATCAACCTCGACGGCGGCATGCACGCCTGGCAGACTTCCGGCCGTCCCGTCAGCACCAACTGACGTTCAATAGGAGCTGAAGCCGCAGCGGCTGGCTCAGCTGCGCCGGCCGACTCCCGCCCGCCAGGTACGTCGGCGGTCGCTGCCAGGCATCGTCGCCTCGACCAGCCAGCCGCCGGCGACCGGTCCGGCGACCAGCTGACCACCGAGCTCCTGCACGCGTTCCCGTAGCCCCGCCAGCCCGCGCCCGGTCCCGGACAGCAGCGGTTGCCGCTGGACTGCGTTCCCGTTCTCCACGCGAACGGTGAGATCCCGGCCGGCGCCGTTCACCACAACGCGAACCGCAGCACCCGGCGCGTACCGCAGTGCGTTCGTCAGACTCTCCTGCACGACGCGGAATGCCGCATGCGCAACCGGCGCCGACACCCCGTCGCGCGAACCCTCGAACCGGCACGAGACGTCCAGTCCGCTCCGCGCTGCCCGCGTGACGATCTCCTCGATCAGCGACAGATCCGGCCCGCCGACCTCGACCCCACCGAGCAGCTCGACCAGCCGTCGCAGGTCCTCGTGCCCCTGGCGCGCCGACTCCGCCAGCCCGGCGAACACCTGCGACGTACCGACCGGATCCCGATCCACCAGCCGCTGTCCGGCCGCCGCCTGGATCACCATCACGCTGATCGCGTGACCGACGATGTCGTGCAGCTCGGAGGCGATCCGCGCCCGCTCGTGCCGTACGGCGAGCTCGGCGAACAGCTCCCGCTCCTCCTCGAGCTCACGCCCGCGCAGCGCGAGCGCCTCGGCCGACTCGCGGTGCAACCGCAGTACCGTGCCGGCCAGGAAACTCGGCACGCTGAACATGATCAACGGCACCTCGATGTCGCCGCCGAGCACGTACCAGAGAACGGCCAGGTACGCCGCCAGCACGGCCGCGACCACCCACGACGCCCGCCCGGACCAGCCGAGCGCCGCCACCAGCGTGAGGAGCGCGAGGATCGCGAACGTGGTGTCCGGGAACCAGCCGTACGCGTTGAGTGCGACCGGCACCAGCAGCAGCGCACCACCTGCCACGGCGACCAGCCGCGGATGACTTCGCCACCACATCAACATCAGCCCACCCGCCAGCAGACCTGCGGTGAACAGGTTCCCGCCGACCGACGTGGGCCAGCCGTGGATCGCAGTCGGCACGGCGATGACCGCGGCGACCAGCACCACGATCCCCACCTGCTCGAGCCTGCGTCCGGCGTTCATGTCACTCAGCCGACCACCGGCAGTTGGGCGACCGCGCCCGCCCGCCCCTTGGTGACCTTCACGTCGACCGAACCGCCGAGCAACTTCGCCCGCTCCTTGGCCCGGGCAACCGCCGCCTTCAGATCGGCCGCCTCGCCCACCTGTCCGTTCACGCGGATCTCGAGCGCATCGTCTTCGAACCGCACCGATACCACGATCGGCGCATCGGCCTGATCGGCCAGTGCGGTCACAAGGTGCTCGACGATCCGGTACGCCGAAAGCTCAACGGTTGCAGGCAATGCGCGCGGGTCGCCGGTCACGACCAGCTGCGAGTGCGCCGTACGAAGCCGTGCGAGCAACGTGTCGAGATGAGCCACCGTCGGCGTCGGCGCGAACGCGACATCATCGCCGCGCAGCAGCCCGACGATCTCCCGCATGTCGTCCAGCGTCTGCCGGCTGTCCGACTCGATCGACTCGAGCACCGCCCTCGCCTCCGCGGGCGGCAACCCGTCCGCTGACTCGGCCGCGGTGGTCAGGTCGGCCAGCCGTTCCTGCAGCAGCCCGTCGAGCTGCTGCGAGAGTCGTGCCCGGTCGTCCGCGACGTCGAGCGCCGCCCGTTCGTCGCGCAGTTGCCGCAACTCCGCCTCGCGGTTCGCGAGCTCCTGGTTCAGCGCCGTACGACGACGGGCCGCCACCCCGACGCCGAACACGATGCAGACGATCGGCAGCGCGAGGATGATCGCGCCCGGGCCGGTGGTCGCGTCGATGACCAGCACGAGAACGGTCAGTACGACGCTGAGCCCGCACACGATCCACGCGGTCGCCCGCTTGGCCGCCTGCGCCCCGAGGAACGCGATCACGAATGCGAGCGGGAGACCCGCACCGCAGCGGGTCACCCACCCGAACAGAAGGTCGTGCGCGGCCATCGCCAGGACGGAGACCGTGGCGACGGCGAGGATGCCTCGCCGCCACCACAGCACCGGAATCGTCGCCGCCGCGAAGACCGGGATCATCCAGAACGAATGCGAGCTCTGGGCGTGCACCATCGATCCCTCCGCGATGGCGTTGCGCACCTGGGCGTCGGATATCTGGACGTCCTCCACCATCAGCAGGACGCCGAGCAGGGTGAGACCGCCCGCGATCCCCCAATCGCGGACCTTGACCCCTCTGAAGACCTCACCCATGACCGGCTCCTACTCAAGCGGCCGTGTGCTCGTGGACCGTCGCCACCGCGGCGGACTGCTTGGTGACTCGATTCTGCACGAGTACGCCGATCCCGTAGAAGAGCGCGATCCCCGGCAGTGCGATGACCAGTGCGCTCGCCACTGTGTCGATCGACGCGTCCCGCCACAGCATCACGAGCTCGAGCACGACAATGCCCCCGAGACCGATCAGCTGGTTCAGCCACGAGCCGGCGAAGCGCGCAACGGCGTACGCGAGCGCGAAGCCCAGCGGGATGACGACGCCGCAGCGGGTCACCCAGCCGAACGCGACCACGTGGGCCAGCGTGGCGACGGCGGTGACGCCGACCACCGCGAGGATGTTGCGCCGGCGCCACAGGATCGGCAGCGTCACCAGCAGGAAGACCGGCAGCATCGCCCACGTGGTCGTCGACAACGGATGCGGCAGGTCGGCGTCGGTGGCCGTGATGTTCTCGACCATCAGCACCACACCCGCAGCGGTCATGAGGCCGGCCAGCACGTAGTCGAGGGGCCTGATCCCCTTCAAGATCTCGTTCATCGGTTCGTCCCTTCGTCCCCGGGTCTTGTGACCCCATGCAGCGAAGGTAGATTTCGGCGCGTGTCGTCCACGTCTGGCGCAAGAACGATCCTGCCGGGGCGGTGTCGTCCGCGGGGATGACGGCGTAGCCCCCACGGATGACGCACAATCACCGTGTGTCCGAGAAGATCCGTGTGCTGGTCGCCGACGATCAGACCCTGGTGCGTACCGGGTTCCGGGTGATCCTGGAGGCCGAGGGCGATATCGAGGTCGTCGCCGAGGCCGACACGGGTACTGCGGCCATCCGGCAGGCTCAGCTCGTCGCGCCGGACGTGATCCTGATGGACATCCGAATGCCCGAGCTCGACGGGCTGTCGGCGACCGAGGAGATCCGCCGGCAGCCGGACCCGCCGACGATCATCGTGCTCACGACGTTCGACCAGAACGAGTACGTCTACCGTGCGCTCCGGGCCGGGGCGGCCGGGTTCCTGCTCAAGGATTCACCGTCGACCCGGCTGATCGCGGCCGTCCGCGCGGCGGCGACCGGCGACTCACTGATCGAGCCCGCGATCACCCGGCGGCTGGTCGAGCGCTTCGTCGAACCGGTCGTCGCCCAGGGACTGCCGCCCGAGCTCGCCACGCTGACCGACCGTGAGCTCGACGTACTGCGGTTGATCGCGCGCGGGCTGTCCAACGCCGAGATCGCGGCGGAGCTCGTGGTGGCCGAGACGACCGTGAAGACGCACGTCGCCCGGCTGCTCACCAAGCTCGGGGTCCGCGACCGGGTCCAGGCTGTCGTGGTGGCGTACGAGACCGGATTCGCCAACCGCCACTGAACAATCGGTGAAGGACCTTCCGAATCCGTCGTTGAGAAGTTAGTTTGTCACAGCTGTCCGTCCGTTGGGGAGGCTCCTGTGACGCTCGTCCGTGCTCTGACCGCAGCCGTAGGCGTTGGCGGCCTACTCGCCGGCGTACTCGTCAATCCAGCCCTCGGGCAGACCGCCGAAGGCATCCCGGACGCCGCGATCGCCGAGGACGGCGTACTCACGTCGCGGGTGGACAGCCCGGTCGCGCCGGGCGTGAACTACACGTCGTTCGAGCGCCTCGACCCGAAGGGCTGGCAGCGCGGCGACATCCTCGACACCGACCTGGACAAGCACGGCGTGACCGTCGACCTGGTCAACAACGGCGGCAAGGTGTCGGGTGGCCAGCCGCTCAGTCAACAGCTCGCCCGCAAGGGCGCGATCGCCGGTGTGAACGGCGACTTCTTCGACATCAACGACACCACCGCGCCGCTCGGTGTCGGCGTGGAATCCGGAAAGCTGACCAACGCGCCGGCCGCCGGCCACAACGACACCGCTGTGATCGGCAAGGACGGGCTCGGCAAGATCGCCGAACTGTTCCTGCAGGGCACCGTGACCGACGGCGCCACCAAGCTCGAGCTGACCAACTTGAACTCGCCGGCCGTCAACACCGGCGGCATCGGCCTCTACA
Source organism: Kribbella sp. NPDC049584 (assembly GCF_040675555.1). NCBI lineage: Bacteria > Bacillati > Actinomycetota > Actinomycetes > Propionibacteriales > Kribbellaceae > Kribbella > Kribbella sp. NPDC049584. Next base: position 10,880 of record NZ_JBFAPF010000012.1, read on the forward strand.
CCCCGGAGTGGGGCGACGCGGCCCGTACCCGGACCGTGGACGGCCTGCCGACCGTCCGCGAGGTGATCCTTCGCGACGGTGTGGTCGTCTCGTCGGCAACCACTCCGGCAACCACCCCGTTGGCCGCCGGCGAGCAGGCGCTGATCGGTCGCGAGGCCGGCGCCGACGCACTGACCGCGCTGCAGGTCGGCGACCACGTCGACGTCGCGTACGGCCTGCGTCCCGACGCCGCCGATGTCGCGGCCGCGGTCAGCGGCAACTACCAGCTCGCGAAGGACGGCAAGGTCCCCGACGACGTACCCGATGCGGATCTCGCGCCGCGGACCGCGATCGGGTTCGACGCTGACGGAGGCCGGATGATCCTGCTGACCGTCGACGGCCGGGCGACCGGATCGCGCGGGCTGTCGCTGAAGGAGATGGGCCGGCTGATGATCAGCCTCGGCGCTGACGACGCGCTGAACCTCGACGGCGGCGGCTCGTCCACGATGCTGGCCCGTACGCCGGGCAAGGCCGCGCCGGACGTGGTCAACGACCCGTCCGACGGCAGCGAGCGGCTGATCCCGAACGGTCTCGGACTGCTGCCGGTCAAGGGTTCCGGGAAGCTGAAGGGCTTCCGGGTCGAGTCCGTCGGCACCTCCCAGGAAGGCCCCGACGCCGACATCTCGCGCAGCTCCCGCGTCCTCACCGGACTCAGCCGGGTCCTGAGCGCCACCGGGTACGACGAGACCTACGCGCCCGCCTCCGGTACGCCGTCGTGGCACGCGGGCAGCAACGTCCGGGTCGACCAGCAGGGCGTCGTCACCGGCCGACGCGCGGGCGACGTGATCGTGACCGCGACCCGCGGCGCGGCGAACGGAAGGTTCCCGATGACAGTCCTCGGTACGCCGACCCGCCTCGCCCCCTCGACCCGCCAGGTGTCGCTCGCCGACTCCACCGCCAAGGGCTTCTTCGAGGTCGACGGGTACGACGCCGACGGATTCTCGACCTGGATCGAACCGCGGGACGTCAAGCTCAGCTACGATCCGGCCGCCGTGAAGGTGGTTGCCGCGCGCAACGGTTTCGAAGTGAACGCGCTGACCGACGATGCGGTCTCGACCGTCATCACCGCGAAGGTCGGTGCCCTCAGCACCCAGTTGAGCGTGACGTCGGGTCTGACCAGCACTGTGGTCGACAAGCTCGACGATCTGACCAAGTGGGCGGCGAACGCCGTACCGGTTGGTGCGGCGACGGCATCGCGCTCCGCTGCGGAAGGACATGACGGCGGGCAGGCGATCGCGCTCGACTATTCGTTGACGGGCAGCACGGCCACGCGGGCGGCGTACCTCTCGCAGACTCCGCAGCAGACGCTGCCTGGTCAGCCGCAGAAGCTGGGCGCCTGGATCTACGGTGACGGCAAGGGCGCGTGGCTGCGGGCCAACGCGTATGACGCGGCCGGCGGTACGGCGCAGACGCTCAACCTTGCGGCCACCGTCGACTGGACCGGCTGGAAGTACGTCGAGGCGGACATCCCGCCCGGGCTGACGTACCCGCTGCGGTTCTGGCGGATCTACGTCGTGGAGACCTCGCCGACGCGGCAGTACTCGGGCCGGATCATCATCGACGACCTGACCGTGCGGAGCGCGCCGCCGGTGACGATGACGCCGCCGGCGAAGGTGATCGACCCGATGGTCGTCACCGACGGGACGGTGACCGGCAACGGCCGCTGGCGGTTCGCGGTGATGTCCGACGCCCAGTTCACCTCCGACGACCCGAACTCGGACTACGTGAAGCAGGCCCGGCGGACGATCCGCGAGGCGCTCGCGCAGAACCCCGACTTCCTGGTGATCAACGGCGACTTCGTCGACCGCGCGTTCGGGCCGGACATTGCGCTCGCCAAACAGATCATCGACGAAGAGGTGGCCGGCAAGGTTCCGGTCCACTACGTGCCCGGCAACCACGAGACCTACGGACCGGGCGACCTGTCCGAGTGGAAGAAGGTCTTCGGAGCGGCGACGAGCACGTTCGACCACAAGGGCACGCGGTTCATCCTGCGTGACTCGTCGCTCGGCTCGCTGCGGGCCGGCGGATTCGACCAGATCCTCGACCTGCGCAAACAGCTCGACTCGGCAGCGACCGATCGGTCGATCAAGAACGTCGTGGTGATGGCACATCACCCGATCGACGACCCGTCGCCGACACAGAACTCCCAGCTCGGCGACCGCAAGGAAGCCGCCATGATCGTCCAGTGGCTGGCCGACTTCCGCGCTTCGACGGGCAAGGGTGCCGCGTACATGGCCGGCCACGCAGGCACGTTCGCCGCGACGCGGACCGACGGTGTGCTGCTGCCGCTGACGGGCAACTCGGGCAAGAGCCCGGCCGCTGCGCCGGACGCGGGCGGCTTCACCGGCTGGGCGCTGGTCGGGATCGACCCGCACGTCGCGGCAGCACCGGCCGGCGAGCGGAACTGGTCGGCGCCCGAGCGGTCCTGGTTCCAGGTGGAGATGCGGCCGCACGTCGACTCGCTCGAGCTGGCTGCACCTACGTCACTTCGCCGCGGGCAGTCCGCGTTGGCGACCGCCACTGTGGTCCAGGAGGACCGGAGGGTCCCGGTCAGCTTCCCGGTCTCCGCGGACTGGTGGGGCTCGACCTTGCTGTACATCGGTCCGGCGAAGACCGCTCCGTTCTGGGCAGTCGCGTCGTACGACCCGGCAACTGGCCAGCTGACCGCTCTGCACCCGGGCACCGCGCAGCTGGGTGTGACGGTGGACGGTGTCTCCAAGAGCACGACGCTGCGAGTGGATTGGTAGCGTCCTGGGCGTGACTGACGTGGTGGTACCGCAGCGACTGCGGAGTGGCGATCGGGTTGCTGTGGTGGCGCCGTCGGGCCGGGTGGACGGCGCACGCCTCCAGATCGGCCTGCAGCACCTCAGGTCGTGGGGCCTTGAGGTCGATGTGATGCCGTCCGTACTGGCCGGGCACGAGCGGTTCCAGTACCTGGCTGCGGACGACAAGGCGCGTGCGGAGGACCTGCGGAACGCCTGGCTCGATCCGCAGTACGCCGCGGTGTTCTGTGCGCGCGGTGGGTACGGCGTGCAGCGGATGCTCGAGTACGTCGACTTCGACGAGCTGGTCGCCGTACCGAAGTGGTTCCTCGGGTTCAGCGACATCACCGCACTGCACGAGCCGCTGAATGCATGGGGTCTGGTGACGCTGCACGGGCCGATGGCTGCTGCTGTTGAGCAGTTGGAGAACGAGGTCGGCCGGGAACGGCTGCGGGCGCTGCTGTTCGAGCCGGAAAGCGTGGCTGATCTGCTGGCTCCGCGCGGCGCGCGCACTGTGGTCGGTGGAGTCGCCGAGGGCCGGTTGTGCGGTGGCAACTTGGCGCTGCTCGTGTCCAGCATCGGTACGCCGACCTATGCGCCGCCTGCCGGCGTGGTCGTGCTGGAGGAGGTCGACGAGGCCGGCTATCGCGTCGACCGGATGCTGACGCAGCTGTTGCGCGCCGGGTGGTTCGACGAGGTGACGGGCCTTGTCATCGGCGACTTCAGCGGCGTGCAGGATCCAGTCGATGTAGTCCGCGAACGGCTCGAGCCTCTCGGCGTACCGATGGTCGAGGGTGCGGCGATCGGCCACGAGGCGCTGAACCTCGCCGTACCGCTCGGGCTGCCGGTACGGCTGGACGCGACCGCCGCCACTCTCAACCCAGGTGCTCTCGCAGGAAACTGAAGGCCTGCGGGTACGCGTCGAGGCGGTTCTTGAGCTTGGCGAGGCCGTGGCCCTCGTCGGGGTAGACGAGCAGCTGGCACGGCACGCCGCGCTTCGTCAGGGCATCCGTGATCTGCTCTGCCTCCGAGAGCGGGACACGCGGATCGTTGGCGCCATGGATGACGAACAGCGGGGCTCGGATGTCATCGACCCGGCTGAGCGGGCTCGCTGACTCCAGGAACTCGCGTTCGGTGGCCAGGTAGCCGTACTCACGCTCGCGCATGGCCCGCCGGTAGTCCGAGGTGTTCTCCAGGAACGTCACCAGCGAAGCGATTCCGACGATGTCGACACCAGCCGCCCACAGGTCCGGCTGGAACGCGACGCCGGCCAGCACCATGTACCCGCCGTACGAACCGCCCCACAGCGCGGCCTTCTTCGGGTCGCCGCCGATCGTCGGCAACCAGGCGTTGATCGCGGCCAGGTCCTTCACCGAGTCCAGCCGCAGCTCCCGGTCGTCGAGCGTGTACCAGCGCTTGCCGTACCCAGCCGAGCCGCGGACGTTCGGCACGATGACCGTGTGCCCCTCGCCGGCCAGCGCAGAGATGATCGGGCTCCAGATCCGCAGCGCCGCACCCTCCGGACCACCGTGCACATGGACCACGGTCGAGCCCAGGTCCGTTGCGGTCGGCCGGAACACGAACACCGGCACCTGCTCGCCGTCGAACGACGGCACCCGCAGACTCTCCGGATGGTTCAGCGCGACAGGCACCTCCACCGGTCGAACCGCGGTCAGCTCAGCGTTCGGGACGAATCGGTACACAGTCGGTGGCATGACCGGTGAGTTGTAGGTGATGGCCGCAAACGAACCGTCCGACGACCAGATCGGGTCCGGCGTCGCCACCGACAATGCCGCGACGCCGCCGGCAGGCAGGTCAAGCGGTGCGATGAGCGAGCCGTCCTCCATCCGGTGCAGCGCCAGCGCCACCTCGCCATCCTCCAGCACGGCGACCAACAGGTGCTCGCCGTCCGGCGACGGCCACCCGGCCACGTCGCGGGCGTCATCCACGAGTACGTCGCTCCACGCCGCGTCAACCACGTCGTACCGGCGGAGGGCCATCCGGTCCCGGTCCGCATTGGTCGACACCAGGAACGCTGACGAGTCCGGGAGCCAGGCGACGGCGCCCTGGTCGTTGTGCGCGTCCTCCGGGGTGAGCACCGTGATGGTCCGGCTCGACGTCTCGACCAGCAGCAGCTGCATCGAGTTCGCCGGGGTGCTCGCCTTCGTGAGGACCACCCATTTGTCATCCGGGGACGGGTTGACGCCCATCACCCAGCCGCCCTGGTCGTACAGGACGGTCTCGCGACCGGTGGCTAGGTCGCGCGCGACCAGATCGAAGTCGACACCGTTGCGCCGGTTAGTTGTGTAGAGCACCCGTCCGGCCCGCGCGTCGACCAGGTGATGGATGTACTCCGAGTCGTGGACCAGCGGGGTCAGCGTGGGCAGACCGGTCTCGTCGAGGTCGAGCATGGAGAGCTGACCGCGCTCGTCGCCGCCGGTGTCGTGTTCGATGACCACGCGACTGCTGCCCGGCACGAACCGGGCGTCGCGGCACGTGTCACCGAGATCGGTGAGCGCTCGCCAGCTCCCGTCCGGAGCGACTTCGTTGACCTGGCGGGTGCCGGTGCCGTCATACAGCACGAGCATCCGGCCCTCGTCGTCCACATCGAGGGCCATCGTGGTGGGCAGGGAGAACAGCGTCGTCAGCAGCACCCGTTCATCCTCACACGGGGACGGGTGGATCCGCCGGGGCCGCAGGCCATCCTGTGGATAACTGCGGATCCACCCATCCGTGTGTCAGCGTTCGCCGTGCCAGGAGTTCCACAAAGCGGCGTAGGCGCCCTGGGCGTCGACCAACTCGTCGTGGCCACCCAGCTCGACGATCTTGCCGTCCTCGACGACGGCAATCACGTCCGCGTCATGCGCAGTGTGCAGCCGGTGCGCGATTGCCACCACGGTCCGGCCCTCCAGAACGGTCGCCAACGACCGCTCCAGATGCCTGGCCGCGCGCGGGTCCATCAACGAGGTCGCCTCGTCCAGGACCAGCGTGTGCGGGTCTGCGAGCACCAACCGGGCCAGCGCGACCTGCTGCGCCTGAGCCGGCGTCAGCGAGACCCCACCCGAGCCCACCTCGGTGTCCAGCCCGTCGTCGAAACCGGCCACCCAGCCGTCGGCGTCCACCGAACGTAGCGCTGCCCACAGGTCGGCGTCCGTCGCGCCCTGCTTGGCCAGCCGCAGGTTGTCGCGGACACTGCCCACGAACACGTGGTGCTCCTGGTTGACCAGGGCAACGTGGCTGCGGACCTGCTCGGCAGACATCTGGTCCAGCGCCGCACCACCCAAGGTGATGTCCCCGACGCGTGGCGAGTAGATGCCGGCCAGCAGCCGGCCGAGCGTCGACTTCCCTGCACCAGAAGGCCCTACGAGCGCGACCCGCGCTCCCGGCTCGACCGTCAGCGTCACACCGTGCAGTACGTCGCGACCCTCGAGGTAGCCGAACCGCACGTCGTCCGCCAGCACAGTCCGGCCCTCCGGCTCGGCATCGCCGTCCGTCGCGGCGGTCTCCACCTCACGGACGCCGACCAGCCGCGCCAGCGACACCTGGGCCACCTGCAGCTCGTCGTACCAGCGGATCATCATGTTGACCGGCTCGACCAGCATCTGGATGTACAGCGCACCTGTGGTGAGTGCGCCGACAGTGATCCAGCCCTGGATGGCGAAACCGCCACCGATCACCAGCACGGCCGCCAACGCGACCGTGTGGGTCATGTTGATCACCGGGAACAGGATCATCCGCAGGTACAGCGTGTACCGCTCCCACGCGACCCACTGACCGATCCTGGTGTCACCGAGCTTGATCCGGCGGTCGCCGAGCCGGTGCGACTCGACGGTCCGGCCGGCGTCGACGGTCTCGGCGAGCGCGGACGCGACAGCGGCGTACCCGGCTGCCTCGGACCTGTACCCGGATGGTGCGCGCCGGAAGTACCAGCGGCCACCGATGATCAGGATCGGCGCAGCGATCACCACTGCCACAGCCAGCGGCGGTGCGGTGACCACGAGCGCACCGATCAGCAGGCCGGCCCAGATCACCGCGATCGTCAACTGCGGTACGGCGTCCCGCATGGCGTGCGACAGCCGGTCGATGTCCGTGGTGATGCGGGACAGCAGGTCACCGGTGCCGGCGCGCTCGAGCACGCCGGGCGGCAGTCCGACCGAGCGGACCAGGAAGTCCTCGCGGAGGTCCGCGAGCATCTCCTCACCCATGACCGCACCGCGCAGTCGCGTCAGCCGGACGAAGATCGTCTGCACCACCAGGGCGATGAGGAAACCCGTCACGACGTACGGCAGGTTCACGTCGGTGTGGCCCTGCGAGAGCTTCTCGACGACGTTGCCGAGCAGCCACGGGCCGACCATGCCGCTCAGCGCCGCCACGGCGTTGACCAGCGTGAGCCAGCCGAACGCACGACGGTGCCTGCGGAACAGTGTCTTGATGTAGGCGCGCACAGTCGCGCTGCCTGCCACCGGGAGCCGCACTACTTCCTGTGGGGCCGCCGGGTCATACAGAGGGCGCTTCACGCCAACTCCTCGAGAGTCTGTTCGTCTTCACGGGTCACGACCGCGCGGTACCGCGGACTCGTGTGCAGCAGCTCCTGGTGCGTTCCGACTGCTTCGACGCGGCCCTCCGGCACGAACACCACGCGCTCGGCCCGGTCCAGCATCAGCGGACTGGAAGTGAACACCACGGTGGTCCGGCCTGCGCGCAGCAGCCGCAGACCGTCGGCGATGCGTGCCTCGGTGTGCGCGTCCACCGCACTGGTCGGCTCGTCCAGCACGAGCACCTGCGGGTCGACGTAGAGCGAGCGAGCCAAAGCCACGCGCTGCCGCTGACCACCGGACAGGGAGCGCCCGCGCTCGGTCAGCACTGCATTCATCGGGTCGGACTCACCGTCAGGCAGCGTCTGCCGCAGTACGTCGAGAATGTCGGCGCACTGCGCTGCGTCAAGCGCCGTCTCGGGAGAGACCGCACCACTGGCCGGCACGTCGAACAGCTGACGCACTGTCCCCGACAACAGCACCGGATCCTTGTCCTGCACGAGCACGACGGTCCGGGCGGACGCCAGCGGGATGTCGTCGAGGCCGACGCCACCGAGCAGCACTGATGCCTCACCGTCAGCCGTCGGGCTGTGACCGCCCAACCGGTCGGCCAGCAGGCCACCGGCATCCGGGTCGCCGGCGACGACCGCGGTGAAGCTGCCGGCCGGGATGTGCAGGCCGGTGACCGGGTCGAGCAGATCGCCCTGCGGCAGCTGCGCCTCGGCGGTGCCCTTGGTCTCGTCGGTCCGCTGCAGCGACAGCACCCGCGCGGCCCGGCGGGCGGACACCTTCGAGAAGATGAACGCGCTCGCCGTCTCCTCGAACGTCTGCAGCGGCACCAGCATGAACGTGATGAACCCGTACGTCGTGACGAGCTCGCCGACCGAGATCCGGCCGGACGTCACGAGTCGCACGCCCATCCAGACCACGACCACCAGGAACAGTCCGAACAGCAGCACCTGCAGCGCTGCGATCAGCGACCACATCCGCGCACTGCGGACCGCGCTGCTCCTGTACTGCTGGGATGCCTCGCGGTAGCGGTCCAGGAACAGCTGCTCGCCGCCGATGCCCCGCAGTACGCGCAGACCGGCGACGGTGTCGGCGGCCAGCTCGGTGGCACGGCCGCCCTTGGCACGCTGCTCGTCCGCGCGACGCTCGGCCGGACCCATCAGCGGGACGATCGAGAAGGCCAGCACCGGCACCGCGACGGCGACCACGAGCCCGAGCTTGGGCTCGTAGAACAGCAGGCCGATGACGACCGCGAAGCAGGTCAGCAGCGCGGCGGCGAACCGGCCCAGCACCTCGACGAACCAGCCGATCTTCTCGACGTCGCCGCTGCTGACAGCGACGACCTCACCGGCGGCGATCCGGCGGGTCAGCAGTGAGCCCAGCTCCGCGGCCTTGCGCATGAGCAGCTGCTGCAGGCGGGACGCAGTACTGATCCAGTTCGTCACCACGGCGCGGTGGAAGAACGAGTCGGCGCCGGCCTTGGCCGCTCCGAATGCCAGCAACAGCCCACCGGCCAGCATCAGCTTGGGCCAGGACAGGTCGATCGCGGCCTGGACGGCCAGACCGACGGCAACCGGAGCGGCGGCGATACCGCCGAAGTAGACCAGCCCCCAGAACACTGCGAGGGCTTGCCCGCGCAGCTGCTGGTGCTCCAGCCAGATGATGAGTCGGAGGCCGGAGCGGGTGTCCGGCACACCCGGGTCGGCGAACGGGATGAGGCGCAAAGACATGACGTCTCACAAACAGGCATAGAGGGATGAGAGAAGGCACCTGACCAGGCGAATAGATCAAGCCTAGGTGGCCCCGCCGACAGTCCGTCAAACCGTTTTCCCGACGGGTAGTACAGTCTTCAAGCATGAAGGGAGCCGGGTGGAGGAGCTGAGTCGCGGGCGGCGGTTGCTGGTGCTGGCGATCTGCTGTTCGAGCCTGTTCATCGTCGGGCTCGACTCGACGATCGTGAACCTGGCGCTCCCGGCGATCCGGTCCGAGTTCGGGGCCTCGGTCTCGAAACTGCAGTGGACGATCGACGCCTACACACTGGTTCTGGCGAGCCTGCTCATGGTCTCCGGGTCGACGGCGGACCGGGTCGGGCGGCGGCGGACCTTCCAGGCCGGATTGGTGTTGTTCGGAGTCGGGTCGTTGCTGTGCGGGTTCGCGTCGAGCATCGACCTGCTGATCGCGTTCCGGGTGCTGCAGGCCGTCGGCGGGTCGATGCTGAACCCGGTGGCGATGTCGATCATCACCAACACGTTCACCAACCCCCGCGAGCGCGCGCAAGCGATCGGGGTCTGGGGCGGCGTGGTCGGGCTGAGCATGGCGGTCGGACCGGTCGTGGGCGGTGCGCTGGTCGACGCGGCCGGGTGGCGGTTCATCTTCTGGATCAACGTGCCGGTGACCGTGGCCGCCGTACTCATGACCGCGTTCTTCGTACCGGAGTCTCGTGCGGCGGTCCCGCGACGGATGGATCCGGTCGGACAGGTTCTCGTCGTACTGCTGCTCGGCGGGCTGACGTACGGGATCATCGAGGGCCGTACGGCGGGGTGGGGCTCGCCGCTGATCATCGGGTGCTTCGCGGTGTGCGTCGCGGCCGCGGTGACGCTCGTGTACTACGAACGCCGCCGGGAGGAGCCGTTGCTCGAACCGCGGTTCTTCCGGAGCGCGCCGTTCTCGGGAGCCACTCTGATCGCGGTGTGCGGGTTCTCGGCGCTGTCGGGGTTCCTGTTCCTCAACTCGCTCTATCTCCAGTCGGCACGTGGTTTCACCGCACTGCATGCCGGACTGCTGACGCTGCCGATGGCGGCGATGACGGTGGTGTTCGCACCGATCTCTGGCTGGCTGGTCGGCCACCGTGGCCCGCGTGTACCGCTAGTAGTCGCTGGGACGATGTTGACGGCGGCCGGCCTGATCCTGTCCCGGCTGGGGACCTCAACGTCGACCGCGCAGTTGCTGATCGGCTATCTGGTCTTCGGACTCGGCTTCGGCATGCTGAACGCCCCCATCACCAACGCGGCCGTCTCCGGCATGCCCCGCTCCCAGGCCGGCGTCGCAGCCGCCATCGCCTCGACCAGCCGCCAGGTCGGCGCCTCGCTGGGCGTCGCAATCGCCGGCACCGTGCTGACGGCCCGTCTGGTCGGCCCGCTCGAAACAGGCTTCGTCGACGCGGCTCGCCTCTGCTGGTACATCATCGCGGGCTGCGGCGCCCTGGTCCTTGCCCTCGGCCTGATCACGACCGGCGCATGGGCTCGACGTACTGCGGACGCACTCGTCAAGACTGGATGAGGCCTGCGCGGGTCAGGGCCTTGAGGCGGCCGCGGAGGATCTTCTGGCGGCGCTCTTCGTCGGGGAACAGGGCTAGGTAGGCGGGTCCGTTGGCGGCGAGCAGGTCGTCGTCGAGGCGTCGTACCGTGCCGGCTGGGGCCCTGTGGGTCATGGCGGCCTGGACTGCTTCGCTGTCGATGCCGGTGAGGTGTTCGGTGAGCTGCTCCTCGGTGGTGACACCGAGGCGGTGCAGGATGCCGAGGATCCACGCGTAGTGGGTGGTCTTCGCGTGCGGTGCGTCCGGGTACCGCCGGGTGAGGTACGTCGTCAGCGTTCCGGTCGCCAGGTCCAGCGGGGCCTTGTCCTCCGCGGTCGCGGCCAGCTCGCGGTACAGCCGGTCGATCTCGGTGAACTCGTTGTCGGCCAGCTCCATCAGTGCCGCGGCGAGCAGGAAGCGCCGGTCGAACTCCGGCTTGCGGGCCGGCGGGATGTCCAGCTTGTACCTGATGTCGTGCTCGAACTCGGCCCACGCGTGCTGGACCGCCGTACGGACCTGGATCTCCATCACCAGGTTCTTCAGTACGGCGTACTCCGGCAGCTCGCGGCGGTGTGCGTTCAGCCGGACCAGATAGTGCTTGCTGGCGTACCCGAACACGCCCTGCGCGCGGGTGTGCGCGCCCATGTCGGTGTGCTCGACGATCTCGAACTCTGCCTCGATCACCTCGCACACCCGGTCCACCGCCTCGACCAGGAAGGTGATCACCCGGGCCGCCACCAGGTCGGTGATCTGGTTCAGCGGGTCGTCGTACTTCGGTCTGCTCGAATCGTCCGGGTGCGACTTCGAGGCCTTCGCGAGGAACGACTCCGGGTCCTTGGCGCGGGCGGTCGCGGTCAGGTAGTTGATGCCTTCTTCTTCACCGATCAGCTCGTTGATGAGCGCCTCGAGCTTGCGCGCGCCGCCGACGTACTGCTGGTGCACCCGCTCGTACATCGCCCCGGCCTGCGAAGCCCACTCCACCATGGCGGAACCCTAGTGGTCTTGCGGTCGCTCGTGGTGTCTATCAGTTTCTAGTGATTTCGCTAGAAAGCTGTAGAGACCGGTCGCGACACGCTCTGGTCCTTGATTGGTCAATCTACGGAAAACGCTAGAGGCGCTCATACAGTGAAAGCATGGATCCGATCCGGAATCCCTATGCGCCCGGCGCCGGTCAGCGGCCGCCTGAGCTGGCCGGACGCGACACCGAGGTGCGGCAGTTCGAGGTGGTCCTCGAGCGGGTCGCGGCAGGCAGACCGGAGCGGAGCCTGGTGCTCAGCGGACTCCGGGGCGTGGGCAAGACGGTGCTGCTCAACACGTTGCGTTCGCAGGCGATCAAGCGGGCGTGGGGCACGGGGAAGATCGAGGCACGGCCGGAGCAGAGCATCCGGCTGCCGATCGCGCAGGCGCTGCACACCGCGATGCGGGAGCTGGGTCATCGGCACCGCGACGATGACCGGGTCGACCAGTTCAGCGCCGTACTGAAGGCTTTTGCGTTGCGGACCGGGGCTGAGGACCGGAAGGGGATCAGGTGGCATCCGCCGGTGGATGTGGCCGCGGCGAAGGGGCGGGCCGACTCCGGCGACCTGGAGATGGACCTGATCGAGCTGTTCACCGACGCTGCTGATCTGGCTGGCGACCTGTCCGTCGGGGTCGGGCTGTTCATCGACGAGATGCAGGACATCAGCGCGGACGACCTGTCCGCGTTGTGCGCCGCATGTCACGAGATCTCGCAGCAGAGTGCGCCGCTGGTTGTGGTGGGTGCAGGGCTGCCGCATCTACCCGCCGTACTGTCGGCCAGCAAGTCGTACTCCGAGCGGCTGTTCCGGTATGTCCGTGTCGATCGGTTGGCGCGCGACGCATGCGACCGCGCGCTGATGGTGCCGGCGGAGAGCGAAGGCGTCCAGTACGACGAGGAGGCGCTGGACGAGCTGTACGCGCAGACCGACGGCTACCCGTACTTCGTGCAGGCCTTCGCACACTCCACCTGGGACCACGCGCCGACGTCTCCCATCACGATCAAGGACGTTGCTGTAGCAGCCCCCGAGGCTTCCGCTGAACTCACCGTCGGGTTCTTCGGCTCTCGCTACGAACGGGCCACCCCGGCCGAACGCGAGTACATGCGCGCGATGGCCGAGCTGGGCATCGGCGTCGACGACGGCTCCGTCCCCACCGCCGAGGTAGCCAGCACCCTCAACCGCAAACCCCAGTCGCTCTCCCCAGCCCGAGATGGCCTCATCAAAAAAGGCCTGGTCTTCTCCGCCGAACGCGGCACCGTAGCCTTCACCGTCCCCCACTTCGGCAAATTCCTCCGCACCCGCACAGCCTGAAACCCCGCGTGCTACGCAGGCGCTCTCTCGTCGCTCCGCTCCTCGGCAGCACCCGCTCCGCACGCAGCCCGCCCACCCCCGGCTCATCGCCGGTGCATCCTTTCCGGCTATCGCCGGGACTTTCCGGCTGTCGCCGGTGTCTGCGGGCTGCCGCCCGCGGTGCGCGCTGCCGCGCGATCGACTACCCCTGCCGCGCCCCCGCTGTTCCGTCGCGTAATGACGGGAACGACCGCGCGGGTACCGGCCGGTCAATCCGAGAGCCGTGGGTCGACGGTCGCCGGAGCATCGGCGTACGCCCTGGCGATCTCGAAGCAGAACGTCATCAACTGCGGAATCCGGCCGGGATTCAGCCATCCCGGCGTGGTTCGTGCCTGTTGCTCAGAGCCGTTGAAGCCGAACAGACTGTCGGCCTGACGCCTGAACTGTTCGGTCGTCAGAGACTCGACAGGGATGCCGCTGTTCCACCCGGCGTACGAGGAGAACGGGACGAACACCCGGCCGTCGGTGTAGAGCGTCACCACTGTCCGAAGACCGCGCTTCGAGGGACCGCGAGCTTCCAGCACCAGATGGTTGGGACCGAACCGCCGCTTGTGACCGGCTGCGTCCCATTGCCTCACCACCTCGGCGACGGTGTCTCTGATCTCCGGTGTGTCGCAGACCGAGAGGAACTCGGCCAGAGACGTCAGCTTGGTCTTCGACTCGGTCTCGATGATTGCCATCACGAATTCATTGGGCTCTACGACTGTGGTGAAAAGCGGCGCCCAGAGGCTGTCACCGATCCGCACCGCCTTGGCCTCGACCAGCCAGACGCTGATGCCCCGTTCGCTGTCCAGAGCCGCGAGGTCATTCAAGTACTCAGCCAAGGCCCGGAACTCGTCGCGGTGTTGCTCTGCGATCACCACCAGTCCGCGGGCTCTCCGTGCGACGGCGTACGCCAGACCGCGCGTCAGATGATCATGGTCCGCACGACCGTACTGGTTCTCGATCACGAACTCCGTGCCGTCCTCGACCTGAGCGACGATGTCGATGCGACGTCCGCCCGTTGTTTGGACTTCGGACTGACCTGCGGCCGTGAGATCTACCCCGATGGCAGCGCCAAGTTGGTCCAAACGCTCCACGAGCAGCGGCGTGAAGTCCGCGGCCTCTCCCCGCCAGGCTTCGGTCAGTCGACCGAAGACCAGCCTCCCCATACTCGTCATCTGCACTCTCTAGCACCACACGGCTTTTCAGTCACCACCGAATGGATCGCAGTCTGTCGGCCGGCGTCGACATGAAAGGGGGGTTTTACAGGTACCAAGGACTCGGTAGGGTCGAGTGTCATGACCACCCGGCGGCGCGGCCAGCAGGCGGGTGGGGGTGTGCGGGGGCGGCATAGTCGGCGCAAGTCGTACAACGGGCAGTGGTTTGCGGTGACTGCCTTGGCCGTGGTGGGGACCATGGTGGTTGCGCATCCGGATGTGGCGCATCGGGCTAGTCTCGCGGCTGAGGTGGTTGCGGGGGCCAACGAAGCGGTGAGTGCGGAGCCGGTGGTGGAGACGCCCAGCGTGGCGCCGAAGCCGGTGGTGACGCCGACGCAGAAGTTCACCACGCCGTTGCGGCCGGCGCCGACCTTGACGCGGCAGCCGAAGAACGCGAAGCCGAACGTGCTGGTGTCGACCGGGAAGCTTGCCGTGGTGCCCGGGTTCAACAAGGCGAGCGGCGTGCGCGACAAGCTGACCTACCGCGTCGAGATCGAGCAGGGGCTGTCGGTCAACGGAGCCGCTGTCGCGGCCGCTATCCACAAGACGCTGACCGACCCGCGCGGTTGGCAGGCACTGCACCCGGTGAGCTTCGAGCGGACCGACAAGGTCGACGCCGATCTCCGGATTATCCTGGCGACGCCGGCGCTGACCGACAAGCTGTGTCTGCCGCTCGACACCGGCGGTGAGGTGTCCTGCCGGGTCGAGGACCGGGTGGTACTCAACGCGAAGCGGTGGATGTACGGGATCCCGGCGTACAACGGCAACGTCGAGCTGTACCGCAGCTACCTGGTCAACCATGAGGTCGGTCACGCCCTCGGGCACGGGCACTCGACCTGCACCAAGCCGAAGACCCCCGCACCGGTGATGATGCAGCAGACCAAGGGCCTGGCCGGCTGCCTGCCCAACGCCTGGCCCACCATCAAGGCCACCTGAGAAACTAGGTACGGACGGGAGGAGCAGAGCGATGTCGTCACAGGACTTCCCGACGTACGGCCGGGGCGAGCAACCCGATCAGGCCGATCAGCAGCCCGGCGAGGAGCAGCACCACTACGCCCCGCCCACGCCGTACGGCGGTGGCACATACGGCACCGGCCGCGCGACTCCGCCGGTCGAAGGCCCGTACGCACCGCCTCAGCCCTACGGCACCCCACCAGGACAGTACGGCGTCCCGCCCCACCCGCAGGCTGGTCCGCACCACGCCCAGCCGCCCAGCTACCGCCCCGGTATGCCGTACGGCGCCCCGTCGAGCCCTGAGCCGCACGAGCTCCCCGTGTACGGACGGGAGCAGCCGCGCGACCCCCGTGCTTACCGGGTCGTCGGTCTGGCCACGGTGATCGCCGGCTTCTACGGCCTGCTCGTCATCTCGGTCCAGCGGGTCTCGCTGCGCGACATCTCGCAGGCACCGGGCTCACCCCTCAACCACCCGCTGCGCACGGACGTGATCGACGCGATCGGCCAGCTGCTGCTCGTGGTCGTCGGCGCCGCCGCGCTGTTCATGTGGATCCGCGACGTACTCGCCCGCCGCAGGGCCGGCCGCCAGCCCGAGCCGGCTGAGCTGGTCGGCCTCGGCCTGGTCGCGGTCTCCGCCGTACCGATCCTGGTCTGGCTGATCATGGTGCTGTCCACGGGTCTGGGGTCCATCGACGGCGCGGTCGACCGGCTGCCCACGGCGTACGGCTGGGGTGGTGCCGGTCTGCTGATCCTCGCGGTCGGTCTCTTCCTCGGGTACCGCGAACTGAAGCCCGACGTACCCAACCCGGTCGTCCAGGGCCCACCGGTCAAGGCACCCTGGGAGTGAGCGCACCAGTCGTCCTGGTGCCCGGTCTGGGCCTCGGCCCCGAGTCGTACGCCCGGACCGTGGAGCACCTCGTCACGCCGTACCACGTCGTCACCCTGCCCGGGTACGGCGAACCGGCCGGCGTCCGCGAGGATCTGCACCCGCGCGCACTGGCGGTAGCCCTCGCCGAGAAGATCCGCGAGCGGTCCGTCCTCGTCGGCCACTCCGCCAGCTGCCAGATCGTCGTCGAAACCGCAGTCCGGTACGCCGATCTCGTGCACGCGGTCGTACTAGCGGCGCCGTCGGGTGATGCGCGGATGTCCAGTTGGGTGGACCGAACCGTGCGCTGGCTGGGATCCGCCGTCCCGGACTCGCCCAAGCTGATCCGGACCGTCACCCCGCAGTACGTGCGGACCACGCTGCCGACCATTGCCCGCGCCGGTGAGGCGTCCCGGCACCACGACCTGGCCGGAGTGATCTCGCAGGTCAAGGCACCGGTCTTCATCGTCCGTGGGAAGCACGACCTGCTGGCGACGGCGGAGTGGGTCCAGCGACTCGCCGAGCTGAGCCATGGTGAGGCGCGGACCTTCGAGACCGGCGCGCATATGCCGGTCGTCACGAACGGCCCGGAGCTCGCCGCTCTCATAGAACGAGCAGCCGCTCTGCCGGAAACTAGCTGACGCGTTAGACTCCAGACACAAACCTATGCGGGAGCTCGCACCGAGGATGCGCGGGCTGAGAGGGCGACAGCTTGGGTCGCCGACCGCCTGAACCTGACCGGGTAATGCCGGCGTAGGGATTGGGGTCACAGATGACCGATACCGCTGTTCGTCCTGCCGACTCGACCGAGGCGCCGCTCGTCCTCACCACCGATGCGCCGCGGACGCTCGGCTTCTTCGACCAGTTCACGCTGTGGGGCAACTTCGGCATCTCGCTGTTCGGCCCGGTGACCGGTGCGCTCGTCGCGGCGTACACGGGCTCGCTGTGGCAAGGGCTGCTCGCGGTCGTCGTCGGCTGCGTGATGGGGGCGCTCGTGCTGGGCGGTGCGGCCGTGTTCGGGTCGCACACCGGTGCGCCGGCGATGGCGAGCCTGCGGGGGCTGTTCGGCCGTCGCGGCTCGATCGCGCCGACCATCCTCAACATCGCTCAGAACGTCGGCTGGGCGACGATGGAGATTATCGTCATCTCGCAGGCCGCGGTCGCGGTGACGAGTGAACGCTGGCGCTGGCTGTTCGTCGTACTGGCCGGGATCATCGCGACGACGATGGCGGTCCGGCCGCTGGGCAGCGTGAAGATCCTGCGGAAGTTCATGGTGTGGCTGGTGCTGATCGCGTCGGTCTACCTGTTCGTGCAGGTGCTCGGCAAGCCGGTGCATGCTCTGCCGCAGGACAGCGTGTTCGGCTTCTGGCCGGCCGTCGACCTCGCCGCCGCGGGTGTCGTCTCGTTCGCCCCGCTGGCCGCGGACTACACCCGGCACTCGCGTACCAACAAGGCTGCGTTCAGTGGGTCCGCACTCGGCTACGGCCTGGCAGCGATCGGGTACTACGCCCTCGGCGTTGTCGCGGTGGCCACCTTGCAGACCAACAGTGACGACGTGATCACCGCACTGGTCACCCTGCCCGCCGGAGCGATCGCACTGCTCGTGCTGCTGGTCGACGAGGTCGACGAGGCGTACGCGAACGTCTACTCGACCACGATGGCCGCGCACAATCTGATCGGCCACATCGACCGCCGGTGGATCTCGGTCGCCATCGGCGTGATCGCCACCGGGATCGCGCTGGTGGTTGACCTAGGCAACTACACGCAGTTCCTGTACCTGATCGGCTCGGTCTTCATCCCGTTGTTCGCGGTCGCGATCGCGGACTTCTTCGTGGTCAGCAAGATGAACTGGGACGTCTCCGGTACGGCGAAGTTCCGCTGGCAGCCGACGCTCGCGTGGCTGATCGGATTCGTCGCCTACCAGTTGGTGAACCCGGGCACCGTCGCCGGATGGTCCCCGTTCTGGACCGACGTACAGCAGGCGCTCTTCAACAACCAGCCGGTCCCGACGTGGCTCGGCGCGACGTACACGTCGATCGTCATCTCGATGCTGGCCGCGGTTCTTCTCGGCCGGATCGGTCGGCGGCAGGCTGCCTGAGCAGCGCGAGAGCGATTGCCGGGAAGATCAGCACGGACAGCAGTCCGGCGCAGACCAGCGCGGCGGCGGTGACCGGACTCATCAGCCCGGTCACCACGCCGATCTGCGTCGCGGTCACGATGAACGGCAACGAGGTCGCCTGCAACAGCCCGACAGCCGCGGTACTCCGAGCACCCAGCGTCCGCACCGAGAGGTACGCCGGTACGCCGCGCACGACCAGCAACGCCAGCAAGAACAGCGGAACGCGCAACAGCGCCGCCGGATCGTCGACCAGCCCGCGCAGATCCAGGCGCAGACCGCTCGTCACGAAGAACACCGGGATCAGGAAGCCGTAGCCGAGCGCCTCCAGCTTGGTCCGGAACCGGGGGTGCGAGGTCGCGTCGCGGTCGACCAGTCCGACGACTGCCCCGGCCAGGAACGCCCCGAGGATCGTCTCCAGCCCGAACTGCTCTGCCAAAGCGACGAACGCGATCAGCAGTACGACGGCCGCCCGGACCCGGATCTCGGCGGTGGTGTCCTGCAACCGCAACAGGACCAGGCCGATCCGCTGCGACCTGCCGGCGGTTGCCACGACCAATCCGGTCACCGCAACGAGCAGTGCGAACAGGCCGACCATGATCAGCCGCTCGCCCGCACTCCCGCCCTCGGTAGAGAACACCAGCGACAACAGGAGCACAGCCGCGAAGTCGGCAACCGACGCCGCCGCAATGGTGAACTGACCAACTCTCCCGTCCGCTTGAGCAGCGTCCTTGAGCACCGGCACCACGAGCCCCAGCGAGGTCGCCGACAGTGTCACAGCGAGGAGCAACGCACTGTGCACCCAGCCGACGGCCGAGAACACCGCACCGGCCGCCCCACCGAGTGCCAGCGTGACCAGGTAGCCGAGTACGGCGAGCCGCAGGACTTGACCGCGCAGCCGATGGACGTCGATCTCGAGCCCCGCGAGAAAGAGCAGGAACGCCAGACCCAGCACGGAGACGATCTGCACCGGCAGATCGACGTCGACCAGCCCCAGGCCGTGCGGGCCGACCACGATCCCGGCCACGATCTCCAGCACGACGGCCGGCACCCGCAGGCGTGGGGTGAGTCCGAGCAGCAGCGGGGCCAGCAGCGCGATGACCGCGACCGCGAACAGGTTCGTGAACTCGACGTCCGGCATACCAGGTCAGTGCCGCCGAGCCTGCCGGGCGTTACAGGTCAGTCGCGCGGGAATGCGCGGAACGCCTCGAGCAGGCTGTCCCGGGTTTCGGTGCTGAGCGACTCTGGCTCGACCTGGCCGACCTCGGCGATGGTGCGGCGCATCTGCTCGACGTAGATCTCGCATCCGTCGCAGATCGCCAGGTGCTCGACGAAGCGCTGCTCGGCCTCCGGATCCAGCGCTCCGTCGAGGAAAGCGGTGACAAGCTCGACCAACTCCTCGCACGTCATGGCGCAACTCCGAAGTACTGCTCGAGCTCGCTGCGGACGGCGGCGCGGGCGCGGTGCAGCAGAACCCGCTGATTCGCCGCCGAGATGCCGAGCAGGGTGCAGACCGCGCCGGCGTCCTGTCCGTCGATGTCACGCAAGGTCAGCACCACCTGTTGGCGGGTCGGGAGATTCTCGATCGCTTTGGCCACGGCCGCCCGGACCTCGTGGGCGAGGACCTCGGTCTCGGTGGACGGCCAGCGCTCGGGAAACGCTCGCCAGCCGCCCGGGTACTGGTCGTCGGGCCCATGGAAGCGGGCCGGGTCGACGGTCGGCTCATGGTCCGGGACCAGACTCGTCCACGGTACGGTCCGATGCTCGCGCGAACCGCGTTTGCGGGCGATGTTGACAAGGATCCGGTAGACCCAGGTCTGCAGCGAGGCTCGCCCCTCGAACCGCTCGATGCCCTGCAGGACTGCCAGCCAGGTGTCCTGCACCACTTCCTCCGCGCTGGCCGTGGTCGACACGAACGACCTGGCCAGCCGCAGCATCGAGCCGGACCAGCTGTTCAGCAGGCAGGCAAACATCTCCTCGTCCCCGGCCCGGAGCCCGGCGACGAGGACGTCATCCGTCGGCAGGACCGCCCCCACAGGGCGACGGTACAACAGCACGGTCAGCGGTACTCCGGGTTCTCGAAGTCGTAGCGGCACCCGGCGTCCCACTCCGACCGCTGGTTGCCGTACGCCGGGATCCCGCCGCTGTCGCGGATCATCCGGGCCAGGTGCAGCAGGTTCCAGGTCATGAACGTCGTGTTCCGGTTGGTGAAGTCGTTGTCCGGGCCGCCCGATCCCTGGTCCAGGTACGACGGACCGGGGCCGGCTTCACCGATCCAGCCGGCATCGGCCTGCGGCGGGACCGTGTACCCGAGGTGCTGCAACGAGTACAGGACGTTCATCGCGCAGTGCTTCACCCCGTCCTCGTTGCCGGTGATCAGGCAGCCGCCGACCCGCCCGTAGTACGCGTACTGCCCGTGCTCGTTGAGGATCGAGGAGTTGCCGTACAAGCGCTCGATCACGCGCTTGGTGACCGAGCTGTTGTCGCCCAGCCAGATCGGCCCGGCGACGACCAGGATGTCGGCCGCCATCACCTGTTCCTGGATCGCCGGCCAGGCGTCCGTCGCCCAGCCGTGCTCGGTCATGTCCGGCCAGACGCCGGTCGCGATGTCGTGGTCGATCGCGCGGACCACGTCGACCTGGACACCCTGCTTCTCCATGATCTTCCGGCTGACATCGATCAGACCCTCGGTGTGGCTGACCGCCGGCGACCGTTTCAGGGTGCAGTTCAGATACAGCGCGCGCAGATCGTCGTACTCGGGCACGGTTTCTCCTAGAGAAGTTCGGCTAGAAAAGTTCGGTTAGAGAAGTTCGGCGTCCTGCTCGATGCAGAGCAGGCCTGGTCCAGTGGTGGCGAACAGTTCGGTCATCGCGTCGTCGAGGTCCTCGCGGCGGGTGACCCGGATCCCGGTCGCGCCGCAGAGCTCGGCGTACGCGGCCCAGTCGGGGTTGTGCAGCGAGGTGTGCCAGACCGGATAGTCGGCGGCGAGCTGTTCCTTGCTGATCTTGCCGAGCGAGTGGTTGTCGAGCAGGACATGCTTGATTCCGATGCTGTACTTCACCGCGGTGGTGAGCTCGGCGGCGTACTGCCCGAACCCGCCGTCGCCGGTGACCGCGACGACGGGCCGGCCCGGTGCTCCGGCCCAGGCGCCGAGAGCTGCCGGGTAGCCGAAGCCGATCGAGCCGAGGTAGCCGGACATCAGCACCGGCTGTCCCTTCGATTCCAGATACCGGCCGAGCGAATACGCATGGTTGCCGACGTCAACGGTGACTACCGCGTCGGAAGGCAGGTGTTTGCCTAAGGCATCGAAGACGGCTGCCGCGGACACCCCGCGACCGCGGTCGTCCTGGACCCTCCGCGCCTTCTCCGCACGCCAGATGGCCCAGCGGTCGGCGACGTCCGGCCGCTGGTCGCTGGCCTTGGTGTCGGTGAGCCGGTCCGTCAACGCCCGAAGGGTCAGCGCGGCGTCGCCGAGAACGTCGACCGTGACCGCGTCGAACCGACCGATCGCGGCGTGGTGGTCGTCGATCTGCACGATCTGCTTGTAGTTCGCGATTCCGGTGTGGTTCGAGAACGATGCGCCGACCACGATCAGCAGGTCCGACTCGTTCATCAGCCAGCTCGCCACCGGCGTACCGCTGCGACCGAGCACCCCGGCGCCGAGCGGATGTGTGTCCGGGACCAGGCCCTTGGCCTTGAAGGTGGTCAAGACCGGTGCGTTGAGTCGCTCGGCCAACTCGCGGACCTCGGTCTCGGCGCCGCGCGCGCCATGACCGACGATCAGTACCGGTCGCCGGGCGTCCCGAATCACGGCAGCGGCCCGGTCGAGGGTTTGCGCGTCAGGCTGGATGCACCGCCGCGAGAGCCGGCCGGCCGGTGTCTTGGCGGTCGCCTCGGACGGAAGCACCTGCACCTCGTCGGGCAGCACGAGGTGAGCGACTCCACGCCCGTCGATCGCGTGCTTGACCGCGAGCGCGGCGAGCTCGGCGTGGTCGCTGCCCGCCTGGACCGCCGTACTCGACACCGCGACATCCTTGAAGACCGCGGTCAGGTCGAGATCCTGGAAGGCCCCGCGGCCGAGGACCTTGGACGGCACCTGCCCGGAGATCGCGATGACCGGCGAGCCGTCGAGCTTCGCGTCGTACAGCCCGGTGAGCAGGTTGGTCGAGCCCGGTCCGGCGATCGCGAAGCAGGCAGCCGGGCGGCCGGTGAGCTTCCCGTACGCCGATGCCGCGAACGCCGCGGCTCCCTCGTGCCGGATGCCGACGTACGTCAGCTCGCCACGCTGTTCCGCACGCCGCATCGCCTCGGCGAACCCGAGGTTGGAGTGACCCACCATGCCGAAGACATGACTGATGCCATGGGCAACCAATGTCTCGACCAGTACGTCGGCCACGGTCCGGACCGGCGCCGGCGGGTCCGGTAGCTGCACATAGACGCCGTCCGGCCGTTCGTCCACCAGGTACGACGGAACGCCGTCGGAGAACCCTTCCGGCGGCTGCCCGGTGATCGGGTCGTAGTCGTACCCGTGCCAGGGGCAACGCAGCAGACCCTTCTCGATCGAGCCCTCGCCCAACGGGCCGCCCTGGTGCGGGCACTTGTTCTCCAGCGCGCCGAGCCGCGCCCCGCAGCGGGCGAGCGCGACGCTCCGTCCGTCGACGACGACGCTGCGGACCCGCCCGTCCGCCGGTACGTCGTCCTGGTCCACCCGGTGCCAGTTGCCCGACATGTAACGCCTCCCACCCGTCGCGACACCTACCTTGTGAATGAACAGTGCCGTGCCGCGGCCAGGTGTTACAGGAGGAAACTGCGCTCATGGACGAACGTTCGCTGGCCGTAACCCGCCGATCCCTGCACGGCGTCGCCGAGCTCGTGCTGGCCGGACCGCAATACCGCAGCGGCGGTGGCATCAGGCTGCGCGTCGTACCGGGCGGCTTCGCCACGCTGGCCGATCCCGGCGTCAGAGTCGACGGCGACCGCCTGGTCACGCCGGCCGGATCGCTCCCGCTGACCGGTACGTACGCCGAACTCGCCGCCGCGGCGGGGCTCGAGGCGTCTCCACTCGACGACGTCTACAGCGGCGGTCCCGGCGTACGGCCCGACGAGGAGCTGGAGGTCGACCCCGCGGCCGCACGCCTGCTGGCGGACGCGTTCGCGCGTGGCGACGCCGCCCTTCGGCAGCTGGACCCTGACCAGACGCCGGTCCTCTGGCCGGAACACTTCGACGTGGGCATAACCCTTGACGAGGTCAACTACGGTCTGTCGCCGGGTGACGACGCCATCCCCGAGCCGTATGCGTACGTCGGTCCGTGGACGCCGCGGACAGGGGATTTCTGGAACACGTCGTTCGGCGCCGCCCACCCGCTGGCCGAGCTGCCCGACGTCCTCGCCTTCTTCCGGAAAGGCAGGGCCTTAGTGTCCTGAGTCGGCGGTTCGACGGCGCTTTCGGCGCCCAGGCACGCACCTCGCGGCACTTGCCCAGCGCCCACGATGCTCCGCATCGAGGCCACTGACCAAGCACCACGATGCACGCACCTGAACACCGAAATCGCTCGCCGAACCGCCGACTCAGGACACTGGCCACTGACCCGGAGTAACCGGAATACTTGCTGCATGCTGAATTCCGCACTGCGCAGCCGGGCCGAGTACGCGGAACTGGGGGCCGACGGACTGGCCGCGCGTACGACGCCTGAGCGGGACGCGCTGATCGTCAAGGCCGTCGAGGAGCTGCTGGACGGCAAGGAGTCGGTGCTCGACCTGTGCTGCGGATACGGACGGATCGCGTTGCCGCTGCGCAGGGCGGGGAAGGTCGTCCGCGGGCTGGACATCTCGCCGAACCTGATCGAG
Source organism: Kribbella sp. NPDC049584 (assembly GCF_040675555.1). NCBI lineage: Bacteria > Bacillati > Actinomycetota > Actinomycetes > Propionibacteriales > Kribbellaceae > Kribbella > Kribbella sp. NPDC049584. The sequence continues at coordinate 34,867 of NZ_JBFAPF010000012.1, forward strand.
GCCGGCCGGGCGAAGGCGGCCGAGGAGGAGCTCGCGATCGACTGGGCGATCGGCTCGATGACCGATCTGCCGTACAAGTGGGACTCGTTCGACGCGGTGATCTGCCTGTGGACGGCGTTCCACGAACTGTTCGCCGAGGACGAGCAGATCTCGACGATCTGCGAGATCTCCCGGGTGCTGAAGCCGGGCGGGATCGCGATCATCGAGGGCCCTGCCTGGGGACCGGCCACCGCGGCCGAGATCGCGAACGGGATGCGGCAGGGGCCGGAGCACCGGATCGTCACGACCGAGTTCAGCGACAACCGCAGCGGCGTGCATTTCATCCACGACGAGATCAGCTACGGGCGCCTCTGCGCTGCCGCCGGAATCGACGACTACAAGGTCTACAAACGCGACTGGGGCGGACGCCGCCGGCTCATCCTGGAGATTCACCAGCCCGCAACTTCCTGACACGTCAGCAGGAGCAGATCCCCACTCCACATTGGGGATCTGCTCCTTGTTTTACCGAGTCTAAAACCATTCCGGGCAATTCCGGAAAACTCAGCTTTTTGCTTCGAGATTCAGCAAGAATCGTTTTGCGTCCAGCCCGCCGGCGTACCCCGTGAGGGCCCCGTTCGCGCCCACGACCCGGTGGCACGGCACGACGACGCAGACCGGGTTCGCGCCCAGCGCCGTACCGACCGCGCGGGCCGCCTTGGGCTTGTCGATGTCGGCGGCAACGGTTCCGTACGTCGTCGTCGCGCCGTACGACGTGTGCGTCGGCAGGTCCGTGAGGACGAGCCGCTGGAACGGTGTCGCCAGCGCGAGATCCACCTCCAGGTCGAAGGTCTGACGAGTGCCGGCGAGGTATTCGTCCAGCTGTCGTCGTACGTCGTCCAGCGGGCGGGCCTGCCGGAGTACGCGCGGAGACACGGCCCGGGCGAGGCGGGTGGTCATGGTCTCCTCGTCGCCGAACGAGCTGGCGACGACGCGGCCGTGCGCGATCGCCAGCAGCATCGTCCCGATTGGGGTGTCGTGCAGCGTGTAGGCGACGTCCGCGTCGGGAAGAACGGGTGGTTTTGGGTCAGGCATGGTGAGCCGGGTCAGCCGGCTCTCGAGATCAGTCATCTTCTACTCCGAGTTTGCTGCGCAGGGTCGCGAGCGCGTCGCTGACGAGCCGGCGCGATGCGGCGGGCGTGGTGTCCAGAGCGGCGGCCACGCCGTGGTGGTCCAGGTCGCCGACGTACTTGAGCGTGATCGCGAAGCGTTGCCGCTCCGGGAGTTCGTTGACCGCCCGCCAGAGATCGGGATCCGGCCACGCGGCGGCGTCCGGGCCCTCGACCACCACCGGCGGCGCCTCCTCCAGTGGGCGCTGCGGTTTCCGCGCCCGGTGTACGTCGGTCGCGCACCGGGCCGTGATGGTGAGGAGCCAGCTGCGCAGGTTCTTCGCCGACGTCAGCGCGGGGTACGCCGCGTACGCCTTCTCCCAGGCGCGCTGCGCCGCGTCGTCGCCGTCCACCGGCCCGGCCATCGCCCGCGCCAGCCGGGCGACGTCCCGCCAGTGCGCGTCGATCAGCGCCTGGAACGGCGGCAGCTCGACCTTCTCCCGAGTCATCACGACAGTAGAACGCACAGACCGGGCCGCGTGTGAGGGTGCTGGAGCATAACGCCTGCTCCCACGCCGCGCCCGTCGTCCGGATCACGAGATTGTCTAGTTAGCCGATAGACAATGGTGCGAAGATAGCTGACATGACGACGACACTCCTCACCCGCCGTCGCGTCATCGATCTGCTGCGGACGGCGAGCGCCACCTGTCGGTGACGCGCGTGTTCTGACTCGCCTGCACGGGGCCGTTCTGAACCGGCCTCCAACCTCTCGCCCGGTCATTGCCGCCGGTCGTCCCTGCCCCGATTCCGAGGGAGAGACATGTCTTTGCCTGCCCTGAATCGTCCTGCCCTGTCCGTCGTACCCGACCATGCCGAAGAGCGCGTGGTGGACGCCGATGTCTACCGCACCGTCTTCCGTCGCCACGCCGCCGGTGTCGTGGTGATCACCGCAGACGCCGGTCACGGCCCGGCCGGCTTCACCGCGACCTCGCTGGTCTCGATCAGCCTGCTGCCGCCGCTGGTGTCGTTCGCGATCGCCACCAGCGCATCCAGCTGGCCGACCGTGAGTACGGCGAACAGCCTGGTGATCAACTTCCTGTCCGCCGACCAGCACGCGATCGCCGGCCGGTTCGCGACCAGCGGGATCGACCGGTTCGCCGAGCCGACCCGCTGGTCCCGGCTGGTGACCGGCGAGCCGGTCCTCGACGAGGCGCCGAGCTATCTGCGCGCCCAGGTCGAGCACCGCTTCGCCGTCGGCGACCACTACCTGGTCGTCGCGCGCCTTGCCACCCATACCGAACGACGTGAACACGAGCCGCTGCTCTACCACGACGGCCACTACGCGAAAGCCAACCATGTCTAGAAAACGCCTGTACGCCGCCCTTGCCCTTCTCGCTCTGGTCACCGGCTGCAGCGGGAACGCCGCCGCCGACGGAGGCGCCAAGCTCTCGCTGGATGCCGCCTTGCCTACCACGGTCCCCGACGGTACGAAGATCGTCGTCGGCGACCCCACGACCGAGGTCGCGCTCAAGCTGTCCGGTCAGTACGACAAGGTCTCGAAGTACGTGCAGTTCGCGAACCTGAGCGGCGGTCCGCAGACCACCGAGGCGTTCCGGGCGCATGCTCTGGATGTCGGCTCGGTGGCCGAGATCCCGCCGATCCACGCGACCTGGACCGGGCTGCACGTGAAGATCGTCGCCTCGAAGTTCCGCAAGGACCCGCTGAACCACCCGATCTACCAGCTGGGCATCGCGCCGGGGACGACGGTGAAGACGCTGTCCGATCTGCGCGGCAAGAAGATCGCCTACAGCCCCGGCCAGGCGCAGGGCGCGCTGGTGCTGAAGGTGCTGCAGAAGGCCGGTCTGACGAAGGAAGACGTAAAGCTGGTCGAGCTGCCGAGCACCGGTGACGTCTACGTGAACGCACTGGCCGCGAAGCAGGTCGAGGTCGCCCCGATCGGCGGCGTGCAGATCAAGCGGTACCTCGCGAAGTACGGCAAGGACGGCGCGACGACGATCCCGCACGGGATCCGCGACGACGCCGGCCACCTGTACGTGCCGACGGAGTCGCTCGAGGACAGCGGCAAGGCGGCCGCGATCCGTGCGTACGTCGCCGCGTGGGCCGTCGCGCAGATCTGGATCGACACCCACCCCAAGGAATGGATCCAGGGGTACTACGTGAAGGACCAGGGGCTGACCGAGTCCGACGGCCAATGGCTGGTCGACAACGCCGGTCACCCGGACATCAGCGCCGACTGGAGTGACGCGATCCAGCGCCAGCAGGCCACCATCGAGCTGCTCGCCAAGGAGACCGGCAACAAGGTGATCCAGGCCAAGGACCTGTACGACCTGCGGTTCCAGGCCGTCGCCGCGGACGCGATCAAGGCAGGTGCCAAATGAGCGCGACGACCCTCCCCGGGCTGCGGTCCCGCGAGGCGGCCGCGCGTCCCGTCGTACGACGTCGCCGGCTCGGGCTGGGCAAGCCGATCAGGTTCGGGTCCGCGATCGGACCGGTGCTGCTGCTGGCGATCTGGAGCATCGGATCGGCCACCGGTTGGATCGACCAACGAGTCCTGTCCGCGCCGTGGACGGTCGTGACCACGGCCGGTGAGCTGATCGCGGACGGCCGGCTGCAGTCGAACCTGTGGACGTCCGCCCAGCGAGCGCTGATCGGACTCGCTCTCGGGATCGTGCTCGGCGTCGTACTGGCGCTGATCTCCGGGCTGTCCCGCCTCGGCGAGGCCGTCCTCGACGGACCGATCCAGATCAAGCGGGCGATCCCGTCGCTGGCACTGCTGCCGCTGCTGATCCTCTGGCTGGGCATCGGCGAGTCGATGAAGGTCGTCACGATCCTGCTGGGGGTGTTCATCCCGATCTACATCCACACCCACAACGGCCTGCGCACGATCGACAGCCGGTACGTCGAGCTCGCGCAGACGGTCGGGCTGTCCCAGTGGGAGTTCATCCGGCGCGTGGTGCTGCCGGGTGCGCTGCCCGGGTTCCTGCTCGGTCTGCGGTTCGCGGTGACCGGCGCGTGGCTGTCGCTGGTCGTCGTCGAGCAGATCAACTCGACCAGCGGCATCGGTTACATGATGGAACTGGCCCGCACGTACGGACAGACCGACATCATCATCGTCGGCCTCGTCGTGTACGGCGCCCTGGGCCTGCTCTCCGACGCCGTCGTCCGGCTGATCCAGAGGAGGGCCCTGTCATGGCGCCGAACGCTAGCCTCGTAAGCACGGTCCAGGTCCGCGAGCTGGTCCGCCGGTACGACGACCGCGCAGTGCTCGACGGGTTGGATCTGGATATCGCGCCGGGCGAATTCGTTGCCCTGTTGGGAAAGAGCGGCTCCGGGAAGAGCACGCTGTTGCGGGCGCTGGCCGGGCTGGACTACGACGTCGACGGGTCCGGTGAGCTCGCCGTACCGGAGAACGTCTCGGTCGTGTTCCAGGACTCGCGGTTGTTGCCGTGGGCAAGGGTGCTCGACAACGTCGTACTCGGGCTGAGCGGTGCCGACGATCGCGGTCTGCGCAGCTTGGACGAGGTCGGGCTGGCGGGTCGCGAGCAGGCCTGGCCGAACGAGCTGTCCGGTGGTGAGCAGCAGCGCGTCGCGTTGGCGCGGTCGTTGGTGCGGGAGCCGGAGCTGCTGCTCGCGGACGAGCCGTTCGGGGCGCTGGATGCGCTGACCCGGTTGAAGATGCACGTGTTGCTGCGGAAGTTGTGCGCCGCGCATCAGCCCGCCGTACTGCTCGTCACCCACGATGTCGACGAGGCGATCGTGCTGGCCGATCGGGTGATTGTGCTCGATACCGGCCGGATCGTCGCCGAGGAGACGATCTCGTTGCCCGCGCCGCGGAGTGCGGCCGATCCAGGATTCGCCGCGGTCCGGTCGCGGCTTCTCGACGCCTTGGGAGTTTCGGTATGACCAGACAGCTGCATTTGAACGCGTTCCTGATGAGCACCGGGCACCACGAGGCGTCGTGGCGGCTGCCGGAGAGCGACCCGTTCGCCAACACGTCGGTGGCGCACTACCAGGCTCTGGCGCAACTGGCCGAGCGCGGGAAGTTCGACTCGATCTTCTTCGCGGATTCGCCGGTGCTGATCGGTACGGTCGGACGGCGGCCGGCGGGTTCGCTGGAGCCGACCGTGCTGCTCACCGCGATCGCGGCCGTGACGTCGCGGATCGGGCTGATCGCGACGGCGTCGACGACGTACAACGAGCCGTACAACCTGGCCCGCCGGTTCGCCAGCGTGGACCACGTGAGCGGTGGGCGTGCGGGCTGGAACGTGGTGACGACGGCCGGTCCGGATGCCGCGCTCAACTTCAACCTCGCGGACCAGCCGGCGCATGCGGAACGGTACGAGCGGGCGGCGGAGTTCCTCGAGGTCGCGTACAAGCTGTGGGACTCGTGGCAGGACGATGCCGCCATCGCGGACAAGTCTTCCGGTGTGTGGGCAGTGGACGACCGCGTGGTGCCGATCGATCACGTCGGACGGCATTTCCAGGTCCGCGGGCCGCTGAACCTGCCGCGGTCGCCGCAGGGGCATCCGCTGATCGTTCAGGCCGGGTCGTCCGAGGACGGCAAGGGCCTGGCGGCGCGGTACGCCGAGGCGGTGTTCACCGCGCAGCAGACGCTGGAGGACGCGCAGGACTTCTACCGCGACCTCAAGGCACGCACAGCCGCTCTCGGGCGGGATCCCTCGGGCGTGAAGATTCTGCCCGGGATCGTGCCGGTAATCGGCTCGACGGTCGCTGAGGCGGAGCGGCTGGAGCATCAGCTGGATTCATTGATCCGTCCCGAGTACGCGCGGCTGCAGTTGGCGAAGACGCTCAAGGTGGCGCCCGAGGATCTGCCGTTCGATCAGCAATTGCCCGCCGACCTTCCGGACGAGGACGAGATCGAGGGCGCGAAGAGCCGCTACACGCTGATCGTGACCCTGGCCCGCCGCGAGAAGCTGACCGTCCGCGAGTTGATCGGCCGGCTGGGCGGTGGACGCGGCCACCGAACCTTCACCGGTACACCCGAGCAGGTCGCAGACGCCATCCAGCACTGGTTCGAGGCAGGCGCAGCCGACGGCTTCAACATCATGCCCCCGGTCCTCCCATCCGGCCTCCAGACCTTCGTGGACGAGGTAATCCCCATCCTCCAGTCCCGAGGCCTCTTCCGAACCGACTACACCGGCAAAACCCTCCGCGACCATTACGGCCTGCCGCGGCCAGCCGGCCGCACCGCTGCTCTGGCGGAGGCAACCGCCTGAACCCGCTGGGGCTGGGCCCGCCAGGTGGCCGGCCCAGCACCAGCGCCATCCGGATCCCCACGCCATCACAATCGCCCCGCGGTCGAGCTCGCCCACGGCAGCCGCCCCGACGCCGCGCAGTGCGATGGCGTACAGATCCTCAGTCCACCCGTACGACGAGCTTTCCGACGGCGGCGCCGTCTTGCATGAGGCGGTGCGCCTCGGCGATCTCGTCGATGGTGAAGACTCGGTCGATGCGGATCGGGAGTTTGCCGGCCGCGACGAGGTCGACGTACCGCTGGAAGGCGGCGGCGGGCAGGTCGGAGCTCTCGCCGCCGTAGGCCGTGAGCCGGACGCCGTTCGGGAGGTAGTCCATCGGGTAGAAGTCCGGGATCGTCCAGTTGTCGCTGAGCATTCCGGTGAAACACACCGTGCCGTGGATCGCGGTCGCTTTCAGGGTGTCCGGCAGGACATTCGTGCCGACGAGTTCGAGTGCCGCGTGAACGCCGTCGGGGAGAATCTCCCGGACCTTTTCCGCGACGTTGCCGTCGTCAACGATCGGATGATCGACTCCGAGTTCGCGAAGAACATCGAGCCGTTGCGGATTCCGCGTTGTCGAGAAGACGGTCAGCCCGTGTTCCTTCGCGAGGACGGCGGCCGCGACACCGACGGACGACGTACCGCCGCGAACCAGCAACGACTGCCCCGGCTCGATCGCGAGGCCGGTGTAGAGCGAGCCGTGGGCCGTCTGGAGCATCTCCGGCAGCGCGCCGAGCGTGGCCCAGTCGAGGTCGGTCGTCACCGGGATGACCGCCGACGCCGGTACGACGGTGTACTCCGCGTACCCGCCGTCGAACTCGCGGCCCATCCCGCCCATCATCGCGACCACCTGCTGCCCCGGCGCGAACTCCCCGCCCGGCGCCGCGTCGACCGTCCCGGCCGCCTCGATCCCGGGGATCACCGGGAACCGCGCGTTGGTCGCGAAGCCCGCGCGGAGGTGGTACTCGGACCGGTTCAGCCCGAACGCCTCGACCTTGATCCGCACCCACCCGGCCCGCGGCTCCGGCACCGCGACCCGTCGTACCCGCATCTCCTCCGGCTCGACCGGCCCCTCCAGCACCACCGCCCGCATGTCCATGCCGTGAGGGTATGTCTCGTGCTCCCACGCCTACTGCGCGGCGCTCGGCACGGCACCTCGCCGCACGGGAGCAAAGGCCACGATGCTCCGCATCGAGTCCTCCGCTCCCGCGCGCCGATGCACCGCACCGAGCACCTGCTCGCGACGGCGTGGGAGCACGAGACATACCCGATCCTCTCCCACCGTGTGAAAGAGTTTCTTTCATGCGGAAGCTCCCGCGCGTCGTAGCCCATCGCGGCGCCAGTGAAGTCGATCCGGAACACACCCTCGCGGCGTACCAGCGGGCGATCGAGATCGGCGCGGACGGACTCGAGTGCGACGTGCGGCTGACCGCCGACGGGCATCTCGTCTGCGTCCACGACCGCCGGATCGATCGCACCTCGAACGGCCGCGGCGTGCTGTCCACAATGAGCCTCGAAGAGCTGGAGTCGTACGACTGGGGTTCGTGGAAGCGCCCGTGGGCCGACCTCGACGAGGAAGCCGAGCTGCCCGGCCTCGACGTACGGAAGGTGCTCACGCTCGACAGGCTGCTCGCGACCGTCCGGGACGCCGGCCGCCCGGTGGAGCTGGCCATCGAGACCAAGCACCCGACCCGGTACGCCGGACTCGTCGAACGCCGCCTGATCGAGGCGCTGGACCGCTACGGCTGGGCCCGTCCGAAGCTCGGAACGGAGTCGCCGGTCCGGGTGATGAGCTTCTCCTGGCTGTCCCTGCGCCGGATGCGTACGGCGGCGCCCGGCCTGCGCACGGTCCTGCTGATGGACCGCATTCCGCTCCGTTTCCGTGACGGCTCGCTACCGACCGGGGTCTCGTACGCCGGTCCGAGCCTGGAGATCGTCACCGCCCACCCGGAGTACGTCGACCGCGCCCACAAGCACGGGCACCAGGTGCACGTGTGGACGGTGAACGCCGAGGAAGACCTGCGCCGCTGCCGCGAGCTCGGGGTCGACGTGGTGATCAGCGACCGCCCGGACGTCGCCCTGAGGGTCCTCGCGGAACCTCCGGAAGAGGTAGGACGTCGTAGGTAGGCTCTCGGTTTGTGACACTTCCGAACGATTTTGTGTGGCATGTGTCACGTGGTCTGGATACGTAGTGAGACGAATGCGGGCGGTTATTGCAACGTTCAATTCTGTCGATTTCGTTACGGTTTCTTGTGGTTTAGACGGGATCTCCGGCGGCCTATGTAACGGAATACCTGCGGGTGTTTTCCAGGGCCGGATCGTGGGCAGAAGTCCCTGTGGCTGAACCCATCATCGAGGAGACCCTGCTTGTCCTCTGCGACCCTGCCCGCCGACGTTAGCGTCGTGGACGTCGTACTGCCGCATGAAGTGTCCGCGGTAGCGGACGCCCGTCGCCGTCTGGCCGCCTACCTGAAGCGCTACCGGGTCACCGATTCCGCTCGTGACGACGCGCAATTGGTGCTGTCCGAGCTGCTGTCGAACGCGATCCGGTACGCACCGCCGTTGCCGGCCGGAGAGGTCCGTGCGGCCTGGTGGATCGACCGGGCAGGAATCCACGTCGAGGTCACCGACGGTCGCGGGGACACCGAACCGCAGCGGATCAACGACACCCACCCGGAGTCGGTCGGCGGCCGCGGGCTGGCGATCGTCGACATGCTGACGTCCGGCTGGGACGTCCGCACCGCCGCCCACCACCGCACGGTCCACGCAGTCGTCCCCGGCTAGCCCCTCTGCCGGAAGCGGGTTGGCTCTGGGGCGCTGTTGGCTGCAAGACTGCGGAGTTATGGGAAAGAAGTCGCGGCAGCGCGCTAAGAACACGACGACTGTCACTCTGGATCCGGCCGACCTGGTGGACGTCGGCCCGCGCGAGCCTTGCCCGTGCGGTTCGGGCAAGCGGTTCAAGCAGTGCCACGGCAAGGACCTGGCCCAGGCCGCGGACGCGTTCGTGGTGCGGCCGTTCGAAGGCCTGCCGGCAGAGTGTGACCTGATCGCGTTCCGCGAGATCGTCCCTTCCGGCACCGTCGAGGTCGAGCTGACCGGTGACAACGCAGGTAAGAAGATCAACCTCGTCACGCTGCTCCCGATGGCGATGCCGGGGCTGGTGCGCGACGACGAGACGATCTGGATCGGCCTGCAGACGCACGCGTCGTCGGGCGACCCGAGCCGCGACCTCGGTCACGCGATCACCGCCGCGTTGCACACCGAGCCGGGCAACCCGATCCGGGTCGGCGACCTGATGAAGGACGGCCCGCGGCTGCAGGATCTGATCGACACCTCGAAGCCGCTCGAGGTCAAGGTGCACGAGGGCTTCGACTACTGGGTCGGTGAGAACGTGGAGGACCCGACCGGCGAGGTCGCCGCCGGCCTGGAGCGTGCGAACGCCGCGGCAGCTCCGACGGTTCGGCTGGAGTCGGTCGAGGCGGCGTACTGGACGCAGATCGGCGACCGCATCTACCTGCGCTGGGTCATGCCGCACACCGAGGACACCCTGCTGGACGCGCTGGCCCGCCTGCACGCAGCGGGTTCGTCCGCGCTGATCGACGGCAGCCGGTTGATCGGTTCGTTCCGTGCCCTCGGCGTACTCGCACCGGTCTGGGAGCTCCCGGCCGGCACCGAGGCAGCCGACGTCGAGAAGCCGGCCGCCGACTTCGCGACCGCGCTCGAGAAGGCGCTGGCCACCGAGGCACCGCTCACCACCGAGGAGCGAGCTGCCCGAGCCGGCCTTGCCAGCCGTCAGCTCACCATTCGCTGACCGAAACGACGAACGCCCGGCTGAGTCCTTCAGCCGGGCGTTTCGCTTACTCACAGTGGTCTAGGCCGCGATGTTGATCCTTGGCCTAGGAACGTGGACGGCCCAAGTCCTGCTGACGGGGGAGCAACAGGGCCTGGGCCTAGACAGGAAGAGTACTCACGAAGGTCCTCCGCCACAAGCCCCGATCTCACTCCGCGTGTCGTAGGGCTCACGTGGCGGCCTGTAGCGCTCATGTCGCGGCCGGAGCGAGCGCTCAGGCGGTCGCCGGCGCCCGGAGTACGGGGCACGACATGCACCGCGGTCCGCCTCGGCCGGAGCCGAGTTCCGAGCCGGAGATCCGGATGACCTCGATCCCGGATTCCTCGAGACGCGCATTGGTCTCGACGGTCCGCTCGTACGCGATGCAGACCCGCGGAGCGAGGGCGAGAGTGTTGTTCCCGTCGTCCCACTGCTCCCGCTCGGCCGTCACCGGGTCCAGGCCGGTGTCGATGCGCCGGAGCGTGTCGATGCCCAGCGCCTTCGCAGCCGCTACCAAGAACGGCTCGGGCTCCGCGATGTGCAGCTGGTCGCCGTCGGTGGTGACAGCGAGCGCCCGCATCTCCTCCGCCATGTTCGGATACATCAGCACGGCGTCCGTGTCGACCATCGTGCACACGGTGTCCAGGTGCATCGTGGCGCGCTGCTGAGCGATCGGTACGGCGAGAACGGTGTGCGCCAGGCCCTTCGAGAACACACGTCGCGCCAGCCGCTCCACCCCGGCCGGCGTGGTCCGCTCCCCGACCCCGACCGCGAGTACGCCGGGACCGAGCGCGAGCACGTCACCGCCCTCGACATGTTCCAGCTGGTGGTCGTAGACCTTGTCCGCGCCGGCGAACCGCGGGTGGAACGTGTAGATCAACTCGGTCAGCTGCGTCTCGCGCATCCGGGCCGGCATCGCCAGCGACGTGACTGCCACCGAGTCCCGGATCCAGACGCTCGAGTCGCGGGTGAAGAGCAGGTTCGGCAGTGGGTCGATGAGGAAGTCCTCATGCGCGAGCAGCGACGTCACGAGCCCGCCAGCCCGGACCTCGTCGTTCCGTACGCCGGCCATCAGCGCCTCGGCTAATCCGGCCGGGTCGAGCTCGCCGAGCGATGCCTGCAGGTAGTCGCGCAGGGTGTCGCCGAGCCGCAGGTCCTCGGTCGCGCCGGCGACCGCCTGGGCCCGGGCCGCCGGATCGGCGAGCGACTCGGTCAGCAGCTCGCCGAGGTACAGCACCTCGACGTCGCGGTCCCGGAGCGCCTGGGCGAACGCATCGTGCTCGTCCTGGGCCCGTCCGACCCAGGGGATGCCGTCGAACAGCAGCTTGTCGTTGTTGCGCGGGGTGAGTCGGCGGAGCTCGTTCCCGGGGCGGTGCAGCATCACGGTCCGGAGCGCACCGACCTCACTGTCGACGCCGTACGCCTTACCGCTGTGCTGCTGCGCCTCGGTCATCCCGTCCACCCTTCAGTCCGCCGTGACCCACCACGCTACGGCAGTCCAGCTAATCTGTCTGATTGTCCGACAATATCCCACGACGCTGGGGTTAGCGAACGCGGTCGTAGAGGAGGCAGAGGGCGCCGGACTCGGTGGGGGTGGAGTCGGTGAGTTTCCAGGAGGTGGCGGGGAGGCCGTCCTCGAACAGGCGGGCGCCGCCGCCGACGAGCTCGGGGTCGAGGGTGATGCTCAGCCGGTCGACCTCGTCGGCGGCCAGCAGGGCCTGGATCACGCTGCTGCTGGCCAGCACGATGATGTCGCCGCCTTCCTGGGCGCGCAGTTCCTTGACCACATCCGCCGGCTCGCCGTCCGCGATCCGGGAGTTCTGCCACGGCGTTTCGGTCATCGTCGTCGAGAACACCACCTTCTCGGTCTCGTTCAGCCAGCGCGAGAAGGCCCGGTCCTGCGGCGCCGCGTTCTCGTCGTCGGCCACCGCCGGCCAGAAGCCGCCGAAGCCCTGGTAGTTCTTGCGGCCGAGCAGCACCGTCGTGGCCGGCTCGGTCACCCGGATCATGTGGTCGCGGGCACCCTCGGTGATCGCGTGGGGGACGATCCAGCTCATGTCGTAGTCGCCGCCTGCGCCGTTCACCCGTCCGTCGAGCGAGAGTGAGATGTTGGCGGTCACTGTGCGGGTCATTTCGGTACCTCTTTCGGTTTCGGTCCGGTGTGCCTGACACCAGAAATCCTGCCGCCGCAGGGACCCGGGAACATCTGCCACCTGGCCGATATCCGCCAGCTGCCTGGTCGACCGAACGTCGTACGAAAGGACGAATATCCACAGCCGGCCGACGCTGACGAGGTCGATCGGCTGGAGAGGAACTAGGCTGCGGTGCTGTGTCCGGTCATGATGTCTCCCCCGAGCCGTTCGAGCGTGCCGTCGCCTGTGTGATCCCGGCGAAGGACGAGGCCGACCGGATCGCGGCGACCGTCGACGCGGTGCACAAGATCATCGGGGTGGACCTGGTCGTGGTCGTCGACGACGGCTCGACGGATGGTACGGCGGAGGCCGCCGAGCGCGCCGGCGCCGTCGTGGTCCGCCACGAGCGCAACCGGGGCAAGGCAGCCGCGATGGAGACCGGCGCGGCCGCGGTCGCCGAGCGCGACGGTGCCCGTGCGCGACACCTGCTGTTCCTCGACGCCGACCTGACCGACACCGCGTCCGGCGCCGGCCCGCTGATCGAGCCGGTGCAGACCGGCCGGGCGGACATGACCATCGGCACGTTGCCGGCACAAGTCCGGGCCGACGGGTCCAAGGCCGGCGGCCACGGCTTCGTCGTACGGCTGTCGCGCGCCGGGATCGAGGAGGCGATCGGCTGGGCGCCGGAGCAGCCGTTGTCCGGCCAGCGCTGCTTGACGCGCGCCGCGTTCGATTCCGCCGTACCGCTGGCTGCCGGGTTCGGGGTCGAGACCGCCCTGACGATCGACCTCGGCCGGAAGGGTTTCCGCATTCTCGAAGTGCCGATCGACGTCCGGCACCGGGCGACCGGGGCTGACCTGCGCGGTCAACTGCACCGCGCGAAGCAGTACCTGCACGTCCGGCGCGCGCTCGCCGTCCGCAGCGCACTCCCCGCGGACGGTGGTGGCCCGTCGCTCCGCAGTCTCTTCCCGCGGAAGTCCGCGCAATGAGCACTGATCTGCAGCTCGGCAAGAAGTACGGTCGCCGGGCCGTCGCTCTCTACCTGGTCAGTACGGCGCTGATCGTCGCGGTCGGCCTGCTCGGACCGTCCGTGGTCGTGCTGACGCTGACCGGCCGGCACCCATGGCTCCCGTCGTACTGGTTCGACGCGCATGCCAACGACTGGCTCGTATCGGTGATGATCTACGTCGCGATCGCGCTCGGTGGGTACGGCGTTTTCCTTGCCACCAAGGCGCTCCGGCACGGCTGGGCGCCGCGCGTCGACCGATTGATTGCCTTGGGCATCGGCACGATCGCGGCCATCACGTTGGTGCCACCCATGGCTTCCGGCGACGTGCTGATCTACGCGGCGTACGGGCGGATCATGGCGCTCGGCGGCGACCCGTACACGGCTTCGCCCGCGGACACGATCCGGCTCGGGTACGACCCGGTCATCGCCGCGACCGAGCGGCCGTGGCAGGGCGCGCGCAGTGTGTACGGCCCGATCGCGACCTGGATCCAGTGGCTCTCGTCGCTGATCGGCGGCGACTCCGCACAGCTCACCGTGTGGATGTTGCAGTTGTCGATCGCGATCAGCCTGGTGGTCACCGGCCTGCTGCTGGTGAAGCTGGTCGGCAAGGACCTGCCGGCCCGGCGGCGCGTGATCATGCTCGGCCTCGCGAACCCGCTGATCCTGTGGTCGGTGCTGGCCGGCGCCCACAACGACGCGATCGCGGTGATGTTCGCTGTGATCGCGCTGGTGCTGTTCCGGCGGCACGTGTTCCTGGCGGGCATCCTGATCGGTGTCGCGGGGTGCACCAAGCTGTCGATCGGGCTGGTCGGCGTCGCCATGCTGTGGGCGCTGCGTGCGGATCGGCGGAAGGCCGCGTTCTTCTGCGGTGGCGGTGCGATCGCGATGGGCGGTCTGTACGCGATTGTCGGACTGCAGGCGTTCCAGCAGGCGCGGTCGCAGACGTCGTTCATCTCGACCGGCACACCGCACAAGGTGCTGCTGAGCTTCTTCACCCTCTTCCTGCCGAACGGCCTGGTCCGGACGTTCCTGGCGATCCTCGCGTGGGTCGGCCTGATCGTGGTCGCGATCCTGCTGTCGCAGGTGTTCCCGAAGTCGCTGGTCCCGCAGACGCATCCCGACGACCCGACGCCGGCCGCGATCCGGTACACCGCGATCTACGCGATCGCGTGGGTCCTGACCGCGATGTACTCACTGCCCTGGTACGACGTGATCGCCTGGGTTGCCCTCGCCGCGGTCGCCGCGTCGAAGGTGGACGGCCTGATGGTCGTCCGTACGACGATGCTCGCGATCGCGTACGTGCCTGGCCGCGACCCGAACGCGCGGCAGGTCGCGGCGAGCCTGTCGGACTCGCTCGAGTTCTTCAGCGCGCGACTGCGGGACACTCTCTGCCCCGCAGTTGAGCTGGCGGTGCTGATCGGGTTGATCGTCTGGGCGCGACGCAGTGGTGCGCAGTGGTGGCCGTACGACTGGCCGCGCCGCAAACAGAAGGCTGTCCCGCAGAAGGCCGAAGCGCTGTAGTTCTCTGTGGTTCGCCGTAGTTCGCTCTAGTTCCAGAGGTCGTGGCCTGCTGCGACGGCCTTCGCGAGGATGCTCTTGACCGGCTTCTTCAGCGCGTTCGCGGCGGCCGCTACATCGTCGTACTCCGGCTGCACGTTGACCACCTGACCGCCGTACCGCGCGATCTTCACGTGGATGCTCTGGCCCTCGACGTCGACCGTGGTGAACTCGCGGTCCGCGGCATGCTTTCGGATGCCGAACTCACGCAGGCCGATCGCGGAGGTCTCGGACAGGATCACCGCGCGGACCATCTCGGCGTTCGCGCTGCCCACGAGGACCGAGAGGGTGTGCGCCGGGCGGCCCTTCTTCATCAGGATCGGCGTCAGCCACGCGTCCGCGGCGCCGGCTTCCATCAGCCGGGCGAGGACCTGCGGCCAGATCCGCGGGTCGAGATCATCGACGTTGGTCTCGTAGACGAGCTCGGTTGCGGAGCTCTCGGTCGATTCGCCGAGCACCACGCGCAGAATGTTCGGCACCTCGACCGGGTCACGACCGCCGGCGCCGAGGCCGGTCTGCTGGATCCGCATCGGCGGGAGGGTCCCGTACTCGTCCGCCAGGCTGGCCAACAGGGCCGCGCCGGTCGGCGTCGTCATCTCGTACGGCGCTGTGCCGCCGGTGACCGGTGCTTGTGCCTCGGACATGATCGCGAGGACCGCCGGGCCGGGGATGGGGATCCCGCCGTGTTGTCCGCGAACCTGCCGTCCGCCGCCCAGCACGACCGTCGACACAACGATCCGGTCGAGATCCAGCGAGACGGACGCCGCGGCCACGCCGACGATGTCCGCGATCGCATCCAGCGCGCCGACCTCGTGGAAGTGCACGGTGTCCGGCTCGACGCCGTGGGCCGCGGCCTCGGCCCGGGCAAGCCTCGCGAAGGTGTCGAGCGCGCGTCGGCGGACTGGGTCACTGAGCTCCGCCTCCTCGAGCAATCGTCGGACGTCAGCCCAGGCCCGCGTAGGGCCCGAGTGCACGTGAGCTACCCCATGCCCGTGGCCATGGCCCGCTTCCGCGTGGTCGTGCCCGTGGCCATGGCCCGCGTCCGGGATGTTTTCCGGGTGGGGTTCGCCGTTGACCTCGACGGTGGCTTTGGTGGCGGCTATCTGGTGGCGGGCCGTCTGCTGGACGGAGACGGACAACGACGGGTCGACGGCGGCGACGGCCGCATTCACCGCGTTGAGGTCCGCCCCGGCCGCGATGAACGCGCCGAGGAGCATGTCCCCGGACGCACCAGCCGAGCAATCGAGCCAAGCGATGCGCATCAGGCTTCCTTCGTCTCGCGCGGAACGGACTGTCGAGCCACCCGAGCCGCGAACACCCCGGCCCCGAACCCGTTGTCGATGTTCACGACCGACACCCCGGGCGCACACGAGTTCAGCATCCCGAGCAGCGCAGCCAGTCCGCCGAACGAAGCGCCGTACCCGACCGACGTCGGCACAGCCACCAGCGGTACGCCGACCAGTCCGCCGACCACGCTCGGCAGCGCACCTTCCATACCGGCCACGACGATCAAGCAGTCCGCGGCATTGAGCCGCTCTCGTACGCCGAGCACCCGGTGCAGTCCAGCCACACCAACGTCCGTGATGACGTCCACGTCAGCGCCGAAGACGCGAGCAGTCGTCGCCGCCTCAGCCGCAACCGGCGCATCCGACGTACCAGCAGCAACCACGGCGACCGTTCCGCGCAGTACGCCGGGCTCGCCGAGCACCGCCGTACGCCCGACCGGATCCACAACAGCTTCCGGCAGCGCAGCGGTCACCGCCTCTTGCGCCTCTTCGGTCAGCCGGGTCGCGAGGACGGCGTGTCCGGGGTGCGTGGCGTGCAGTGTGCGCAGCAGTTCCACCACCTGAGACGGCGTCTTGCCGGCTCCGTAGACGACTTCGGCGTCGCCGGTACGCTCCAACCGGTCAGTGTCGAGGCGGGCATATCCGAGGTCGTGGACGCCCGGTTGTGGGCCCTGATCAGGCAAATGTGTCACGCCGCGAATCTACGTTGCCCCGGCCCGAGGTGCCGCATCCGTACCATTCACACACGCTGTGCGATCGCCTGAACACTCAGGCATAACACCGGATGCTTTAGGCTCTCGTGCGTGTCTTCGACGTTAGCCGGTGCCTTCGGGGTCGCTGCCCTGTTCGTGGCGGTGCTTGCCCTGGTCTTCGCGATCCAGGCCCTCCGGGCCCGGACCGACACGTCGTCCGCGCCCGCTCCCGTCCCCGAGCCGGAACCCGCACCCGAGCCCGAACCCAAGCCCGGCACGGTGAAGTCCGAACTCCGCAAACTCGGCAAGGAACTCGCCGTCACCCGCGCCGAACTGAAGGACACCCTCCAGCACCTCGCCGTCGTCCGGTACGACGCCTTCGGCGAAACCGGCGGGAAACTGTCATGGTCGATGGCAATCCTCGACAACAACGGCGACGGCGTCGTCCTCACGTCGATCAACAGCCGCGCCGACGCCCGCACGTACGCCAAGGAAATCAAGTCCTTCACCAGCGAATCCAAACTCTCGCCGGAAGAAGAAGAAGCCATCGACACCCTCCGCAAAGAATCCGGCCCAACAGTCAACTGAGGTGGATTCCCCCCGCGTGCAGCCAGCCACCCCGCGTGCAGCCAGTCGCCCCGCGTGCTCCGCAACCGCCTCTCGTCGCTGCGCTCCTCGGCGCGTCCGCTACGCCCGCACCCGCCCACCCCCCGGCTACCGCCGGTGCATCCTTTCCGGCTATCGCCGGGATCTTCCGGCTGCCGCCGGGATCTTCCGGCTATCGCCGGGTGTTGCGGGCTGCCGCCCGCGGGTGACTGCTGAGCGGCTGACCAGCTTGTTGTGAGCGTGACGACGGGGAGAGTGGTGAGCCCGCCTGCGTGCCGCGCGGTCGCGTCCCGTCTTTGCGCTCCTCGGCGCACCCGCTCCGGGCGCTCCCGCCCACACCAGGCTGAGCGCGGGTGCACCCCACCGGCTACCCCCGGGCTCTCCGGCTGCCGCCGGGCCTTGGCGGCGGCGAGCGTCGTACCGGCGAGGTTTTCTTCGGTCGCGGTGTTCGGACTGCCGTCGGGATCCTCCGGCTGCCGCCGGGATCCTCGGACTGCATGGGGATCTTCCGGCTGCCACCGGCACGGTCCCGGCTGCCACCGGGGCCGTCTGGCTACCCGCCGGGTGCGCGCGGGCTGCCGCCCGCGGTGACTGCTGAGCGGCTGACCAGCTTGTTGTGAGCGTGCCGGGGAGAGTGGTGAGCCGTCTCAGTGCTGGCCGCCGTTCGTCGCTGTGCTCCTCGGCCCGGATGCTTGGCGCGCAACGCCAACCCCGGTTGCCGCCGGGCCTTCCGGCTATCGCTGGGGTCGTGCCAGCTGCCGCCCGCGGGTGACTGCTAGCCGGTTGCCCTGCCTGCCGTGGATGCCGTCGGCTGTGGTTGGGAGGACTGTGGTTTGGCGGCGGCGGCCGCGCCGCTGCTCTGGTGCGTTGAGGGTTTGGCTCTTCTACCATCAGCGGGAAGGTCCGTGGGCCGGGACTTCGATGGTGCCTGGAGGCGGTGGGGTGTGGGGACTGGGCTGGGGCCAGCTGACTGGGCGGCAGAGTTCGTGCGGGCAGGCGAGGTGCGGATCGCGCCGCGTCGGCGGGTTACCGCGCTGAAGGCGATGCTCTACGGGTTCTTGGTCGCGAACGAGGTTGCTGCCGTCGTATCGGCCGCTCTTGGTCGGCAGAGCTGGCGATGGTGGCCGCTGTTCTGTGTGGTCGCGGTGCCGACCGTGGTTCCGCTGGTCTGGATGTATGCCCGGCTCTCCCTCTCAGGTCGGCCGATTCTGATCCTGGACAGGAGCGGGGTATCGCTCGGCCGGAAACGTCTCGCCTGGGACGAGATCACGGCCATCGAAAGCCCCAATTCGCGGCGCCGGCGTCCGTCCGATCCACGCCGACCGGTGGACGCCTCTCGCGGGTGGTTCGGGTTCGTCACCGTGGTCCCGGCCGTGGATCGCCTAAAGCGCCAGATCTCCGTGGGAGGGGACCACGTAAAGGACCTCGAGGGCCTGGCGATCTGGCTGGATGCGCTCGCCCGAGAACAGCAACTCGGCAACCGGACCGCCTGACCCGGCCGCCGGCCGCGAAGCTCACCAGCCGGACCGGCTGATCCGGCCCGAGGTCGCGAAGCCCGCCAACCGGACCGCCTGACCCGGCCGCCGGCCGCGAAGCTCACAACCGCCTGAACCGGTCCTAGGTCGCGAAACCGACCCTCGGGCCAGCCGTCGGGCGGGGTCTTCCGGCTGGATGGCTACCGGCGCTTGGGGACTCGGGCGGTTAGGGCGCCGGGCTCGATTTCGCAGACGAGGTAGCGGCCTGGGCCGATTGGGTCGCCGTCGAGTTGGCGTTGGACGTCGACGGCTGCGTGGATCTCTACCTTGCGGCCGGTGAAGCGCTCCAGGTACATGTCGGTCCGGTTGGTTCGGGTCATCAGGCGCCAGAGGACGATCGGCCACTGCGTCACCCGCCTCGGTGCGATCACGACCACGTCCAGCAGGCCGTCGTCCGGCCGCGCGTCCGGCAGTAGTGGGATGTTGGCCTGCAGCATCCCGACGTTCCCGACCACGACCGTCCGGACCCGTCGTTCGAGTGGCTCCTCGTCGTCGAGCGCCAGGGTCACCCGCACTGACGGATGGTTGATGTTCTTCGCGGCAGACACGAGGTACGCCGTCCAGCCGATCTGCTTCTTCAGATGCGGTGGCGCATCGGAGATGATCGCGGCGTCCAGCCCCAGGCCGGCCATCACCGCGAAGTGGTCCGTGTCCAGCTGATCGCCGTGCACCCGGACGAGGTCGATCCGGCGGTCGCGGCCTTCCAGGGTCCGTTCCAGGGCGTCGTCCAGGTCGAGCGGGATGTGCAGGTTGCGAGCCAGCAGGTTGCCCGTGCCGGCCGGGATCACGCCGACCGGGATGCCGGTGTGCGCGAGCGCAGAGCAGACCACCCGGACCGTGCCGTCGCCACCGGCGACCAGCACCAGGTCCGACTCGTACTCGATCGCCTGCTTGGCCATCGCGTTGCCGGCGTCGTCCTCGCGGGTTTCCAGCCACAGCGGTTCGTCGTACCCGCGGACCTCGAGGGCTCGCGTGACCTTCCGGCGGAACGCGACGCCGTCGCCGACCTTGATCGGGTTCACGATCACGGCTGCCCGCGGGGGAGCCGCCGTACCGTCGCCATCTGACGGCGTACGACGACGTCGGCGGCGCAGCCCCGGTCGGAGACCGAAGCCGATCGACGTCGCGGTCAGGATCGCCAGACCGAGCGCCCAGCCGCCGAGTACGTCGGACACGTAGTGGACGTTCAGCGCGATCCGGTCGGCCGACACGATCCACACCACCGCGATCACCGGCAGCAGGACCAGCAGCCGGAACCGCCGCCGCCAGCCGCGCACAGACGGCAGTACGACGCCCAGCGCGCCGGCCATCACGAACGCGGCCGTCGCGTGACCGGACACGTACGAGTAGCCGCTGACCGTGACCAGCGTCTGGGCCGGCGGCTCACGCTCGAAGATCTGCTGAACCACCTGGACCAGCACGAGCTCGGCGGCCGCCGAAGTGAGCAGCCAGAACGTCAGCAAGCGGGCGCGGCGATGCCAGAGGTACGCCGCGACGATCACGATCACCGCCCGTGACGTCCACGGCAGCACGACCGCTCCGACCACCTGCCAGAAGTCGACGACGCTCTCGTGCATGGCGCCGTACGACGCTGCTCGGTCCGCGACCGACTGGTCCCAGCGCGCCAGCGGCGGCCAGTGCTCGAACACCAGCAGCGTGATCACCGTGAACGGCAGCGCACCCAGCACGACCGTGAGCGCACGGCCGACCGGACTGGGTGGGTGGTGGTTCATCGCCCCCTCAGGGCCCCCTCCGTGATCGGGTGCACTCAGTGCTTCGTCGAGAAGCGTTCGGCGCGCTCCTCGACGAGACACACCCCATCATCCCGAATACACTTCGCCGCCGATGACACGCCCCGATACCCTCATGGGTGTGATTGACGCGAAACTGCTCCGTGAGAACCCCGATGTCGTCCGCGCGGCCCTGACCAAGCGCGGTGAGAGTACGGACCTGGTCGACCAGATCCTGGTTGCCGACAGTGAGCGTCGATCGTCCATCTCCGCCTTCGAGGCGCTCCGGGCCGAGCAGAAGTCGCTCGGCAAGGAGGTCGCCCGGGCGAAGGGTGACGAGCGGACCGCTCTGCTGGAACGGACCAAGGCCGTGGCCGCGGACGTGAAGGCCAACGAGGCGGCCGCCAAGGAGGCCGAGCAGCGCTTCGACGACCTCGCGAAGGCCCTGCCGAACCTGGTCTCCGACGAGGCTCCGGTCGGCGGCGAGGACGACTTCGTCGTGGTCGAGGAGGTCGGCAAGCCGCGTGACTTCGCCGCCGAGGGCTTCGAGCCCCGCGACCACCTCGAGCTGGGCGAGCTGCTCGGCGCGATCGACATGGAGCGTGGCGCCAAGATCTCGGGCAGCCGGTTCTACTTCCTCAAGGGCGCCGGGATGCTGCTCCAGCTCGGCATGCTGCAGCTGGCCGTCCAGCAGGCGGTGGAGAACGGCTTCACCCCGATGATCACGCCGACGCTGGTCAAGCCCGAGGTGATGGGCGGCACCGGATACCTGTCGGCGCACGACGACGTGTACCGCCTCGAGGACCCCGAGCTGTACCTGACCGGTACGTCGGAGGTCGCGCTCGCCGGCTACCACATGGACGAGATCCTCGACCTGTCGAACGGCCCGATCCGGTACGCCGGCTGGTCGTCCTGCTACCGCAAGGAAGCCGGCTCGCACGGGAAGGACACCCGCGGGATCATCCGCGTCCACCAGTTCGACAAGGTCGAGATGTTCTCCTACTGCAAGCTCGAGGACGCCGCCGACGAGCACCTGCGGCTGCTGGCCTGGGAGAAGGAGATGCTCGACAAGATGGAGCTGAGCTACCGGGTGATCGACACCGCGACCGGTGACCTCGGCGTCTCGGCGTACCGGAAGTTCGACTGCGAGGCGTGGGTGCCGACGCAGGGCCGGTACCGCGAGTTGACGTCGACGTCGAACTGCACGGACTTCCAGGCCCGCCGGCTGAATATCCGGCATCGCGACGCCGACGGCAAGACCCAGCCGGTCGCGACGCTGAACGGGACGCTGGCCACCACCCGCTGGATCGTCGCCATCCTGGAGACACACCAGCTGGCCGACGGCTCGGTCCGGGTGCCGACGGCTCTCCAGCCGTACGTCGGCGGTCGCGAGGTCCTCGAACCGGTCGGTAAATGACCGGAAGGCCGACAGCTGTTGCGCTGGACATCGATGGCACGCTCATAGATCACGACGAGGGATTGTCGCCCGCGGTTCTGGACGCGGTTCGCCGTACGGCGGCGCAGGTTCCCGTCATCCTGGCCACCGGCCGGGCCTGGTCGACCACCAAACCGGTGGCCGAGCGGCTCGGCCTGCCGGCCGGCGGATTCGTTGTCTGTAGCAACGGCGCGCGGACGATGCGGTTCCCGGACGGCGAGGTCGTCGACGAGCGGACCTTCGACCCGTCGACGGTGATCACGTCGGTGCGCAAGCACGCACCGAACGCGCGGATGGCCGTCGAGGAGTCCGACGGCACCTACCTGGTGACCGCGCCGTTCCCGGACGGCGACCTCGGCCGTGATGCCAGGATCCGCGTGGTCGGCGACGACGAGCTCGCGCCGCTGCCTGTGACCCGGTTGATCATCCGTGACCCGGACCAGTCGGAGAGCGACTTCGTCCAGCTGGCGGAACGCCTCGGCCTGCACGGCGTCAGCTATTTCGTCGGCTGGACGGCCTGGCTCGATATCGCGCCCGAGGGCGTCGACAAGTCGACCGGGCTGAAGGTCGCGCTCGCGCAGTACGACCTGGATCCGTCCGGCCTGCTGGCGATAGGTGACGGACGCAACGATATCGAGATGCTGACGTACGCCGGTCTCGGTATCGCCATGGGTTCGGCTCCTGACGAGGTGAAGTCGGCCGCCGACGAGGTGACCAAGTCCGTCCAGGACGACGGCGTCGCCACGATACTCAACCGCTGGTTCTGACCACAGGCCTTTCGGCGAGGATCGAAGGCTTGACACGATCAACTTGCTGTAGGCAACCGAAAGGCCCGGAACCCCTGTGTGTACAGGAGTTCCGGGCCCCGTGTCAACGATAGTCCGCTGGCGGGCCGAGTATCGGATCAAGCAACCCGGGTACTACCGGTCCGGCGTGGCTGGCACTGCTGGTCGACGACGGCGTCGAACGCGTCGAGCACGGCGCTGACCTCGGGCCGCGGCCGCGGCGTCTTGGCTGCCGGGCTCTGGCCGCGCCGGGCACGGCGCAGGTGGCGCTTCACCGTCGACAGCGAGCAGCCCAGCCGCATGGCCAGGGACTCCAGGCTGTCGTTCGGGTACTGCGTGCGCAGCCGAAGGACCTCCTCGTGGCTCACCGGCCGGCGCGTGCCCCGTGCACCGGCGAGCTGGTCGAAGTCGTCGGCCTGCACCTCGACGTCGAGCAGGTTGCGGATCGAACGCCGTTGTACAGCAGTGGTTCCGGCGACGAAGCCGCTGACATCGTGCTCGGCGACGGCGCTGTACAGGCATTCGGTGAAGAGCGGGCAGGACGCGCACAACGCCTTTGCCTCACGGACGAGCTGTTCGTACCGCTCCCGCGTACGACGGGTTGCGGACGCGGGTGGCGGTTCTTCCATCAAGCGGTGCTGAAAGATGTCGGAACGGGCGATGCAGCCGGTCATTGCCCCCTCCCTGATGGAAGATGTGTCGACAGCCGCTCGGGAGCTACTGCCCCCCGGCCCCGCTAGATTGGCGCTGTTGACGGTCATCAAGGCTCCCCAAGTATCAAGACCCGAGTGAACGAACGATGAACAACGTTCGCCCGCACGGATCCGCTAGCTGATGGACCCGCGCTTTGTTGCCGGCCCACCATGTCGTCCCGGGCGCGGGACGCACCGATCCATAACTGTTGACGCCACTGCCAGGGATTTGGTTGCAGCCAATTCCACAACAGTTCTTCGACGTTTGTGTGTGCTTCCGGAGCGGGGCGGCATCAGTCGCGCTGAACCAGAACACGCTTAGGACGCGGCCGAACAGCCGCCGGTTCCCCACCAGACCAACGCATGAAATCACGCGCCAACCGTGCCGCGCAGGGGAACTTGCTGCCTTTGCAGCATCCTGCCGTAACGGTCTGATGACGTTGTCAAAGGCTCAATTAGATAAGTCAAAAAGGCCTGAAACCGACGTCCAATAGCTTGCGCCCGGGGCATCGGGAGGAGTAGTGCGACGCCGGCTGCGACGAGGATACGGTGGGCTGGTGACGGCTTCGCAGTACCCCCGCCTGATTGCCACCGATCTCGACGGAACGCTGGTCCGCAGCGACGGCACCGTGTCCGAGCGGACGCGCTCCGCCGTACTCGCGGCACAGCATGCCGGAAGTGTTTTCGTGATGGTCACCGCCCGGCCACCTCGCTGGCTGCACGACCTGTCCGACCTGGTCGGCGATCACGGGATCGCGATAGTTGCCAACGGCGCTATTTTGTACGACGTCCTGCGGCGTAAGGCGATCCGGACCCGGTTGATCGATCCCGCGGTCGCACTCGACGTCGCGCAGGCGATCCGTACGGCGATCCCCGACGTGCAGTTCGCCATCGAGCGACCGAACCGCTACGGACAGGAACCGGTCTACCTCAACCGCTGGCCCAAACCCGACGACACGTTGGTCGCCGCGGTCGAGGAGCTACTTTCGGAGCCGGCCGCAAAACTGCTCGTCAGGCATCCGAGCCTGCCCTCCGACGAGCTGCTGGCGCTCGTCGCACCGTTGGTCGGCCAACGGGTCACGGCCAGCCACAGCGGCGGTCACGGCTTGGTGGAGATTTCCGCGAGTGGTGTCTCGAAGGCCGCGATGCTGGCCGATTTCGCCGCAGAGCAAGGGATCTCGGCTGCTGAGACGATCGCGTTCGGTGATTCCGTCAACGATCTGCCGATGCTCGCCTGGGCGGGTACGTCGTACGGCGTGGCCAATGCGCACCCCGAAGTTCTGGCGGTAGTGGACAAAGTCTGTCCTACAAACGACGAGGACGGCGTCGCCGCCGTCCTCGAGAAGTTGTTACAGCCTTTGAAATAAGGCGATTACAAATACATTCCGCCAGTGCGAGGGTCGTCGGGGTTGGCGGCCTGCGGTGCGCCGGGGAAGCCCGGGTGCCCCTCGGGCAGCTGCTGGCCGCCGGGCAGCGCGCGCCGCATCTGCTCGAGCTGCTGACGCGCGGCCATCTGCTGCGCGAACAGCGCGGTCTGGATGCCGTGGAACAAGCCCTCCAGCCAGCCCACCAGCTGCGCCTGGGCGATCCGCAGCTCGGCGTCGGTCGGGGTGCTGTCGTCGGTGAAGTCGAGGCTGAGCCGCTCCAGCTCCTCGACCAGCTCCGGCGCCAGACCGCTCTCGAGCTCCTTGATCGACGCTTCGTGGATCGCGCGCAACCGGGCGCGGGAGGCTTCGTCGAGCGGCGCCGACTTCACCTCTTCCAGCAGCTGCCGGATCATGTTGGCGACCCGCATGACCTTGGCCGGTTGCTCGACCAGCTCGGTCACCGAACGCGGTTCGTCCTCCTGCTCGTCGCGGTCGTCGTCGGAGCGCGGCGGCCCCTCGACGGCCATGCCGTCGGGCCCGACGATCAGCACCTTGCCATCCTCGGTCTTCGCCCCAGCCATCGGAATTCCCTGGCGCTCGCTGCTGCTCTCGGTCATCTGCCCATCGTAGTTCGGCCCCACTTTGAGCCCTCACCGACCATCTCCGGCGTCGTGGGGTGGTTGGTCGGTGCTCAAAGAGCGTCTCAGGATGCGCGGGCGCGGTGGCGGCGTACGGCGTCGCGGTTCGCGCAGGTGGGGCTGCAGTAGCGCTGGCGCCCGGTGCGGGACAGGTCGGCGTAGACGTTTTCGCAGCCGTCGGTGGCGCAGCGGCCTAGTCGGGTGATGCCGCGGCCGGCCAGGTGCAGCGCCGTACCCGTGCTGATCAGTGTCGCGACCAGTCGCCCGACCGGGACGTTCTCCGGGCGGTAGTGCATGTGCCAGCCGTCGCCCGCGTGGTTCGTGAGCCGCGGATGCTCGGTGTACTTCGCAAGCATCGCGTTCACCAGATCGACCCGCGTCTGCTCGTTCTCCGCGTCCACGACCCGCAGCCACTCCTCGATCGCGATGTTGACGGCCGCCAGGTCCGCCGCGGTCACGCGCCGTTCGCGCACCAGCCGGTTCTCGACGCCGCTCTCCACGCAGCGCTCGGCCAGCTCCTCCGGCGTGGTCGCCGGCCGCGTGACCAGGTTGACCGCCAGCAGAACCGCGTCCGCGCCGTAAGGGTTGAGATGCATAATGCCATTACATCACGATAGGTTCATGACAGAAACCCATCGGCATCGCTGGAGTGCGGTCTCCGCCCATCAGGTCAGCGAGGGTCTGGTCGTGTACCAGCGGTGCGCTTGCGGCCAATGGCGCATCACCAGCACACCGCCGTACCCCGTCGCGTACCCCGAGGTGGCGATCAGTCCTTCGCAGTAAGCCGGCGGACGAGGCGCGCCGTAGTCGCCTCGACGTCGTACGGATGACCGGTGCCCGGCGTCAGCTGGTCGAGGACCAGGCCGTCGATCGCGAAGTGCAGCAGGCGAATCTCCTCGGCGCCGCCCGGTAGGCCGGCGTTCGAGTTGAACGCGACGTCCGCGTCGAAGCCCTGCCGGATAGTCCGCGACAGGATCTCGTTGAGACCCGGGCGGCGAGCTGCCTCCAGGCGGAGCTCCAGGAGAGCGAGCGAGAGCTCGGGACGCCCGAGTAGACGCTCGACGATGTAGCGCACGTAGTCGGTCATCAGGTCGACATCCGGCTTGCGCCTGGCCAGTGGCTCGAGGACTGCTGGGTCCGGCGCGAGCCGCTCGAAGATTCGCTCGCCGAGTGCACCGAGCAACGCGTCGCGGGTCTTGAAGTAGTTCGACGCTGTGCCCGCGGGGAGTCCGGCGGCGGCGTCGACTGCTCGATGGGTGAGTCCGCGGGCGCCGGCCTCCGCGAGGACGGCCAGGCCGGCGTCGGCGAGCTGGGTACGGCGTTCCGGATTCCGCGGCATGTTGACAGGCTAGCAGGATTCCACTACAACTGTCGTGCACAACAACAACAGCTGTAGTAGTCAGGAGATCTATGCAACCCGCCGCATTCGGCGCGACCGTGGTGACCGACCGGCCTTCGGACGTCGCCGCCTTCTACACGCAGTACCTGGATCTCCAGGTCGGCATCGACCTCGGGTGGTTCATCACGCTCCGCCGGGGCACGGCGGACTGGGAGCTCGCGATCTGCGAGCGGGGTCACCCGACCGTTCCGGCAGCGGTGTCGGCGCAGACCGAGACGACGAACGTCTTCGGCTTCATCGTCGACGACGCGGACAAGGTCGCCGCGTTACTGGTCGAAGGTGGGGTCCGGCTCGAGACCGAGCCGGTGACCGAGGTGTTCGGCCAACGGCACTTCTTCGTCCGCGACCCCGCCGGCACCTGGATCGACGTGATTCAGCTGGTGGAACCCGATCCGGAGTGGGCCGCGGCCAACCTGGCATCGAGGTGAGCGAACTCCCCGCACTGACCAACCTCGCTCCAACGGCACATCGACCAGCGGCTGAGCGTGGGCCCGGCCCGAGTGAGGGGTTTGGTCAGTGCGGCAGGTTCGCTAGATCGTCAGCAGGACCTTGCCCAGCTGGCTGGACTGCTCGAGGGTCTCGTGAGCCTTGGCGACCTCGGCGAGGGGGAAGGTGGAGTGCACGATCGGGCGGACCTTCTTCTCCGCGATCAGCGGCCAGACGTGGCCGACGACCTCGGCGAGGATCCGGCCCTTGTCCTCGACCGAGCGGAACCGCAGGCCGGTCGCGATGATCGAGCCGCGCCGACTCATCAGCCGGCCCAGGTCGACTTCGCCCTTCGCGCCGCCCTGCATGCCGATCACGACCAGGCGTCCGTCGTACGCGAGCGACTTCACGTTGTCGGTCAGGTACTTCGCACCCATGATGTCGAGGATCACGTCGGCGCCGGCCTTCTTGGTCGCCTCCTGGACGACCGAGGCCCACTCGGCTTCCTTGTAGTTGATGGCGACGTCCGCACCGAGCCGGGTGCAGAACTCCATCTTCTCCTTGCTGCCGACCGTGGTCAGCACCCGTGCGCCGTGCGCCACCGCGAGCTGGATCGCCATCGAGCCGATCCCCGACGAGCCGCCGTGCACCAGCAAGGTCTCGCCGGCCTTGAGGTGTGCGGTCATGAAGATGTTCGACCAGACGGTCGCCACGACCTCGGGCAGCGCGGCGGCGCTGACCAGATCCAGGCCGTCCGGCACGGGCATCACCTGCGGAGCGGGTACGGCGACCTTCTCGGCGTACCCGCCACCGGCGAGCAGCGCGCAGCACTCGTCGCCGACGGACCAGCCCTCGACCTCGGCGCCGACCGCGGAGATCCGGCCCGACACCTCGAGCCCGATCGTGCCGGGGGCGCCGGGCGGCGGCGGGTAGAAGCCCTGCCGCTGCATGAGATCGGCCCGGTTCACGCCCGCCGCAACGACGTCGATAACGACCTCGTCGACGGCTGGTTGCGGGTCCGGGATCTCGCCGATCCGGAGGACCTCGATTCCGCCGGCACCCTCACACACGACAGCTCGCATGGTTCACAACTTACCCTCAGGGTGCGACCAGCTGCTCCATGTCCCGGGCGATGCTGTCGAGGTAAGTGGTCTCGCCTATCGACTGGAACCAGTCCCATAGTTCGAGCGAATGGTAGAGCCGGTAGAGATCGGTCCGTTCCGCCGGCAGGTCGCCGTACCCGTCGGTGAGGCCGGCGAGTTTCTCGGCGTTGTCGTGGGCGGAGTACTGGATCGTCTTGGCGATATCGATGAGCGGGTCGGCGGCGATCGCGTTCTCGACGTCGATGAACCCGGTGACGCGCCACGTGTCCGGATCCACGAGCACGTTGCCTTCGTGGAAGTCGTTGTGGCACAGCACGGCGGCCTCGTTGTCGGCGAACAAATGCCGGTGCTGCTCGACGTACGCGGCGATCTTTGCTTGCAGCTTCGCGTCTCCGCCGAGCTGCTCGAACTCGGCCAGCTTCTTCGCGAACTGCCGGTCCATGTACTGCTCGTTGTCCGGGAGCGGATCGAGGATCTGGTCGGTCAGATAGCCGTACTCCGGCTGCCCGATGCGATGGATGCGTGCGAGCAGTTGGCCGAGCTGTGTGTACGTCGCGCGCCAGTCCGGCGGCTCGAGCTCGGACAGCGGCACCCCGTCGAGCTTCGTGAGGATCGTGACGCTGTCGCCGACGTGGACCACTCGGGGGATCGAGCCGCTGAGTTCCTGTTCCAGCATGCCGTAGACGTGGACCTCCTTCGCCTGCTTCCAGGCCCACTCCGGCGCGTAGACCTTCACGATCAGCGGATCGGTGTCTGTGCGTACTTCGTAGACGGTGCTGAGCTGGCCACCGGTGCGCTCGACGATCTCGACGATCTCGGTACCGGGGCGGGCATCGGTCACGACGCGGGCGATATCCACAGGCTCGACGCTACGAGCCGTGTCCATCCATTTTCAGTCATTTTCAGTCGTCCAGGTCGGCCCAGGTGTCGACGTCGTCGCCGGCCCGCGTCGGTTCGCTCCAGGCGAGGGTGAGCCCGGCAAGCGTACGGCGTACCGACTTGTCCCGGGGATCACCGACGCGCTGGATCGCCTCCGCCAACGCGGTACGGCGGTACGCCGTTGCGAGCTGCTGCTCCTGTCCGGAC
This sequence comes from Kribbella sp. NPDC049584, assembly GCF_040675555.1. Classification (NCBI taxonomy): domain Bacteria; kingdom Bacillati; phylum Actinomycetota; class Actinomycetes; order Propionibacteriales; family Kribbellaceae; genus Kribbella; species Kribbella sp. NPDC049584. The sequence continues at coordinate 64,535 of NZ_JBFAPF010000012.1, forward strand.
GAGTCGCGCAGCCCGTACCCGTCGTACTCGCCGAGCCCGTCGATGAGCGTGCTCACGTCGTCCTTCGTCAACCAGGGCAGGTCGCAGCTCACGACTATGACCACTGGCGCCGTACCTCGCTGAAGGCCGGCCGCCAGCCCCGCAACCGGTCCGCCCGCCGGCGGATCCTCCACGGTCCAGTCGACCTCGCGGTACGTCGTACGCACCGGTCCGACCACTACCGTCGTGGTTGCCCCTGCCGTTGCTGTCAGCACCCGATCCAGCAGCGTCACACCGTCGAGCACCAACATCGCCTTGTCCACCCCACCGAACCGAGTGGACCCGCCCCCAGCCAGCACCACCGCGTCAAACTCCACGGAGGCAGTCTCGCACTCGAGTTGTGCGGCACCATGGAGAGATGAGGATCGCTGTGGTGCAGACCGCCAGTGGCTACGACAAGGCCGCGAACCGGGACCTGGTCGGTCGCCTGGTCGCGGACGCCGCACAGGGCAGGCCGGATGTCGTCGTGCTGCCGGAGGCGATGATGTCCGACTTCGCTGTCGAGGGTGAGTCGGTGGCTGAGGCGGCCGAGTCGCTCGACGGTGAGTTCGTGGCGACGCTGCGGAAGGCTGCGGTCGAGCACAGCGTGGCGATTGTGGCCGGCATGTTCGAGCGCAGCTGTGACCAGCATCGTCCGTACAACACCCTGCTGGCCGTCGGTGCGGACGGTTCACTGCTCGGCGCGTACCGCAAGATCCACCTGTACGACGCGTTCGGGTACAAGGAGTCCGACCAGCTCACCGCGGGCGACGTAGTTCCGGTGGTGGTGCAGGTCGGCGGCCGGAAGCTCGGATTGATGACCTGCTACGACCTGCGCTTCCCAGAGCTCTCGCGCGCACTGATCGACGCTGGAGCGGAGGTGCTCGTCGTGCCGGCGGCCTGGGTACGCGGACCGCTCAAAGAGCACCACTGGACCACTCTGCTCACTGCGCGCGCGGTGGAGAACACCTGCTACGTCGCAGCCGCCGCACAGAACGGCAAGAAGTACTGCGGCCTCAGCCAGGTCGTGGACCCGCAGGGGATCGCACTGGCCTCGGTAGGCGAGTCGGACGGATATGCGTTCGCCGAGATCACCGGCGAGCGGCTGGCCGACGTACGCAAACGCAACCCGTCTCTCCAGAACCGCCGGTACTCCGTCACGCCACGCTGAGCGACCAGTGCGCGGACCGGCTGGTCCGAAAGGGTCATTGACACGTTAACCTCCTGGCGTGGTCGATGCGTTTGATCTGGAGCATCACGGTGATCTAGAGGTCGGCGAGGGTCTCGTCGACCTCGCCGTCAACGTTCGTGCGGGCACTCCGCCGCCCTGGCTGGTCGACGCGATCACAGCGAGCCTGACGGAACTCGCGGCGTACCCACGTCCTGGGGCCGCGGTCGACGCGGTCGCGCGGCGCCATGGCGTGTCGCCGGATCGGGTGCTGCTCACCGCGGGCGCTGCGGAGGCGTTCGTGTTGATCGCGCGGGCCTTCCGGCCGCGGCATCCGGTCGTCGTTCATCCCCAGTTCACCGAGCCCGAGGCGGCGTTGCGTTCGGCCGGGCACCTCGTCGACCGGGTGATCCTGCGGCCCGAGGACGGGTTCGTGCTGGACCCGTCCGCCGTACCGCGGGATGCCGACCTGGTCGTCATCGGCAACCCGACCAACCCGACCTCTGTGCTGCACCCGGCCGACTCGCTGCGTGAACTGGCGCGGCCCGACCGGATCCTGGTCGTCGACGAGGCGTTCATGGACGCCGTACCGGGTGAACCCGAGTCGCTCGCCTGCGCATCGATCCCGGGACTTGTGGTGGTACGCAGTCTGACCAAGACCTGGGGGCTTGCCGGGCTGCGGGTCGGATATGTTCTCGCAGCGCCGAGTTTGATCGAACAATTGTCCGCCGTTCAACCGCACTGGCCGGTGTCCACTCCTGCTCTCGCCGCGGCAATTGCCTGCAGCAACGAGCGGGCCGTGGCGGAAGCGGCGCGGGCCGCGCTGGACATTTCCCGGCAACGCGTCCACCTGCTTGACAAGCTCGGAACGGCACCCGGCCTTTCGACGTACGGCGTGGCGTCGGCGCCGTTCGTTCTTATCCATGTCCGGGGTGCCGCGGAACTGCGGGAATCCCTGCGTGGGCAGGGGTTTGCGGTCCGTCGCGGGGACACGTTCCCCGGGCTCGGGCCGGACTGGTTGCGGGTCGCCGTACGGCCGGAGGACGTCACAGACGGCTTCGTGAAGGTACTCGCGGATCTCCTTCGCTGAACCGATCCGGTACCCGCTGCCGAATCGAGTCGGCGCTGTAACGCTCGAGGGGTTTAGCGGAGCTCGACTTTGCGCACAAGATGGCCAGGGTGCCCCCTGATGATGTCCCGGGCATCTTTCTGGCCATTCGCGAAGGGAGCAGCACAATGGGTCTCAGCGACGACGACATGAATACCTCATCCGAAGGTGGCGAAGGCCTGGCCGACGGGGGCGCCAACGTCGGCGGCACCGATGGCGGAGCCGACGGCGGCGCGGGCGGCAACACGTCCGGCGGGTACGGCGACAGCTCGTCCTCCGACGGCGGCGCTGACGGTGGTGCCGATGGTGGCGCTGGTGGCGCTGGAGAGGGGCCGGCTGACGGTGGTGCCTCGCCGGGTGCGCAGGACGGTGGCGCCGATGGCGGTGCGGGTGACGGCGCGGGTGGTGGCTCGGGCAACTACGGCGAGGGCACCGCGGACGGCGGCGCGAACGAGGGTGCAAGCGACGGCGGTGCTGATGGCGGTGCCGGTGGCGTCGGCGGCGGGTCCGGCTCCGGCTCCGGCGAAGGTCTGGCTGACGGCGGCGCTTCCCAGGGTGCGCAGGATGGTGGCGCGGACGGCGGTGCCGGTGGCGAAGGTACTGCGGACGGCGGCGCGAACCCGAGTGGCTCCGACGGCGGTGCCGACGGTGGCGCAGACGGCGGCGCCGGCGAAGGCCAAGGCGGCGGCGGGAACTCCGGAAGCTGGTGACCCCCATGCCGGACGCCGGGCCCACCCCCAGCCCCGCCAACCCCACGACCTCCGGTTCCCCGGGGCCTGGGACCTCCGGGAATCCGGGGAACCTCGGGAACTCCGGGGTCCGCGGGAATCCCCGGCTGCTGGCCGACGGGTCGTCGCGGGACGGGTTGCGGGATCAGCTGCGGGATGAGCGCCCGGCGCTCCGGCGTTGTGTAGCAGGAGATCTGGACGAGTTCGCGAACTCGTACTGGGGCACGCGGGCGTTGCTGTCCCACGCCCCGGATCTACCTGCGCCGTACGACGATCTGTTCAGCCTGGAAGCCGTCGACGAGCTGCTGTCTCGTCGCGGTCTACGGACGCCATTCTTGCGGATCGCGAAGAACGGCGCGGTCGTCGGGGACAGTCAGTTCACCGGACCGGCTGGTGTGGGTGCGGAGATCGCGGACCAAGTCCAGGACGACAAGGTGGCGGCGTTGTTCGCCAGCGGGCACACCGTCGTACTCCAGGCACTGCACCGGACCTGGCCCGCCTTGGTCGACTTCTCGACCCAGCTGTCCGCGGACGCTGGGCATCCGGTGCAGATAAACGCGTACATCACTCCTGCCGAGTCGCAGGGGTTCTCGGCGCACTACGACGTACACGACGTCTTCGTACTGCAAGTGGCCGGCGAGAAGCACTGGACCGTACACGAGCCCGTCCACGTCGACCCACTGCGGAACCAGCCGTGGACCGACCACGCCCAAGCAGTCGCAGCGGCTGCGCGCGACAAGGCTCCTGTGATCGACGAGGTACTGCGACCCGGCGACGCGCTGTATGTGCCGCGAGGGTTCCTCCACTCCGCCAAGGCACTGGGTGGCGTCAGCGCACATCTAACAGTCGGAATGCACACCCTGACCCGCTACCTCCTCGTGCAAGAGCTAGCCGCGCTGGCTGCCAACCAACCAGCCCTGCGGACTGCACTCCCGCTCGGCTTCGACCCGGGCGACCCCGATCAGCTGGCCGAGATCCTCCCTGCAGTGGCCGAGCTCTTCGCCCAGGAGATCCGGTCCGCCACTCCAGACGCACTAGCCGCCCGCCTACGCCGCCGTACCTGGTCCAGCAACCGACCAGCACCCCTCCCTCCGCTGGCTCACGCGGCATCAATCGCGTCCCTATCCATAGGCACAACAGTCCGCCTACGCCCCGGCCTCCGCTGCCGCGTGGTCCCCGGCGACCCAGTAGTCCTCCAACTACCGGACCGCACAATCACCTTCCCCCCATCCACCCAACCAGCCCTGACCGAACTCACCTCAGGCGCCGACTGCAAAGTAGGCAACCTCCCCGCCCTACCCGACCCCGACCAACTAGTCCTAGTCCGCCGCCTCCTCAAAGAAGCCGTCCTAGTAGCAACCAATAACTGAGGTTCGTGGAGTGACTGGTTGAAGGTGGTGTGGGCGGGTGTGGAATTGTGAGGTGTCGTGGACGACGGGGACGCTCGATACCGACCGGAGACAGGCTGCGCAGCTCGAGCTGACCTGCGGCACGACTCCCTGACAGCCACTGCACCACCTGCCCAACGCTGGCTCCTCATCGAATCCCACACCCCTTGGCCCCGACAGGCCCTGAGCGCCCTTGAACACAGCCTTGCCGACGTAGTTGCGCGGTTGTCTCGGGAGTTGGGGATTCGGCCGGTGTTGGTTCGGCGGTATGGGCGGGTGGATCGGACGCGGGGGCGGCGGTGGGGAATGGTGGACTGCCGGCCGGGGCGTGAAGAAGTTCGTTGGGGGCCGTTGCCGACGGATGAGCACCTGCTGGACGTGCTCGCCGGCAAGGTTGCAGGCACGGTCAGCACCGAGCCCGTCTACCTCGTCTGTACGCACGGCCGTCACGACGCGTGTTGTGCCGTACGAGGCCGTCCGGTCGCCGCGGCGCTTGCGGCGGCGTACCCGGAACGGACCTGGGAATGCAGCCACATCGGTGGCGATCGCTTCGCGGCAAACGTCGTCGTCCTCCCGCACGGACTGTTCTACGGCCACGTCCCACCGACCCGGGCCGTCGAACTCGCCAGTCAGTACGACAAGGGCCTCGTCGTACCCGGTCTCCTCCGTGGATCGGGTGCCTTCACCCCGCCCGTCCAAGCAGCCCAGCACTTCGCGCGCGAAGCCGGCCACTCACCAACCCTCGACAACCTCCTACCGCAGTCCGTCCAACAACTCCCCAACCAGCACTACCGAGTCGTCCTCAGCACCACCGACCCCGCGACGCCGTCGAACGCAACCTCTAGCGGATCGATCACCGTCGAGGTGTCAGCTCACCTCGACACCATCGACGCCCGCCTGACGTGCGCAGGCACCTCCCCCGCCCAGATCCGCCGCTTCGAACTCCACTCCCTCACCACCGACTGAGACCGCGAGCACGCAAGCGAGCTCAGGTTGGGTCGATGAGGCGATCCTCGAGGTGCGAGCCGTAGTAGGCGGACTGGCGGGCCATAATCTCGCGCAGAGGTGTGCCACGAGGAACGCCGTACACCGTGCCCGGAAAGTCCAGCTCGCGTTGGACCTGCCACAGCTCCTCGTGCCGGTCCGGGGAGAAGAGCTGTGTCGGGTTGCCGGCCGCGATCCAGCCGATCGGGAGGATCGTGCCTGCTTCCAGGTGCGAGTTCACGTGCAGCACGCTGTTGATCCGGAGTTCTGCGCCTGTGCCGGCGACCGAACCGGGGAACAACGCGGCGCCCGTGGCGATGAAGACCTCGTCCTCGACCGTGGCGCCGTTCACGTGTGCATGGGGACCTACCAGGACCGCGTCGCCGATCAGAGCGGGATGGTCGGCCCGGCCGCGCACCAGGGCGTTCTCCATCACCACACTGTTCTCGCCGATCCTGACCTCGCCGTTCTCCGCAGTCAGCACAGCACCGTGCAGGACTCTGCTGCCTTCACCAAGGACGACGGCGCCGCAGAGCACGGCCGATGGTGCGACGTACGCGGATTCGGGCACGACTGGTCGTCGGCCGCGGTGTTCGAGCAGCATCTGTCGCTGTCCTTTCGTTGCGTGACCACCTCGCTCCAGCTGTATCAGTGTCTGCGAACCCTGCGGACTCTCCACAGCCCGGGTCCTCACAACCCCGGGCGGCGGTGCCCTCCGGCCCGTCCACATCAGAGGTGGGAGGCTCGGCCCATCGGACAATCCGGGTGGAGAACCGCGAACTGGGCCAACATTAGAACAGATGTTCGACACAACGCAACGCATTCTGACAGGTCAGGGATGTCTCAGGACATAGGTGTCGGTTCTGTATCAGGACATCGGTGACGCTTCCGGGGCGCTTGGTGGTGACACTTCTTCGGCCCGGCGTGCAAGGCACGACCTCGCTGGAGAGGGCCACGGTCTGGGTGCTGAGTTGCTCGGTCGGGGTGCTGAAGAACCCGTCGTCGTCGCGCTGGGTGGCCACGGCCCAGCCGAGGCCGAGGCCTCCGAGCAGCAGCGGGAGGCCCATGAGGGCGAGCAGGATGCCGATGACGAGGTGGACGGGGCGGTTCCTGCGGGAGGCGGTGCGGCCTGGCTCAGGTGGCGGGGTGTAGGTGGTCATGGTTGTGGTGTCCTTCTCGCCGCCAGGCGACGTCATGACGGGGGCGCTAAGCCGACGCACCCCGAAGCGGCGGTATCCGGAACCCACAGTGGGGTTCGGGAGAGCGCCGCCCGTGTGTGCGACTACTTGACCTCGGACGGGCGCAGGGACAGCAGTCCGATGACGAGGGGAAGGACGATCCAGATCATCGTGGTCGAGCCGAGCATCGCCCACTCCTTGACAGTGTTCGTGGCGCCATCGAGGAGCGCCACCTGCGTGTAGTGCCAGTCGATCCACGGCTGCAGGTCCGCGAACCACGAACGCACCTGAGCCAGGAGCGCGAGGATGCCCGGCATGACCAGTGAAGCGACGAAGTAGCCCACGATCGCGGCCGCGGAGTTGCGCAGCACGACACCGAGGGCGAAGCCGAAGGCCATGCCAACCAGGTTGTAGAGCATCATCTGGAGTGCCATGGACAACGAAATGTCCCACGCGGTGTCGACGCCTGCGAGCGCGGATCCGGCCACGTTGCCGAGGGCGCCGACCGCGAAGGCGACGGAGACGGCGCCGAGGCCCACCAGGAGGGTCGCGATCGCCTTGGCGCCGATCACGCGGCCGCGGCTCGGCACCAGCGTGAAGGTCGTGAGCCCACTTCGCTGGCTCCACTCACCTGTGACGGCCAGGATCGCGATGATCGGCAGGATCACCGACATCGGGAACCCGCTCGCCCTCACGAAGTTCTGGTAGGTGACGTCGCTGTTGAGGCCGAGGACGAGGAGCGACCCGGCCGAGATGGGCGACAGGACGCCGATGCTGATGAGCATCCAGAATCCCGAGCGGATGTTGAACATCTTGCGCAACTCGACCTTGACGAGTCGGGTGGTCGGGATGGGCTGGGCGGTCCGTCGGGCCGGCTCGGCCTCGATGGTGTCGGGAGGGACGATCGTGGCGGTCATGCCGCAACTCCTTCGCGTTGGGTGTCGGCAGTGAGGGACAGGAACATGTCTTCGAGCCCGGCGCCCTCGGCGGACCGGAGCTCGGTGAGGGCGATGCCAGCTGTCAGTGCCACCGCCCCGACCCGAGCCGGGTCGGCATCCGTGCGGACCCAGCCGTCCCCTGCGAGCGTGCTGGGGATCCCGGCCCGTTCGAGGGCGTGCGCGAGGTCGCGCGGTGACGGCGACCGGACGAGCGTCCCCGCTGCGGCCAGCAGCTCTTCCTTGCTGCCGGACGCGACGATCCTTCCCTTGCCGATCACGACCAGGTCGTCGGCGATGACCTCGATCTCGTGGAGCAGGTGTGAGGACAACAGGACGGTGCCGCCCTGGCTGGCAAAGCCCGTCAGCAGGTCGCGCATCCACCGGATCCCGGCGGGGTCGAGCCCGTTCGCTGGTTCGTCGAGGATCAGCACCCGGGGGTCCCCGAGCAGTGCGGTGCCGATGCCCAGTCGCTGACGCATGCCAAGGGAGTAGTTGCGCACCCGGCGCTTGGCCTCCGAAGATGTCAGGCTGACGAGCTCGAGCATCTCGTCGACGCGGCGACGGGGCAGACCCATGGTGTCAGCGGCGATCGTAAGGATCTCGCGTCCGGTGCGACCTGCGTGCTGGGCAGAGGCGTCCAGCAGGACGCCCACCTCGAGGCCCGGGTTGGGGAGGTCGGCGAACCGTTCTCCGTTGATGGTCGCGGTGCCGGACGTCGGGACGGTCAGACCGACCATCATGCGCATCGTGGTGGACTTGCCGGCGCCGTTCGGGCCGAGGAAGCCGGTGACGCGACCCGGCAGGGCGGTGAAGGAGACGTTGTCGACGGCGGTGAAGCCGGCGTACCTCCGCGTCAAAGACTCAACAGTGATCATGTGACCACCCTCGCCGCGTCGCGGCGTGCGCACATCCGCGTCCAGGCCGGACCTTCCTCGGCCGTCGGGAGGAGCAGCGTCTCGTTCTTTCGGTCGGTCCCCGGGGCCTCGGCTGTCTAGGCTGGACGGGTGATCACCAACGCCCTGCGCTCGCTGTGGGCCGAGCCCCGCGCAGCCGCCGCTCCCGATCGGGGGCGGCGCGACTGGGCGCTGGTGGGGGTGTTGATGATGACGGCGCTGCTCGAGGGAGTCCTCCGGGACCACGTCGCCTGGCGACCGTTCGCGACGATCGTGGCAGTCGGACTCGCGCCTGTGCTGCTCTGGCGGCGTACCCAGCCCTTGGCCTCCGTCGTGGTTGCCTTCGGCACCGCGATGGCGTTGGGACTGGCGACCCTGGCGGGAGGCCCCTCGCACCTGGGGCTCAACGCAATGATCTACATCCTGGTGCTCGTCTACGCGCTGGTCCGCTGGGGCTCAGGGCGCGAGATCGTGATCGGGCTGATGTTCGTGCTGATCGCTGCGGTAATCGGTACGGTCGCCGACTACACCGGCCCGTCCGACTTCATCGGCGGGTTCGGCATCCTGACAGCGTCAGCAGCGGGCGGGGCGGCGTTCCGCTACCGCGCCGAAAGTTGGCGACGGGCGCTGGAGCAGATTCGCAGCCAGGAACGGGTAGGACTCGCGCGCGAGCTGCACGACATGGTCGCCCATCACGTCTCGGCGATCGCGGTGCAGGCGCAGGCGGGCCGGGCGCTGGCCGGGCAGCGACCCGAAGCGCCGCTCGAGGCGCTGGCGGCCATCGAAGGGGAAGCATCGCAGACGCTCGCGGAGATGCGGGCGATGGTCCGGGTGCTGCGCGAGGGAGCGCCGGCGGAGTACACCCCCCAGCCCGGCGTCGCCGACCTGGTGTCCCTCGCCCGCCGCGACCCGGTCCCGGTCGTCGAGGTGGAGTTGGCTGGTGATGTGGCCGGACTTCAGCCCCAGGTCGATGCAGCCGTGTACCGGCTGGCGCAAGAGGCGCTGACCAACGCGCTGCGGCACGCGCGAAACGCCTCGCGTGTGGAGATCCGGGTCGTCGAGGGGGCAGGAAGGCTGCGGCTACGCGTGACCGACGACGGACAGATCGACCCGGCCCGGCCAGCGGGCCGCGGCTTCGGGCTGCTGGGGATGACCGAGCGCGCGCAGCTGCTCGGCGGCACCCTGCGTGCCGGACCAGCGCCCGAGGGCGGGTGGGCGGTCGACGCCGAGCTGCCGACGGAGGTGGGCAGATGACGGTACGCGTACTGGTGGCCGACGACCAGGACCTGGTCCGAACCGGCCTCTCCATGATCCTTGAGGCGCAGCCCGACATCGAGGTCGTCGGCCAGGCCGCCGACGGCCACGCCACGGTCGAGCTGGCGCATCGGCTCCGCCCCGACGTGTGCCTGGTCGACATCCGGATGCCCGGGCTCGACGGCATCGAGGTGACCGAGCTCCTCGCAGGGCGGGGCGTCCCGGACCCGATCGCGGTGGTGGTGATCACCACCTTCGACCTCGACGAGTATGTTCACGGCGCGCTCCGGGCCGGCGCACGAGGCTTCCTACTCAAGGACGCCGGGCCGGAGCTGCTCGTGCAGGCCGTGCATGCCGCCGCGGCCGGCGATGCCCTGATCGCGCCGAACATCACCCGGCGGCTGCTGTCCACCCTGGCCGCCAGGGGACCGTCCAAACGGCGTACCCAACCGATCGAGCCGCTCACCGACCGCGAGGAGGAGGTACTGGCGCTGGTCGCCCGTGGCCGCACGAACGCCGAGATCGCCGCCGACCTCTTCATCGGTCTGACGACCGCCAAGACCCACGTCGCGAGCCTGCTGACCAAGATCGGCGCCCGCAACAGGGTCGAGATCGCGATGTGGGCCTACGACACCGGCCGAGTGGGGGACTGAAGGGTCCCAATCGTCGCGGACGTGGTTCTGAGACTGATCGCTCGATGCCCATGCTCGTGCAGCGCTGCCGCGCTGGGCGTCTCCACCAGCCGCGGGTCCAGAACATCCGGACATGCCACTGTCCGTGAAGCACCGAACTGCCGATGAGCGGTCGTCTGCCGACGGCCGGCCTTGTCTTCGAGATCGGTCACACATGCACTCAGCGCTTCATGTCTGGGCGATGGCATGCAGAGGGTACTGGCGCGGGCGACCAAGGCAGCATGGACCTCTGTTGAAGTTGGCCCGAGCTCAGGGACTGCGGTCCTCGCCGCGCCAGCCTGACGGAGTGATACCGGTCGACCGCTTGAATGCCCTGCTGAATGCCGCCTCGGAGCCGTAGCCGACCCGGCGTGCGACGGCGGCGACCGTGGCTCCCTCGTTGAGGAGCAAGGCCGCGAGCTCGAGACGACGGCGCGTGAGATACTGCATCGGCGTCTGGCCGATGGCCTTGGGGAAGCGCTCTGCCAGCGCAGAGCGGGACGCCCCGACCTCGGCCGCCAGGACCGCCACGGTCCATGGGTATGCGGGATCGTCGTGCAAGAGCGCGAGCGCGTGGGCAGCCAGGCTGTCGTCGGTTCCACGCGTCCAGGCAGCAGTTGCACTGCTGAGGAGATGCTGCCGCAAGGTCTCCAGGAACATCGACTCGCTCAGGCGTTCGCGCACCGACATGCTTCCGGCGCCGTCGACCTCCGCGAGCGCGAGCTCGACGAGCGTCGCGAGCTGCCCTTTCACCTCCCGGGCCACCAGCATCGGTGGCAACGACGCGAACAGCGGGTCGAACGGCAAGGGGTCGCAGCCGAGGAAGGCGCAGACGAGCGTCGTCTGCTCGGTTCCGGCACCGAACGTGAACGACGGCGGCACGGCTCCCGACGCGACGCCGCGCAACAGGTCCACGAGAGACCCCGACTCTGGTGAGGGATTGCTGGGCGGGAGCTCGCAGGCCAGGAAATACGGCGCTCCGGTCGGGAACGCCACGATGTCGCCTTCGCCGAGCTGCGCCGGATCGCACTCCTCGGCCGCTGCCCAGCACGAACCTTCGATGACGACGTGATACGACGCGACGTTGCGAGTCCGGCGAGCGAACGCCGGCGTCAGCTCGACGCCGAGGGGGGCACGGATCGCCGGCCACGGCGTCTTGGTGCTGACGCGGTAATAGAGCGCACCGGTGAGCCTGATCGCGCGCAGCGCATCCGAGAGCAGATCCGGACGCATTGTCAAGGAAGCCGGATGCTCGGTCATGGAGACCCTTCGATGCCCGCAGTAGCGTCGCGGCATCGACCCCGACTCGCAAGGAGCCCATCGTGACCGCGACAACAGCCAATAGCGACATCTTCTCCGATGCCTACCCCGAGCAACAGACCGCAGTACGCAGGCGTCTCGACGAGATCTGGGCAGCGTGCGCCGCCCGCGACTTCGACCTCCTCGAGTCGTTCCACGGCTACGGGCCCAAGTTCACCTCGTTCAAGGACGGCGCCCTCCGCGCGGGAGCCGACGCCAACGCCGCAGACGAGCGCAAGTTCTTCTCGATGCTCGAGGAGAACAGCGTCGACATGGCCGACCTGGCGATCAACGTCTTCGCCGACGTCGCCGTGGTGACATTCAACGGCCGCTACAGCGGGGTACTCGGGGGCAACCGGATCTCGGCCGACCAGCAGACGACAATGGTGCTCGTCAGCGACGACGGGGCGTGGAAGATCGTGCACGAGCACATGTCTCCGATCGGATCGCCTCCGGAGCGCTGAACCCAGAGCGAGCCACAGCCATCGGCGCCCAGCCGACGGCCGGGGCCCCGTCACTGCCTGACAGCGGGCCGAGAAGCGCACGCTCATGCCGCGATCCGCGCAGTCGTGCCGACGAGTGCGCCCGTGCGGCCGATCCCTGGCAGTATCGGCGCCGTGAGTGACGCTGCCAGTTTGCCAGTCCTGCTCGATGACATGGAACGACGCTTTCTACGGGCCGCCTTGCTGGACTGGGGCGGCCCGGCGCAGCCCACGGATGAACTCGCCGTCGCCATGGGCTTCACAAGCGCCGACAGCCTGTCGAGCGAGGCCTGGTCGCTTTGGAAGCGGATCGAAGCAGGCCAGACGATGACAACAGACGACTGGAGACGAGTCCTGCTATCAGTCGAGATCGTGTTTGCGAGCGATGTCGTCGGTTCCGGCCTCGACTGGCGGATCACGTCCGGCATCTCAGACGAGGAGTCCGTCGGCATTCTCCGAGGGCTTCAGCGCAAGTTGCCCAGGTGGCGCGGCAGCGTGCAGTTCACAGTGCAGGAGAGCGGCAGCGTCGATATCACGGACCCCGAACGCCCCGATCTCTAACGCGCTGACATGCCGCTGAGCGAGCGCGTCCGGTCAGGCCGAGCAGATGCCCTGGTTGGCCATGAGTGTCACCGATGTCTTGAGAGATCGAGTATCACCCATGTCCTGACACAGAACTGTCACCGGTGTCCTGAGAGATCACACCTGACAGGTCACTGATGTCTCAGGGCATGGGAGCGCAGTGACCTCATCGAGGAGCTGCGAGCAGTTCGCCGATGGCGTGCCGCGCGTAGTTCGCGATTGCCGGGTTGGTGTCCTTCTGGTACGACCACACGATCACGGCCTGGGACAGTACGCGTCCGCGTCCGCGGAGCCACGTCGCGTCGTCCACGTCCAGCGCCGCGCGGAACTCGTCGCGGACGTTCGCGGGCAGTAGGTGCCACACAGGGAACAGGTCGCACGCCGGATCGCCGACACCGCAGGTCTCGAAGTCGAGCACCGCGGTCAGCCGGCCCTCCGCCGACACGAGTAGGTTGCCCGGCGTCAGGTCCGAGTGCACCCACACCTCGTGCCCGTCGTACGGCGCCGCGAGCGACTCCTCCCACGACGCGAGCGCTGCACGGGTGTCGATCAGGCCGTCGAGCTCGCCGATCGCCTTCCGCGTCGAGGAGTCTATCTCGACCATCGGAGCGCGCGTACGGCGCTCGCCCGGGTACGCCGGCGGCCGGTCCGGCAGGTCGATCCGCCGGAACGCGTCGACGAACGCCGCGAGGTCCGTCGCCAGCCCGCGCGGGTCGATGAGCGCGTCGGAGGAGGGGTGCCTACCGGTGAGCCAGCGGTGGACAGACCACTCGCCCGGGTACGCGTCGGTGGGTGAGCCGATCGCCTCGACAGAGGGGATGGCCACAGGTAGGAACGGCGCGAGTGCCGCGAGTTTCGCCTGCTCCCGTCGTACTGCGTCGATGCTCGAGGGCCGGAGCGGCAGCCGTACGGACAGGTCGGAACCGAGGCGGTAGATCGCGTTCACCAATCCGCTGGAGTCGACCGGCTCCAGCGGCAACGCGGCCCACTGCGGGAACTGAACGGCCACCAGCTCGCGGACGAGCGCTGTGTTGATGTCGACCTGATCGGCGTGGACTTTGCGGGGACTCACGAGCCCCATCGGAACGGCCGGCCCGTCCGGCCGTCAACCAGGTTTCGGGTGGGCAGCTCAGATCCGCGCGGAGCTCAGCCGCGGTGCGACTCGCGCCAGCACGTAGATCGTCAGGCTCGCCAACAGCGCCAGCCCGGCCAGCACTACCCAGGGCAGCTCGTGACGGACCTCGAAGAGCTGCGCAAAGAACCCCGGCGCCAGCACGCTCGAGAACGCGAACGAGTACTGCCAGTACGACAAGTACTTCCCGCGGCCGACCACAGGCGAGACCACAGCCGACAGAGCGTTGTTGGTCGCCGCATGGAGTACGTCGGCGAACGCATAGCAAGCCGTCGCGAGCACCAACACCGGCACGACCCATCCCGCCGCAATGTGCAGCTGCAGCGCCATTAGCACCGCCCACACCGCGTAGGTGATCCCCGCGACCACCATGACGTTGGTACGACGCCGCCGCTCGGTGTGCCGCACCACCAGCGTCTGACCGGTCGCCAGTACGACAGACGTGGCCGCGATCAGCACACCGACCAGCCACTTCGGCACGGTCAGTGCCTCAGTGACATACACCGGTACGCCGACGCCGAGCATCATCGTGCAGAGCGCCAGCAACGTGTTCGCGCCGATCAGCACCAGGAACGTCTTGTCCTTGCGGAGTAGCGGAGCCGGTCCGCTGTCCAGGTTCGTGCGCTCGTGGTGCGAGGGGTGCAGCCGAAGCAGGAGCAGACCGGCGACGTAGAACGACACCGCGTTCACTGCCATCGCGACAAGGAACGCTGTGTCCCCACCGATGGCCAGCAGCCAGCCCGCGACCAAAGCGCCGAGCGCCAGCCCACCGGCCTGCATCATGCCGCCCAGCCCGAACCACTTGTCCCGCTCGCCCTCATCGGCGACGTCGGCAAGCAGACTGAAGATCGCCGACCAGAACACCCGCTGCCCGGTCGTCGTTACCAGCGAGCACAGGAACAACACCCAGATCGATCGCCCGAAGAAGAACCCGGTGAACGCCAGCCCCTGGGCGAACTGCGCGGCCACCACGATGTTGCGCGGCCCGACACGATCGATCACCACTCCCACGGCGGCCGGTGCGGCGATGGAGAACAGCGTCGCGATGGTCAGCATCAATCCGGCCGTGCCGAGCTGAATGCCGGCGACCTTGTTGAAGAACAGCAGCAGCAGCGGTCCAGCACAGCCGCCACCGAACGAGTCGATCGCGAGGCCGGCCAGCAGCGGTACCCGGCCACGGACGTTCGGGAGGCCCAGTGACGTGGCTGCGGGCATGGCGGAGCGCTCCCATCGGTCATCTCGGCGGCTGGCGAACTCTAGCAAGCGCTCTCCGGCCGTACCATCCGATTTCAGTCTGCTGCAGGCACCCGCCGTACGGAGATATGACGAAGCGGGCGCCATGCGATTGCTGTCATGAGCACCATCGCGACAAAGGCGATCGCGAACGGAGCAGCCAGCCCGAACCGCTGCGCGAGTACGCCGCCTAGCGCCGAACCGATCGCAGCGCCGCCGACCGAGGCCAGCAGGTAGACGCTGTTCACCCTGCCCATCAAGGCATCCGGAGTGACGAGCTGACGGGTTGTAGTCGAGACGATGCCCCACACCACGGCGTGGACGCCGAACACGGCCATAGTGACGCCGGCGACCCACGGGTTCCTGGTGAGTGCCAGGACGAGGTGGACAGTCGTTTCGATGACCAAGCCGGCGCGGAGCAGAGTCACTGAGCCGACGCGCGGCTCCAGGAAGTGGTACGTCGGCATGCCGAGCACGCCACCGACTGCGCCGACAGCTATGAGCAGGCCGAACTGGGTCTCGCTCAGACCGAGCCGCTCGCGAGCGAAGAGCACCCAGGTCGCAAAGGCTGCACAGAAGGTGATGTTCATGACCAGGATCGACAGTGCGAGCGTCCGTACGCCGGAGTGCTGCCAGAGCCAGCGGACTCCTTCGTGAACCTCGTGCCAGAGCGCTCCGCGCGTGGAGCGGTCGGGCAGCGGCGGACGTACGGCGACGCGCGCGATCAGGGCCGCCGCGGCAACGAAGGTGATCGCATCGAAGACCAGTGGAACGCCGGCGCCCGCGGCAAATAACAGTGCGCCCAGCGGAGGCCCGCCGAGCTGTTGGATGGTGGCGCTGGCGAACAGCCGTGAGTTGGCCTTGCCGAGCTGATCCTTCGGTACTGCGCTGACGAGCAACGCGCCGGATGCGTTATCTGCCAGGGTTTCCGCAGTACCAAGCAGGAAAAGGGCGAGGTAGATCGTCCAGAGCGGCGAGGTGCCGAGCAGTACGGCGACACCCAGCGCGACGAGCACTACCGCGCGAAAGATGTCAGCGGCAACAATCATCAACCGGCGATCGAGCCGGTCGACGAGCACGCCACTGAACAACGCGAACAGCAACCAAGGCAGTTGCTGGACGAACGCCGCAGCTCCCACCGCAGCGGGCTCCTTGGTAATCGAGGCAACAAGCAATGGCCCGGCGGCCAGCATGGCCCCGTCGCCGAGATTGGAGATGATCGACGCCGGCCAGATCTTCCGGAAGTCCGGCCCGAGCTCGACCGGGAACGCAACAGCGCCAAGCGAACGCATGAGACCCAGACCCTACCGGCCGCCTCCCGCCGCCGCACTCCGATTACCCCACCCGCCTGCGCTATCCTCGACCGTCGGCGGCAACCGCCGGGAGGGTTCGCATAGTGGCCGAGTGCGCTGGTCTTGAAAACCGGTATGGCGGGTGACCGTCATCGTGGGTTCGAATCCCACACCCTCCGCCAAACTCCACAGGAGGCCGGTGGACGGAGGTTGGCATGCACAAGCTCGTGGTTCTGTATCCCGAGCCCGCTGATCCCGACCACTTCCGCGAGTACTACGTAAACCACCACCTCCCGCTGGTCGCGCGCATGCCCGGCCTGCTGGCGTGGCGCTACAGCTTCGAGGTGGCGGCGACGCAGGGAGAGACGCCGTACTTCGCGGTCTTCGAAGCCGAGTTCGCTGACGCCGCGGCTATGACCGCTTCCCGGTCGTCGCCGCAGGGTCAAGAGGTGGCCGCCGATGTCGCCAACTACGCCACCGGCGGCGCGGTCGTCATCCACTATCCGGTACACGACGGAACCGCCTGACTCCACGCGACCGGCGACCTGACGAAGGTCGGCAACCACTATCGCTTGACGCATGCCTATATAGGCATATGATGGGTGCATGGCACGGGCAGCGACGACGTCGGATGTGTTCAATGCGATTGCGGAGCCGCAGCGGCGGGAGATCTTGGTGTTGCTGCGGGGTGGTGAGCGGCCGGTGACCGAGTTGGCCGAGGAGTTGGGGATGACCCAACCGGGGGCGTCGAAACACCTGCGGGTGCTTCGGGAGGTCGGGCTGGTGCGGGACCGGAAGGCGGGCAAGCAGCGGCTGTACGGCCTGGATGCCCGCGGGCTGCGGCCTGTCCACGAGTGGACGGGCGGGTTCGAGCAGTTCTGGAACGAGAGCTTCGACCGGTTGGACGCATATGTGCAGGACCTCAAGCAGGCAAGGCAGGAGGACTAGTTGATGAGCACGACAGGACAGGGAACGCCGGCGCAGTCCGCGACGGCCGATCGGGAGATCGTCATCTCCCGGGTCATCGACGCACCGCGAGAGCTGGTGTTCGAGGCGTTCACCGAGGTCCGGCACCTGTCGCAGTGGTGGGGGCCGGAGGGCTTCACCACGACCACGCGGGCGTTCGAGTTCCGTGCCGGCGGGGAGTGGGACTTCCTGATGCACGGGCCGGACGGGACGGACTACACCGAGTGGATCACCTGGACCGAGATCGTCCCACCGGAGCGGATCGCGCTGCTGCACGGTGAATCGCGCGACGATCCGAACGCCTTCGACTCGGTGCTGACGTTCGAGCCCGACGGGGCGGCGACCCGGATCGAGATGCACACGGTGTTTCCCACCAGGGAACTGCGCGACGAGGCGGTCGAGAAGTACCACGCGATCGAGGGCGGTCAGCAGACCCTCGGCAACTTGGCCGCGTACGTGGCCGAGATCGTTCGGAAGGGAATTGAGGACTGATGGCCGCCGGCAAGGTGTTCTTCAGTGTGACGATGTCGCTGGACGGTTTCGTGGCGCCGGACGAGGTGGCCGTCGCGGACGTGTTCTCGCCCGAAGGGCAGAACGACCCGAGGGTCCAGCGCTGGATGTCCAAGTGGTCGGAGCTGCAGGCGTGGATCTTCCCGCAGCGGTTCTTCCGGGAGAACCTCACGCTCGGCGAGGGCGGCGAGGAAGGGATCGACAACGACATCGCCCGGGCGACGTACGAGCGGACCGGTGCGAGCGTGATGGGCAAGCGGATGTTCGACGGTGGGGCGCTGGCCTGGCCGGACGAGGCGCCGTTCCACACGCCGGTCTTCGTCGTGACGCACGAGACGCGTGACCCCTGGGAGCGGCCGGGCGGGACCACGTTCCACTTCGTCAACGACGGCATCGAGAAGGCGCTCGACCGGGCCCGCGAGGCCGCCGGCGAACGGGACGTCCGCATCGCGGGCGGCGGCGCGACGATCCTGGAGTACCTGAACGCCGGCCTGATCGACGAGTTCACGATCGCGCTCGCACCCGTGCTGTTCGGCAGCGGGATCCGCCTGTTCGAAGGCGTCGACGACGAACGCGTGGCCCTGGAGCCGGTCCGCGCGGAGCCCAGCCCGAGGACGACGCACCTGACCTACACAGTCCGCGAGCGGTAGGCGCTCCAAAGTTCGATTGCTGATCGGGTCAGCGGGACTCGAGAGTGTCCAGGTCTCGGGTGGCGAAGCGGAGGTGTTCCCATTCCTCTTCGATGATCACGTGCAGGCAGTGGCGGACGGTCTCGGGGTTCTCCGGGCTGTGCGGGTTCTTCCGGGGGGCGTCGAGCTCGGTCGGGGTGGTGGCGGCGATGAACTCGCGGACCATGGCGACGCGGCCGGCGCGGCCCTCGAGAACATCGGCGTACGGCGGCGCCTCCGCTCCCGGGTCGTCCGTGCCGAGGTACTTCAGACCGAGCGGGTGGAACGGGTCGTCGAGCTCCATGATGCTGCGGCCGAACCAGGTGTCCGTCGCGTGGATGAGGTGTCGCTCCGTCTGCGCGAACGACCATTCGCCGTCCACCGAGATGTCGACAGTGCCGGCCGGCATGGCGTTGACGCGTTCGCGGGCGGCCGCCCATGCTTGCTCGACCTGAGCCCATGCTGCGCGCAGACCGTCCGGGTCTGCGGCGCGCCGGTTCTCGCGCCCGGGGAAGCGCCGGTTGAGCTCCGCGTCGATGAACGGCACGACGTCGACGCCGTTGATCGTCAGGCTGGCGTCCTCCGTGCCCAGCCACGGCGCGTCGATGTCGCCGGCTTGGATGTCGACGCCGCGCATCACGACCCGGGACAGATCGGACTCGACGAACCGAGCCCCGCTCAGGTCCACCTCATTGAATTCCGCTCCCCGCAAGTCGTCGGACCGACCGAACGTCGTCATGCCATCTCCCAAATCTGTCGAGGTTGCGGTGAGCGTATCCGTGACCTAGGACACAAAAGTCGTGCGCGAGACCTCCGGCCCGTGGTGGGGTCGAGGAACTGACAACGCGGCGGAGGGAACTGGTTGTGGACGTTCTGAGTGCAGCGGAACGAGTCGGCTTCTCGGAGCAGGCTCGAGCGCGGTTCCAGGGCCTGGAGGTGGGCGACGGGTTACGGGTGCCGGAGGACGCCGAGGCGTTGATCGAGTACTGCGGGGTGCCGGCGACCGATCGGGAGCTGATGCTCGCAGCGCGGCCGGACCCGGAAACAGATCCGGAGTGGTGGACGATCGCGTCCGCACTGGCCGGCGAGATCGAACGGGATATGGGGCTTGCACTGCCGTCGACGGGCTTCCGAGGCTGGCCCGCAGTACCGCAGGACGCGTCGGCGGTCGGCCTGTTCGCGAGCGCCTGGGCCCTGCTGGCCAACCTGCCGCGCTTGCTGGAGCTGCACGCGGAGCGCGGTGTGCCGGATTCGGTGACCAGAGCGACTGTCTCCGCGCTGAGTGGAGTCATGGCGACACACCGGCACGTCTTCGGTCGTCCTGGCGTCGGACTGATGCCGCTCTGGGGTCCACCGCTGCGGTTCCGTGGCGCCGACTACGAGATCGGTCGGCACGACTTCACCCGAGCCCAGCTGGGTCTGGGCGATGGGGTCTCCGGCTATCTGCTGATGATTCACATCCCACCGAGCGGCCCACTCGACGTACGGGAGTCGGAGGAGTCCGTCGCCACTGCGGTCGGGTCCTTCAAGCGCTGGTATCCGGAGGAACCGGTCCATGCGTTCGTGTGCCACTCGTGGCTGCTGGATCCGCAGTTGGCCGAGTACCTGCGGCCTGACTCGAACATCATCCGTTTCCAGCAGCGATTCGAACTGCTGCCACTACTGCCACCAGAGGACCCGGCTGAGGGCGATCGCGAGCTGATGCGGCTCGGGCTGCAGTTGCCGGTGCCTGAGGGCGCTCCGGACCTGGACAGCATTCCGCAGGACACCTCGCTGCAGCGCGCGTTCGTGTCGCACCTGCGCGCCGGGCGGCACTGGTACGGGCGCACGGGCATGCTGAAGGGATGGAGCTAAGGATTCCGGTTGGACAAGACGATCTGTGGACCGAGCATCTGGCCGGGGACGGCGTGCCGATCGTCTTCCTGCATCCGGGCACTGGCGACTCCCGGGTGTGGGACCCGGTGGTGGCTGGCCTCAGCGGACGCCGCATGGTCCGGTACGACGTACGCGGCTATGGACGGTCTCCGCTGCCGACCGAGGAGTTCTCGCTGCTGGACGACCTGGTGACCGTGCTGGAACAGCTGGACCTGCAGCGGGTCGTCCTGGTCGGGTGCTCGATGGGCGGCGGTACTGCGCTCAGCTTTGCGCTCACGCATCCAGACCGGGTCCACGGCCTCGTGCTGCTCTGCCCGAGCGTCCGCGGCTTCCCCGCTCTTGAGGAGCCCGACCTGGATGCGCAGTACGCCGAGCTGATCGCCAACCGCGACGTGGACGGCCTGGTGCAGTTCGGCCTACCGGTATGGGCGTCGACCGTGGTCGACGACGCTGTGGTCGACCAGCTCCGCGCTGCCGCTCCGGCCTGGTTCGAGCAAGGCATGTACCTCAAGGCCGAGCCGCCTGTGTACGACCGACTGAACGAGATCCACGCACCCACCACGGTGATGGTCGGCGACCGGGACCGCCCGATCGCCACAGCCTCAGCCGGTGCAGCCGCGGCCCGCATCCCCGGCGCCCGCTTCACCTGGATACCCGGTGCTGACCACTACCCGAGCCTCCGCAACCCACAGCTGGTCATCGATGCCATCAACAACTATGTAGCCGGGTAGCTCGCGCACGACTGGTCCAGGCAGACAGGACTCGTATGGCTTCGCCGGTATCCACGGCACGACGACAGCGTTCCAAGGCAGCTCCCAACAGCTCGACCAGTGGCGCCGTACCCAGCGAGAGAGCGGCCACGGCAGCCGCGGCGTTGAGCAGTACGACGTCCCGCAGCGGTCCCGGTGCTCCCTGGACGAGGGCGTGTAGAGCGTTTGCGTTGAATGCCGGGTCACCGCCTTGCAGCTCGGACAGCGTCGACGGACGGAGGCCGAGTGAGCGCGGATCGAAGACGGTCTCGGTTGCCGAGCCGCCATGCACTATCCACAACCGTGAATAGCCAGTAGTGGTCAGCTTGTCGAGACCGTCCTCGCCGCGCACCACCAGCGCCGACTTCCCCTGCTTGGCGAGCGCACCCGCGAGCACTGGCAGCATCTGTGCGTTGGCGACGCCGACGAGCTGATGTGCTGGGTCCGCTGGATTGAGCAACGGCGCGAGCACATTGAACGCGGTGGGGACGGCCAGCTCACGCCGTACGATCGCAACCTGGCGTAGCGCCGGGTTGAAGTGTGGAGCGAACAGATAGGTCAGGCCGACATCAGCCGCGATGGCGGCAGCTTCTGAGGCTGACAGATCGAGCGGCACCCCCAAGTGCTCCACCAAATCACCAGAGCCGCCGGCTGACGAGGATGCCGCGCGTCCACCGTGCTTCACCACGGTGACACCGGCAGCGGCAGCGACTACTGCAGCCATGGTGGAGATGTTCGCCGCACCAGTCCGGTCGCCGCCCGTCCCCACGATGTCCACGAAGGGCCCGGGGATCCGCACCGGAGTCGCATGCGAACGGAGTACCTCAGCTAGCCCGGTCAGCTCGTCAGGTGTCTCGCCCTTTGCTCGCAAGGCGATCAGAAACCCGGAGATCTGGGCCGGTGAAGCGTCGCCCAGCACCAGCTGGTTCATCGTCCAGCCGGTGTCCGCCGCGGACAGGTCGGAGCCGGTCAGGAGTGCGGAGATCAGGCCGGACCAGGTCCGGAGTGTTGTCGCCATCGGGTGTCCTCAGGGGTGCTGGGCCGCCCACGAGGAGACATCACAACGGCCGCCTCGCAGGAGACGGCCGGGTGGGTACGCGCGGAGTCAGGCCGTCAGTCGACGGCCCACCACATACCCGCGCGCTTAAACATGAGACCGACATTAGTCAGGCCACCAAAGCCTCCGCAACGTTCCATCCACGGATGGAGTCGACGACGAACGTGGGCACATGCTGCTCGTCACCGGACCGTTCCGGGAAGTCGAAGACGGCCAGCATCAACTGGACCGGGTACGTCGGCGCGCCCTGACAACTGCGGATCGCGGCGCCGTCCACGAAAAACGTCGCCTCACCACCGGTCCACTCGACCGAGTACGTGTGGAACTCACGCACGTCGATCGGCAGCCGGACCGCCTCGAAGTCCTGCGGTACGGCGGGGTCGCGGATCGTCTTCAGACCCATGCCGACATCTGTCGACCGGCCCGGTACGACAGCGTCACCGAACACCTCCATGACGCAGATCTCGCCGCACTGCTCCGGCTGCTCCTCCAGTCCGACCATCCAGAGCGACACCATCGACCGTGGACTCAGCTCGGCGCGGGCGCGGAGTTCGACGTACCCGCCATTCGGAGTCCAGCCCCAGAACGGCTCCTGCTCCTCCCGAACGACCAGGCCCTCGCGGTACGGCTGTTGCCCGACCACGCTGCCCACCGGGCCGGAGTAGTTGCCTGACTGGATGCCGGAAACTCGCAGGTCAGGCTTGTGGTCGCCCTCGCACCACAGGCGCTGGCTGACCGGGATACTGAGCGTCAAGCACGAGTCGCCCAGCTCGTAGGTCGCTGCCGATGCCGCGCGCGAACTCCACTGCGGCAGGTAATACGGTGACCAGACCGACCGGTCGAGCGACGACGTATCGAAGTCGTCCTCGAACACCAAGTCGCCACGCACCTGACTCATGACCCCATCATGAGTGGATCGGGCGCGTTGTCACATCATGGTGATCCCATTCGTCAGGGAAGTGATGCGACAGGAGAAGGCACCGGTGGACGACCACGAGCAGCTGGCCCGGCAGTTCGAGCAGAACCGAGGGCACCTGCGCGCGGTCGCGTACCGGATGCTCGGGTCGGTAGCCGAGGCGGAGGATGCCGTACAGGAGGCATGGCTGCGGCTGAGCCGGACTGACGTGAGTGATGTCGGCAATCTGGCGGGCTGGCTGACCACTGTGGTGTCGCGGGTCTGTCTGGACCTGCTACGCAGCCGCAAGTCGCGGCGCGAGGACTCACTGGACACGTACGTGCCGGACCCGATCATCGGCGAGCTGGGGCCGGAGGACGAGGTGGTCCACGCCGATGCGATCGGGCTGGCGCTGCTCGTCGTACTGGAAACGCTATCGCCGGCGGAGCGGTTGGCGTTCGTGCTGCACGATATGTTCGGCGTCGGGTTCGACGAGATCGCGACGATCGTGGACAAGTCGCCTGCTGCGACGCGTCAGCTGGCCAGTCGGGCGCGGCG
Source organism: Kribbella sp. NPDC049584 (assembly GCF_040675555.1). Lineage (NCBI taxonomy): Bacteria > Bacillati > Actinomycetota > Actinomycetes > Propionibacteriales > Kribbellaceae > Kribbella > Kribbella sp. NPDC049584. The sequence continues at coordinate 88,161 of NZ_JBFAPF010000012.1, forward strand.
GCGGGTCCAGGGCGCTCCTGCGAGTGACGGGGACGTCAGTCGGCAGCGCGCGGTCGTCGAGGCGTTCATGGCGGCGTCGCGTGGCGGTGACTTCGAGGCGCTGCTCGAGTTGCTCGACCCCGACGTCGTACTGCGCGCGGACGCTGGTGCGGCGACTGCTGAGTTCGCCGGGCCGGCGGTGTCGAAGCTGGTGCGCGGTGCGAAGGCTGTTGTGGAGCAGGCGCTGCTGTTCAGCCGGATGGCGCCGTACAACCAGCTGGTGCTGGTCAATGGCATGCCTGGGGTCATCACCGTGGTCAACGACCGCCTCCTAGGCGTCATGGCGGTCACCGTCACCGCCGGCAAGATCACTCAGATCGACATCCTGGCTGACCTGGAACGCCTCGAGGCCCTCCCACTACCAGCCTGAGCACCCGCCCCGCCTGTGCCTCCGCGGTGCCGGGTGGGTTGCGGTGCGCGCTGGGTCCGCCTGGCGCGATGAGCGTCAGCCAGAAACCAGCCCACAGACAGCGGGCTGCGTGGAAGCGGTCCGGGTCCGGGGCGAAGCGTCGTACCAGTGGGGTCCAGTCAGTGCCGCGGCCGGACAAGTGCTCGACGAGGTTGGCCAGCTCGACGCTGCGGTCCCCGTGGCCGGCGTCTTCGAAGTCGACGATGCGGACGACGGTCCCGTCCCAGAGGTAGTTGGCGAGGTTCGGGTCGCCGTGGGCGACCACAGGCTCGTCTACGGCGGTGAGGTCGGGCGGCTCGTTGTTGAGCCAGGCCGAGGCCGCACGAGCGATCACGTCCTCGCCGTCCTGCAGCGTCATCAGACCTGTGCGGGTGCGGTCGAGAAGGGCGGCGAGATCGATCCGTTGCAAGGTGTCGGACGGGACGGACCAGAGGGTCTCGATCGCATCGCCCAGAGCTGTCAGTTGGGGAAGGTGCACAGGGGCACTGAGGGGATGGCCGGGGAGGGTCGTCATGGTCAGCGACGGGGCAGGGGTCCTGGAGAGCGGGTGAGGCACCAGGTTGGGGGTCGCCTCGGAGAGGAGGGTCAGGGCGGACCACTCTCGGTCGGGTTCGTTGCGGGACCAGGAGGTGTAGTGCTTGGTCACAACGGGGCCGGAGACCGAGATTGTGTGGGTCATCGGGAAAGTGTGTCGATAACGGGGGCTCTTCTTCGACGTATGGGCAGGAGCTGATACGGCGAGGGAGTGGGGTCGGATGTCTACGCAGGCGATTGCAGCGGTTGTCAGTGACGTTGTTGCGGGGCTGCTGGGGGCCGGGTTCAACGGTGCGGTCCGGCTGCCCGGAGAGGTCGAGTACGACGAGCAGCGGCGCTCGGTGATCCCGTCGGTGGACTCACGCCCGCTCGTCGTCGCTGAGGCGCACAGCAGGACCGACGTACAAGCCGTGGTCCGGACTGCCCGCGAGTACGACGTACCGATCGCCGTGCAGGCCACCGGTCACGGGACTCGCGTGCCGGCGGACGGCGGGATCCTGCTGAAGACCACGCCGATGGCGTCGGTGCTGATCGATCCGGAGCGGCGTATCGCCAAGGTCGCACCTGGTGCTCGCTGGGGCGCGGTGCTGGATGCGGCGAGGCAGTTCGGGCTCGCTCCGTTGTCCGGCTCGCACCGCGACGTCGGCGTCACCGGGTACACGCTCGGCGGCGGTGTCGGCTGGTTGGCCCGCAAGTACGGGTTCGCGGCCGACAGCGTGGTCCGGGCCGAGGTCGTCACCGCCGACGGACGGACGGTGAACGCAAGCGCGGAACACCACGCGGACCTGTTCTGGGCGATCCGCGGCGGCACCGGCAACTTCGGCGTCGTCACGTCGCTCGAGTTCCGCCTGTACCCGGTCCGCCAGGTCCACGCCGGCATCGTGTACTTCGGCATCGACCGCGCCGCCGCGATCCTGCGCAAGTACCGCGACTGGACCGCCACGATCCCCAACGAGCTGAGCACCGCCGTCGTCCTGACCCGCGTCCCCGGCACCGAACAGCGCGCCGTCGCGCTCAAGGTCATGTACGCCGGCCCCGCCGACGTCGCCGAGCACCTGCTCAAGCCGCTCTTCGCGACGGCCGGTCAGCGCCTCGCCGGCGAGCTGCAGACGATCGAGTACGCCGATGCCGCGATGGGCGGCACGCCCGCGCGACACCTCGACTTCCTGGACACGTTGACCGACGAGGTGATCGACATCGTCACCGAGCTCGAGGACGCCACCGTCGAGGTCCGGCACTGGGGCGGCGCGATGGCCAACCCCGGCCCCGGCGCAGGTCCGGTCGGTCACCGGCAGGCGGCGTACTCGCTGATCATCGACCGCGAGGTCGCCGGTCTGCCGAGCTCCGGCCGCACCTTCGTGAACTTCCTCGGCGATCCGGGCCGCGCGGACACGGCGTACGACGCCAAGGATCTGCACCGGCTGCGCGAGGTCAAGCGCGCCTACGACCCGACGAACTTCTTCCACTTGAACGCCAACATCCGGCCCTGAAACCGGCCAAGAAAAGCGATCCGGTCCCCAGGAGGGTCAAGGGACCGGATCGCTCAGGGCGCCTCAGGAATTCAGACTGTGCCGGAGTTGCCGTAGACGGAGACGTGGACGTGATCCATGTGGTTCGCGGTCGCGCTGCCGCGGTCCTCCATCGCGCGCCAGCCCTCGCTGCTGCGCTGGACCGTCCAGATGTGCTGCTCCCAGATCAGCTGGCTGACGCCGAGCTTCTTGTAGTTCGCCTTCAGCCAGTCGGCGATCTCCTGGCCCTCCGACGAGCTGTTGATCATGATGTCGACCGCGCGGCCGCTGGAGTGCTCCGAACCGCTGTCGCCGGACCGCAGCCCGCCGTACGTCGAGATGTCGGGGAACATCGCGCAGATCGCCCGGTGCACCCGGATCGCGTCCGGGGTCAGGCCGGACTCCATCGCGGAGCCGGACTTGCAGGCCGCCTGCGAGATCGAGCCGCCGCCGCCGACGCTCGCGACCGGCTTGGTGGCGGACAGGTACTGCGCCTTGACCCAGCGGGACTTGCCGTCGCTGACGACCTCGGCCCAGATGCCGTCGACCTTGCCGGTGACCGAGACCTTGGTGCCCTTCGGCAGCACGTCCAGCAGCGTGCCGGTCAACGGCAGCGACCACAGATTCACGTCCGTGGTGGTGTACTTCGTGCCGCTGATCTTCGGCGGCGCCGCGTTCAGCTCTTCGGCGGCGCGGGTCTTCGCCGAGGTCGGCGTGGGGATCGGCGCCTGCTTCTTCAGATGCTTCGCGGTCGGGGACGCCTTCGGCTTGGGAGCCGCGCTGGGCGTCGTCGACGTGGTGCTGATCGGCGGACGCAGAGCGTCCCGGCTGATCGTGGTGTCGCGCGACAGCTGCAGGGACGAGCTGGCGATCGACGGGTCGAGCTTGACGTGCTGGGCGGGGAGCGCGGCGGCCGAACCGGTGGCCACCAGGGCGACTGCCGCGCCGGGGATCACAACCTTTGCGAGACCTGGCTGGATCACCTTCTTGCGCTGTTGCCGGTGCCGCGCCTGTCTATGCCGTCCTTCAGCCACTTGTCCGAACCCAATCTGCCGAGACCAAAACGTTATCGACCCCGGGGAGTCAAGCACACTTCGCCGCGCCGGTTCGAATCGGCCCCCACTCTTAACGCATTACGAACATCCACAGGCTCGCCGCGACCGTGATTTGCCCGCTATCCGGATGTAACCCTTCCGAGATCAAACGCTTGGTCGACAAATCGCCGTCGTGATCGCGGTCGTGACGTGTTCGCCGTATCGCTCGGGGCTCCAGCCGCGGAGCAGGACGAGCAGCTCGTAGAGCTCGACCGAGATGTACGTCCACAGGACGTCCGCGACTTCCTCGAGCGTGATCCCGGCGCGCAGGTCGCCGGTCTCGTGCAGGTGGCGGCCGAACATGGTCATCCCGGTCAGACGCTCGTCGAGCAAGGTCTGCCACGTCTCCCGCAAGGTCTCGTCGCCGTGACGGCCGTCGCGGATCAGGATCTGCACGCGCGCCGACCGCTGCTGTCGCTCGACCAGGCCGGCGACGTACAGCTGGAGCTTCCGGCGTACGTCGGATTCTCGCTGGACGGCCAGGATCTCGGGACGTTGCACCATCGGGACCGGCTCGTCGTCGCCGGCGATCACGAAGTCGAAGACCGCCTTGGCCAGCGCAGCCTTCGTGCCGAAGCCCTTGTAGATGCCCTCCGCCGAGACGCCGGCCCGCCGCGCGACCGCACTGATCGTCGTGGCCTGGAACCCGTCGGCCTCGAACAGCTCCTGGGCCGCGAGCACGACGTCGCGGCGCCGCTGCTGGGCACGCTCACGACGGGTCGTCGCGTCGTAGTTCCTCTTGACGTCAGCCATATCAGATCCCATGCTTTTGAGTACAGTCACACTGTATCGAATTATTGGGGGACCACGATGAGTACGACAGCAGGCGTCTCGGCCGGTGAGATCGCCGTCCGCAGCATCCTGATCATGGCCGACGGGGAACGGTCTGACTTCGACGAGCTGATCCATCCGACCGCCGTGAACCGCGAGGAGATCTCGCCGCCGGACGGCCGGGTCGGCGGGCCGGCCGAGTTCTACTCGATCGCGGTCTGGCTGCGGACCGCGTTCGACGGGCTTTCGTACGACATCCACCATGTGATTGCCGATGGCAACTTCGTGGCGGTGAACTCGACGATGAAGGGCCGCCACGTGGCGCCGTTCGTCACCTACACCGAGGGCGGCGACGTGGACAGCGTGTTCCCGCCGACCGGCAGGACCTTCGCGAGCACGCAGTCGCACTGGTTCCGGATCGAGGACGCGCACATCCTCGAGCACTGGGCCAACCGCGACGACCTCGGCCAGGCGAAGCAACTCGGTTGGGTGCCGCCGACCCCCCCGTACCTGTTCCGGATGGCGCGGGCGAAGTCGCGCGCCAAGCGCGCGTTGCGAGTGTGATCCAGGGCGCGGCGGTCCGGTGGTTGTTGCTGGTTGACTGCCCGCGTGGACTTTCGGATCGAGCGTGGGGCGGTCGCCCGCCTGGTGATCGACCGGGTCGAGAAGCGGAACGCGCTGACCCGGTCGATGTGGGAGGTCCTGCCCGGACTGCTCGCGGAGTTGGCGAATGACGACGACGTGAAGGTCCTGCTCGTCACCGGCGCCGGGCCGAGCTTCTCGGCAGGCGCGGACATCCGCGAGCTGATCTCCGGTGACGATCCGGCCGATCCGATGGCCGAGTTGCGGGCGTTCAACCTGCGGGCACAGGCGGCGTTGCGGGAGTTTCCGAAGCCGACGATCGCGGTTGTCCGCGGGCACTGCATCGGCGGCGGTCTGGAGATCGCGGTGAACTGCGACTTCCGGTTCGCCGCCCGCGATGCGAGCTTCGGGGTCACGCCGGCGCGGATCGGCGTCGTCTACCCGCCGGCCGCGATCAAGGTCCTGCTCGACCTGGTCGGTCCGGCAACCACGAAGTACCTGCTCTTCAGTGGGGACTTGCTGACGGCGGACGAGGCTGCACTGAAGGGGTTGGTCGATCGGGTGGCCGACGACCCGATGGCGGCGGCCGAGTTGTTCGCGGAGACGTTGGTGTCGCGGTCGCAGCTGACGATCCGCTCGGCCAAGGAGTCGGTGATTGCCCTGCTGGCGGGCGAGAACGCCGATGCGGCAGCAGTACGCCGGTACCACGAGACCATCGCGTCCGGCGAGCTCGCGGAAGGCGTCGACGCCTTCACGCAGAAGCGGTCACCTGAGTTCGTCTGGCATTCCCGCTGAGATCAGCGTGCCGCGGAGCTCGACCCGATCGCCGACCGCGGCCGACACCAGGGACGCGATCGCCTGGGCCCGCTCGTCGTCGACGGCGTCGACCAGGAAGTACCCCGCGAGCTGCTCCTTCGCCTCGCCGAACGGCCCGTCGGTGACGACCTGCTCGCCGTCGCGGACCTGCACGATCCGGCCTTCCTCGGGTGGCAGCAGGCCCTCCGAGCTGACCAGCTCGCCGGACTCGTCGAGCTCACGCTTGAGCCGCGTCAGGCGAACCACCGCCTCCTGGTCCGCTTCGGTCCAGGTGCGGTCGAGATTGCGGAAGATCATCACGACGTACTTCATGGGTTCACCGTAGCGACGCGGACGGACAGAACCCCGCGGACACGTGGTCCGCGGGGTCCGGCCGTTCAGGTCGGGGTGGATCAGTACCAATGGCGGCGGCCGCCGACAGCACGGCCCGTCGATCCGAGCAGGAAGAGCACTGCTCCGACCACCAGCAACACAATGCCGATGGTCCACAGGATCGGGATACTCAGCAAGAATCCCAGAATCAGCAGGATCAAACCGAGGATGAGCATGAAGCCTCCTTCTCAAGGGCCACCGGGCGGTCGCTGGCAGCCACAGGAACCAGGTGCCCACACTTCGCGCTCCGAACCTCCAACGAGCGTTTGATATCACAACGTCACCGACGCGAGCCGGAGTGAACCCTTGCGCGTGAGCAGCAGGCCGCAGCCGGCCAGACCGATGGCGATGAAGACCCAGACGGTCGCGAACGCGATCCGGTACCCGTGCGTCAGTGCGAGCGGCGTAGTCCCCGCTGTACTCGCGGAAGCCACCGCCGAGACCACGGCGACGCCGACCGCGCCGCCGATCTGGAAGCTGGCGTTCTGCAGCCCGGACGCGACGCCGGAGTCCTCACCCGGTACGTCGCTGAGCGCTGCGATCGAGCCTGCGACCGTTCCGGCACCCAGTCCGGCGCCGAAGATCGTCAGGCCCCAGAACGCCAGCTCGAAGTACCCGGAGTCCACGGTCAGCTGAGTCATCAGCGTCGTGCCGGCTCCGGCGATCAGCAGCGATACAGACGCGACCCAGCGTGGGCCGACGCGAGTGACGAGGTGCTGGCCGATGATCGACCCACCGACCGCGGCGGCCGCGAGTACGGCGGACATGAGGCCGTAGCGGACGGCTGACGCGCCTAGAGCCAGCTGGGCGTACTGCGTGTAGACGAAGTTGAGTCCGAACGCCGCCAGGCCCCAGGCGATCGTGATGAGGTTGCCGCCGACCAATGCGCGGGACCGGAAGATCCGCAGCGGTACGAGCGGTGCGGCGGATCGCTTCTCCACCAGGACGAACGCTGCGAACAGGACGGCCGAGACGATGACGAGCAGCGCGGTCCGCAGCGCCGACGACTCAGGCGCCTCGATGACGGCGTACACCAGGACGATGAGCGCTGCGGTCACGGTGCCTGCGCCGGCGACGTCGAAACCGCGGCGTCCCGGTCCACGGCTGTCCATCAGCAGCATGGGTGCGAGGACTACGACCAGCAAGCAGACCGGCACGTTGATGAAGAAGATCCACTGCCAGCCGAGTCCGTCCGTCACCGGTCCGCCGATGAGCGACCCCGCCGTACCTCCGACTCCGCTGGTCGCGCCCCAGATGCCGAGTGCCTTGTTGCGATCCGCACCGGACGGGAACGTCGTCATCACGATCGACAACGCACTCGGTGCCAGCACGGCGGCCGCCGCGCCCTGCAGCCCGCGCGCGAGGACCAGCGCGTCTCCGCTCCACGCGAACCCGCACAGCAGGGAGGACCCCGCGAACAACAGCAGTCCGGTCATGAACACGCGCCGTCGACCCAACAGGTCCGAGATCCGCCCGCCGAGGAGCAGCAGGCCGCCGAACATCAGCGCGTACCCACTCGGCACCCACTGCACGCCGCCGGTCGAGAACGTCAACTCGCGCTCGATCGACGGCACGGCGACCAGCACGATCGACGCGTCCAGAATGATCATGAAACCGGTCAGACAGAGCAGCGCCAGCGCCAGCCAGCGTTTCGAATCCGAAACCATCAGGAATCTCCTGTACGTCGGGACGCCCAGGCTGAGCGTCACTCGGTGGAGACGTCGGTGCTGGCCAGGAGGAGTTCGACATCTGGATTTGTCGAAGTTCGGTGACCTGGTTTCGACGTACCGGGTGACAGGGGGTCACAGGGGCCTCCGCGAGGGACAGGATGGTGCCTGTGAAGTACATGCTGCTGATCTACAGCAACCCTGAGAGCTGGGCGAGCCTGTCCGCCGAGCAACGCGAGGGACTGACCACTGCGCACGAGACACTGACGCGCGAGCTGACCGAGCAAGGCCTCCTGGTCAGTGCGGCCGGTCTGGCCGACCCGATCACCACACGGACCGTGCAGGTGCGTGACGACACCACGACCACGACAGACGGCCCGTACGCCGAGGCCAAGGAGCACCTGGCCGGGTTCTACCTGGTGGAGTGCGACGACATCGACCAGGCGATCGGGTACGCGGCCCGGATGCCTGACGCGGAGTACGTCGCCGTGGAGGTGCGACCGGTGATGGATGCGTCTGGGTTGGAAATGTGACCGAGCGCAGCGACTTCGACCTTCTGCTCCGGGAGCAGGCGCCGCAGGTGCTGAGTGCGCTGGTCCGGCACTACGGGCACTTCGACCTGGCCGAAGAGGCGGTCCAGGAGGCTCTGCTTGCGGCCACGCAGCAGTGGCCGAGCGAGGGCGTGCCGGACAACCCGCGTGGTTGGCTGATCCGCGTCGGGTCGCGGCGGCTGACCGATCTGCTGCGCAGTGAGTCCGCGCGGCGGCGGCGGGAGGAGAACGCGGCCCAGCTCGCCGCTCCGGAGGAATTCGTTGCCTCAGGCCCGGAAATCGACGATCCGGGTGGCCGGGACGACACGCTGACGCTCTTGTTCCTCTGCTGTCACCCGGCGTTGTCGCCGGCGTCGCAGATCGCGCTGACGCTGCGTGCGGTCGGTGGTCTGACCACCGCGCAGATCGCGGCGGCGTTTTTGGTGCCGGAGGCAACGATGGCGCAGCGGATCAGCCGGGCGAAGCGGAGCATCAAGCAGGCAGGCAGTTCGTTCGAGATGCCGCCCGAGGCGGAGCGGGACGAGCGGATGGGCGCAGTACTGCATGTGCTCTATCTGATCTTCAACGAGGGCTACACCGCGTCCTCCGGTACGTCGTTGCACAGTGCGGAGCTGACCACTGAGGCGATCCGGCTGGTGCGTGGCGTGCGGAAGCTGCTGCCGGATGACGGCGAGGTCGCGGGGCTCTTGGCGCTGATGCTGCTCACTGACGCGCGTCGGCCGGCGCGGACGGGGCCCGACGGCTCACTGATTCCGTTGGCCGAGCAGGACCGGTCCAAGTGGAACAAGGCGACCATCGTCGAGGGCGAGGCGCTGGTGACCGATGCGCTGTCCCGGTCACAGCTAGGGCCGTACCAGGTGCAGGCCGCGATCGCTGCGGTGCATGACACGGCTGAGCGTGCTGAAGACACGGACTGGCGGCAGATCGTCGCGCTGTACGACGTACTCGAGCAGCTGGTCGACAACCCGATGGTGAAGCTCAACCACGCGGTCGCTGTCGCTATGGCAGTCGGTCCGAAGGAAGGGCTCGCCGTACTCGAGCCGCTCGAGGCGGACGACCGGATGAACCACCGGCTGGAGGCTGTACGCGCGCATCTGCTCGAGATGTCCGGTGACGCTGCTGCTGCGCGCGAGAGCTACCTGCTGGCGGCCCGTCGTACGACGAGTGTGCCGGAACGGAACTACCTGCAGTCGAAGGCGGACCGGTTAGCCTGAGGTGTGGATCTGACCAGAGCCTCACTCCTTCGGGAGATGCTGAGCAGTACTGAGCTGGGGACCCGGACGACCGAGTTCGGCTATGCACTGCGACGGTTCACGACCAGACGCAGTGGGCTCATGCTCTTCGGGCCGGTCGACGACGAGCCGTGGCACCTGACCGCCCATCTGGACGACGAGCTCCACCGGGCCGGCATCGAGGACGCCCGGCCGTCACTGGTCCGCTGGGCACCGCCCCCGGGCGCACCGCCGCACCTGGCGATCGGACTGGACCGGCTGCAGGACGCCGGTCGTGGTGAGTCGCTGCTGGTGGTCGCCGAGGACAATCCGGCCGACATGCTGCTGGAGCGCGTCAGCGACGTACGCCGACGCGGCACGACGATCTTCAGCATCGGCAACGGTGACAAGGAACTGATGTCGCTCAGCCACGAGACGCTCGTACCGGAATTGCTGGTGCCGGACGGGTTCGGGTGGCGGAGCCGGTCGCTCGGGTACGACCACGACGAGCCGCAGTCGGCGTTGACCGACGTCGAGCCGGAGACCGACGAAAGCTTCGAGATGGCGCAGCACCTGGTCAGCCTGGCCGCTGCCGACGAGGAGGCCGGCCGGTCCGGCTGGCGCCGCCGTCTCCGCACCGCCATCGAACGCCTGAGCGGCGAGCCTGCCTGAGGCCGGCCTGCACCTGCTGGCCGAAGCTCTCCTGCGTCGTCCCGAAAATCTATGGTGGCGAGATTAGACATTCGGTGGTGGGGTGTGTAATGTCCCTGGTGTTGACAGTGAAGAACATCGAAGCTGAGGCGGACAGCTACCGACCTGTCCAGAGTTGTTGCAGTAGGTAGGACGGCGGACTCCGCCGAGCCGATCAGTGAAGGGGCTCGGGTTTCACGCCAGGATCCGATGCGAGCTGGGGCCAGTGGTTGAGAAGGGTTCCAGGCTCGACGGATGCAGTTGCAGTTCTGTAGTTGCTGTTGCAGTTCGTAGTTGCAGTTCGTAGTTGCAGTTCGTAGTTGCAGTTCGTAGTTGTTGTTGCGGTTTGTAGTTGCAGTTGTAGTTCTAGTAGTTCGCGATACATGAAGGGTCAGGATCACGCCGTCGGATCGCCCGTCTGTGCCAGTACTTCGCTGGGCGGGTGCCGCGGTTACGTCAATGGGAGGTGGTCTTCGGTTACGCAAGCTGGTAATCCCGCAGGGTCAAGCTTCCAAGTGGCACGCTGCGGATCTGTAAGGGCCGGCCTCACGGCCGGTCGACGGTGACAATTCCAAACCCAGGGCCCCGGTGCTTCGGCACCGGGGCCCATCGACATGGAGGTGTGATGCCCCAAACCTGCACACGGAGACACTGATGAGTTCAACCCCGACCACCGGCCCGGCCAACTTCGACGACGAGGACTACCCGGCCTTCACGATGGGACGCGCCGCCGAGATGCTCGGCACCACCCCGGGCTTCCTGCGAAGCCTGGACGAGGCCAAGCTGATCACCCCGCAGCGTTCCGAGGGCGGCCACCGCCGCTACTCCCGCTACCAACTGCGCCTGGCTGCCCGCGCCCGCGAACTCGTCGACCAGGGCACCGCACTCGAGGCCGCCTGCCGGATCATCATCCTGGAGGACCAGCTCGCCGAAGCCCTCCGCATCAACGAAGAGATGCGCAACCAGGACTAGTTCCTGAAGACTGGTCAGGCTTCCAGGTAGAGGGCCGCAAGGCGGGGCAGGTGCGTTTCGAGATCGTCCGGATCGTCGAAGTCGATCTCCTCGCCGGCCGGTAGGTCCGGGGTGTCCGGGGCGTTCGCGTCGACGGCCTTCCAGTACGCCGCTTCGTCGCCGGTCACGTTCTTGTACGCGTGACTGCCGACGTGCAGCATCCCTTCGCCGTCGAACCCCTCGAAACCCTCCGGCCGGTCCTCGTCGACCACGTCCGCGAGCGAGTCCGGGCCCGCCAGTGCGGCGTCCCAGACCTCGCGCCCCTGGGCGATCAACCACCCGCGGAACGAATCGAACCCGTCCTCCGAAGCACCGGAGTTGATCAGGTACGCCGCCGCCCACAGGTCCCACCGGTACGACTCGACCAGCAATCGCGCGAGCTCGACGCCGAACCCCGCGATCTCCTCGGCCTCCGCCGCAGCCAGCACCTTGGTCAACGCGTCCGCAACGCCGTCCGGATCCGCCACGGTGTCATCCACCGAGGCGCGCGCATCCTCGACAAGACCCCAGAACCCATCCCTGTCCACCCCCAAACCATCTCACCCACCCAGGGTCCAACGGGAGGGGTCAGAGGCTGTGGGCGAAGGTCCGCAGTACCGGAGCCAGGGTGCTGGGGTCGGTGCTGTGGTTTTCGCCGGGGATGGCGTCGAGGGTGGCGGTGGGGAGATGGGCGGCTACGGCTTGGGCGCCGGATGACAGGGCGGGCCAGGTTTTGTCGCCGTGGAGGACGAGGACGGGGAGTTTTACCGCGGACCAGCGGTCGTCGGGGAGGGGTTTGCCGGACATGGTGGTGCCCATGATGCGGCCGTCGTAGGCGATGGTGTGGGCGATCTCTTCGACCGGAGCCCAGTACGGGGACTGCTTCATGCCGGCGACGGCTTCTGCGGGGAGGCCCGCGGCGGCGGTCATGAAGAGTTCTGCGGCCTTGTCGCGGCGGCCCTCGGCGACGAAGGCGTCCAGTTGCTCGACGTAGTCGGACGGCAGGGGCGGCCGCACGTCGTCGACAACGACGGGCGGCTCGAAGAGGACGAGGCCGGCGATCGGGAGACCGGCTGCGGCGGCGTCCAGGGCCAGAAGGGCGCCGGAGGACCAGCCGAAAAGGATGGCCGGCTGGCCGGCGTCCTCGATCAGGGCCGCGATGTCCTCGATCTCCCGCTCGATCGCGTACGGCGCGGTGTCGGTGCTCTGGCCACGGCCGCGCCGGTCGTACACGTACGTCCGGAACTCGTCGCTCAGCAGCTGCCCGACCTGCGCGTTCGCCGGGTTGACGGCGCGGTGCGCGGTGGCTCCGTCGATCAGGATCAGCGGCCGGCCCTCGCCGTACGCGTCGAAAGCGATCGTGGTGCCGTCGGTCGATGTCACGGTGCTCATGGTCTTCTCCTCACGTGGCAGGGAACTAGACCGTACAGTACTCGTCAGAGAACTGGACTGTCTAGTATGATTTCCGCATGGAGCAAGTAGAGATCGAAGGACGGACGCCCCGCAAACGCCGCGCGATCCTGGCTGCCGCGACCACGGCCTTCCTCCAGCACGGCTATCTCGGCGCGAGCATGGACGAGGTCGCCGCGAACGCCGGCGTCTCCAAACAGACCGTCTACAAGCAGTTCGAGAACAAGGAACGCCTGTTCGCCGAGATCGTCCTCGGCACCAGCGACCAGCTGATGGACGGCCTGCTCCAGGCGTACGTCGACACCCTCGACGGAGCCGCCGACGCCCGCGAGGCCCTACGAGCGCTGGCCCATCGGCTGCTCCAGAACCTCACCGCCGACAGCGTGCTGCAGCTACGCCGGCTGGTGATCGCGGAAGCCGACCGCTTCCCGGAGGTGTGTGGCGCGTGGTTCAACCAGGGCTTCGAGCAGTCGCTGGTCGCGCTCGGTGAGGCGCTGACGAGGCTGAGCGATCGCGGTCTGCTGAAGGAGCTCGACGACCCGACCCTGGCGGCGTACCAGTTCGCCGGCCTCGTCATGTACAAGCCGATGAACCGCGCCATGTTCGCGGGAACCCGTCAGCGCCCCAAGCCCGGCGAGCTGGACAAGCTGGCCGACCAGGCGGCGGACGTCTTCCTCGCGGCCTACGGCGCCTGAACCTAGCCGTCGTCAGTTCTCGACGGCCTGGTGACATGCAGATGGATCCGCCAGCCCGCCCACGCCAGCAGGCCCACCGGGATCGGTAACCAGAAGGACGCCAGCCGGTACAGAAGCGTCCCGATGAGTGCGGCGTCCGGGCTGATTCCGATCAGGACGAGAAGTGCGGTGAGGCCGGCGTCGACGAAACCGAGGCCACCCGGCGTGATCGGGATCATCGCGAGCGCCTGGGCGACGACATAGGCCAGCAGCACCATCGAAGGGCGAGCGTGCACATCGAGCGCCGCCAGCGCGGCCACGAGGGCGGCGTAGTCGAACATGCGGTTCGCCGCTGCCGCCAAGGCCGCGGCCCACCAGCGGCCCTCGAACGCGGCAGCTACCCGGGCCCGCTGGGCGACCAGCAGCGCGGCGCAACTCTCGGCTGTCACGCTGCGCCTGACGACGTGGATGACATGTCCGGCCCCGCGACCGACCAGCACCACGAACCGGGGCCAGGTGAGCGCGGCCACTCCGAGACCGACGATCAGGACCGCCATGATCAGCGAGACCAGGAGGCCGAGCTCGAGTTGCCGGGCCGGCGGTGGACCGATCAGTACGGCGGGGATGGTCAGGATTGGCAACAGCAGCAGCACGCCGGTCGTGATCAGGCCGATCGCGGTCACGGCGGAGGCGACGACCGCGGCCGGTTGGCCTCCGGTGATCAAGAGCCTGCCTTGGAGGACGCTTCCGGTCGCGGCGCCACCGGGAAGGATCTTGCTGGCGGCGTTCCCGGCCAGCTGCGCCGTGGCAATCGTTCCCCACCCGGGCGGCTGCTGATCTCCACCGTGCTGGGCCAGGGCCAGCCTGGCGAGCCACCACAGCGCGGCGAAGCTGCAGCCCTCGAGCAGCACCAGGACCGGGAACCACCAGGGATCAATGTCCGCGAGGCGTGGCCAGGTTCCGAAGAGTGACAGCATGCTCGGCGCCACGATGTACAGGCCGACTCCGGTGATCGCCAGGCCGACAGCGCGGCCGCCCCAGCGCCGCACCAAACCCCCGCCAGCGACGCGCATGACTCACCTCGCCCAGAGACCCCTCGCCCCCGCCACCATAGCGCGACGCCTTGCGGCCTCGGGGCTAGAGAGTCCCGCGGGTGGACGTGCGAACCACCAGCTCAGGCGTGAAGGTGACGCGCTGGTGCTCGTGGTCCGGGTTCGACGACTCGTCCAGCAACAACTCCGCCGCGGTCCGGCCGAGCAGCTGGCGCGGCTGACGCACCGACGTCAGCGGTACGGCGGCTGCCTCGGCGAACTCGATGTCGTCGTACCCGACGATCGCGAGATCCTCCGGAACGCGCAGCCCGAGACTCACGCATTGTTGCAGCAAACCCAACGCCAGCAGGTCGTTCGCACAGAAGGCGGCAGTCGGTCGCCGGTCCGCAGGCAGGCCGGCGAGTCGTTGCCCTGCGCCCCTGCCCTCGGCGACGGTGAGTGCGCCGGTGGTCAGTTCGATCAGATCCGCCGCGGGCTTCCCGGCCGTCCGCAGCGCGCGGCGAGCGCCCTCGCGGCGGTCGACGACCTGGCCGATCGTGTTCGGACCGCCGACGTACGCGATCCGCTCGTGGCCGAGCTCGAGCAGATGCGAGATCGCGAGCTCGCCGCCGAGGATGTCGTTGACCGCCACCGAGCAGTGCTCGGCCTCGTCTAGGGCGCGGTCGACGACCACGACCGGCGTACCGCGGGAGGGCAGTTTGCGCAGGCGGGACGAGTTCTGGTCGATGGGCGTGATCAGGATGCCTTGCACGCGTTGCTGTTCCAGCAGGTCGAGGTACGCCGCCTCGCGGTCTGCGTCCTCGCTGCTGGTGCAGAGGAACACGGACAACCCGGCCGCTTGAGCCGCCTCCTCGACGCCCTTCGCGACGTCGGTGAAGAACGGGTTGCCGGCGTCGAGCATCAGGTAGGCGAGGATCCGGCTGGAGCCCGCGCGCAACTGCCGGGCCGACTCGTTCCGGACGAAGCCGAGCGATGCCATCGCCGACTCGACCTTCGCGCGGGTCAGTGGGCTGACCACCTCGGGCCGGTTCAGGACGTTGGAAACAGTCCCCAGTGAAACGCCGGCCGCCGCGGCGACGGCTTTCACGCCGGCGGCGTGCGGCTTCGGGGTCCGGCGCCGCCTGGGCCGCTCAGGCAGGGTTTCCGCATCGTCCACAGACACGAGAACCTCCCTGCGCACTTGAAACGTGTTAGCTGCCGAAGAATACCCGCTCCGTGCAGATTCTCCGCGGCGGCAGTCCGGGATCGGCCGCGAAAGATGGGCAGGCACTTGACGGCCACCGGCCACCACGCTTAGCGTCATGGGACGCTGTTGAAACCTTTCATCCAGATAAATTTGCACAGCTCCCGCCCGCTCAGACACAGGTGCCGCCGTGAATCGTTACTGCTTCTGCCTGCAGGTCCGGCCGGACCGGTTGGCCGAGTACGTCGACCGCCACCGCAACGTCTGGCCCGACATGCAGGCCGCGCTGCGGGACTCCGGGTGGCACAACTACTCGCTGTTCCTCCGCGACGACGGTCTGCTGATCGGGTACGTCGAGGCCGAGGACCTGGACGCCGCCCAGAAGGCGATGGCGGCCACCGAGGTCAACACGCGCTGGCAGTCGGAGATGACCGAATTCTTCAGTGGGATCGACGGGCGGCCGCCGGACGAGTCGTTCCTCCTGCTTCCCGAGATCTTCCACCTGACTGCACTGGATTCCTGAAAGAGGGGCTGACCCATGACGACCGATGCCGTGAAGGCCGCGCTGAGCCGCCAGGAGATCGAGCTGCCCTCGTGGGCGTTCGGCAACTCCGGCACCCGGTTCAAGGTGTTCGCCCAGCCCGGCGTACCGCGCTCGCCGGAGGAGAAGATCGCCGACGCGGCCGTCGTTCACCGGTACACGGGGGTCGCGCCGAGCGTCGCGCTGCACATTCCGTGGGACAAGGTCGACGACTACGCGGCGCTCGCGGCGTACGCGAAGGAGCAGGGCGTCCGGCTCGGCGCGATCAACAGCAACGTCTTCCAGGACGACGACTACAAGCTCGGCAGCGTGACGAACCCGGATCCCGCGGTACGCCGCAAGGCCACCGACCACCTGCTCGAATGCGTCGACATCATGGACGCGACCGGGTCACGCGACCTGAAGCTGTGGTTCTCCGACGGCACGAACTACCCGGGTCAGGACGACATCCAGGACCGGCAGGACCGGCTCGCCACCGCGTTGAAACAGGTGTACGACCGGCTCGGCGACGACCAGCGGATGCTGCTCGAGTACAAGCTCTTCGAGCCGGCCTTCTACACCACCGACGTGCCGGACTGGGGTACGTCGTACGCGCACTGTCTCGAGCTGGGGCCGAAGGCAACGGTCTGTATCGACACCGGGCACCACGCGCCGGGGACGAACATCGAGTTCATCGTCGCGTTCCTGCTGCGGACCAAGAAGCTCGGCGCGTTCGACTTCAACAGCCGGTTCTACGCCGACGACGACCTGATGGTCGGGGCGGCGGACCCGTTCCAGCTGTTCCGGATCATGAACGAGATCGTCCGCGGCGACGCGCTCGACCCGGAGCGCGGGATCGCGTTCATGCTCGACCAGTGCCACAACATCGAGGAGAAGATCCCCGCGATCATCCGCTCGGTGATGAACGTGCAGGAGGCGACCGCCAAGGCGCTGCTGGTCGACCGCGACGTACTGCGGAAGGCCCAGCAGGAAGGCGACGTACTGGGTGCGAACGCCGCGCTGATGGATGCCTACAACACCGACGTCCGCCCGCTGCTCGCCGAGCTGCGTGAGTCGCAGGGGCTGGACCCGGACCCGGTCGCGGCGTACAAGCGCAGCGGCTACTTCGAGCAGATCACCAAGGACCGCGTCGGCGGTCAGCAGGCCGGATGGGGAGCATGAGAGTGAGCGACACCGCGGCCGAGCTCGTTGCGCGGAGCAACCGACTGGGTGCCGATCCTCGCAACACCAACTACGCCGGCGGCAACACGTCGGCGAAGGGTACTGCGACAGATCCGGTCACGCAGAACCCCGTGGACCTGTTGTGGGTCAAGGGATCCGGCGGCGATCTCGGCACGCTGACCGAGAAGGGTCTCGCCGTCCTGCGGCTCGACCGGCTGAAGGCTCTGGTCGACACCTATCCGGGCGTCGACCGCGAGGACGAGATGGTCGCCGCGTTCGACTACTGCCTGCACGGGAAGGGCGGCGCGGCGCCGTCGATCGACACTGCGATGCACGGGCTGGTCGACGCCCCGCATGTCGACCACGTGCACCCGGACTCCGGCATCGCGCTGGCGACCGCGGCGGACGGCGAGAAGCTGACGGCTGAGTGTTTCGGCGACCGGGTGGTGTGGGTGCCGTGGCGGCGGCCCGGTTTCCAGCTCGGACTGGACATCGCGGCGGTCAAGCGGGAGAACCCTGCCGCTATCGGCTGCGTGCTCGGCGGCCACGGCATCACTGCGTGGGGCAACACGTCCGAGGAGTGCGAGGCCAACTCGCTGGAGATCATCCGCACCGCGGAACGCTTCCTCGCCGAGAACGGCAAGACCGAGCCGTTCGGTGCGGTTGTCGAAGGCTTCGAGGCGCTGCCGGCCGACGAACGCCGGGCGCGTGCCGCCGCGCTGGCCCCGGTGATCCGTGGGCTGGCGTCGACCGACAAGCCACAGGTCGGACACTTCAACGACTCCGACGTCGTGCTCGAGTTCACCGCCCGGGAGAGGCTGGCTGAGCTGGCCGCTCTCGGCACTTCCTGCCCGGACCACTTCCTGCGGACCAAGGTGCGTCCGATGGTGCTGGACCTGCCGGCTACCGCGCCGCTCGAGGACGCGGTCGCGCGGCTCCGCGAACTCCACGCGGCCTATCGCGAGGACTACGCGGCTTACTACAACAGGCATGCGGACGCGGACAGCCCGCCGATGCGGGGCGCCGATCCGGCGATCGTGCTCGTGCCCGGTGTCGGCATGTTCAGCTTCGGGAAGGACAAGCAGACGGCGCGGGTGGCCGGCGAGTTCTACGTGAACGCGATCAACGTGATGCGCGGCGCCGAGGCGGTGTCGACGTACGCGCCGATCGATGAGCGGGAGAAGTTCCGGATCGAGTACTGGGCGCTGGAGGAGGCGAAGCTGCAGCGGATGCCGAAGCCCAAGCCGCTCGCGACCCGGGTCGCGTTGGTGACCGGTGGTGGGTCGGGGATCGGCAAGGCGATCGCTCAACGGCTCGCTGCCGAGGGTGCCTGTGTCGTCGTCGCGGACCTGGACCTGGCGGCCGCCGAGGCGGTCGCGAAAGAGCTGGGTTCGTCCGACGTGGCCGTTGCCGTGGGCGCCGATGTGTCGTCGGCGGAGGCGGTCGAGGCTGCGCTGCGGGACGCGGTACTGGCGTTCTGTGGGGTGGACCTGATCGTCAACAATGCCGGCCTTTCCATCTCGAAGTCGTTGCTGGAGACAACGGAACGCGACTGGGACCTGCAGCACGACGTGATGGCGAAGGGCTCGTTCCTGGTGTCGCGGGCGGCCGCGAAGGTGCTGATCGACCAGGGGATGGGCGGCGACATCATCTACATCTCCAGCAAGAACTCGGTCTTCGCCGGCCCGAACAACGTCGCGTACGGCGCGGCGAAGGCGGACCAGGCCCACCAGGTCCGGCTGCTCGCGGCCGAGCTCGGCGAGCACGGGATCCGCGTCAACGGCGTGAACCCCGACGGCGTCGTCCGCGGTTCGGGGATCTTCGCCGGCGGCTGGGGTGCCCAGCGGGCCGCGGTGTACGGCGTACCGGAGTCGGAGCTCGGTGCGTTCTATGCGCAGCGGACTCTGCTGAAGCGTGAGGTCCTGCCGGAGAACGTCGCTGCCGCGGTGTTCGCGCTGACCGGTGGCGACCTCACCCACACAACCGGGCTGCACGTGCCTGTCGACGCCGGCGTGGCAGCCGCCTTCCTGCGGTAGGCGCTGCCATGAAGCGTGTCGCGGCGGTGGATCTGGGGGCATCGAGCGGTCGGGTGATGCTCGGCGAGGTCGGCGCGCACGTCCTCGAGCTGCGCGAGGTGCACCGGTTCTGGAACGGGCCGGTGCGGGTCCACGGCCGGCTGCACTGGGACATCCTGCAGCTGTACCGCTCGACACTGGACGGCCTGCGTACGGCGGGCGCACTCGACGGGATCGGGATCGACTCGTGGGCGGTCGACTACGGACTGCTCGACGCCGACGGCCGCCTGCTCCGCAACCCGGTCCACTACCGCGATTCGCGCACCGACGGCGTGATGGAGCGTGTACTGGAGAAGGTGCCGGCCGCGGATCTGTACGCCGTGACCGGTCTCCAGCAACTGCCCTTCAACACGATCTACCAGCTGACTACCGAGGCGCTCGAGGGCGCAACGAGTCTGCTGATGATTCCCGACCTGCTCGGGTATTGGCTGACCGGGGAGATCGGGGTGGAACGGACCAACGCCTCGACCACGCAGCTCTTCGACGTCCGTTCGCGGGACTGGAGCGACGAGCTGATCTCGCGGGTCGGTCTTCCGCGCCGGGTGTTTCCCCAGCTGCGCGAGCCGGGGGATGTGATTGGCAATGCGCTGCCCGACGAGACCGGCCTGGCGCCAGGGATCCCGGTGATTGCGGTGGGGTCGCACGACACGGCTTCGTCTGTGGTCGCGGTGCCTGCTGCGGATGAGCGGTTCGCCTACATCTCGTCCGGGACCTGGTCGCTCGTCGGGCTCGAGCTGGACGGGCCCGTCCTGACCGATGCGGCGCGCGAGGCCAACTTCACCAACGAAGGTGGGGTCGACGGGCGGATCCGGTTCCTGCGGAACGTCATGGGCCTGTGGATCCTCCAGGAATGCCAGCGGGTCTGGGGCGACGACGACCTGGACGGGCTCCTGCGGGAAGCTGGCACATCCCCGCCGTTCACCACCCTCATAGATCCGGACGCGCAAGAATTCCTTGCCCCGGGCAACATGCCGAAGAGGATCGAGGAGCACTGTCGCGCGACCGGCCAGGAGCCGCCGCGGAGCAGGGGTGCGACGGTGCGCTGCATCCTGGAGAGCCTCGCGCTGGCCTACCGGCGTACCTTGCGAGCGGCGCAGTCGATCGCCGGCCGCGAGGTCGACGTACTGCATGTCATCGGTGGCGGCTCCCAGAACGAACTGCTCTGCCAATTGACCGCCGACGCGTGCGGACTGCCTGTCCTGGCCGGCCCGGTCGAGGCATCCGCGCTCGGCAACGTACTTGTCCAAGCTCGCGCGCTGGGCGAGCCTCTGCCGGACCTGGCCGCCATGCGCGCGCTGGTCCGCTCCACCCATCGCCTGCGGACCTACACCCCGCAGGGCAAACCGGCCGACTGGGACGCCGCCGAGTCCCGGATGTTCGGAACCAGGTGATCTGTATGACCGTCCTCCCCCAAGAACTCCGACCGCTCGCGCGACGGGTGCCGCCGCGTGAGATCAGCCACGATGATCTGCAACTTCTCCGTCTGCTCGCCACCGGACTGCCGGTCGACGCGGTCGCGCGCCGGCTCGACCTGTCCGAGCGGACCGTTCGCCGCCGTACCCGCTTGGTCTGCGACCGCCTCGGCTTCAGCACCGCGATCGAGGCGATCGTCTGGGCAGCCCGCCGCGGCCTGGTCTGAGATACGGCGTTAAGCCGCGCCCGGCCCGGGTACCGGGTCGTTCTGATCATCGAGCTGAGGAGGAGCGATGAGCGGAATGACCATCGTCTGGATCGTCGTCGCAGTCGCCGCGCTGGTGATCGTGGTTGGCCTGATCGCCGGGGCGGTGTCGAAGACATCCAAACGCCGGGCCGAGGCGCGGCCGCCGTCGACCGACGGACCGCCGTCAGCCAACGAGACCGAACGCAGCGAGTCGCACGGGCGCCATCACCGGACCCAGAACCTCTGGCCCGAGGGCTCCGACGACGGCAGTCACCCGCGCGACCCACGACGTTCGAAACACACCAAGCATTAGATCAAGTACCTGAATTCGGGGGAGTTCGGGTTGATCCGTTCGATATCGAGGGGAGCGGCCTCCATCCGGGCCAGGAGCCCGGGGAGGTCGTCGCGGTTGCTGATCTCGATGCCGACCAGCGCGACACCGGTCTCGCGGTTGTTGCGCTTCACGTACTCGAACAGCGTGATGTCGTCGTCCGGACCGAGCGCGCCGTCGAGGAACGTGCGCAGGGCGCCGGGCTCCTGCGGGAACGTCACCAGGAAGTAGTGCTTCAGGCCCTCGTGCACCAGCGAGCGTTCGAGGATCTCACCGTACCGGCTGACGTCGTTGTTGCCGCCGGAGAGCAGGCAGACGACGGTCTCACCGGGCCGTACGTCGAGGCCGTTGCCGAAGGCACTTGTCGACAAAGCGCCCGCGGGCTCGGCGATCAAGCCGTCGGCCTGGTACAGCTCGAGCATCTCCGAGCACACCAGTCCCTCGGGGACCGACATGAGCTCCACCCCGGCCTGTCGCACCAACGGCAGGGTCACGTCACCGACCCGGCGTACGGCGGCGCCGTCGACGAAGCTGTCGAGATGCGGCAGCGCCACCGGTTCGCCGGCCTCGAAGGCCGCCGCCATGCTCGCCGCGCCCGCCGGCTCGACCCCGACGATACGTACGCCGGGATGTCGCTCCGCGATCCACGTTGCAACCCCTGCGACCAGACCGCCACCACCGACCGGAACCACGAGTACGTCGGGAGCGTGGCCGAGCTGATCGACCAGCTCGACGGCCACGGTCCCCTGCCCTGCAACGGTTCGCGGATCGTCGAACGCCGGCACCATCGTTGCCCCGGTCGCCTGACCTTCGGCGAGAGCGGCGGCCGCCGCGTCGTCGTACGTGTCGCCGGTGACGATGACCTTGATCTGCTTGCCGCCGAGGGCCGCGATCCGGTCCCGCTTCTGCCGCGGCGTCGTCCGCGGTACGAACACTTTGCCCTGGACACCGAGGATGTGGCACGAATACGCCAGCCCCTGGCCATGGTTGCCAGCGCTCGCGCAGACCACGCCGGCCGCCTTCGCGGTGTCGTCGAGTTGGGCGATCAGGTTGTACGCGCCGCGCAGCTTGTAGGAACGGCCGATCTGCAGGTCCTCCCGCTTCAGCCAGACCTGCGCGCCGGTGCGCTCCGACAGGCGGAGGTTGCGTTGCAACGGTGTGCGCACGGCGACACCGTCCAAACGGTCCACCGCCGCCTCGATCGCTGCCGCGTCAACGGCGGTCGATCGAGCGACTGAACTACTGCCCTGCATGGCGTTCCTTCCCGTGCATGTGCACGATCTTCGCCGATTCGCTCGCTGCACAAGACGATCCGCGTCCACAGTCCGGACCGGCGCATACCCTTTGCGCATCAGACTCTTGCACCATGCGTGAAACGGCTCTTCACTGGGCAGTCTAGTTTTCATACGCTCACTCGGTGTAACGACCAGGCCCCTGGAACAGATGAGCCGAGTAAAGCCGGTCAGTGAGGACTGGAGGGCAAGAATGGAACTGATTCCGTTCAGTCTGTGGGGAGACGCCCTGTGGTGTGGTCAGGAGGTCGTGCGGGAGGCTCCGCACGAGCAGGCGATCCGTAGCCTGTTTCCCGATCCCATCCCAGCGCGTGGCGCAGATCTGGACACCGAGGCGGACCTCGTCCCGGAACCGCACAACCGTTTCGACCCGCGGTCGATCGCCGTCCGGGTGCAGGGCAAGGTTGTCGGCTATCTGCCGAGGGACGACGCGCACCGGTACCACCCGGTGCTGTCAGAACTGGTGGCCCAAGGCCTGCAACCGCAGGTCCCGTGTCACCTGTGGGTCAGCGAGTGGGAGCCGGCGGACTGGGACGGCAAGGGCGCCCAGGGCACCGAGTTCCACGCCAGTGTCGCGGTCGCCCTAGGGCAGCCGCACATGCTCGTGCCGGTGAACCTGCCCCCGCCAGGCAGTTTTCACCTGCTACCGCCCGGCAGCGGCATCGTCGTACCGGGCAGCGAGGTGCATCCCGACGTACTGGCGCCGTTCTTCCGGGCGGAAGGCGAGTGCTGGGTGTACGCCACCATGCACGCGGTCGAGGAGGAGGACGGTATCCAGGACCGGCACCGGATCGTGGTCGAGATCCGGCTCGACGACGAACCCGTCGGCCGGCTCAGTCCACGGCTGAGCGCCGAGTTCCTGCCCGCGATCCACTACCTCGCCGACATGCGTGCCGAGACCGCCGCACGTGTCGCCGTCCGCGGCGACCGCACCGCATCGGAGGTGATCCTCTACGCGGCGCGGAGTCATGACCTCCCGGCTACCTGGCCGGACGGGCTGGCCCGCTCCCCAGTCGCTTCTCCGCAATGGCACTACTGGGCAACCAAGGAAGCCAACTAGGCGGCTGCGCAGTACTGACCATGCCTCACCAGGCCGGTACTGCGGAGCTACTTGAACAACCGCACATTGTCGCCGCACCAGGCCGCGAACGTTCGTGGTTCGCGCCTGGTGAGGCGGCGTACGGCGTCTGTGCGTAGGCCGATCGTGTCGGCGCGCATCAGCTTGAGCCCCTCGACGATCGCGGCCGCCAGGTCCGGCGGCGCGCCGTCGGGGTAGCGGAAGCGGACGGCCTCTTCGGGGGTCTCGATCGGGCGTACGTCGAGCGAGCGGCCGATCGCGTCTCCGAGGATCGCGACCTGCTCGGCGAGCGTGAACGCTTCGGGCCCGGTCAGTGTGTACTCCTGCTTCTCGTGCCCTTCCTCGGTGAGAACGGTCGCCGCGACAGCCGCGATGTCCGCCGGATCGATCGGCGCGGAGCGGCCCGGGCCGATCGGGTCGAGTACGTAGCCGCCGGTGCGGATCGTCGGCAGCCAGTCCACCGCGTTCGTCATGAAGCCGGTCGGTCGGAGGAAGGTTGCCGGGATCCCCGAGTTGCGGATGAGCTGCTCGCGCTCGTGATGCCAGTGGCCCATGGCGGGGGTCGGATCGCCGAGCACGGCGTACGACGAGAGGTAGACGAGCTGCCGTACGCCGGCCTCGCGGGCTGCGCCGACGACGTTCACGGTGTGGTCGAGGCCTGTGCCGGGGACGAGCAGGAACACCTTGTCGACGCCGCGCAGGTCGAGCGGTCCGCCGAGATCGCCGATCTGTTGCTCGGCAGGTAGATCCGGGCGCGCGCTGCGGACCAGGGCGCGGAAGTCGGCGCCGCGAGCATTGAGCTCGTCGACGAGCCCGCGACCGATGTGCCCGGTGGCGCCGGTGATGAGTAGCATGGCAGACTCCTTTACCGGTTAACGATTCTTGAAGAACGTTAACCGGTAAACGATCTGATCGTCAAGGAGTGCGTCGATGCCCGAGTTCCTCGAGTTGCACAGCAAGACGTCCAAGCTGCTGCGCGCCGCGGCGGACGCCGCCGTACAATGCCATGGGCTGCGGCTCGGGCAGGATCATCTACTCGCGGCGTTGTGGGCCCAGGACGGTCGTACGCCGGGCGAGATCGCCGCCGCGGTCAACGTGACCACACCCGCCGTCACCAAACTCGCCACCCGTCTCGCGGACTCGGGCCTGCTCGAACGCCGACCGGACCCACACGACAACCGTCTGGTCCGCCTCTGGCTGACCCCGGCCGGTCGGGCCTTGCAGGAGCCGATCGAGGCCGAACGGCAGGCCCTCGAGGACCGGATCACCGCGACCCTCACTCAGGCCGAACGCGCCCACCTGATCAAGGCCCTGACGAAGATCCAGCAGGTGCTGGTGTCAGATCTCGCGTGAGCCCGGCCGCGTACGCTGGGCGTATGGCCAAGGCGCCGGAGTGCCCGGTTTGTGGGGAGCGAGGAGTGCCGATTCTGTACGGCCTCCCGACCCGCGTCGCCCGGGAGGCGGCGGCCGCGGGCAAGGTCCGCCTGTTCGGTTGCGTCGTACCGGCCGACCCGGATCAGTGGACCTGCCCGCAAGCGCACACCTGGAAGGCCGATGACGGCGACGTGCTGATCGCCGCCATCGACGCTGCCATCCAGGACACTAGGCGCTAGCCGGCCGGATGTTCTGGTTGAGGTGGAACAGGTTCGTCGGGTCGTAGGTGTTCTTGACCCTCACGAGCCGTTCGTAGGTCGCCGCCGGGTAGGACGCCCGGACGATGTCCTCGTTGGTCTCACCGGTGAAGTTCACGTACGACGCCGCGCTCGGCCCGAGCGAACTCCCGGCCGAGCGGGCCCACTCGACGGCCGCGTCGTACCCGGCCGCGTCCTCGCTGCGGGCGACGACGTTGAGGATGTACTCGCGGTCGCGGGTGCCGAACGCAGTCGCGTCGGCCGGCACCCGACCCATGGCACCACCGAGGTGGTGGACGTGGAGCTCCGACAGGCCGTTCGGTACTGCGGCGTGCGCCGCGACGAGCGCGTCGACGGTCGTCGGACCGAGGTCGGCGAAGAACGCTGAACGGAAGTAGTTCCGCAGACCGCGTGGGAACAGCGGATCGAGCAGCGTCTGCATCGCGTTGTACGGCATCGGTCCGAACAGATCGGCGACGACCGGTGCGAGTTCGCGGAACGGCCGGGTCGCGGCGTCGCCCGCGTCCGGCTGCCCGGACCACATTCCCAGTACGGCGACGATCGGCTTGCCGTGAACCTCTTCCGGCAGGAACGGCAACGGCGGTGCGGTGGTGAGGTTGATCGCCAGCGACAGGTCGTCCGGCGCCGAGGCAGCCGCGGTACCGAAGCCACGCAGTACGTCGGCAGCACGATCGCCCGGGTAGAAGACGAGTCCCGCGAAGACCGTCGGACCGACCTCGTAGGCCTTGAACTCGAAGGACGTGACGACACCGAAGTTGCCGCCGCCGCCCCGCAATGCCCAGAGCAGCTCGGGGTTCTCGGTCTCACTCGTGTGCAGGTACTGACCGTCCGCGGTGACGATGTCGGCCCCGATGAGGTTGTCGCAGGCCAGGCCTGCCTTACGGACGAGCCAGCCGATCCCGCCGCCGAGTGTGAAGCCGGCGACGCCGGTCGACGACACCAGACCGCCGGTGACGGCCAGCCCGAAGGCCTGCGCTTCGGCGTCCACGTCTCCCCACGTGCAACCGCCCTGCGCCACGATCTGCCGTCGATCGGGATCGATCCGGACCGAGTTCATCGGCGACAGGTCGATCACGATGCCGCCGTCGGTGGTCGAGAAACCGGGGATGCTGTGACCGCCGCCCCGGACGGCCAACGTCAACCCCTCGCTCCGGGCGAACTCCACGGCCCGGATGACGTCGGCCACCCCCTTGCACCGGACGATCAGCGCCGGCCGCTTGTCGTGCGCTGCGTTCCAGATCGACCGCGCATCGTCGTACGACGGGTCGGCCGGGCGGATCAGCTCGCCACGAAGTCCTTCGGCAAGTTCACCGAGGGTGGCCTCCCCGAGCGTGTCCTGCCGCGCTTGCGTCGTTGTCATTTCCACTCCCGATTCGTTCCAGCCAGGACGTTTCCTGGCCTGACAACGACATTAGGAAGGACTTCTTCGCAATCGCTTAGCGTGACTTAGCGGCCCATGAGCAGCGCGGCGCGCGGCGTGCCGATGCCGCAACCCAGGCGGGTGAAGATCTCCAACGCCGCCGGACCGTGCCTGGCGACCACCTCAGTGTCACCGTCCTCGACGGCGAGCTCGGCGGCGAGCAGCCGGGTCCATGCCTCGAGTCGCAGATAGCCCTGCGGGTGAAAGGCTTCGACCGCCTGTTCGGTCAGGATCCGTGCGGTACGACGCTCGCCGGCGTACAACTCGACGACTGCCAGATTCAGCAGCGCGCCGCCTGCTGCGGGCGCATCGTCAACCGCCTCGCCGCGATCGAGGGCCGCGCGCGTGAGCCGTCGCCCTGTCCCGGGATCGCCGGCCGCCGCCGCGAGCAGACCGAGATTGGCGAGCGTCAGGCTCTCGCCGCGGCGATCTCCCAGCTGCTCCCGGATCCGGAGCGCCTCGCGCAGGTGCTTCTCGGCCAGACCGAACAGTCCCTGGTCGCGTTCGATGCAGCCGAGATGGTTGAGGGCATGGCCGAGCCCGGACGCGTCGTCGATCCCGGTGAAGGTGTCCACGGACCGCCGTACGGCGTCCTGTGCGGCGTCGAGGGTTCTCGTCAGGCGGTGGGCGTCGGCCAGGCCGGACAGCGCGTAGCCGGCGCCTTGGACGGCGCCGACCCGTCGACCGATCAGGAAGGTCTCCTCGAACACAGGGACCCACCAGCCGTCGATCGGTACCAGCGGCAGGCACATCGTGACGGCGGGGAAGAACCGGGGCGTGTTCGGATCGATCTGCCCGAGCCGGCGGAGGCATTCTTCGAAGCGTTCCTGCGCGAGTTCGGCGTCCTCGCGGAACAGGGCCGCCATCGCGACCAGGCTTTGTGCGGCCGCGGCGAGGGGCTCCACTCCGAGGGAGTCGGCCGCCGCGAGCGAGTCCAGCCCGGTCTGCTCGATCTCGTCGAGATCGCCGCTCCCGAGCAGCAGCGTGCCGCGCAGTATCCGGGTGGAGACCAGGTCGACCTGGTCTCCGGACTGATAGGCAACCGCGACTGCCTCGTCGCCGAGTCGGGGGAGCCGGTCGGCCAGCCCGCTCCGGGCGAGCAGGATCGACAGCGCGAAGATGGCACGGGCCCGCTCGCGCGACGGTTCGACGGCGACGTCGAGAACGCGCTCGAGCCAGCCCGCACCTTCGGAGAAGTGCCCTCGCGCCAACCAGTACGGCGAGAGGCTGAGCCCGAGCAGCAAGGCCCGCTCGTGATCGTGGCGGAGCGCCCAGGTGAGTGCGGCGCGGAGGTTGTCGTGGTCGGCGTCGAGCAACTGAGGACGTTCGACGACGACGCCGGCCCGCTCGGGATCCTCGTCGGCCGCCAACTCCAGGAAGTGTCTGCAGTGCGCCGCCTCCATCGGTGCGGCCTCGTGCGCCGCGACGAGACGCTCACGCGCGAACTGGCGAATGGTCTCCAGGAGTCTGTAGCGGGAACGCTGCCCGTCGTGGTCGACCAAGAGCAGCGACTTGTCGACCAGACGACCGAGGATGTCCAGAACATCTGAGCTGGGCAGGCGTTCGTCGGCGCACACCTGCTCGGCGGACCGGAGCGAGAAACTGCCGGCGAAGACCGCGAGCCTGCGCAGCAGGACCTGCTCGTCGTCCGACAGCAAGGCATGACTCCACTCGAGGGTCGCTCGCAGCGTCGCGTGGCGGGTGACCTCACCGGGACGGCCGAGCAAGGAGAGTGCTTCGCCCAGACGTGCGGCGATCTCTGCAGCCTCCAGGTGAGAGGCACGCGCGGCGGCCAGCTCCAGGGCGAGCGGAATGCCGTCGAGGCAGCGACAGATCTCTACGACGGCGGCGGCGTTGGTGGCGTCGAGGACGAAGCCGGGCCGGACGTCCTGGGCTCGGTCCACGAACAGCCTTACCGACGAGAGCGTGCGGAGCCGGTCCAGTGCATCCGTTGGCTCGGGCAGCTCGAGAGACGGTACGCGGAACGTCACCTCGCCCGGAGCGTGCAGGGGTTCGCGGCTGGTCGCGAGCAGGCTGACGCCGGGGCAGCTCCGTCGTACTGCGCTTGCTAGACCGGCGCAGGCGGCGAGGAGATGCTCGCAGTTGTCGAGCACCAGCAGGAGATTGCGCGGCGCCAGGCGGGTGATCAGGGTGCGTGTCGAGTCCGAGCCGGCTGCAGGCTCGAGGCCCAGTGCGGCCGCGACGCTGTCGGCTACGAGGTGCGGATCGGCCACCGGTACGAGGTCGGCGATCCACACGCCATCGGCGTACGAGTCGACGAGTCGGCGTGCGGCCTCCTCCGCCAAGCGGGTCTTGCCGGCACCGCCGACGCCGGTAAGGGTGACCAGGCGGCCCTGCTCCATCAGGCGATGGACGTCCGCGATCTCGCGCTCACGGCCGACGAAACTCGTCAACGCCGGCGCGAGGTTGTGCCTCGGCTGCTTGTCGACGGTGACGGTGCCGGTGCCGGTGCCGGTCAGCAGTTCTTGGTACACGCGTTGGGTATCCGGGTCGGGATCGGTGCCGTACGCCGTCCGCAGGTCGCTTCTCAGGCGTTCGTACTGCGCCAACGCTTCCGACGAACGGCCCGTGGCCGCGAGCCGTCGCATCAGGCTGCGGACGCCGTGTTCGTGCAGCGGATCGATGGCGAGTGCGCGCGTCAGGGCGTCGAGCGCCTCGGCCTCATGTCCATCCGCCGCGGCTGCGTCCGCGAAGTCGACCAGAAGGTTGCCGAAGGTCGCGCGGAGCTCCTCGCGCGGCCGGACGGCCCAGTCCTCGAACCTGTCCTCCGGCAGCAGATCGCCTGCGTATGCGGCCACTGCGGCCCGGAGGTCGGCCAGATCACCACTAGTTCGACCCAGCGCGGCCAGCCGTTCGAACGTCCGTACGTCGACGTCGACGAGCCCGTCCGCGAGCAGTACGACGAAGTCGTCGCGCAGCTCCAGCAGGCCGTTGCTCGGCTCGTCACCCGCGAGCGCCCTCCGTCCGACATGCAGGGCTTGATGGAGGTTGTTGACCGCAGACGTCGACGGCCGGTCCGGCCAGAGCGCCTCGAGCAGTACGTCGCGATGCAGCCGCTGATCGCGCGTCAACGCGAGCAGCTTGACCAGCGTCCGTGCCTTGCGCAGCCGCCACACCGTCGGATCGACGGATCGCCCCCCGCGATCGACAGCGAAACCACCGAGCAGTTGGATCCGCACCATCACCCTCCCCCCACGATCGTAGGCCCCGCTTTCGGCGAGGATGGGCGGATGAGCCAGCGGTGGAACCACAACATCCACTACCACTCACGCATTCTGCGTGCCGTCCCGCCCGGCGCCACATCTGCGCTGGACATCGGCTGCGGCGAGGGCATGCTCGCCCGCAAGCTCCGCGCCGTCGTACCGCACGTCACCGGCATCGACCTGGACGCGCCGAGCCTGTCGGAGGCCGGCTCGTACGACGACGACATCTCCTACATCTGCGGCGACTTCCTGGAGTACCCGCTCGAACCGGCGTACGACGTCGTCGCCTCGGTCGCCACCTTGCACCACGTCGACGCCCGGGCAGGTCTGCTGCGCATGCGCTCGCTGGTGCGACCGGGCGGCGTGCTGGCGGTCGTCGGTCTGGCCCGTCCCACGATGCCGCGCGACGCGCCGTACCTCCTGACCGCTGCCGCCGTAGGCGCCGCGCACCGCGTCGTTAAGGGCCACTGGCAACACCCATCACCCATCGTGTGGCCACCACCCGTCACCTACCCGGACATGCAGGCGCTGGCCGCCGAACTTCTCCCCGGAGCGACCTACCGCCGCCACCTCCTCTACCGCTACTCAATCCTCTGGACCCGCCCCTATGCCTGAGATCCTCACCCCCGACGCAAAACTCCTGACCCGCACCGTCCACACCTTCATGAACCGCGACGCCGACCTGTCCTTTCTGGATTCACCGGGCACGCTGTCCTTCGTAGCAACCAAAGGTGACGAGCTCACCGGCTGGTGCTGGGGTTACCGCCTACCCCGTCCCGAAGGCTCCTCGATGCTTTACCTCCACCAACTGGAGGTCCGTGAGCCCCACCGAGGCGAAGGAATCGGTCGCGCTCTCCTCACCACCTTCATGACCGCCGGTCAGGCGGATGGCGCCACGAAGATGTTCCTCACCACCGGCGCGGACAACACCCCGGCCCGCGCGCTGTACGACTCGGTCGGCGGCGGCCTGGCCACCCAAGGTCCGACAGTGAACTACTGGTTCCTGCTGTAGTCGCTGCTTAGCCTGTGGTTGTGGACAAGAAGTGGGGGCACGATCCAGAGGCAAGTGAGTGGTTGCCGTTGGACATCACGGGGGAGGCGCTGGCCACCGAAGAAATGGATCGGATTCGCGGCCTCCTGGCGCCCCTGGCGGCATACGACGGCGGCATGCTGTGGGACTCCGAGACCGCGACGCTGACGGTGCAGATGACCACCGAGGACGCCCTCCAACAGGCTCGCCTCCTGCTGCTGGTGACGAGTCCGACGTGGTTGCGCGTCCTGTTCGTCCAGGTCCAGTACTCCGCCGACGAGCTCAGCGAGCTGGCCGACCGACTCTTTCCGCATCAGATCACCTGGGCGGGCGCCACGGGCATCGGCGGCGGCGTCGACCACTACATCAACCGCGTGGTGATGCTGATCGACCGCAACCACCCACAAGCCGGCACCCTCATCCAGGCCGTCACCAACCTCGACGACCCAAGGATCAAACTTGACATCTACTCCTAGAGCTTGGTGCCGATGAGTTGGTAGATGTCGTCGTGGGCGCCGGGGAGGTCGTCGTGGCCGAAGTCGGGATAGAGGCGGGTTTCCTTGACCGTCTCGAGCTTGTTGTAGACGGCGAACTGGGTCGACGGCGGGCAGACCTGGTCCTCGAGGCCGACGAAGAGGGTCACCTCGGCCTGGATCCGCGGGGCTAGGTTCTGTACGTCGATGTAGCCAAGCGTCGTGAACACCTCGTCCTGACGCAGATGCCTGGGGTCGCGCTTGCGGAACCACGTGACGATCTCGTCGTACGGCCCGGTCTCCAGGTTCAGATCCCACGTCCGCTGGTAGTCGCACAGGAACGGGTACACGCTCGCCGTGTACTTGATCGACGGCGTCAGCGCTGCCGCCACCAACGACAACCCACCACCTTGACTCCAACCGGTGGTCGCGATCCGCGAGGCATCCACCTCGGGCAATCCACCGATCACATCGGCCAGCCGCCGCGTGTCGAGGAAGATGTGCTTGTACAGCAACCCGTCCGGCCCGGCGTCCAGCCCGTGCACCAGATGATGCTGCAGCGAGAAACTGTTGCCCTCCTGCGACGGAGTCCGGAAGCCGACCTGCTCCCGTACGTCGAGCGCCGCGACTGTGAACCCGCGAGCCGCGTACGGCAGAAGCTCGACCCACTTCGGCTGCTCACCGCCGTACCCGTGGAAGAGCAGCACCGCCGGACCGGTCGGCTCAGCAGGCCGCAGCACCTTCGCGTGCACCCGATACCCGCCGGTCCCGGTGAAGTACAGGTGCTGCGCGGTCGCTGTGGTCAGCGGGAAATCGGTCGCGTCCACGAACTCCGCGTCGGCAGGGATCTCGTCCAGGGACAACAGCGCCTTGTCCCAGAACTCGTCGAAGTCCGCGGGCCGCGGGTTCGTACCCTGGTAGGTCAGTAGCTCGTCGTACGACAGTTCGAAGGAAAGCACCGGATCATTCTGCGCTGCCGGTCTCCTCCGGGACAGTGCCGTCCCAGATCGTGTACCCGTGGGCCGCGTTCAGCTTGTCGCGCAGCGTGGTCTCCAGCGACGGGACCTGCTTCGGCGCGAGCCAGGACAGCGGCAGCAGGATCGGGTGGTCGGGCTGCTTGGTGCGCAGCACGATCGCCTCGCCGTGCGTGGTCTCGACCCGGCCGACCTCGGTGATGTCGGTCCAGGGCGTCCGTACGCCGCGCACCTCGATGTCGGAGTCCCGCAGCCGCGCGACCTTCGGCGGCCGGGCCAGGATCCACAGGCCGGCCAGCGTGATCAGTCCGCCGAGCGAAACAAACACCGAGATCGCGACGGACGGCAGCCCCAGTGCCCACAGCACTGCGGCCACCCCGAGAATGATCAGCCCGGCGGCCAGGATCCCGAGGAACCGTCCCGACCGCATCCGGTACGTCGTGCGCATCGACACAGGATCTCATCCGCCCGGGCTGATCACGTCAGAAGGATTCCGTCTCCGAGGACGACGCGTTGCCGACCGGGGTCTTGGCCAGGCTGATCGTCCAGTTGTACGACCCGTCGAAGATGTCGTCGAACTTCTGGTACGAGCAGTTCTCGGTGAACCGGTGGTTCTTCGCGTCCCAGTTCGTCCCGGACTTGAAGTAGACCCAGTAGTCCTGGCTGCGGATCCCGTTCAGTGTCGCGGTCTTGTTCGCCCGGACGTAGATCGACGCCTGCGGCTGGCGCGGGTTGCTGCCCGCGATCACAATCACCACGTCGTCGCCGGCGTTCTTGATCTCGAGCGTGCCCGAGCCGCGCGAACCGGACCGCTGGAACACGTCGCCATTCTCGCCCCGGCCCGCGATCACGGCCGGCTGCGCCAGCTTCGGCGGCACCGACAGCGCGCCGAACTTCACGCCCCTGCCGATCGACTTCTGCACGCTCTGCGCGAGCTTGGAGTACGCGAACCGCAGTCCGCTCTTCGCCTCGTACAGCCGGACCTCCAGGGACTTCGGGAACCCGCAGCCGGTCTTCGTGCCGCCGGCCCGGGTCAGCTCCGTGCTCACGTTCCCGGCGTACGCGTCGAAGGCATCGAGTACGGCGGGATGCGCCGTCACCAGGCCCTTCGGCGGAGTGATCTTCGCCAGCTCGCCGCGTTCGATGACGACGGCCTTCGCGAGCTGGGCCCGGGACGCGTCGAAGGCCGCGATCGTCTGCGCGTTCATCACCCGCGCGACCGACGGCTTGAGCACCTTCTCGACATTCGTCAGCGCCCGCTGGTACATCGGCACCGAAAGCGCGACCGCACTCGGAGCGGGCTTGGGCTTGGGCGCAGTCGACGCCGGCGGTGCGCTCGTCTTCGTCGTACCGCGTGGTGGAGGCGCGGCGCCCTCGTCCGGCTCACTGCTGCAGCCCGCACAGACCAGAACCGCAGCTCCGACCACAACCGCCAGCGAACGCCTCACAGTCACCCCCAGGTGTGACTCAGCTTCAGTGAGTTGTCATGATTCCGCCGCTCGGGTTCAACCAAACGAATTTGTCTCAGTTTCCGGTCTGGCTCGGGTTGTAGGCGCACGCGTCGTTCAGGTTCTGCGCGGCGCCGGGGGTGGCCGTGGTCTTCGACGGGGTCGGCTTCTTCGAGCTCGTCCCGGAGGTCGGCTTCTTGGTCGGCTTCACCGTCGGCGTCGACGCGACCGGGTTGGTCTGCGCGCTGAGCGCCTTCTGGATGATCTCCCGCATCGCCGCGTAGTTCGGGTTCTTGCCGGTCGGGAAGTTCTTGTCCTTGTCCAGGTCGATGTTGGTGACCTTGGCGCTCTTCACCTTCAGCCCGAGCTGGATGAACGCCCCCAGGATCTCCTGCGGGATGTCGGTGCGCAGCAGCTGCTTGCCGGCCGAGGCGATCTCCTGGTACTTCGTCACCAGGGTCGCCGGGTTGACCGTGTTCACCAGCGCGTGGATCGTGCAGCGCTGCCGCTCCTGCCGCGACGGGTCGCTGAGACCGTACCGGCCGCGGGCGAACCACAGGGCGTGGTAGCCGTCGAGCTTCTGGTTAGGACCCGGCTCGATGTATCCGGACGGCAGGTGGTGACCGTTCGTCCCCGGTCCCTCGCCGTAGTCGCCACCGATCGGGACCCGGTAGTTCACGTTCACCGTGATGCCGCCGACCGCGTCGATGATCTGCCGGAAACCGGCCAGGTTGACCTGCATGTAGTAGTCGATGTCCAGCCCGAGCGCGGCGCTGGCCGCGAGCTTCACCGCGTCCGCGCCCTCGTTGTCGGTCTGGCCAAGGACGCCGGGGTGCTGCTTCGGGATGTTGTCGTACATCGAGTCCAGGTAGAACTCCGGCTGCTCGACGTTTCCCTTGCTCGGGTCCCAGTAGCCGTCCGGGTAGATCTTGTGCAGCGGCGAGTCCTCCGGGAACGGCATCCGCATCCAGTTCCGGCTGAGCGAGATCAGCGCGGTGTTACCGGTCTTGGTGTCGATACTCGCCACGATCACGGTGTCGGTGCGGACACCGGTCCGGCCCACGCCGTCGTCGGCGCCGAGCAGCAGCAGGTTCAGCCGCGGCGTCTTCGCCCACGGGTCGCTCGCGTTGGTCACCTTCGGCCGGGTCGCGCTCTTGGAGTTGCCCTCGGACTGGAACACGCTGCCGACCAGGTCGCGCTGCGCCATCACGGTCTGTGCGGCGACCGTCGTCGGTACGGCGATCCCGAAGCACAGCAGCCCGACGAACATCGAGCCGGCCAGCCGGCTCGTGTAGGTCATGCTGACCGGGCGGAGCAGCTTGTGGGACGCGACCACGACCCAGATCCAGAGCACCCCGAGCAGTACGACGGCGCCGGTGGCGACCAGCAACTGCCGGGGCGACACCGCGAGCGCGAGAACCGAGTCGCGCTGCGTGAGACCGACGTACGCCGCGATCAGCAGCAGTCCGACGCTGATCGTCAGCACGAAAGCGCCGAGCTTCTTCCGGCCGCCCATCAACAGGCCGGAGCCCGGCACCAGTGCGCTGAGCAGGGTGAGTCCGATCGCCTTCGAGGCCGTCCTGGCCCGATGCGAACGGGCCCGGGACCGGCTGGCACGAGGCGCTGCCCTGCGACCGGCTGCGCGAGTACTCCGCGACATGGCTCCGTTCCCTGATCGACGACGTGGCGACCCCTCCGTCGGCCGCACGCAGCGGCCCACGGTACTTCAGACGCCTACCACACCGAGTTGGTTGACGCGTGATGCTGGCGACCCCCGTCGATGTCGCCACAGTACAGGGGCCTCGGGCTACTGCCCCAACGTGCTGCCCCCACCACCGAGAGTGTCGACCCACCCGCTTTGCCGCCGAGCCGGTCGAGCGGATAGTCTTGGCCGTCGTCGTGTCCCCCGCGTGGGGATCGTCGGAGGAGGCGTCGCCTAGTCCGGTCGATGGCGCCCGCCTGCTAAGCGGGTTGAGGGTAATCCCCTCTCGCGGGTTCAAATCCCGCCGCCTCCGCTCCTGGGGCTCCCCTGTCTGCAGAAAGCGCAGACCAGGGGAGCTTCGGCATTTCACCGGGGGTGCGACCCCCGGACCCCGCCCGGAGGGGCTCCGCCCCCCGGACCCCCGGATTGCGTTCACCGGGCTGGGGCCCTCGGGGTCTTGCGTGGCTGGGTTTGTTGTTAAGGGGCCTTTGCTTGTGCGATTTGCTCGACTGTTTGTGGGGTCATTGGTTCTGGGGAGATGATCAGGTGTTCTACGCCTAGCTTTTCGTAGGCTGTGATTGCTTCTGGTAGGGCTTTTACCGGGATTGCGTTGGGGCTTGGTTCCGCTATTTGTTGGTCTGGGTCGCGGACGATGATGCCGACTGTGGCGGTTACTGAGTTTGCTGGTTTGCCTGCTGCTTCTGTTGCTTGGCGGAGGGTTTCCAGGCGTTCTTCGAGCTTCTCGTTGGGGGTGCCGTACCAGGCGGTGTTGTACATGTCGGCCCACTGCGCGATCACGCGCATCATGCGGGGTCGGTGGCCGGCGATGAGAAGCGGGATGCGGTGGGGTGGGGCTGGGTCTAGGTTTGCTTCCTTCACCTTGTAATAGGTGCCTTCATAGGTGACTGTTTCGCCGCGGATC
Source organism: Kribbella sp. NPDC049584 (assembly GCF_040675555.1). Taxonomy (NCBI): domain Bacteria; kingdom Bacillati; phylum Actinomycetota; class Actinomycetes; order Propionibacteriales; family Kribbellaceae; genus Kribbella; species Kribbella sp. NPDC049584. Next base: position 124,697 of record NZ_JBFAPF010000012.1, read on the forward strand.
ATTCTCGCGACGATTTCCAGCCATTCCTCGAAGCGGCCTACGCGGTGGTCGGTGGGTAGGCCGAATGCTTCGTATTCGGGGTCGTGCCAGCCTGCGCCTAGGCCGAGGATGAGTCTTCCGGCGGATACCTCGTCGAGGGTTGCGGCCATTTTGGCGGTGAGGCCGGGGTCTCGGAACGAGGCGCAGAGGACCATGTTTCCGAGTTCTACCCGGGAGGTGACGGCTGCGACCGCGGTCAGCAGGGTCCACGACTCGTGCATGCCGTAGATCTGGCCTTCGGGGTCGCGGTAGAGGAAGTGGTCGGCGATCCAGACCGAGTCCAGTCCGCCCTGTTCCGCCGCCTCGGCAACTGCCCGGACGTCCTTCCATCCGGGCATACCGCCGCCGGGGCCATCTCCTGCGCCGAGGGGGAGCATCACACCGATTTTCATGCCCATGGTGCTACTCCTCCGGCTCGCGCGGTCTCAGGGATTCGCATGGGGTCAACGTAGTTGGATCATGGCGGGATGAGGAGGCCGTATTTCGATCGGGCGGCTGCGGGCGAGGCGCTCGCCGACGAGCTCGGCCAGGTCGCCGGTTCGGTCCTGGTGCTCGGGCTCGCACGCGGCGGCGTACCCATCGCGGCGCCGGTCGCGGACGCCCTCGGTGCGGAGCTCGACGTGTTGATCGTGCGCAAGCTGGGGTACCCGGGGCAGCCCGAGCTGGCGATGGGTGCGATCGCAGGCGTCGGCGAGGAACTGCATGTCGTGCGCAACGAACAGATCGCGCGGGACGTCGACGCGGCCGCGATGGAGGAGGTACGGCAGCGCGAGATGCTCGAGCTACGCCGGCGCGAATCGGCGTACCGCGGGGATCGGCCGCCGATCGACGTCCGCGATCGGGTGGTGATCCTCGTCGACGACGGACTGGCCACCGGCTCGACGATGCGAGCAGCGGTCGAAGCGGTACGACGGCAGCGGCCGGCGCGCGTGATCGTCGCCGTGCCGGTGGGTGGTGTGGAGAGCTGCCGACGGCTGGCGCGGATCGCCGATCAGGTGGTGTGCGCGTGGATCCCGCGGTACTTCAACGCGGTCGGCCAGGCCTACCGGGACTTCTCGTCGGTGAGCGACGACGAGGTCCAGCGGGTGCTGGCAGAAAGTACAGCGCGGCGCCCCGGCGGATAAGCCAAGGCACCGCGCTGTCGGTCCGGCCGCCGGCTTCCGATTCGGCGGCCGGAGTCAGGCCCTGTCCGGTGATCCATCGCCTACTGCGGGGCACTCGGCACGGCACCTCGCCGCACGGGTGCAAAGGGAACGATGCTCCGCATCGACCCCTTCGCCCCCGCGCGCCGATGCACCGCACCGAGCACCTCCTCGCTACGGCGCTGGATCACCGGACAGGACCAAGTCAGCCCAGCCGGGCCTTCAGGTTGTCGAGCTCGACCTTGAGCTCAGTCGGCACGGTGTCGCCGAGCTTGGCGAACCACTCCTCGATCAGCGGGATCTCGGCCTTCCACTCCTCGACGTCGACGTCGAGCGCGATCTCGAGGTCCTGCGGGGTCAGGTCCAGCCCGGCGACGTCGAGTGCGTCGGCAGCCGGCACCCGGCCGATCGGGGTCTCGACCGCGTCGGCCTGACCCTCGATCCGGTCGATGACCCACTTCAGCACGCGGCTGTTCTCACCGAAACCCGGCCAGACGAACTTGCCCGCGTCGTCCTTGCGGAACCAGTTCACGTAGAAGATCTTCGGCAGCTGCGCCGCGTCGTGCTGCTTGCCGACGGTCAGCCAGTGGTCGAAGTACTGCCCGGCGTCGTACCCGAGGAACGGCAGCATCGCCATCGGGTCGCGACGTACGACGCCGACCTGGCCGACCGCGGCCGCGGTGGTCTCGGACGACAGCGTCGCGCCCATGAACACCCCGTGCGCCCAGTCACGCGACTCGGTCACCAGCGGGACCGTGGTGGCGCGACGGCCGCCGAAGATGATCGCGGAGATCGGCACGCCGTTCGGGTCGTCGTACTCGTCGGCGATGATCGGGCACTGCTTGATCGGCGTGCAGAACCGGCTGTTCGGGTGGCTCGAGAGCTCGCCGTTGTCCGGCGTCCACTCGCGGCCCTTCCAGTCGGTCAGGTGGTCCGGCGGGGTCGGCGAGTAGCCCTCCCACCACACGTCACCGTCGTCGGTGAGCGCGACGTTGGTGAAGACCGAGTTGCCCTTCTCGATCGTGCGCATCGCGTTCGGGTTCGTCTTCCAGCCGGTGCCGGGGGCAACACCGAACAGGCCGAACTCCGGGTTCACGGCGTACAGCCGGCCGTCCTTGCCGAACCGCATCCAGGCGATGTCGTCGCCGAGCGTCTCGACCTCCCAGCCCTCCAGGGTCGGGTCGAGCATCGCCAGGTTGGTCTTGCCGCAGGCGCTCGGGAACGCGGCCGCGACGTAGTGGACCTTCTTCTCCGGCGAGATCAGCTTGAGGATCAGCATGTGCTCGGCCAGCCAGCCTTCGTCGCGGGCCATCGCAGAGGCGATCCGCAGCGAGTAGCACTTCTTGCCGAGCAGCGAGTTGCCGCCGTACCCGGAGCCGTAGGACCAGATCGCCCGCTCCTCGGGGAACTGGACGATGTACTTCTCGTCGTTGCACGGCCACGGCACGTCCTTCTGGCCCGGCTCGAGCGGTGCGCCGACCGAGTGCAGGCAGGGAACGTACGGCGAGTCCTCGCCCAGCTTGTCCAGGACCTCGGCGCCGGTGCGGCACATGATCCGCATCGACGCGACGACGTACGCCGAGTCGGTGATCTCGACACCGAACATCGGTTTCTCCGCCGTCAGCGGGCCCATGCAGAACGGGACGACGTACATCGTCCGGCCGCGCATCGAACCGCGGTACAGCTCCGTCATCAGCGACTTCATCTGCGCCGGGTCCATCCAGTTGTTGGTCGGACCGGCGTCCTTCTCCTCGGCGGAGCAGATGAACGTGCGCTGCTCGACCCGCGCCACGTCACTCGGATCCGTGCGGACCCAGAACGAGTTCGGCTTCTTCTCCTCGTTCAGCCGGACCATGGTGCCGGCCGCGATGAGCTCGTTGGTCAGGGTGGCGTACTCCGCGTCCGACCCGTCGACCCAGTGGATCCGGTCGGGCTGCGTGAGCTCGGCGACCTCGGCCACCCAGTTCAGCAGGCCGGCGTGCTGCGTCGGGGCCGCGGTCAGGTCGTACTGCGTCGGGGCTTCGCCGGGGAGGGGGTCCTTGGTGGCTGCTGAGGTGGCGGTCTCGGTATGGGTCGGGCTGGCGGTTGTCGTCATTCGCGGCTCATTCCCTCTCGGCTGTCGGGCCCGGCGACGTCCGGCCCCTCGACGCTGAGAGGCGGGTACGGCGTCCGGCCGCCGGGGTCTCCGGCGGTTCGATGCAGCTGGCTGGCGGTGTACTCGCTCGCATACCAGTGCGTCCAGTGGACGTATACCAGTGTGCAAGTGGTACTACGGTACGCGAACGACCCGGGGGCTGTGAACCGCCAGAACGTGAACCCGGTCACAAAGTTTTCGCGACAATCGCTTTCCGGCGGGCCTTGTGAAAATGAGAACGGCCCGCGCTGTTCGCGCGGGCCGTTCAGAAGATTTTGCGGTCGATCAACTGGTCTGCCGCCAGATGTCGTTGACGACCCGCTGGACGTCCGGCGCCTCGGCCGCCTGTCCGTAGACCATCGCGCCGACCAGCCACCACTGCCCGCCGCTCAGGAACGCGTGCGTCATCGTGATCGTGTACGGCGCCTTCGTCGATACCGTCAGCCAGGTCCGCGCGTCCTTTGCGGTCGCCGGCGCGGTCGTCTTGTAGATCTTCGTCCACAGCTGGTCGAACGACGGCCGGTCGGCCAGGCACTGCGCCAGACTCACGCACGGGTGCAGCGCGAGCTGTGCCTGGAACGAGTTCTTCAGGCCGTTCTTCGGGTCGTACTCGGACGCGGTCACGACCTTCCGCAGGATCAGCTGCGAGGACTCACCCAGCCGCATCACCTGCGGCGGCCGCGGCCAGCCGAGCGCGAACGGCAGTTCGGCTGTGGTGATGATCTGGAGATCCGCACCGGCCTGGTATGTCGCGCCGAAGACGCCGGCCGATCCGTCGGGGCGTTTGTACGGCGCTGTCGTCACGATGGTGATCGGCGGGATCAGGACCTTGGCCGGGAACGCCTCCGGGCTGACTGCAGGTGCCGCGACCTCGACCGGGTCGTCCTTCTTCACAGCGCTGCCGATTGCGGAGCCGATCGAGTACGTGATGCTGAAAACGATTAGGACGACGATTGCCACGACGGCGTAGATCCAGGAGCCGATCTTGCGGCTGTACTGGCGGGCGATGTCGATCTTCGACTGCTCGATCTCGGCCTGCGTCTGCGGTTGCCGTTGCTCCGGGCGGTCGACGTACGACGGGATGTTGTCTGCTTGCGGGAGGTCCGGCGGCATGGCGCCGTACCCGCTGAGTTGCTCGCGGACCGCCTGCAAGGACACGTCGTCGTTGCCGATGATTCCGTCGAGCGGGTCGATCAACCGCTCCGCGCCGGTCTGCCCGGGGATCAGCTGGGTGATCGCGTACGGGCGGCTCGAGCTGAAGTTGGCCGCCCAGAGCGGGGCCTCCTGCTGGCCCGGCACGAGCGCGGCGTCGCGGCTCGCCCGGGTCAGTCGCTCCACGACCGTGGCGTCGCGCGCGCCGTCCTCGCTCAGCACGAGCGCGACGATCTCCATCCCGGTGAACGTGCGGCCGTGCCACAACTCGGCGAGCGGGTGCTGGAGCAGTCGTTGATCCAGCTGGTAGCCCGGGATCTCCGGCGTACTCACTTGCTCTCCCAGATAGCGCGATCCGCCAACGCCAGCGCCGCCTTCTGTGCGACGTCCGCTTCCACCGGATTGGCTGTGTAGTCAACCTGTACGACGATGTCCGCGCGCTGCACGAGGGCGCGTACGGCCCACGATTCGCCGGCCATGCCGCTCGCGGTCCGGCTGATCTTGGTCGGGTACGGCCGGTCCTCGTCGAGCGTCTTCATCGGCGATCGGGTGAAGACCTTCTTCGCGGTCTGCGTCGGCGTGAACGGCTTGTTCCCGGCACCGGCATCCTGTCCGCCGTACGGCGTGATGGTGACCTTCACGCTCGCCGCCGTGTACGCACGCACCTTCGCCCGGGAGCTGCCAGCCTCGCAAGTGATCGTCGTACTCCCGACCTGCGTCATCGTCACCGGCCCACTCGATGCCTTAGGCAACAGGCTCGAGACGTCCCCGATCCGCGCACACAAGTCCGCCGGCATCGTCCGCGCCGCGACGATGTCCGCAGGCGTCACCGGCTCCCCGACCGCCCACCCGATCCCGCCCCCCGCGATCGCCGCCACCCCACACCCGATCGCAGCACCCCGCACCAGCCGACTACCCATACCCGCGACCTTAACCACGCGAAGGTCCTCCCCAACGCCCCAGCCAACCCCCCTTAGACGGGAACCACCCCCCAACCGGTTCCCGCGCACAAAGTGATGTTCCCCGACGCGCGACTCCTTCGTCTGTTGCTGATGGGCGCACTGGAGGTGGTGATGCCTCCCCACGCGGGCGCTACGCGCGACTCCTTCGTCGCCGTGCTCCCGCGCCCGCTCCCACCCGCCCGAGGTGTGTTGCGCGCTGCCGCGCGGTCTGCGGCTGCCGCCGCGTCGACTACGGCGTGGTGGGTCTGTTGCTGGTGGGTGAGGTGGAGGTGGTGATGCTTCCCCACGCGTGCGCTACGCGCGACTCCTTCGTCGCCGTGCTCCCGCGCCCGCTCCCGCCCGCCCGAGGTGTGTTGCGCGCTGCCGCGCGGTGTGCGGCTGCCGCCGCGTCGGCTACAGCCTGGTGGGTCTGTTGCTGGTGGGTGAGGTGGAGGTGGTGATGCCTCCCCACGCGTGCGCTACGCGCGGCTCCTTCGTCGCCGTGCTCCCGCGCCCGCTCCCGCGCCCGCTACGCGCGGCTCCTTCGTCGCCGTGCTCCCGCGCCCGCTCCCGCGCGCCCGAGGGGTGTCTTGCGCGCTACCGCACGCGGTGTGCGGCTGCCGCCGCGTCGACTGCAGCGTGGTGGGTGTGCGGCCGGTGGGTGAGTTGGCAGGTGGTGGGTGTTTCCACGCGTGCGCTGCCGCCGCGCCGACTACAGCGTGGTAAGTCTGCGGCTGATTGGTGACCTGGCGCTGACGGGTGCGGGCTGGCGGTTTGGTCGCCGCCGACCTGCGCATGGTTGCCAACGGCACCTGACTACGCCGCGGCTGGATCGCCCAAGCATGTCCTGGCGGGACCTGACACGGCAGGTCTCCGGGTGCGGTGCGAGGTAGCGCCTGCCTGACGGCGGGATCCGCCCGCCGCGGCCTCGGCGTACGGGAACTTCACGCGCGCCCGGCCTACGCCCGGCCTAACTCAACAGCGTCTTGACCGACCCGCCGGACTCGGTGAGCTTCGTGCCCAGGCCCTTCAGGGCGTCGCCGACCGTGGCGAGGATGTCCGACAGGTCCTGCAGGTTGCCGGCCAGGCTCCCGACCTCGGTCGCGACCCCGCCGATCTGGCCGCTCCCGTCGTTCAGCTTCTTGGCCGCGGCGTCGCCGATCCCAGGGATCTTGTCCAGCTCACCAGCCAGGCCTGACAACATCCCGGCAGCGTCCTTCAGCCGGTCCTTGGCCGCGTTCATCGTGCCGGCGCTCCCGGTCAGCGCCTTCCGCGCGCCACCTTCACCGTCATCCCCAACCAGCGCCCCAGCAGCCTTCGCCGCCTGCTCACCAGCCTCAGCCAGCCCGGTCCCGATGGTCTTCAGCAACTCCGGCAACTGCCCGATGAGTCCGACCGCCCCGTCCGGCAACCCCCGCACGAGCTCCAGCACCTTCTGGAAGTCGTCCGAGTTCTCCATCACGAACCCGACCGCCTTCTTGACGTCCCCGAGATCCCGCCCGCCCAGCAAATCCTCGATACCCATGCGCGGATCGTAGGGCTCCCAACCCCCTCCGCACCCCACACCGCGCCGCCCTCCAGAGCCGATTGGCCTACACCCGCCCCCTCCATGTATCGTTACTCGACGTTGTCCAGCGCTCGTAGCTCAACGGATAGAGCATCTGACTACGGATCAGAAGGTTGGGGGTTCGAATCCCTCCGAGCGCGCCACGTAGAAGCCCAGGCAGACACTCTCTGACCTGGGCTTTTGTGTGTCCGGGGGCAACGGCAGAGAGGGCGGCTGTCATGCTCGCCGCCCTCTTGACCCCCACGATTGACCCCAACGTCACTCTCCGCGCTCCTCGAACAGAAACCCGAGCTTGTCCACGGCCTCCCGCTGCAACTCCTCGGCCACGTCGACGTAGATCACCTTCGTAGTGCGGGGGTCAGCGTGCCCAAGAATGTCCTGGATCTGCTCAAGAGGGACACCCTGACTCCACAGCAACGACGCACACGAGTGCCGCAGGTCGTGGAACCGGATCCGCCGTACGCCGGACTTGGCGCACAGGGCGTCGAAGTGCCGGTTCACATTCCGCGGCTCGATCGGCGTACCCAGCATGGTCGTGAACACGAACCCCTTGTCCCACGCCTCGATGGCTGCAGCGCACTCCTTCTTCTTGTCGGGTGCGGCCAGCTCGGCGAGGTGGCCGGCGCGCTCGGCTTCTTGCGCCTTCCGATGCGCGTCAAGGACAGGGAGCAACGACTTCGGGACCGGGATCTCCCGAAGGGACCCATCCGTCTTCACCAACCCGAGTTGTAGCTCGCCGTCGACGCGGTGCAAGCCGTGCTCGACCCGAATCACGCCGTTGATCAGGTCGACGTCCCACCACCTCAGGCCCAGTGCCTCGCCGCGCCGGAGACCCAGGGAGAGAGCGACGGCGTACAGCGCGTATAGCCGGTCATCCCGAATCGCCCCGAGGAACTTCGTTGCGTCGTCCGCCTTCCACGCCTTGAAGGCCGGCCTGTACTTGTGATCCATTCGCAGCTTCTTCGCGACGTTCTCGGTCAGGATCTCGTCCTCGGTGACCGCGTCCTGAAGCGCAGCGCGCAGCACTCGGTGTAGGTAGCGCACCGTGCCGTCCGACACCACGTCCCGGCAGCACTCACGCGGAGTCTTGGCGCAGCAGCGTGCCCCCTCGATCGGCCGAGCGTTCTTCCTTGGAGCCTTGCCGGCGCGCGCGGCGCGGAGCTTCTTGGCCCGGTCCTCGCGGGCCTGGTCCTTGCCCTTCGCGCAGCACTGGCACGTCTGCTTGAGCTGGAAGAAGCCGCGCCGAATGTCAGCCGGACGCAACGCGGTCAGCTTCTTTTTGCCGAACAGCGGTACGAGGTACTTCTCGACCAGCCACCGATAGCTTGCGTACGTCGTGTCCCGGACCCGGTGACGAGCGTGCTCCTGGAGCCAGTACTCCAGGTACTCACCGACTGTCTGCGAACTCGACGCCACCCGCTTGCCGGACATGGTGTCCGCCTGCATTTTGGTCAGCTTCTCGTGCACGTCCTCCCAGGACTTGCCGTAGACGCTACGGCGGACCTCCCGCCCGTCAGTCGTGATGACGTACGCCCGACCCTCCCAGCGCCCGTCCGACCTCTCCCGGATGTTGCCCTCGCCATTGACGTTGCGCTTCCCGGCTTGCGCCTTTGCGGTCTTCGGCTGGGCGGCCTTGGACTTCCGAGGCTTCTCGGGTTCATCGGGCTCCGCGAATGCGAGTGTCGTCATCAGGCGGCGTCCTCAATGAGGCCGGCGACGTACGCCCGAATGGACTGCATAGGAACCCGTCGACCGTTGCGGACCTTGACGCTGGTCAGCTCACGTTCCTTGATCAGCCGGTAGACGGTCCACCGGGAAACGTTCAGGTGCTCGGCTACTTCCTCCACCTTGAGTAGGCGCGAATCGTCTTGCATTGGATAGCTCCCCAGTTGGCTAGGCCGCAGTAGCGGCGTCGTTCGTGTCAGTTGCCGAATTGCTGTCGCTCGGCGGTCCGGTGCCGTCGCGGGCGCGTTGTTTGGCTGCCTCGTACTGCTCGCGCCAGCGGATGCGTTTGGTGATGCTGTACGCCAGGACTTCTTTTTGGGTGGGTGCGTCTTCGTCGCCGGGTCGAACGGGCGTCCAGATGAACCGCGGTTGCTCGTCGTCGCTGGTGGTTTGTGCGACGGACAGTGCGGTTTGGTCGTCCATCTCGACGCCGGCGGCGGCGAGGGTTTGTCGGATCACTTCGGCCCGGTCGGCGCGGTGGTCGGTCAGGGTCTTGCCGGTCCACTGGCGGGAGACCAGGACGCGGCGACCACCCAGGCCGAGGTGTTCGCGGTCATGGGCTTTGCCGTCGCATTCGCCTGGGACGAGGTTGCCGGTCGCGTCTTTCGGGGTGATCCCGTACAGGAGCCAGTTCGCGCAGGCCGGCGAGCATGGCAGAACCTTGACCTGCTCGTGAAGCCGGTTCAGGTGGTCGAGCTGGGCAGGGTGCAGCTCGGCGGGGTCGTCGCCGTAGGTCTCCCCGATCGCCTTGCCGAGGTACTTGGTCAGGTAGCCGATCGCCTTACCGACCTTCGCGTCCGAGGTCGCGACGATGCCCTTGTAATCGACCTGCTCACCGAACCGAACGACGTGCGCGGGTCGCGCTGCCGGATCGGCGGCGAGGTCGTCCAGCGCCTGATCCCAGGTAGGCAGAAGCACGCCCGTGGCGGGGTCGATGAACCGTTCCGCGCCCTCGTCCCACACCGGGAGTTCTTGACCGGTCTGAGCGCCGTACACGGGCGTCTGGTGGGCGGGCCACCACAGTTGGTGGTACGTCGCGGCCGCGACCTGGCGTGCAACGTCACGCGGGACAATGCCCCTGACGGCCATGTGCAGGTGCGGTGCGAGGCGCTTCTGTGGCTCGACCACGGCGAAGTACTGCGCCTTGTAGCCGGCGCAACGGCGCAGGTTCTGCACGAACCGGTCGACCCCTTTGGAGAAGTGCAGCGCGTCGAGCGCGGCGCGGCGGTAGTCGTACGTCGAAGGGTCGACCGGCGTCGACAGCACAGGCGAGTTTGGGCTGTGGTGGACGCCGCACGAGCACGGCGTGAGCTTGCCGCCGATCCCCCGGTACGGGAGACGGTGCGTCGCTCCGTACGAGTCCAGCGTCAGCGTGAGGAACATGGACGGGCGATAGGTCTTGCCGTTGGGCGCGCGGAACGTCGTACCAACCGTGCGCTTGTCCATCGGGACCCGTGGCAGGTCCGGTGCGTCCTGGCGTCGACGGGTCGAACGGACGCGGCGCGTGGCGTCGGTGCCGGCGTCCTCGGGTTCGGACTGGTCCTCGTCCTCGAGCTGGTCATCGTCGGCGGGGAGGTCGAGTTCGGTGTCCCGGTGCCAGCCTTCGCGGCACTGCTGCATCCGCAGTCGCCGGTTCGCTTCGGCGCACGGCGGGCACTTCGAGATGAGCGTCGACCCGCAGGAGACGCCCACGATGCGTTCGGTGCCGGTCTCGGTGTCGATGACGCGGTTCAGGATCGGGCGGACACAGACGCCGTTGGTGATGGCGAGGTCTTGTACTACGTCCAGCGGGAAGCGGTCCAGCGTGATCTTGCCGTGCGTACGAGTCGTTGTGTCGGTCATTCTGGACCACCTCCCTACCGGTGCTGATCCGGCGTCAACGGCTCGGATCGGTCGTATTTGTTGGGGATTCGGGCTGTGATGTAGCAGCGGACACCTTCGGTTCCACGGTTGGTGTAGAGCCGTCCGGAGCCGTCGAGCTGGAACACGACGGCAAGGACCTTGACCATGACCTCGATCTCCTCGGGGTCGCCGGACAACCGCATCTGAACGCTCATCACGGAGCCAGCCAAGCGGCGAAAGCCCTACCGACGATCCCCGGCGCGCACGCTCGGCACCACCGCAGCAAAGGCCGGCCATTGACCGTCACGACGATGTGCGGCTCGGCGGGCGGGATCAGCCCTTCGCAGTCGCCCGGGTCGGCGGACGCTGCCATACGGGTGCAGATGTAGGCCTCGGGGTCACCGATCACGAACTCGTGCTCGGCCTCGATCTCAACGCCGGCGCTGATCGTGAAGCCAAAGGTGGTCATGCCGCCGACCTTTCGGTGTTGGTGTCGCGCTTGAGCGGTAGGGGCTCGGTGGGGTCGAGTGCGTCCGGTCCGGGTGTCCACTCGGACCGGCAGGCAGCGGGCAACGGCCACGGCGCGATCCGAGCCCAGTACGCCGAGAGCCCAGCAAGCTTCGTTGTGATCGCGTCACGGTCTGCGTCGGTAGTGCCTCCCCAGACGCCGTGCTCGTCGTTGAGCAACGCCGAAGCGAGACAGGATCGGCGGACCGGGCAAATCGCGCATACGGTCTGCGCCGCGCCGGTCTGTTCCTTGACGGTGGGTTCCTCTTTGCAGAACGCGGGATCGTTGCTGCCGAGGCAGGCCGCCCGGTCACGCCAACCGCGAACGATCCACTGATTGACGGTGACCCGCATTGGCAGTGGCAGTTGCGGAGTGAGTGGCAGGGCGAGCTGGCCGACCACCTGAACTTTGGTGCTCATGCGGCTTCACCGCTCTCGACCACTTCGCCGTTAACGGTGTTGGGGTTCATCAGAGTGACGCTGTCGTTGACCGCGGGCTCGATCGCGCCGCGCAGCCCGTACGTGGTTGCCATGTGACGGATCGCGTCGTCGGTCATGTACGCGGCGCGGACACGGACGGGTTCCCGCTTGCCCTCCTGGAGGACGTAGGCGACGCCGGGAAGGGACTCCGGGATGCGGTCGCACTCCGCGCCGAGGTCCCGTGCGCCTTCACCGAGCGCCATTTCCACCTGAGCTTCGTTGTCTAGACGCATGGCGATCTTGGTTGGGAACAGTTCCCGCCAGCTCACAACGTCCTTGGTCACGAGCAGCGAGGTCGCCAGCACCGAGAACCCAGGAGCGCGGCCCTTACCGAGCAGGCGACCGAGCGCTACATCGATCCGCGCGGACAGTCGACGACCCTCCGTACCGGGCAGCAAGACGGTGAGCTGCATCAGCTCGTCAATGACGATCAGAACGAACGGCGTCTCCCGCGATGCGGTGAACTTCCGCGCCTTGCCGCGCAGCAGCTTCGTGCGGTCATCGAGGTAGTCCGCGTCCTGTTCCAGCATCTCGGCCATGGCTTCGTAGTCGTCGGCCTCGTACCGGTCGAACAGCTCGCGACCGAACTCCAGCTCCATCCCGCCCTTGGGATCGATCCCGTGTACGACGACAAGGCCGGCCTTGATATACGGCGCGAGCGCCCACAGCAGCGACCACAACACCGACGACTTCCCGGCACCGGAGACCCCGCAGACGAAGATGTGCCGATCGGTGACCTTCAGCCGCCACGGCGTACCGTCTTCGCAGTACCCGAGCACGAGCCCGTCCAGGTCGCGCACGTTCAGCCGTGCGGGGTGCGGAAGCGGAAGGATGGTCTTGCGCAGCGGGTCGGCAGTGAAGAAGTCCACCCAGACCCGGCCTGGTTCCAGCTCCCGCACTGCCACCCGCCGAGCCTTGGCCGCGTGTCGCAGATCTGGGACTGCCTCCATCACCTGATCGGTACGCACCCCGAGCGGGAGATCCAGTAACACCGAGTCGATGCAGCCGGTCGAGCGAACCTTCAGGATGCGGGGACGCAGAATCCATCCGGTCATCTCGTCGGTCACCGACAGACCCAGACGGCCCATCCAGAACCACCAGCGCGGCGCGTATCGGAACCAACGGCGGTACCAGGCCTTCACCCGATAGACGACGTGATTGCGGAACGACGCTCGCCACGCCAACGCCCACACCGCCAGGATGGCGACCAGGACGCTGGTACCGATCAGCGGGCGCGTCCAGCCCTGCGTTACGCCGTACACACCCAGAGCCGAAGCGCCGAGCAGCGGCAGCATCACGCCGGGGTGCCGGAGCTGTGACGCGATCATGCGCCCAAAGGGGAAGTCGCCCGCAGCCTTCCTACCTGACTTGATCTTGCCCATGGATCTACTTGCCTCCCTTCGTTCCTCGTTCGTGCTTCGCGAACCGGCGTTCAACGACCAGGAGGTCTCGCCACGCATCCTCAAGCGCGGTCATTGCTCCGGTCGCGCCGTTGCTTGCATCGGGGTCCGGTGCGCCGGCCAGGACCCGCGTGGTCTTCTGAAGCTGGCTACGTGCGTCGTCCAGCTCGTTCATCAGGCCGCGCAGCGTCGCCATGGCGTCGAGGTCGTTCGTCACGTCCAATGCGCGCGCCCACTGGTCCAGGAACCGGCGCCTGCCTGCAATCGCCATGACTCATCAGCCCCTCTCGTGCACGGCGAATCCGCGCAGCGCCTGGTCGACCGCAACGACAATCAGGTCTAGGCGTCCGAGCGCCGTTGCTAGCGATCCCCGTACGTCGTCCTTTGGGGCCTTCGACAGCGCCCGCGCCACCTTGCGGACCCGGTCCTGGGAGTCCAGCAAGCGCCCCATCAGCTTGTGCAGCTCACCCGTAGCGTCTTCGTCGTTCCCGACCCCGAGCGCATCGGCCCAGCCGTCCAGGTCTCTGCGCTGCATCACAGCCACCCCTCGGCGCGCAGAATCCGATTGCCGGGACGCTCGACCATGTCGAAGTCGTCGTCCTCGTCCGACTCGTCTCCGAAATCGTCGTCATCGAGCGGGTTGTCTTCGATGGTCGGGTCATCGTGACGCTCCCACGCCGTTCCCGGATCGGAGACAACGACCGGGACGAACGGCACCGGCTCGTCAACCAGTTGCTCAAGGCACCGTTCGTGGTCATGCTCGTTCCACTCCAGCGACCCGAACACCTCGACGAACTCGCACGGCTCGCCGTTAGGCAACAGGCCCAGCTCTCCGGCCAGATCCTGCCGTGCCGCCTCCACGACCTCCGCCAGTGCCGACAGCACACCGAGGTCCCTTACGAAGATGACAACTCGGTCGAGACCGTCCCCGACGTCCAGAGTCACCCACGGCGAAGAACCCCTGTAGAGCGAGTGGGTCAGCCCGGTGGTCTGGTCCACGTGAGTGTGGACCGTGACGGTCGCGGCTGCCGATCCAAGAGTCATGATCAGGCCGCCTTGTCGCTCGAAGCCGCCCGAGACTGGCCCGGCATGTTCTTCGGCGCGGTGACGCCGCTGGCCCGGAAGGACCAGCCCTGGCGAGCGCGGCAGCGGTGGGCCTTGCCGTCCTCGGGCCCCGTGCAGGATCGCGTATCCACCCACGGTGCCGCAGTCAGGCCGTCGAGGTAGATCGGAGTGAACGGAAGCCCCGGAAGCGACTCCGGAAGCACGGGCTGAACGTCGGCCAGGATGCGCACGACGAACGTGCGGTCGTTCTTCTTGGTGTCGGGGTCGGGGTCCATGACCTCGACCTTCCAAACGAGCTGCTCGGTCTCCTTGTCCCGAGCCTGCACCGGGCGGTCCTTGGATGACCGCTCGAAGTCGAGTTCCGGCTCTACTGGCCCCACGGCGTACAGGCCATACGGGAAGGCGAGCCCGAACTGAACCAGCACTCGGCGCGGCATACCCATGGTTAGTCCTCCACTACAATCTGACTTGTACCAACCTTTGGTACATCACCAACCATAGGGACGCATTATGGGCAGGTCAAGAGGAATGGCACCATTTGTTGGGACAACTTCGAGAGGAGGCGGGATGGCCCAGTCGGACCCCCTGTATCAGCGAATCGCGAGTGACCTTCGCGACCAGATCCGCACGGGCGCTCTGAAGGCCGGCGACCGCCTGCCGACCGAGGTCGAGCTACGCGAGCAGTACGACGTGTCCCGGAACACCGTCCGGCTGGCGCTCGGCGTACTTCAGAACGAGGGCATGATCAGCAGCACCCAGGGCAAGGGCACCGTCGTACGCGAGCAGGTCATGCTCACGTATCACGCGGCGTGGGCTGAGAGCCGTGATCGGAACGCCAGCGACCAGACGGACGCGTTCTACGCCGAGATGCGCGATCAGGGCCGCAAGGGGGAGTACCGCGATTTCGAGATGCGGATCAAGCCGGCGACTCCGGAGCTGGCGGCGCGTCTGCATGTCGAGGAGGGCGATTCGCTCGTCTCTCGCGCTATCTCGCGCTATGTCGACGGGCAGCCGTTCAGCCTGCAGGACAGCTACTACCCGATGGACATCTCGCAGGAGTGCGGTCTCCTGACACCGCACGACGTGCCGGGCGGAGTCATCCGTGCCATGGCCGCGAAGGGGCACACGGAAATCGGGTACGTCGACGAGCTGACCACCCGCATGCCGCGACCCGACGAGGCCCGGAAGCTCGGACTCAGCCAGGGCACTCCGGTGCTGGTCTACGTCCGTACGACCTACAGCGACAAGCGACCGCTTCGCCTGACGCTCACGATCTTTGCCGGCGACCGCAACCGGGTCGTCTACGAGCTCGGGGAGCTGGGTGCGTACACGGCTGGCAATGGAGGAGTCTCGTGATCGTCGAGCACGCCACGATCGAGGATCTTCCGGTCATCCTGGCAATGCGCACCGAAGCCAGCGAGTGGCTCGCCAAGCGGGGCATTCACCAATGGGCCGTTGCGTGGCCGAACCCGGAGGCTCAGTCCGAGCGCATCCTGTCCAGCATCCGCGCGGGTGAGACGTGGATGATCCGGACCGACAACGGCGACACTGCCGCCACGGTTGCGCTCGATTCGTTCTCTGACCCCCAGCTCTGGACCCCCGAGGAGCAGGCCGAACCGGCGATGTACCTGCACCGGCTCATCGTGCGCCGCAAGTACGCCGGCCTCGGTGACGACGTAATCGACTGGGCGTGCGACCGTGCCGGCCAACTCGGAAACCGCTGGGTCCGCATCGACGTATGGACCGACAACATCGGCCTGCACCGCTACTACGAGAACCACGGCTTCAAGCACGTCCGGACGCTCGACCTAGCGCACTACCCGTCCGGCGCGCTCTTCCAGCGTCCCGCCACCGACTGGCGAGAGCGCAAGACGGCTGACGTATTCACCGAGAAGCCGCAGCCCCTCCCGACCAAGAACAGCCGGTTCGAACCGTTCGAGCGGGCACTCTGGCCGGTGCTCAGCGAGCAGACGATCTGAAATCACGCCACGACCGCGGACGCCCAACTCAGTCGAGGCCGAGAGTCCTCAGGGCGTCCTCGGGAGCGCCGTGCAGCAGTTCCCGCAGATTCATCTTGAGCGCACCGCAGAGCGCGATGGCATCCGCCAAGGTCACGCGCCGCGTCCCGGCCTCCAGTGAGCCAACGACCGAGCGAGTCCAATCCAGCTCGTCAGCCAGATCCTCCTGCCGCATCCGGTGCCGAGCGCGAGCGGCCCGGACGTTGCCAGCAATCAGCTTGTCCAACTCGTCCGGCGTCAGGCGCAGATCTTCCCGCGCCGCTCAGCCAGACGTCATGCGGCAAAATGCTCCGGAATGCCGCGATTAACGTCCTCTCGCCTGCTACAGCGCTCTAGCGCTACGATATGAAGCGTGGCACCCGAAAATCAGTCAGGCCAAAACCACCTCCTGACCGCCGCGCGACTGCGCACCGTGTCACGCATCGCGCCCGGCCGGCCGATGGGCCGCAGCGAACTCGCCCAACGGGTAGCCGAGCTGCTGTACTCGGTCAGCTCCAGGCGCTACCCGATCACCGGCCACTACATCGCCAAGCTAGAACGCGGCGCGGTGCGGTGGCCCTGCCAGGAGTACCGAGCAGCCCTCTGCCTCATCCTCGGTGCGAGTGACGACGCCGAATTGGGTTTCCATCCGCCAAGAAGCCGCCGACCAGAGGCAAACGGTGAATGCTCAATCTGAATTGTCCCGCTCAGCCAATCTCCAGGCTGCCCGGCGTTTGTTGTCAACCAAAGGGTTAGCACTTTGCGCTAATCCAGTACGGCCCAAGCGCAGGGACGACCGCGTTGATATAGAAACCCTTGTACCCACACTTCTTGTTCGCCCTCATCATGCTATCGACAAGCACAACTATTGCGAACAGGCCGACTAGTATGGCGGCGCAGACCAAAACCTGGGGGCCGGAAGCGCATAGAAGACCGCCCGCTCCGATTGCTACGGGACCAGTAGTAATGGCCCACGCGAAAAACGCCAAGCCGTGAGCCGCGACCCCAACGGCTATCCAATCAGCCCAGCATCCATCGACATCAATTCGGAATGGTGGCCAGGGCCATGGAAATTCGACCTTCAACCCGGGACATTCCGGTGGTTTGATGTCTGGCGCCTTGCCATCTATCAACGGAGGAGGATCCTGACGCTGGGCGTCCGCCGCCGCTGCCAGGATCTCAGCGAGAGCCAGGAGTCCTTCTCCCCGGGAGAAGGTGACGCTCGTCGGACGGCATTTCTCGACGTCGACCTCCATCACGGCGCGTACTGGTGTGTTCAGCCGCTTCATCGTGTCAGTAGGGATGCCACCGCTGGGAGACGGTTTGCTACCCGACGGCAGAGGCAGGCCGCCAATCTGCCCCTCCGACAACGTCCGCACCAGAGTCCAACTGAACACCCGCCTCCCGTCACCTTTGCTCTCTTGGATCAACCCGGCTGGCGGACTCGAAAGATCAGTCGCACCACCGAGTCCGAGAGTCAGTAGACTGAACGGCGCCTTGCTTAACTGCACGCCTGTGGGTTTCGCTGACCCGTTCGCGCGAGGAGTTGTAGGCTTCGCCGAGTCGATTCGGACCCCGGATCGAGACGAGTCGAGGGTCACTTCCACGGGATCGGATTTAGGGTCGGGATCGGGTGGGGAATATTTCATAACCCAATCCTTCGCGCGTGGCCCGTCGTAGACCGTTGCCTTCGCTGATATGGTCGGTTCACGCTTTGGGTTATTCATGTCCGGGAACGCCCATTTGACGTCGTAAGGACCCTGATTCAGGCTAGACGTCGCGGCTCCGAACGCGCTATTCGCGTTATCACTATCGCATGTGGTCTCACTACCAGACCGCTTGCCGCCGCAGCCTGTGGCAATGATTGCGACTGTCACAAGCAATGCAATCATTTGCGCACCGACGTGGCTCCCTCGTCGCATGACTGGTTGCCCCCTTAGCGATGAGTATCGATGCGTTAGGAACGCAGGCGATGGGATACGTAAGTCGGACCAGAAGAAGGCGCCGACCGTCGCGGACCAAGTATCCGTGGAAAAATACTCACGGCCCGAGCCCCCATCATATGCAGCCAGTAACCGCCGGCAAGCAGGCGAACTTTTACACTATTCCGCCTGATGTGCATTGTCGATAGCTGATCGTGAGCGGCATATCGGGGCCGAGCATCAGGTGGCCAATCGTGAGCGCTGCAACCTTCGCCCGGCCACCGACGCAGTATCCGGGCCAATCCGCAGCCGACTGAGTTCGACGGCTGGCCGGCCGAAACGCTCGGACACTGCAGACCCCGAACATGCCGAAGTTGACCCGCATGTGCAACCGACTGTCGAAGGCATCGAGGCTCACGCCGCAGGTCCGCGTTCCTGTGTCCAGTGTTCCTGTGATCCGCTCTGCCGGATTGACCTCTTAAGAATCAAGGGCGCGCCTTCGGCGCGCCTCCCGCGGGGGCCGGGCGAGCCCATGCGGCCTGCCGGCCGAACCTCGCCCGGCCCCCGCGGAGACGGACCAAGATTCCCTACCCCCAATGCACCGGCATCGTCCGAGTCGTGGCGTTCGACCGCGGGGAGCCCCGTCCCCCTGCCGCCCGATCGTACGGTCACCACGGCGCGCATCAAGAGCGCTACGCGTCCCTACGGGATCGGCAAGCCGACTCTTGACCCGCGCCGCGCCGACCTGGTTTGGCAGCTATCAGGGGGACGGGGCAGGAATGGCGAGCTGCTAGCCGATGACAGGCCCGGGCGGCGCTCCAACGACGTAAAACCCGGTCTTCCACACATGCGCATCGTCGCCATCGATGCGCACGCTCCAGGTGTAAGCCGCTCCGGCGCGCAGGGGCAGGCCGTTTGGGAAGGTGCTGATCGCCTGCGTACGGCTCCAAAGTGTCTTCTCAGGCACGTACTGTCCGGGGATCGCAGGTTTCTCAGCGACGACGGACTGACCGATGCGAAGCGGGATCATGCCGCCCGTAGGACCCGGAACCTGAACGAGGTTGCCGGCATCGTCAAGGAGCGCGAACTCTACGGTGAACTCCTCGCCGTAGAACCTCGGCGGCAGATCGATCGTCACGACGAGCGACACCGGACCCGTGAGGCCGGATTCCGCCTGAATTCCCGTAACCTGCCAAGCCCCGCCGACAACGTTCAACTTGCCAGCAGCATCCGCCGCTGCGTAGTCAGCAACCAGGACGTTGACCCGTGCCTCAGATGCCCGATCACTCACGATGCAGCGCGAACCCGGTTGATTTCGGCCTGGTCGACGGTCACAACACTTGCGCGCTGAGCTGACCACCCGCCTCCGTGACTGATCGAAGTCCGCCACGGCTGATTCGAGCGTGCCAACGCAACGATGACGTCAACTGGCGTGCCAGCCTCGACTCGCCGGTCAAACTCTTCGGCCGTCATCTCGTCGTCGTCATCCATGTAACCCATAGTGACACCCCTCTGCCCACATGTCTCTATAACGCTGTGCCCAATCGCCACGTTCCCGCGTCGGGGTCCTTCGGATACAGAACCACCCGGACCAACCGGCCATATTCGTTACGTCCAGTTATCAAGAGACGCCGGCCGTGCGTCGGATGTTCATCCCAAACAGGTCGACGCGTCATGTTCTCGCATGCATCTAGCACGTCATCCTCAGTGAGCCCATGCTTACCGTTGATCTTCGCCCGGATGTGGTCGCTGATCTCGATCTCTCTGATGAGCGGCCTCATGGTGCTCTAACGGTCACAGAGCGAGGCCAAGTCGGCAAGGGTCTGGTCCGACATCTGGAGCGCAACGTCCCTAGACCAGCACGTAGTTGAGGAATCAGCCGGGTCTTCCAGGTTGTTCAATCTGACCAGCAGTTGGTGACCCCAGTCCGACCCCAACGACCGCGCACGGCGGGCACATTCCTGCTGCCCGCGCTGCAGCCGCCTCAGCTCGGTGGTCCGGGCCATGGACACGTGCAGGCTCCTACGGATCAGAAGGTTGGGGGTTCGAATCCCTCCGAGCGCGCCACGTCAAAGCCCAGGATCAGTCCGCTGACCTGGGCTTTTGTGTGTTTGACGATCAGAGCAGAGGGCGGGCGTGGTGGGCGTGCTCGCCGCCTGTTGGCTCCACGAATGTCCCCTGAAGATGAGCGGGCACCTCGACCCGGAGCGTGATTCAGTTTGCAACAGGTCGTACCTCTGGTAGTCCAGGCCGCGGAGCACGAGACCGGCGTCGGCCAGGGCATTGATCGCTCGCCTAGCCAAGTGCGGCGGCCACTCCGCCTCGCCAACATCCAGCACTTTCGCAGCGTTGCCGACCTTCGCTTGGCAGCAGCGCCAGGTCCTCTTCAGTGCTCAGCCTCGCAGGCTAACCAGCGCTTGCCCTACTGCCGCATGTGGCTCGTATGGATCAAGGGCGCGCCGCCGGTGCGCGCACGCGGCCTCCGCCGTATACCAGCTGCGCCCGCTCTCGGTGACTTCTGCCAACGACGTTACGTCCGGCGGGACCATCACGACTGCGGGATGACGAGTCGGAATCGGCCGGCCACCTAGATGGAGGCGTAGCTTCATTCGCTCCGATTGTGCAGCCCTTTGGGACGGGTCAGTTCAGAGGCCGTGGGCAGTTCCTATGTCGATGATGGCCTGGGCGTAGTCGGCTGGGTAGGCAGCGAGTTCGAAGGCCACGGATAGATGTCCTCTGGTCATCGGGAGCACGAGCTGGGAGAAGTTTCCGTAGCCGATGATCAGGTATCGGAGCCCACCGCAGTCGATCTCTCCTCGCTGCCGGGTCAACGTGAGCAGCGTTGGATTGACCAGCAGTTCCTCGTAACGATCGCTTTCGTCTGCTGAGGCGTTGTCGAGGCCAGGCCGCGAGCGCAGGTCAACCTGCTGACCGTCACCGTGTGCGACGTACCGGATGGCAGGCGTCAAAGCGAAAATCTCGTCATAGAGGCTCATGCCACGAACATCTACTCTCGGCGAGCCCGGGTGACTAGTGCCAGAAAAGTTGCCAGCACACCAGACCACGGCGTTCACAGGTCGACAAGCCCGGAACCTCGATCCAGTACACGGGCACCAGTGGACGATGTGCCTGCTCCAAAGGACCCTCCGACCCCGCAAACATCCGTCGCGTGCTGTCGGATCACAGGTGTGCCGGCCCGAAGCGTGGTCGGCGGATCGGCGTACCCGAGCCGGTCAGCCCAGGACGCGCACCGGAATCCCGGCAAGCAGCAGCGTCGCGCCTGCCGCCCGTTGGCTCAGCGGAGGGCTGGTAGCCATGGGTGCTCGGGGTAGCGCGGTGCGATTCGATCGAAAAGCCAGCGGCCGCGTTCCGGGTCGAGCAGTTCGGCGACGTCGGCGAAATCGTCATTGTCCTTGGGCCGACCGCCGCGAGATTTGAAGAGGAGCACGATCTCCGGAGCGAGGTACGGAAGGCCGTCAGGCGATCTGAGGGTGATCTCGTCGAGAGGCTTCCGGATAGTGCCTCGGCCCCTGTGGTAGACCCATTGGTCCGCGTCCGACGCGGCGAGCAGGATTTGAATCACGTGCGGGTGCATGTCAGGGAAGACCAGTGCGTTGGGTCCCGGTGCGAGCTGTTCGCCGGGTGCCCACGGGCGACACTCACCCGTCTCAGGATTCTGGACGGACGGCCGCGGCCTGGTGAAGGTCCTGGCGACGTGGTCGAGATCTCGCGCAAGAACCACAACGTCGACATCGCCGTGCTGCCGGCGGACGCGACCGGCGAATAGGTCGAGCGCCCAACCTCCAGCTATCCAATAGCGACAGGGGTATTCGTGGAACAGGGAGCGCACCGCGCTGAGCGTGTGGGATTGGTCGATTGACTTCAAGGGAACTCCTCGCATTGGGTCGGATGCGGTGAGCCCCGGTGAGTCAGAGCCGCCGGATATACCAGCGAGGCGGCACCGCGCGCGATTGACGCATGTGGACCACCTCCCTCGTGCTCTGACGCTCGACGCAGCTTATTGGGGGACTGCATCGCCTGGCACGGCAATTTGGTTTCGTGCCCACAGGTCGCCCTGAGCGGTGTGGGGGGCAGACGCGGGGATTCGTTGTTGGCGGATGATCGGACGGCAAGCCGAAGTTGCCCGCTAACTCTGGTGCTAACACCGGTACCGGACTGGGGGCCGGCACGGCCCCTCGGTCCGCCAGGCACGGGCAGACGCGCATGGACCAGTCGAACTCGCCTTCTACGCGCTGCAGACGTCTACAGATCTTCGCCGAGGTCGGTGGTTGCTGCTTTGATTTGTTCGAGGTGTCGGGCTTGGTGATGCAGTGAGAGCTCGTCGATGGAGGCCAAGACTTCGTCCCACGACACGTCTGGCGCGTGCACCCCACTGGCAGTTCGCGGGTAGCGCCGGAGCGCGCCAAGGATCGTGTCGTAGTGGCCTTTTTCGTCAGCCGGTGCGGAGGCTTGTTCTCGGACCACCACATGCGTGAGCCAGTTCACGTCGCGGTTCCATGCCGGATTGCTGAGCGAACGCACGCGGATGTATCCCAGCTCGTCCCACCAACGCCGCGAGTGCCACTTCCTCGAGTTCGCCGGAGGCAGCCCGGCTGGCAGGTCCTTCACTCAGCCATTCTCGCTGGTGACTCGACCAGCCACATCCCAACCGTCTTACGGCTGGCTGGTGCGTAGTTCGGCGAGGAGGGTTTCGATGTGGGTGCGGATTTCGTCGCGGACCTGGCGGACGGTTTCGATTGGCTGGCCGGCGGGGTCGGTGAGTTTCCAGTCTTCGCAGCGTTTGCCGGGGTAGAAGGGGCAGGCGTCGCCGCAGCCCATGGTGATCACGACGTCGCTGGCCTGTACGTCGTCGGTCGACAGCAGGCGCGGGGTGTTTGCGGTGATGTCGATGCCGACCTCGCGCATGGCCTCGACGGCGACGGGGTTGATCTGGTTTCCGGGTTCGGAGCCCGCCGACAGTACGTCGATCTCGTCACCGGCCAAGGACCGGAGCCAGCCGGCGGCCATTTGGGAGCGTCCGGCGTTGTGTACGCAGACGAACAGCACGGTGGGTTTGCTCACGAGGATGCTCCCGCGGTTGTTTCGGTGTGAGGAGTGACGACGTCATCGGCGGCTTTGCCCGCGTCGGGGTAGAGGACCGCGAGTGCAGCCGTGCCGAGGGCGGCGCCGAGGATCTGGAATGCGATGAAGCCGGGCACGGAACTGGGCGCGATGCCGGCGAACGTGTCGCTGAACGCGCGGCCGATAGTGACCGCCGGGTTGGCGAACGAGGTCGAGGATGTGAACCAGTACGCCGCACCGATGTAGGCACCGATCGCGGCGGGCGCCGACGCCGCGCGGCCGGTCCGGGCGAGCGCGAAGATCAGCAGGATCAGTCCGGCGGTGGCGACTGTCTCGCCGATATAGAGGTGGCCGGCCGATCGGTGCGTGGTCGACCAGGACACGGCGGTTTCGCCGTACATCAGATTCGCCAGAATCGCCCCGATGACCCCGCCGCCGATCTGGGCCGGGAGGTAGGCGGCCAGGTCTCGTGCGCTGAGCCCCTTGCCGGATCGTTGCCCGAGCCACCAGTCGACCAGGGACACAACGGGGTTGAAGTGCGCACCGGACACGGGCCCGAACATCAGGATCAGTACGGCGAGACCGAGCGCGGTGGCAAAGGAATTCTCGAGCAGCTGCAACCCTGTGTCACTCGGCGAGAGCTTGGCGGCTGCGATGCCGGAGCCGACCACGACGGTCACGAGCAGCCCGGTCCCGAGCCCTTCGGCGAGAGCGCGCCGCCAGAGCGATTGCGCGTCGTTCATCCGCGACTCACCGGCACGGCGAGGTGAGAGAGGTCCTCGCGACGCGGCGGGTAGGCGGGTTACTTCAGTCATCCCTTGCTCCTCGTATCTGCCGGCGCGAGCCGATCGATGCGCTCGGCGAGCTCGGTATAGGCAGCTTCGAAGGCCGCGTCGGTGTCGATCGGCGCCGGGTCGGGGATGGACCAGTGCAGCTGCGGTCGTCGGTCGCCGGGCAGGCTCTCGTGGGCGTTGTCGCACACCGCGATGAGAAGATCATTGCCATCGGCAACTTCGCGCAGATGGCTCGTGTGCCAGCCGGATGGGTCGAGCCCGTGACGCCGGGCGACCTTGATCGCCCGTGGGTGGACACGCTCGGCCGGCTCGGTGCCGGCGGAGACAGCCGGTACGTCGCTACGCCGGGCCCAGATCGCGGCGGCCAGCTGGGACCTGGCCGAGTTCCGCGTGCAGACGAACACGACACGCTCGGCCGCGATCTGCGCAGGCGTGGCGATCGCGCCCAGCGCGTCCGGTTCGAGCCGGACATACGTACGTCGTCGGTCGCCCTCAGAGCGGGTCCGTACGACGAGGCCGGCGTCCTCGAGCACCTTCAGGTGATGGGCGACGAGGTTCGTCGGCAGGTCCAGGGCGGCCCCGAGCTCCCCGGGCGCGGCATCACCGGCAACCAGGATGTCCACGATCGCCAGTCGCGCCGGATCACCGAGCGCCGCGTGGATGCGAGCTCGCTGCTCCCGAGAGAATCGCTCAGTATTCATTGATTCAATAATCACTGAGGTATCTCAAGGAGTCAAACATCAGCCACCCGGCTGGCGAAGAGGTCAGCGCGCCGACGCGGTTTCCGGTACGGCGAGAAGGCCGGCGATCCACCGCAGCTTCTCGGGCACGGGCCAGTAGTAGACCCAGGTGCCGCGCCGCTCGCAGTCGACCAAGCCGGCCTCGCGAAGCACCTTGAGGTGATGCGAGATGGTCGGTCCGCTGACGTCGAACTGCGGGGTCAGATCGCAGACGCAGATCTCGTCGCCCGCGGAGGTGATGATCGAGAACAGCCGCAGCCGGATCGGATCGGCGAGGGCCTTGAATACGGCTGCGCCCTCGGCGGCTCCTGTCGCGTCGAGAGCTGTGTCAGAGATCGGCGCGCAGCAGGCTGCGCCCGCGACGGGCGTCAATGCGATCTCTTGTTTCGACATGGATCTATCTTGACTCTTATCGAATCAAGAGGCAAGCTAACTCTTGTTTCGATGATCTTCTAGATAGGGAGTTGGGATCGTGAGCGAGCAGACAGGTGCGCCGGTCGTCGTTATCGGTGCGGGTCCGGTCGGTCTTGCGGCAGCCGCGCACCTCGCCGAGCGTGGCGTGGACTTCGCCGTACTCGAGTCCGGTCCGAGTGTCGCGGCGGCGATCGAGGAATGGCGGCATGTGAAGCTGTTCAGCCCGTGGCGCTACGACATCGACTCCGCGGCTCGCCGCCTGCTCGAACGATCCGGCTGGATCGAGCCCGACCTGGCCCAGCTCCCCACCGGCGGCGACCTCATCGATTCCTACCTCGCACCGCTGACGAAGACTCCGGAGCTGAACGACCTCATCCGCTACAACGCCCAGGTCACCGCCGTGACGAGGGTCGGCTTCGACCGCATCCGTACAGCTGGTCGCGAGGCGGCGCCGTTCCTGATCCGTCTCGCTGACGGATCCGAACTGCTGGCGTCGGCCGTGATCGACGCGGCCGGCACCTGGCGGAAGCCGAACGTCCTCGGCGGCTCCGGCATCCCGGCTCGCGGAGAGGTCGAGGCTGGTGAAGGCATCGCACACGCTCTGCCCGACGTCCTCGGCGTCGACCGGGACCGCTTTGCGGGTCGTCGTACGGCGGTCGTCGGCGCGGGCCACTCGGCCGCAACAACACTGCTTGACCTGGGCCAGCTCGCCGACGAGGTACCGGGGACCCAAGTGGTGTGGGTTGTGCGTGGGACCGACCAGGCCCGCACATACGGCGGTGGCGACGCCGACGAGCTGCCGGCCCGGGGCGCGCTCGGCTCGCGGCTCAAGAAGCTCGTGCAGTCCGGCCGCGTCGAGCTGGTCAGCTCGTTCCGGATCGAAAGCATCAGCCGCGCTGACGGCAGGGTGCAGCTGACCTCTGGCGAGCGTGAGGTGTTCGCGGACACCGTCGTCAACTCGACCGGCTTCCGGCCGGACCACGACATGGTCTCCGAGCTGCGCTTGGACCTGGATCCGATCATGGGCTCCACCCGCGCGCTGGCACCGTTGATCGACCCGAACAAGCACTCCTGCGGTACGGTTCCGCCACACGGCGTCGACGAGCTCGCGCACCCCGAGCCCGGGTACTACGCGATCGGCGCCAAGTCGTACGGCCGCGCCCCGACGTTTCTTCTCGCGACCGGGTACGAACAGGCGCGCTCAGTCGTCGCCGCCCTGGCCGGCGACTGGGAATCCGCGCGAGACGTGCAGCTCGACCTCCCGGAGACCGGCGTATGTTCGTCCAACCTCGCGTACGGCGGCACGTCCGACGAGGCCGGCGGTTGCTGCGGCCCGGCCCCGCAAGCACTCGAGCTCTCCACACCGACCAGCCGCGGCCTCGCCACCGGCATCACCGGCGGCCTCCTAACCGTCATCGAAAACGACACCACCAAGTCCTCCGGCTGCTGCGGCTAACCCTCAGACAACGCCGCTCGGCCGGCCCACCACCGGGCGCGGAGGTATCCGCCGCGACGCGATCGCGGCGCTCGCAATCACCGCCTGGGCGTGAGGTGGTATCTGAGCGCCGCATCGTGACCGTCGTGGCGAGCACTGATGCCGACGCGCTTGGTCATGTGGATGTCAGCTGGGTCGACCGAGATGCCCCAGTCCTCGAGGAACAGCTCGTTGCCTGTGAGGTCTGCGCCGTACAGGTCCTTGGTGATCTGGAAGGACTTGCACAGCTTGCCCGGTGAGTTGGCCAGGTCGCTGACAGCGCGCGGCTTGTCCCACTGTGCGGCCATCAGCTCGACGCCCTCGACGGGTACGACGCCACGGATGAACACCACGTCAGGCACGTCGGCGTGATTCACCACAGCGGCAAACTGGTGCCACATCCCGTAGACCAGATAGACGTACGCGACGCCACCCGCCTCCCACATGACCGCGGTTCGCGACGTCCGCTTGTTCCCGTGGTGAACCTCATCCACGAACGCCGGATACGCCTCAACATCCCGAATCACCCCCGCGACACGACCACCCGCCGCACGCCGCACCAAGACCTTGCCGAGAAACTCGATCGCACAGTCCACCGCCGTCCGCAGATAAAAGTCACCGCCAACTCTCTTGGCGGACAACGGCCGAACCGGTTGCGTTGCGCTGGGCTCAGGGAGCATGCGGGCCATGATTGCGCTCGACTAGCTCCGCTCGTGTGATGGGCCGTGATCCGGGCCGCGTATGGCTTGAGGTTTAGACAGATCGACAGGTTTCGGGCGCGTCGACCGGTGGTGATGGTTGGCGAGCATTCGTTGGGCCTGGACGGCGAGGAGATGTATCTCGCGATCGAGGTCCCTGCTGCCAACGATCAGTTCGAGTGAGTCCTCATCTGTGTAGTTGCGGCGGATCAATTGCTCGAGATCCTCGACCGATGCATTCTCCATCTTGAGCCGCCCGGAGAGAGCGATGATGTCGGGAGCGTCCTTGCGGCGCTGTGCAATCAGCTTGGTCGCCAGAAGGAATTCGTCGCCGGCGTACGTGATATGCAGACCGGGCAGATCGTGATGTTGCAGTGCACCCTCCGGAAGAGGTGGCATCCAAGGGCTGGCGCGGGTATTCAGCCAGTCCTCGGGGAGCTTGCGTTGGCTCGCTATCCCGCGAGCCTCCTCGAGCACTGCCTCCTCTCTCGTGATGGCATCGATGTCCTCCGTACGGCGCGGATTGTCGTCCGAGGTGACCGCGATCGCAGCTCCACCGACGACAAAGACCGATGCGGAAGTTCCGCGCTTCTTCAGCCGCTTGTCGAGTTCGGCGAGGAGGTCGACGATTTCCGCAGCAGTGAATTCGTTGCGCTCGTCACTCATGCAGTCACCAGGTCGCGCTCAGGGACGAAGACGTTCAGCCGCGACAAGTACTCCGGTGTTTGCTCGATGATCTCGTCGTGGTCGAGGAACGGGTGCTCGGGAATCCAAGGATCCCGAAGTGCCTCGACATTGGTCCAATCGGGCGGCTTCTCGCCTGCTGCCTCGAATTCGTGAGCGGCGAGTGCGGCGAGGAGTGTGTCGAAGCCTGCCTGGCCGGTTGGCCCCGGCGCTGCCTCCCAGGCGGCTTCGGATCCGTCCTGGCGACGCAGTAGGAGGCGCAGGTGGTCACGGCCCTGGAGCAGCATCCGCCAGGCCCAGTCGTCGTCGGTCGCCTCGCGGATAGCCGTGGCTGTGGCTGGGGCGGTCATGATCCGATGCTCGCGTGCCTCATGAAGGGCGTGAGCGATCCGCCCAGCTCGCATAACGAACTGCGCCGTCGGCTTGGTCCGGCCGGAACGGTAGGTGGACAAGCGGGAAGCAGACGTACGGAGAGCATGGGCGAACGCAGTCTGAGACAGCCCACTCTCGGTGAGCGCCCGGTTGAGCAGTTCACTGACCGCCTGGCTGTCCCTGTCCATACTCCAGCCCCCTTATCTAATCAGATAATAGCAAGCTACCGCGGAGGGGCCAGGCGGTTCTGGTCGGGGAGCGTAGGCCGAGCCATTGTTCGGTGCCCCAGGCTTCGAAGCGTTCTAGTTCGGCGAAGCCTAGTTTGGTGGCTAGGCGGATTGAGGTGATGTTGGCGGATTGGGTGGTGAGGACTACTGGCTCGCCGGGGAGGGTGTGGTCGAACCAGGTGAGGGCGGCGGCGCAGGCCTCGGTGGCGTAGCCGGAGCCCCAGGACTGCGGGAGGAACAGGTAGCCGAGGTCGACCTTTCCCGTGGCGGCGGGGCGGCGGTGGTCGGTTGCTCTTCTGAGGAGGATCTGGCCGATCATTGCGCCGTCGAGTTCGACGACGAAACTGCCGGGCCAGCGCTCGGGGATCGCGGGCGTCTCCCGTTCGAGCTCGTCGCGTGGGCGGGGGCCGCCGACGTACCTGTTCACCTCGGGCGACGCGTGTAGTTCGATGAACGCCGTACGGTCGTGCGCCTCGGACTCGCGGAGTACGAGCCGCTCGGTCTTGATCGGTGCCGGCGGCCAGACCACGGGTCCCAGGTCATCCACCAGCGCACGCTAACAAAGAGATCAGTCCGAGCGGCCCTTCAGGCGGCGTTGGACCGCGCGCTCGGCCTCGCGGGTTGCCTCCCGTTCGGCGAGGGCGTTCCGTTTGTCCCAGGTTTTCTTGCCGCGGGCAAGGGCGATCTCGACCTTCGCGCGACCGTCCTTGAAGTACAGGAGTACTGGGACGATCGTCAGCCCGCTCTCGTTGACCTTGCGCTCGATCTTGTCGATCTGGGCACGGTGCAGCAGTAGCTTCCGCTTGCGGCGAGAGCCGCCGTTGAACCAGCGCGACTGCGAGTACTGCGGGATGTGCACGCCGTGCAACCAGATCTCGCGGTTCTCGACCTGAGCAAAGCCGCCGACCAACGAAGCCCGCCCGGCCCGGAGCGCCTTCACCTCCGGCCCCTCCAACACGATCCCCGCTTCCCAGGACTCGCCCAGCTGATAGTCATGCGCAGCCTTCCGATTGCGCGCAACCACGGGCTCGACCTCAGACTTCTTCACCCACTGATTGTCCCCCAACCGCACTACCCTTTTTCAGGTGGCCGCGGAAGTGAAGCCCTTCAAGGACGAAGTCCAGACTCCAGTACCCCATGTCTGGCGAGAGACACTTGGCGCGATCGTTCGCTCCGTCATTCGAGGCGACGTCCGCATCGGCGAGGGTATCGAGAATGTTGATCCGCTCTCCGAAGCTGTGTCGAACCAATGCCGTGAAGCTGTCGCGGACTATGGATCCGTCACGTTGATCCAGCTGCCTGACGCCGCTTGGGACACCTCGGTCGCGATGTGGCAGGGCGACCACTGGAGCTGTCTTGTCGATCTCTGGACCGCCGAGGAAGGTCGCAGCGACCTCGTCCTGGAGGTCGCGATCTCCGAAGATGACGAGACGGCGTTCCGATTTCGCCCCTATCTCGTTTACGTCCCATAGAAGGCCTAACCCGGTGGCCGTGCGTTCAACCTGCACGTAGCCTCGGCGGCATGTCGACATGGTCCGTGCCCGAGCGTCCCGAGCCGCCGAACAATCCGGTCGACGAGCGGTCCGCTCTCGATGACCGCCTCGAATACCAGCGCACCACGTTGCTGCGGAAGTGTGGCGGCCTGACTCCGGAGCAGCTCGCGATGCGATCGGTGCCGCCGTCGGAGCTGTCGCTGCTCGGACTTGTTCGGCATCTGTCGGGGGTCGAGGCCTGGTTTCACGCGTACGACGGCAAGCCGGACCACCTGTACTTCTGGGACTACGGCTCGACGAAGGGCATCGACATCCTCGACGTCACGCGGGCCGCGGACGACCTCGCCAGCTATCAGGCGAGTGTCGCCCGCTCGCGTACGGCGGTCGCGGGGCTCAGCCTCGACGCGGTCAGTCCCGGCGAGGACTACACGCTGCGGTGGATCTACCTGCACATGATCGAGGAGTACGCACGCCACAACGGTCACGCGGATTTCCTCCGCGAGCGCATCGACGGCGCCACCGGCGAATAGCTTGTCAGCCCAGCGCGGCTGCCTTGTTCAGTAGTACTGAGCGTTCGCGTTCGTTGGTGCAGAGACGGGCCGCCAGCTCGAGCTCGGCTCGCGCCTCGGGGAGGCGGCCGAGGCGGGCGAGGAGTTCGCCGCGTACGGTCGGGACCAGATGTGAACCGGGGAGGCGGTCCGAGGCGATCAGGTCGTCGACGATGGCCAGGGCCTCGGCGGGACCGGAGGCCATTGCGACGGCGACGGCACGGTTGAGCTCGACGACCGGGGAAGGCGCGACGCGGCCGAGTGCCTCGTACAGCACCACGATCCGGTCCCAGTAGGTTGCCTCCACCGACTGAGCCGACGCGTGTACGGCGGCGATCGCAGCCTGCAAGCCGTACGGTCCGAGCCCGCGAACAGACGCCTTGGCTAACGACGCCAGCCCACGCTGGATCGCCGAGAAGTCCCATCGCTGCCGGTCCTGGTCCTCCAGTAGGATCGGTGAACCATCCGCGCTTGTACGGGCCGGGAAGCGCGCGGCCGTCAGCTCGCACAGCGCAAGCAGGCCGTGTACCTCCGGCTCGTTCGGCAGCAGCGCGGCCAACGTTCGGGCGAGCCGGATCGCCTCGTACGCGACATCCCG
This sequence comes from Kribbella sp. NPDC049584, assembly GCF_040675555.1. Taxonomy (NCBI): domain Bacteria; kingdom Bacillati; phylum Actinomycetota; class Actinomycetes; order Propionibacteriales; family Kribbellaceae; genus Kribbella; species Kribbella sp. NPDC049584. The sequence continues at coordinate 155,734 of NZ_JBFAPF010000012.1, forward strand.
GCGTACCAGAAGGTCGCCCGACGTCGCCGTCGATCCCTCGGTGAAGATCACGTAGACGACGCTGAGTACGCCGCCCAGCCGCTCCCGGCGCTCATCGGCCGGTGGCAGCTCGAACGGTACGCCGGCTGCCGCGATCGTCTTCTTCGCGCGGGTGATGCGGGCCTGCACGGTCGGTACGGATACCAGGAACGCGCGGGCGATCTGTTCGGACGACAGGCCGGCGACCACGCGCAGGGTCAGCGCCACCCGGGCCTCAGGCGAGAGCACCGGATGGCAGCTGATGAACATCAGCGCCAGGATGTCGTCGTCGATCCGGTCCGGGTCGATGTCCTCGTCGACGGCGGGATCGGACGCAAGCAGCGCGTAGCGGTCCTTCAGCGCAGTACGGCGACGGATCGCGTCGATCGCCCTGCGCCGGGCCGTGGCCATCAGCCAGCCGGCCGGACTGTCCGGAGGGGTGCGCGGCCACGACACCAACGCCTCGGCCACGGCCTCCTGCGCGGCGTCCTCGGCCAACGCGAAATCCCCGGTGAACCGAGTCAGCGCGGCCACGATCCGCGCCGACTCGATCCGCCAGACGGCCTCGACATCCGCTGCATCCATCAAACTCGGCCGGCGCTCTCGCGCTCTCCGTCCTCGCCGGCACCGGCTCCCGCAGACTCCCTGCCGGCTTCCGTAGACCCTGCGCCGGCACGAGCTTCCGCCGACTCCTCGTGGCCCGGCGGTCGCTCGTCCTCGCCGGCAACCCGCCGTACCTCGATCTTGGATCCGGACACCGACGGCAGCCGCTTGGCCCACTCGACCGCCTCCTGCTTCGACGCCACGTCGAGCATGAAGTAGCCCCCGAACAGTTCCTTCGTCTCGCCGTACGGTCCGTCGGTTACCACCGGAGCCTCCCCGCTGAAGTCGACCACGACACTCTCGGCCGCGTCATCCAACCCCTCGGCCGCGATGAACACCCCGGCCTTCATCAACTCCTCGATGAACTGGTACGTCGAAGCCGCCAACTCCTCGAACCCAGCCATCACAGCCGCATTCGACTCGTCGGTCCCCCGCATGATCAACATGTACTTCGCCATCGCACTCTCCTAGTCCCGCGAACCGCCACCCGGCCCGCACCACCCCCAGGTCGAACACCCAACCCCCAGATCGACAACCTCCCAGAAAACTTCTCCCACCACGACACCGCCGAGCATGCTGGACGTGTCACTCGGCCCGCGAGACGACACCCGAATGCGTGAAGTCGATGGGCCGACCGAACGAGTCCCGGTCAACGTGAAACTCGAACGGAGCCCGGTCGACGACCCGCCCAAGCTCTACGCCGCACTCTTCCCGCAGCTCGCGCCGAAGCGTCACCACCTCGGATTCGTCACGCTCAGGCGAACCACCGGGCAGATCCAGAAGCCCGACGTACGGCCCACGCGCCTTCCGCACGAGGACGATCCGCCCCTCCTGCCACCAGACCGCATAAACCCCGAAATGCTCGGCCACACACCTAGTTCATCATTCGCAGGCGCTTCAGTCGGTGGCGAGTGCGGCGATTGCGGTGAGGTAGTTGTAGGGGATTTCGGCGCGGGCTCGGAGTTCGACGGCGTCCGCGTGGGGGAGTAGGCGTTGCCATGAGGTGAGGCGGTGGACGTTGGTGAGGGGCTCGGTGGCGGCGAGGTCGGCGCGGAGTACCTGGGGGTCGGCGTCCAGGTGGTCGCGCCAGACGGTCAGGTAGGTGGTGAGTAGTTCGTCGCGGTCCGGGCGGGACAGCGGGGCGCGGGTCCAATCCGTGACGGCGTCGAGGAAGCCGTGGAGCGAGACGAACGGGTGGGCCCGGAGGGCGTTGCCGAAGTCGAAGAAGCGGGGGCGGAGTACGCCGGTCGAGCGGTCGGCGAAGATGTTGGCGGGGTAGATGTCGTTGATCTCCAGGTCGAGCGGAACGGTGTCGCTGAGGGACGCGATTCGTCGGTCCAGCACGTCGGCGGCGCGCTCGGCTCGTTTCAGCAGCTCCGGATCGAACTGGAGGGCCGACCATTCCTCCGCCACGGCGCGCACGCGGTCACCGGCGGCGTGCGGGGCGAGCTCGACCATCCCGTCGTACTGCGTCAGGTCGAGCCGGCCGAGCACGGTGCATTGGAGGCGGGCCAGGGCGTCGACGACGATGCAGCGCGCCCGCTGGTCGGCGACATCGGCATGCGTCAGCGTCGTACCTTGATCGTCCGTCAGCAGCCAACGGCGTTCGCGATCCACCGCGAGCGGTGCGATGACGTCGTACGGCGCGAGTCGGGCCAACGCGGCGACCAGCGCGGGCTCGAACCGATGGCCGGGGTTGTTCTCCTTGAACCACACCAGACCCTCAGCGGTCGGATAGCAGCGCACGACCGACCAGAAGCGAGCGCGGTAGGTGACGGGTACACCGCTGATCTGGCGACCGCGTTCCGCGAGTCGATGAGCGACCCAGGCATCCGCGGCCTGCGTCCACTCGGATGACGTCCAACGGCGGACCCATTGACCCTCCGCGTCGGGGCCGAGCGGTCTGGCAGGCGGCGGATCGTGCACCCGCGGCACGCTACCGGCCGGCGAATAACCGGTTGCTCGGGCGTGGGGTGTCTCGGAGACTCGCGTCGCATGGATGATGCCGAGCTCGACGTGCTGCTGAGGAACGAGCGCTACCCGCGGTCCGCGGCGTACTCCGGGCGGTGGATGGTTGATGGCGGGATGGGGCCTGGCCTAACCCCGTATGGCAGGCGGAGGCGCTCGGCGAGATGATGGCGCTCGAGCCCGGGATGCGGGTGCTCGATATGGGGTGTGGCGCCGCGCTCAGCTCGATCTTTCTGGCCAAGGAGTTCGGCGTTGAGGTGTGGGCGACCGACCTGTGGATCAAGCCTGACGAGAACCTGCGCCGTGTGACCGAGGCTCGACTGGAAGATCAGGTTCACCCGGTCCACGCCGAAGCCCACGCCCTGCCGTTCGCCGAGGATTTCTTCCACGCGCTCGTCAGCATCGGCGCGTACCACTACTTCGGCACCGACGACCTGTACCTCGGCTATTACTCGCGTTTCGTCAAGCGCGGCGGCCAGCTCGGCATCATCCAGCCGGGACTCGTCGCGGAGTACGAGACGCTTCCCCCGCCGCACCTGGCGCCGTACTGGAAATGGGACTTCTGCGCCTGGCACAGCCCCGCGTGGTGGCGTCGCCACTGGGAGAAGACCGGCCTGGTCACTGTCGACCTCGCCGACGAACTCCCCGGCGGCTGGCAGGACTGGCTGCAATGGAACGAAGCCTGCGACCAAGACGCCGGTACGCCGAACCGCGAGGAAGCCCAAATGCTCCACGTCGACGCCGGCCGGTCCCTCGGTCTCGTCCGAGTAGTTGCCCATCGCAACTGAGTCATCGCAACTTCGTGTCCAGCTCGTCGGTCATCCGGGCGAACTCGGCCGCCAGATCGATGTGGTAGCGGTCGGCAAGTACCAGGACTGACCAGAGGCAGTCGGCCAGTTCGTGCCCGAGCCGGCTTCGGGCGTCGTCGATCTCGCGGCGCCCGTCGACTGCCATGACTAGCTTGGCGAGATCGCCCTCGTCACCGGCGAAACCCAGGGCGAGATCGCCGGTCGTCCACTCGGTGCGACCTGCGGACGTGTTGTGGCGGTCGTACAGCTTACTGATCTCGACCGCGCGTGCCTGGAGAGCTGCTAATTCCATGCCGGTAGAGCCTACGTTCGACAGGATGGTGGTGTGGAACGTGAAGAGGTGCTGACGGGCGGGAACGTCGCCGGTCGCGTCGTGCGGATCGGGGCGACGGTGCGGAAGCCCGCGCTTCCGCAGACGCCCGGAGTCGAGGCTGTGCTCGAGTACCTCGCCGAGCAGCACTTCGACGGTGCGCCGCGCACGTACGGGCGTGACGCCGAGGGCCGGCATGTCCTCGAGCACGTCCGCGGAGAGCTCGCCCACGCGATGCCTCCATCGACCCCGGACGAGTTGCGACGGGTCGGCCGGCTGATTCGCGAACTCCATGACACGATGGAGAGCTTCGAGCCGCCGTCGTACGCCGCCTGGCACGTCATCGTGCCAGACCCCGCCGGCGGCAACCTGGTCTGTCACAACGACCTCGCGCCCTGGAACCTGGTCCGCAACGACGAGCGCTGGGTCTTCATCGACTGGGACAACGCCGGCCCCTCATCGCGACTCTGGGATCTCGGGTACGCCGCAACCGCGTTCGTCCCGTTCGTTCCGGGAGGCGATGTGGACGTCGACAGCCCGCGGTTGCGTGCCCTGGTGGACGGCTACGGCCTCGACGCCCGGCAGCGGCATGCCCTTCCCGCCCAGATCGCGGCTCGCACCCGCGGCCAGTACGACCTGCTGATCCGCGGCCACGAGACCGGAGAGCAACCGTGGGCACGTCTCTACGAAGAGGGCCACGCCGACTACTGGGGTCCGACCGCCGAATACATCGCCGCGCATCATGACGACTGGGTCGCAGCCCTCATTACCTGACGACCTGCTCAACCGCGAGGACGCTGAGCATGGGGAGCATCACGGGGGCCGCCGAGGCGCTCGGCGCGGCCGGAGCACGATCGAGGTGGCACGAGACTGCCTGGGCGACCCGCCGGCTCGGAACGCTCTCGAGGAACCTGCTGGCCGGCGTCCTCATCGCGGGCTCGTCGGTCAGCAGCCTCGTCGTCACCCCGCCGCGCCCGCCAGATCCTGACAGCCGGCCGATCAGCCGCCTTGCGCGCCGATCCAGCGGTGGTACGCGGGTAGGTCGACGTTGCTGCCGCAGATGATGGTGAGGATGTGGCGGTCGGCGAAGCGGGTGGGGTTCTCGAGGACGGCGGCGATGCCGAGGGCGGCGGAGGGTTCGACGATGAGGCCGGCTTGGTTGTAGAGCAGGCGCATGCCGGTGATGATCGATTGCTCCTGGACGAGTACGGCGTCGTCGGCGATCAGGAACAGGTCGTCGAGGACTTCCGGGATCGGGAACCGACCGGCGACTCCATCGGCGATGGTGTTGGTGGAGTCGGTGGTGACGACGCGACGTTGGTGCCACGAGTGCGTCAGCGCCGGCGCGCCGTGCGGTTGCACGCAGATCACGTCAATGTCGGGCGCCAGGTCCTTCACCACATGACCCACGCCAGTGGCCATCGCCCCGCCCCCGAGCGCGATCAGCACGGTGTCGAACGTCGGCGTACTCGCCATCAACTCGAGGCCGATCGTCGCCGCACCCTCGCAGGTCTCGAGGTCGAGGCTGTCTTCGAGTAGCCGAATTCCTTCGTACTGCGCAATCGCCGCCGCCCGCTCACGCGCCAACTCGTGGTCGCCGTCGACGAGCTCCAACTCGGCGCCCAGCGCACGAATCCGGTCGAGCTTCGCCTTGGTCGCAAACCGCGAAGCCACAACCGTGACCTCAAGCCCACGACGCCGCCCCGACCAAGCAAGCGCCTGCCCGAGATTGCCAGCACTCGCGCAAACAACCGCCCCCGCACCCGCCCCAGCCAACTGACTCGCAACCAACTCAGTACCGCGCCCTTTGAAACTACGCACCGGGTTCGCCGTCTCAAGCTTGATGCTCACCCCACAACCAAGCTCCCCCTCCAACGCCTCACATCTGTACTGCGGCGTATCCAGAAACACCGGGTCAATAACCCCCCGAGCTGCCCGAATCCGCCCGATATCAAGCCGGCTCTCTCCCACAAACACGAGCCTAACGGGTCATACTGCAACGATGGCCGAGTCCCATGTGCCGCTCAACGGCACCCGGCATTGGGTACGGACCGTCGGTGACCTGCACGCCGCGACCCCGCTCGTCGTGCTTCATGGCGGACCGGGCGGATTCATCTACGACTTCGAGCAGCTGACAGGCCCAGCGCTCGAGCAGCTCGGCCCAGTCGTGTACTACGAACAACGCGGATCCGGCCGCAGCGATCGACCGTCCGACGGCGAGTACTCGATCCCAGTTCTTGTCGATGATCTTGAACAGTTGCGCCGGCATCTGGGCGTAGGACGGATGACGCTGCTCGGGATCTCGTTCGGCGGCGAGCTCGCGGCGGAGTACACCGTCGCGTATCCCCTCCATGTTGAGAAGCTGATTCTTCAAGGCACCGGTCTGGCAGGCCCGCTCACTCCTTCGCCGTGGGCGGCAGGGTTCGATGCCGTTGCTGCTGACAACAAGATGCGTACTGCGATCCGTACTGCGGTTGAACGGTCGGGTCCAACCGCTGCCTGGGACGTTGTCGATCGCGCGACCGTCGACCGGTTCTTGTTCCACAAGCCTGTGTCGGCGGAGACGGTCCGGGCACTGGGGCGGAGAGCGGACTTGTCAACACCGGCGAGATGTCCGCCGGGCTAGCGGAGCAACCTCCGCGACACGTGCCACTCGTCGACGAGCTTGCCGCTCTCGACCTCCCCGTGCTGATCCTGATCGGCTTGTGGGATCGCAACGCTGGTGTCGATGCGTGCCGCGATCTCGCCACACGCCTCCCGTGGGCGCAGCTCCAGGTCTTCGACCACAGTGCGCACTTTCCCAACGTGGAGGAGCCCGAGCGGTACGTCGGTGCGGTTGCCGCCTGGCTCGCGGGCTAGTGCGAGGGGTCGAGGAGGGTGAGGTAGGTGTGGGCGGCGGCGAGGCTTTCCGGGTGGACTAGGGGGTCGAACTGGGTGAGGAGTTGGTGGAGGGTGGCGAGGTGGTCGGGCCGGGTGCCTTTGGGGGACCCGCCGAGGAACTCGATTGTGTCGGCGGCTTCGGGCGAGTGGCGGGCGACCTGTTTGGCTGCGATTGGGATGAGGGCGAGCAGCATTGCCTCGTGCTCGTCGGCGGTCTTTGGGGTGGCTGGCTCGTGGGGGCCGTGGTACTCCGAGAGGGATTGGGTGATGCCGTGTCGGTCGAAGAGCACGGTGCTGGCGGGTGGCCAGGTCGCCAGCGAGATCGGATGGATGGACCAGTCGACCCAGAGTGGGAGGTCGTCCGTGACGTACTGCGCACTGACTGCTCGGGTGCCGAGCGGGCCGTTGTGGCGGGCATCGATCGCGAATGTTCGGCGACCGGGTCCGCTGGGGAGGCGATCAGGTACTGCGTAGTCGTCGAGGTGCTCGTCCTTCACGACGAGCAGCAGATCGACGTCGCTCCAGTCGTCGGCACGCCCAGCGCCCAGCGAACCGACCAGTGCTGCGCCGACAACCACCGGATCGTCTCGGAGCGCGGCAACCACCGCGCTCATCCATCGATCGCGAATGCGAGCCAGGCGCGGTGCGGGCGGTGCGCTCCCGTCGCTCGCCCGCGCCGTACTCCGGGCCCAATCGTCGCCGGTCATCTGGCACCGACCACCGCTGCCCGAGGGCCTCCTGCTGACCGTCCGGCTGGTTCCACGAGCCGGTCTGCCGGCCCCGGCAGTTCGCCGGGTGCCCACTCGCCGTTGGGGAGGTGGAAGTCGGCGACGGCTGCGAGGGCTTCGTCCGTACGCCAGGAGAGCGTTGCGTCTGGCAACCATTCACGGTCGACTTCGCCATGACGGGCGAGGAGAATGCTCGGCACGGTTATTCCTCGCCGGAGAAGCGTTCCCAGGCTGATTGGCGGCTGATTCCTAGTGCTTCGCCGATTCGTGCCCAGGTGACGGATCGGGAGCGGAGCCGTAGTACGCGGTCCTGGACGGCTGCTTCGACCTGGCTGTGTGACGAGTTGATCCGGACCATGTCGGCCAGCAGTTCGTCGTCGGTCTTGCCGTCCAAGGGCGGGAACTTCGGCATGGGCTTCCCGGCGAGCAACTGGTCGCACAGCCCCACGCACTCGTTGCAGATGAACACCCCGGGTCCGGCGATCAGGTGCTCGACCTCGTCCCGGACCTTGCCGCAGAACGAGCAACGCATCAGGTTGTCTGACATGACACCTCCCGATCGATCTTGTCAGGGTTACCCTGACAGCGCTTGTCAGGCTAACCCTGACAAGCGCAACCGGTCAAGCGTCGGGAAGAATCCGTACATGCCGACGTACGTGAGATACCAGAGTCCTGTTCCCGATCGACGCGGGCGGCGGATCGGGATCTTCGGCCTGGTGAACATGTTGGCCAATCGCGGGTGGTTGAGCGCGGAGGAAGAGCAATTCCGGCGTACGACGAATGCCTGGTACGACGCGACGTACGCAAATCCGTCGAGTGTCGATCCGACAATCTACGAGAACAATCCGTTCGCCGCGGCGTGGTTCATTCCGACTGCCGAGCATTTGCTGGAGCCGATTCCCGGGTATCTCAAGATCCTTGCCGCGCACCACCTTCCGTGCGAGCGGTATACCTCCAACTCCCCGGGCCGCATCATCTACGAGGACCTGCACCAGGTGGTCGTCGTACCGCACGAGCCCGAGGACCTCGCCAACGCGACCACGTTCATGTGGCTCCCGCCCCGCAAAGACCTGTGAGCTGCTAGTAGTACGCCCCATGGCCAGTGAGTGGGAAGACTCGGAGTTGCCGCGTGGGATTGTGGCGTTGCTGGAGGAGCCGCGGGCGTTGAGCGACATCGCCGAGCGGCTCGAGGTGACGGACGCGCGTGTGCTCTGGTATCTCCAGAAGCTCCGCGACACCGGTCGGGTCGTGGAGGACGCCGGCGTTTGGCGGCGTACTGCGGCTGGGGCGCAGCTCGCCGAGAGCCCCGCACCGGAGAAGAGGGCGTGGACTGAGCTGCCCGGAGCGAGTGCGCAGGACTACGTGCAGGCGTACGCCGATGCAGCGGCGGGCATGTTCGGGACTGGGTTCGTGCAGGACATGGGTGAGCACGCCGGGCGGGTCCCGAGAGAGCGGGTCGCAGAGTTTCACGAGCGGTTGTTGAGTCTGGTCGGTGAGTACTTCGCGCCTGACAAGGTCGATCGCGCAGCGAGTCCGAAGTACGGCTTCCGGTGGGTGCTGACCCCGGTGGACCTGCATCCGCTCGACGATTAGCCGGGCGTCCAGCACAAGCAGAACGGGTGGCCCGCAGGGTCGGCGTACACCTGAACACCGCGCGCGGCGGTCGGATCGTCGGCGGGTTTCAAGAGCCGGGCGCCGAGGGCGATGGCTCGCTCGTGGGCGGCGGAGTGCGCGTCGACGCCCTCGAAGTACAGGTCGAGGTGGATCTGCTGCGGCGTACCGTCAGGCCACTCCGGCGGCACGTGGTCAGGCGCGAGCTGGACACCGAGCGCCCACCCGCCGTCGACCCAGATCGCGTGCCAGCGCTCGCTCCACTTCTCGACGGTGCCGTCGAGGAAGCCGGCCCAGAACGTGCTCTCGGCCTCGATGTCGGCCGCGTCGAAGACGATCATCCGGTGCTTGATGTCCATACACGCCAGTCTGACCGCTCAAGTGGCCAGCTGGATCACTTACGGTGAGGTACATGGCGTTTGCTGCGAAGGGAAGCAAGGGAGAGTCGTTCCTTGCCGTGGTGGTTGGTGGTGGGGCGGCGTTCGGGTTGATCGTCGTGACGTCGCGGGCGTGGAAGGCGTGTCATGTCGACGTGACCGGCAGCGTGCCGAACGGGCTGACGTTGCTGTTCCTCGGCCTGCCGCTGGCGTTGATCGTCAACCTGGTGCTGTTCACCATCGTCTTCCGGTACGCCGGGAAGGCGTTCCTGTTCTCGCTCATCGCAGCCGCTATCGCAATAGCGATCGCCGACCTCGCGCTGTTCTCGTGGCAAGGCACCCCGGCCGGCTCGCCCGGCACCTGCCCGGGCAACGTCCCGCCATGGTGGCCCACCTGGATCCCGACCTAGTCCACGAGTCGCAGTAGAGCGGCGGCACGTTCCGGAGCGCCGATGTCGGCCGTCGAGGGGAACAGGCGGCCCCAGGAGCCGGCGCGGGTGACGTGGCTGAGCCGGCGGGCGAGGGCGGCTGCCCGGCGTAGATCGGAACGCGGGTGTTCAGCGGTCCACGGCTCCAGGTACGCGTCCTCCAACCGCGAGACCACCTCCGGGCCCAGCTGCTCGGCCGCGCGGTCGATCGCGACGAGCAGACTGCAGAACGGATGGGCGACATTCGCGTCACCCCAGTCGAAGAACGTGTACCGGCCGGGCCCCGCCACCAGGATCTGCCCATCGTGCAGATCAGCGTGGTCGAGCGTCGCAGCGATCCCGAACCCGTCCAGCTCAGCGCACCACTCCACCAGCCGGGGCCGGAACGCCGACAACCGCTCGCGATCAACCGCATCAACGGTCTGCACGAGCGAGTCGAACAACGCAGGCAGCACTCGGGCGTCAGGTACGCCGAGACGCACCAGCTCCTCGACCCGCGGTACGAGCGCCCGCTGCAGCTCGGCGTACTGAACCAGCACCTCTTCCCAATGCCGTACATCCAAGGTCTGACTGCGCAGGAGCGAGCCGTCGTCCGGGAGGAGCGCCCAGCCGCGAACGCAGTCCACGGCGTACGGCGTGAGCACGTGCTCGGGCGCCCATCGCGACAACGCCTCGGCGAGCGCCGGTTCGAATGCACTGCCGGGCGATGTCGCCTTGAACCAGACCGGACGGTCAGCGCAGACCCGGATGATCACCGACCACGGCCGAAGCCGTACGCGCCGCTCGCCCGTCTCGCTGACGCCGAGCTCGGCAAGCTAATGATCGAGCCACTCGAGGGCCGCGGAGCGCCAGGCCGGATCCTCCCAGGGCGTCCGTGCGTCCTCGTAGGATCCGCGGTCGATGTGCATAGGGTCAATAATCGAGGGATGACGCGCTGGCCGGACACCCAATTTCGGATCGGCATCTCCGGATGGCGCTACCCGCCGTGGCGCAAGGTCTACTACCCCGAAGGACTCCCGCAGCGCGCCGAGCTCGAGTACGCGTCGAACCGGCTGAACTCGATCGAGCTCAACGGCTCGTTCTACGCCCTGCAACGGCCGTCGTCCTACCAGCGCTGGTACGACGAGACGCCCGACGGCTTCGTCTTCTCGGTCAAAGGCCCGCGGTTCGTCACGCACATGAAGCGGCTGGCCGACATAGACGCCCCGATGGCCAACTTCTTCGCCTCCGGAGTGCTTGCGCTCGGCAACAAATTCGGACCGGTGCTGTGGCAACTACCGCCGAACTTCAAGTACGACGCGGAGCGGTGCGGCGCGTTCTTCGCGCAGTTGCCCCGGACAACGTCCGCTGCGGCGGAGGTTGCCAAGGGCCACGACGAGCGGATGGAGGGTCGCGCGCTGCTGGAATGCGCCGTCGACATTCCGCTGCGGCACGCGATCGAAGTACGGCACGACAGTTTCAAGACCAAGGGGTTCATCGAGTTGGCGCGGGAGCACGACATCGCGGTGGTGTGTGCGGATACGGCCGGCAAGTGGCCGATGTTCAACGATGTGACCGCCGACTTCGCCTATGTCAGGTTGCACGGCGCTGAAGAGCTTTATGTAAGCGGGTACGACGACAAGTCGCTCAAGCGCTGGGCGCGGAAGATCCGCTCGTGGAAGTGCGATACCTACGTGTACTTCGACAACGACGTGAAGGTGCACGCGCCGTACGACGCGGAGCGGCTGGCGAGCCTGCTCGGGATCAGTTCGGCCGCCGCCGAAGTATGACGGGCTTACTGTCGCGGCATGACTGAGAATCCTGGAGAGCTTGTCGAGCAAGCGGTGGAGCGGTCGCTGAAGCTGGTCGTCACCTGGCCGGCGTGGGACGGCGAGCCGCGGACGTCCGACGACGGGCGGACGTTCACCCCGCACAAGGCGGTCCGCCGGATCGCCGACCATATGGTCGATCACCTCGCCGAGGTCGAGGCGCTGCTGGCCGGCGTACCGACGCAGCCCGACGAATGGCACGCGAGCGCGCTCACCTCCGCGGCCGACCTCGCGCCGTTCTCCGAAGAGGACGTGCGCGAGGCCGAGCAACGGCTGCGCCGGCTCGGGCGGACCTTCGTACTGCGGTACGCCGCCGTCGAGCCGGCCGAGTGGGACAAGGACCGCAGCCCGAACTGGACCCTCCGCCAGATCGCCGAACACCTGACGGAGCTCGACTGGTACGCCGAGCAGGTCGGCAACCTGTCACAAACAGACTAGTCACAACAGGACTAGTCGCAGTCGGACTAGAACAACCGGGCGCCGACCGGCTGCTCCAGGTCGAGCAGGAACTGCTTCCGCTTGAGCCCGCCGGCGTACCCGGTCAGCGAGCCGTTCTTCCCGATCACCCGGTGACACGGGATCACGATGGACAACGGGTTCTGCCCGACCGCCTTGCCGACCGCCTGTGCCGCGTGCGGTGGCTCTCCGAGCCGCGCGGCGATCTCGCCGTACGTCGTGGTCTCGCCGTACGGGATCTCCTCGAGCACCGTCCAGACGCGGCGCTGGAACTCGTCGCCGTGCAGCCGGGTCGGGACGTCGAAGCTCACCCGCCCACCGGCGAAGTACGCCTCCAGTTGCTCTACGACCGCGGCGATGAACGGGTCGGTGGCTTCGACCCGTTCACCCAGCGTCTCCGCGGCCGGCTTGACCCAGTGGTGCGGGAAGTAGACGCCGACCAGTACGTCGTCGGCGGCGACCAAGGTGAGGTCACCGATCCGGGTGCTGACAATCGCGTGCCTGTTCATACAGGTAGAACGCGTCAGCACCCGGACCTGTGAGGGCGCTACGAGTTGACGCGCTCCCGCGTGCGCTGCCGGAAGGTCCGGCCGCTCTCGCTGATATCAGCCCGGTCCACGTCGGTCACCACAACCGCCGGCGTACTGTCCGACGGCCCCTGGACGGCCCACTCGCCGCGCGGGTTGATCACGCCCGCGTCGAGACCGGCGCCCGGGTTGGCCGGAACGGCGAGACTGATCCAGCACGTGTTGATCGCAGCGATCCCACGTGCCTGGATGCCGATGTGCTCGTTGCGGTCCACGCCGTTGCTGCAGTACGACACGAGGACGCCGTCGACGCCGAGGCGGTCGTACTCCGTGAACACCTCGGGGAAGATCACGTCCAGCCCGAGCGCGAGCCCGAACCGGTACCCGTCCACCTCGAACGTCAGCGGGTCTGTGCCCGGCGTGTACATCCAGGTGACCTTGGTCGTCGACAGCATCCGTTCGTCGTACCGTGCGACCAGCTTCCCCTGGTCGGACACGACGTACATGCTGTTGTGCGGCCGGGCGTCGGGCAGTTGGTGCACCGTCGGGAGCACGGTCCAGATCCTGAGTTCGCGGGAGAGGGCGACGATCTGGTCGACCTCGTCCTGTAGGACCTTCCAGTCCGCCTTGGTCCAGTCGGACGGACCGATTTCGTCCGGGCCGAGTGAGGACATCACCCACTTGCTCGGGAAGCAGATCGCGCCCTCGGTGAAGTGGACGAGGCGCGCGCCGGCGGCCGCGGCCTCCCGCATCAGGCGACGGACCTCGGCGCCGCTCTCGCGGAGCAGCGTGGGGTTCGTCGGGTCCTCGTGGACGGTGGTCTGGGCGACGGCGATTCGCAAGGTTTCCGGCATGTCTTCTCCTGTCGGAGTCGGACGGAAGTGCCGGAGGGCAGACGTGTAGGACTCACCGGTTTTCGCGGCGCGGGCTCGGACCCGTTGCTTGAAGTTCCTGTGCGCTGTCATCTGGCCTTCCACGCACTCGCACGCGATCCCCCAGCGATCCCGTCGAGGCGGCTGACCAGGACGAGCGGCCCGAGACAGGAAGTCCCTTTGCCTTCTCACTGTGACCGCGCTGGGGCCGGTCGACGAAGGTGAGGCGCGGGCCGCGCCGGACCCATATCTTGTCCGAGCCGCCGCGACGGAGTCAATCGGACTCGCCGCCCGTGCAGGCATACCAAACCGTACGGTATGGCAGATCCTCAGCGGCGCAAGTGATCGCCGGCCGCGTCCATGGCTACCCCGACCAGCTCCGGGCTGAGGTCGACGACCGTGTTCCCGTCGGCGTCCAGCTTGCCGGACTCGGTGATCGACAGTCCGATCAGCGCCAACGCTCCGGCTCGGTGCCGTTGCAGACGAGCGGCCGGGTCCTCGGGCCGCTCCGGCACGCGGGCGTCGTCCAGCTCGCCGGCATCGTCCTGTTCCCAGGCTGCGACGGCGCGCTCCGCAAGGGCGGCCGGCACGGTGACCCGGATCGAGGGCAGTCCGGCCGCGCGGAACGTCGTACCGATCAGGCCCAGGACTCGGGCGTCGTCCGTATACACGCGAAGGATGGTAGCGACCACCGGCGGCATAAAGTCGGACCTGGACGCGGTTGTCCTCCGGAGTACGCGCAGACGACGTTTGGAGCAGAGGGTGAGCATTCGAGTCGGGTACAAGGCTTCGGCGGAGCAGTTCGGGCCGCGGGAGCTGGTGGAGTACTCCGTCCGGGCCGAGGAGCTCGGGCTCGACAGTGTGACCGTTTCGGACCATTTCCTGCCGTGGCGGCACGAGGGCGGCCATGCGCCGTTCGCGCTCGCCTGGATGGCGGCGGTCGGCGAGCGGACCAATCGGGTGCTGCTCGGTACGTCGGTGCTCACGCCGACGTTCCGGTACAACCCGGCCGTGATCGCGCAGGCGTTCGCGACCCTCGGCGTGCTGTATCCCGGGCGTGTCATGCTCGGCGTCGGCACCGGCGAGGCGCTGAACGAGATCGCCGTGTCGGGGATGGAGTGGCCCGAGTTCAAGGAGCGCTTCGCCCGGCTGCGCGAGTCGGTGCAGCTGATCCGCGACCTGTGGACGAAGGACGGCGTCAGCTCCGAGGGGCCGTACTACAAGACCGTCGACGCGTTCATCTACGACCGCCCCGAGACGCCGATCAAGGTGTACGTCGCCGCCGGCGGGCCGCTGGTTGCGAAGTACGCCGGGCGCGCCGGGGACGGGTTCATCGCGACGTCCGGCAAGGGGATGGAGCTGTACACCGACAAGCTCATGCCCGCCGTACGCGAAGGCGCCGAGAAGGCCGGGAAGAACTTCGACGACATCGACCGGATGCTCGAGGTGAAGATCTCGTACGACCGGGACGCCGACCAGGCGCTGGAGAACACGCGGTTCTGGGCGCCGCTGTCGCTCACGCCGGAGCAGAAGCACAGTGTCACCAGCGCGACCGAGATGGAGCGGCTGGCCGACGAGCTGCCGATCGAGCAGGTCGCGAAGCGGTGGATCGTGGCGTCCGACCCCGAGGAGGTCGTGAAGCAGTTCCAGCCGTACCTCGAGGCCGGCTTCAACCACTTCGTCGTACACGGTCCGGGGAACGACCAGGAGCGGTTCCTGACGCAGTTCACCGAAGACGTTCTGCCCTTGCTGCGCAAAGTGTCTTGAGCTGAGGAGTCAGGCAGCTGACAATCAGCGAGTGCCCGACTATCAAATCGTTCGCGACGACGACCCGCGGTGCGCCGAGCTGGAAGCAGCCGGCTACCGCGTGGTCGCCGAGTCGTGGGCGGTCCGGTTGTTCGATCCGGATCGGGAGTTACTCGAGTCCGCCGTACGCCGAGCCACCGCCGGCGGGCTGACGATCCGCGAACTCGGGCCCGAGTCGGCCGAGGTCCTGCACGAGCTCGAGAAGGCGAACGAGGACGACTACCCGTATACGCCGGCGACGCACCGGGTCGTGGGCGAGCTCGGCGACACCCGCGCGCTGTGGCCGGCCAACCGGGTGTTCGGCGCGTTCGACGGCAACCGGTTGGTCGGCGCGACGGTCATCGCCGAGAAGAACGGCTTCGGCGACACCGCCTTCACCTCGGTCCTCGCCACCCACCGCCGCCGCGGCGTCGCACAAGCCGTCAAGGCGGCCTCCATCCTCGCGTTCCTCGACATCGGCATCACCCGCTTCTCCACCGGCGGCGCCGCCGCCAACCAAGCCAGCCTCCGCGCCAGCCAGTCCCTCGGCTACCAACTCACCGAACAGTGGCGAACCTACTCACCCGAGTAAGACCTAGTGGAGGTCTTCGGATAAGGACTTGGCGGCCTGGGTGAGGAGGGGGACGGCGCGTTGGACTAGGTCTTCGGTGAGGCGGCCGGCGGGGCCTGAGATGGAGATGGCGAGGGGGGTGGGGGCGTCGGGGACGGCGACGGCTACGCAGCGGACGCCGACTTCCTGTTCGCCTTCGTCCATGGCGTAGCCGTGGTCCGAGGCCTGGTGGAGTTGGGTGGTGAAGGCGTCGGGGGTGGTGATCGTGTTGTCGGTGTGTTTCGGCATGCCGGTGCGGTGCAGCAGGTCGCGGACGTCAGACTCCGGGAACTGCGCCAGGATCGCCTTCCCGACCGCGGTGCAGTGCGGGAGGACGCGCCGGCCTACTTCGGTGAACATGCGCATCGAGTGCCTGGACGGGACCTGCGCGAGGTACACGATCTGGTCGCCGTCGAGCATTGCCATGTTGGCGGATTCGCCGAGTTCGTCGACGAGATGCGCGAGGTGCGGGCGGGCGAACACGCTCAGCATGTGTGAGGAGCTCTCGCCGAGCCGGATCAGCTTCGGGCCCAGCACGTACTGCCGGGACGGCTCTTGACGCAGGTAGCCGAGGTCCACCAGGGTTCGGACCAGTCGGTGGATCGTCGGCAGCGGCAGGCCGGAGGCCGTGGCCAGCTGGGACAGGCCCATCATGCCGCCCGCGTCGGCCATGGTCTCGAGCAGCCCGAAGGCACGCTCGATGGACTGCACACTGCCAGTACGGCCCTTGGTGCCGTTCGTCTCCGCCATGAAGACCGCCTTTCCGGATGACGGAAGTTTAGCGCCAGATCGCGGAAATGCTAGATGCTTGTATCTTCCGCACTGTAGATATTAGTCTCCACAATACGGAAAAAGGAGGCCCTATGGACGACCTGCTGGCTGAGCTCGACCGGCGCTTGGCCGCCGCGGACGCGGCCCTCGCCGCCGATTACCGGGGCGATCGCGGTGTTCGGCAGCCGATCCACACGGTGTACGTGCCGGCCGATCGGTACGACGTACGCACGGTAGGCGACTGGGGTGCGCAGGCGCGCGCGGCACTCGACGAGTACGCCGGATCGGCCGCGCACCTCGCGAAGGTGCTGGATCTCCCGGCCGAGTTCGCGGACGACGTGTACGACCGGGTGCGCGCGAAGTTGGAGCGCGAACCGATCGAGGACCTGCGGATCGACTTCGAGGACGGCTACGGCAACCGCCCGGACGACGAAGAGGACGCCGCCGCGATCGCCGCCGCCCGAGCCCTGGCCGCGCGCACCGACCCGGGGACGCCTTTCCACGGACTGCGGATCAAGTCGCTCGAAGTCCCGACCCGCCGCCGCGCGGTCCGCACGCTCGAGCTGTTCGTCAAGGAAGCCACGATCACCGACGGCTTCGTCATCACGCTCCCGAAGGTGACGTCGGTCGAGCAGGTCGAGGCGATGGTGCTTGTCCTCGAGACCCTCGAGCAGCGGTACGGCGTACCGCGGCTGAAGTTCGAGATCCAGGTCGAGACCCCGCAGGCGATCCTCGGCGCCGACGGCACCGCGCTGATCGCCCGGATGGTCAAGGCCGGCGGCGATCGCGTCACCGGGTTGCACTACGGCACGTACGACTACTCCGCTTCGCTCGGCGTCGCGGCGGCGTACCAGAGCATGGAGCACCCGGTCGCCGACCATGCCAAGGACGTGATGCAGCTGGCCGCGGCCGGCACCGGCGTTTTCGTATCCGATGGTTCGACCAACGTTCTCCCGGTCGGTGACGCCGTACACGACGCCTGGCGACTGCATTTCCGGCTGGTACGGCGTTCGCTCGCGCGCGGCATCTATCAGGGCTGGGACATGCATCCCGCCCAACTCCCGACCCGTTTCGCGGCGACGTACCTGTTCTACCGAGAGGGCTTCGACCAGGCCGCGCGGCGACTGCGTGCGTACCTGGGCGAGGGCGAGTCCGGCTACCTCGACGAACCGGCCACGGCGACGGCGCTGGCCGCATTCGTACTGCGCGGCATCGAGTGCGGCGCGATCGATACGACGGAGTTCGACACCACCGGCCTCGCCAAACTGGCCCGCAGGGCGGTGCCCGAGAGTTAGCCTCGCGACATGAGACTCGTTGCGGAGTTCACCACGGAGCCCTTCGATGTCGAGGGTTCGCCGCCCGCGCATGCCACCGAAGCGCTGCGGGCGGCCGAGGAGGCTGGTCTCGACTGCGAGTTCGGCCCGCTGGGCACGCAGGTGAGCGGCGACCAGCACCTCCTGCTCCCCGCGCTCCCGAAGGTGCTCGAAGCGGCGTTCGCGGGCGGCGCGAGCCAGGTCACCTTGCAGGTACGCCGCGATGCCTGAGCAGCACCCGCTCGTCGAGGCGATCACTCCACTGGTCGAGCGGCTCAACGCGGAAGTCGTCGCGCCGGGCGACGCACGTGCCGACGACATCCCGCTCGTGTGGGAGGGGAAGCCGGTCGCAGCCGTGCGCCTGCCGACCGCAGGCACCGGAGAGGCGCGCGAGACGAGCGCGAGCCTGGCAGGGACCGCAGGTGGCTCGGGTGGCGTGCAGGGGTTGCTGACGGAGGTGGCCGACGAACTGGGTGGGCCGCTCGACCAGCTCTCGCGCCACGACAAGCAGCAGGCCGTGCTGATGCTCGAGGCGCGCGGCGCGTTCGAGTTCCGGAAGTCGGCGGAGATCGTCGCCGAGGCGCTCGGCGTCACCCGCTTCACCGTCTACAACTACCTGAACCGCGCCCGCTGATTTTCAACAAACTGTTGACGCCAGGCGAGTCCGGTGTCACGCTCTCGTCATACGGAAAGTCGATTTCGGGATTCGAGAAGGTGTGTGATCCGTGGACCTGGAGGAGTTCAACTCCACTCCGGCCGACCGGCTGCGGCCGGCCCTGGCGGCCTGCTGCGACGTGCCCGAATGGGTCGACGGAATCCTGGCCAAGCGGCCGTACGGCGACGTCGCCGCATTGACCGCGGTCGCCGACCAGTCGCTGCGGGAGCTGGACGACAACGAGGTCGATCGTGCTCTTCAGGCGCACCCGCGGATCGGGGACCGGGCCCAGGGCGTGAGTACCGAGGCGTCCTGGTCGCGGAACGAACAGTCCGGGGTCGGCGACGACCCGGGCGCCCGCCGAGAGCTTGCCGAAGGCAACCGTCAGTACGAGGAGCGGTTCGGCCGGGTGTTCCTGATCTGCGCCACCGGGTTGTCCGCGCAGGACATGCTGACCAGCCTCCGCGAGCGCCTGATGCACGACGACGTGGCCGAGGGGAAGGTCGTTCACGAGGAGCTGCGCAAGATCGCGCTGCTCCGGCTGGCCAAGGTGGTGGACGCATGAGCTCTCTCAGCACCCATGTGCTCGACACCGCACTGGGCCGCCCGGCGCAGGGTGTTCCGGTGCAGCTCTACCACGACGACGTCGTACTGGCGACCGGTACGACCAACGACGACGGGAGGCTCGCCTTGACGCAGAGGCTCGAGCCGGGCATCTACCGGCTCTGGTTCGACGTCCTGTCGTACGCCACCGCGACCGGCCAGGACATCTTCTTTCCCGAGGTCGCCGTGACCTTCACGATCGACGACGAGCGGCACTACCACGTCCCCCTGCTGCTCAGCCCGTTCGCGTTTTCCACCTACCGAGGGAGCTGACCCGATGGCCATCCACCTGGGCGCCAACCAGTACGGCAAAGCCGAGAGCCGCGTTGTCCGGATCTACCGCGACACGCCTCGCCACCAGATCCGCGACCTGAACGTCTCGACCGCCTTGCGCGGCAACTTCGAGGCCGCGCACACGACCGGCGACCAGAGCGACGTACTGCCGACCGACACGCAGAAGAACACCGCGTTCGCCTTCGCGAAGGAGAAAGGCGTCGGGGCGATCGAGGACTACGCGCTGACACTCGGCGCACATTTCCTCGAGGCATCACCGGCCGCGGAGGGTGCGCGGATCGAGGTCGAGGAGTACGCCTGGGACCGCATCCAGGTCGACGGCCAGGAGCACGACCACTCGTTCGTCCGGACCGGCGGCGGTGTGCGTACGACGGTCGTCAACGTCGAGGGTCGCGGTGCGGAGCGCAAGTCGTACGTCGTCTCCGGCATCAGCGATCTCGTCGTACTGAAGTCGACCGGGTCGGAGTTCCACGGGTTCCTCAAGGACAAGTACACGACGCTGCCGGAGACGAACGACCGGATCCTCGCGACGTCGCTGGTCGCGCGGTGGCGCTACGAGCACACCGAGGTCGACTGGGACAAGTCGTACGACCAGATCAAGGGGCTGCTGCTCTCGCGGTTCGCCACGATCCACAGTCTCGCTCTGCAGCAGACGCTGTACGGGATGGGCGAGGCCGTGCTCGAGCAGCACCCTGAGGTTGCCGAGATCAAGTTCTCCGCGCCGAACAAGCACCACTTCCTGGTCGACCTTTCGCCGTTCGGGGTCGAGAACCCGGGCGAGGTCTTCATCGCCGCGGACCGGCCCTACGGCCTGATCGAGGCGACCGTGACGCGCGACGACGCGAGCGACGCAGGCAGTGCGTGGCACGCCGTACCCGGGTTCTGCTGAGCATGTCGACGATCGTGATCGAGGGCGCTCACGTAGCGACCCTCGATCCGTCCCGGCGCGAGTTCGTCGGACATGTGGTTGTTGAAGGCAAGCAGATCGTTGCTGTCGGCCCCGGTCCGGCAGCGGTGGACGAAGGCGCGCGGGTCATCGACGGCTCGGGATGCCTGGTCACACCGGGCTTCGTGAACACGCATCAGCACCTCTACCAATGGGTGACGCGCGGTCTCGCCGCGGACGCGACGCTGTTCGAATGGCTGACGACGCTGTACCCGGTCTGGGCGCGGATCTCCGAGGAGACGGTGTACGTCGCCGCGCGGGCGGCGCTCGCCCAACTGGCCCGGACCGGATGTACTACGGCAGCCGACCACCACTACGTCTTCCCGCGTGCGGGCGGCGACCTGCTCGCGGCGGAGATCGCTGCGGCCGGCGAGATCGGGTTGAGGTTCCATCCGGCCCGCGGGTCGATGGATCGCGGTCAGAAGGACGGCGGGCTTCCGCCGGACTCCGTGGTCGAGGACCGCGACGACATCCTCGCCGCGACCGAGGCCGCGATCGACCGCTGGCACGATCCGTCGCCGGACTCGATGCTGCAGCTCGTGGTCGCGCCGTGCTCGCCGTTCAGCGTGAGCGGTGAATTGATGCGCGACTCGGCCGACCTGGCCCGGCGCCGCGGCGTACGGATGCACACTCACCTCGCTGAGACCACAGACGAGACCGACTGGTGCCGTGACACGCACGGGTGCACGCCGCTCGAGTACGCCGACG
This sequence comes from Kribbella sp. NPDC049584, assembly GCF_040675555.1. Lineage (NCBI taxonomy): Bacteria > Bacillati > Actinomycetota > Actinomycetes > Propionibacteriales > Kribbellaceae > Kribbella > Kribbella sp. NPDC049584. Next base: position 176,814 of record NZ_JBFAPF010000012.1, read on the forward strand.
GCCTCGGCTGGACCGGGCAGGACGTGTGGTTCGCCCACGGCATCCACTTCGACGACAGCGAGATCAAGCACCTCGGCAGCACCGGCACCGGCGTAGCGCATTGTCCGAGCTCCAACGCTCGCCTGGGCGCAGGCATCGCCCGTACCGCCGACCTCCGCGCGGCCGGCGCTCCCGTCGGACTGGGTGTAGACGGTGCTGCCAGCAACGAATCGGGCAGCCTGGTCGAGGAAGTCCGCCACGCCCTGCTCTTTGCCAGAGCCCGAGGCGGACCGCAGTCCCTCACTGTCCGGGACGCACTGGAAATGGCAACCCTGGACGGCGCCCGCATCCTCGGACGCTCGGACCACATAGGTTCGCTGGAGCCCGGCAAGCTCGCCGACCTAGCCGTCTGGAACCTGAACTCCCTGCCCCACGCCGGCATCCCGGACCCGGTAGCCGCCCTGGCCCTCAGCACGCCCCCACCACTGGCTCTCCTCCTCGTCAACGGCCGCCCCGTCGTGGAACACGACGTACTCCAAACCACCGACGAGGTAGCCCTCGCCGCCGAAGTCGCCCGCACGCAGGCCCGTCTCCTGGCGTAAGGACCTCGGACACGCGCTGGGGACTGTGGACCAGCTATTGCTTGTCCGCGGTCTCCGGTGGGGGTCCGAGGTTTCCACAGGTCGGCGATCGGGCCGTCCGGGTACGGCGCGCGCGGTGCATGTTCTCTGGCGTGAACAAGAGACTGGAAGTGATCGCGGCCGAACGCGGCGGGTGGTTCACCCGCGCCGACGTCATTGCCGCGGGGTACAGCGACAACGAACTGCGGCGACGCCTGCGCAGTGGGCAGTGGCGCAGGCTGAGCTACAACTCGTACGTCGAAACGCGGGATTGGCCGGCCGATGAGCCGCCGTGGGATCGCGCGATTCGGTTGCATCGGCTGAGCGTGCGGATGGCGAGGGAGCGACTCGGCGACGTCGTGGTCAGTCATCAGTCGGCCGCAGTGCTTCACGGGCTGCCGACTTGGGGGCTCGACCTCGCCAGAGCGCACTTCACCCGTCCCGGGGCGGGGCGCGGTCGCGTGGGCCGGGCGGTCCGCGTGCATTTGTCGCCGATCGCGGTCGACGAAATGGCCGACGTGGGCGGCCTGGCGACGACCAGCGTCGAGCGCGCGATCGTGGAGACCACGTGCGGATCGTCGTACGAGGTCGGCGTGGTCTTGGCCGACGCCGCGCTCAGTCTCGGCCTGACCACTCCCGACCGGCTGCGTTCCGTCGTACTGCGTCATCTGCGCTGGCGGGGCGCTGCTGCCGCGCGGGCCGCGGTCCTGTTTGCCGACGGACTGAGCGAGTCGGTTGGCGAGTCGCGCCTCCGGGTGTTGATGGCGAACCACGGGCTGCCGACGCCGAGGCTGCAGGTGGAGATCCGCAACGAGGACGGCCGGCTGATCGCGCGGGTCGACTTCCTGTTGCCTGGTGGCCTGATCGTCGAGTTCGACGGGGCGTTGAAGTACGGCACTGGCGAGGCCGTGCTCGCGGAGAAGTGGCGCGAGGACCGGCTGCGGGAGCGTGGATATCGCATGATCCGCGTGGGCTGGGCCGACCTCGACCGGCCCCGCGCCACGGCCGATCGGTTATGGCGCGGGTTGCGTGGACAGGCCGCTGAGACCTTGGACAACCAATAGCTTGTCCGAGGTCGCCATCGGGAGTCCGCGGCTCAACGGCACCGGCCGGCCTTGGACAAGTAGCAGCTTGTCCGAGGCCGGCCGGTGGTCAGTGGAGGAGGGTGCCGTTGATCCAGACTGCTTGGACGTCCGCCGGGGTGCCCAGCGTGAAGATTCGGGCCAGTGCCTCTTCGGTGTCTTCGGCGTGGGTGATGGCGACGGCCAACGGCGAGCCGTCCGCCGGGCGGAGGAGTTGGGCGTCGAAGTGCTGTCCGACACTCAAGTGGCCGACGTGCGGCAGGTCCAGGGCCTCGGCGCCGGCTGCGGTCGAGAGGTACAGCAGGTGGGCCGCGGTCAGAGGGCGGCCTTGGTCGGCGAGGAGTTGCTGGCAGAAGTACGCCTGCAGGCCCTCCTTCAGGAGCGAGAAGCCCGTGCCGGCGCCCACATCGGAACCCAGGGCCACGCGTACGCCGTACTGCAGGTGGCGGCTCAACGGGAACAGGCCGCTGCCCAGCGCCGCATTGCTCGTCGGGCAGTGGGCGACGGTCGCGCCGCTGGTAGCGAGTGTCTTGAGCTCCACGTCCGTCGGGTGGACGTTGTGAGCAAGCACGGTACGACGATCCACCAGGCCGTGCCGGTCGTACGTCGTGACGTAGTCGGCGCCTCCGAAGAGATCGGCGACCGACGCGATCTCGGCCTCGTTCTCGTTCACGTGGGAGGTGAACAGGGCGCCGGGGATCGCGTCCATCAGCTCGCGGCAGGTGGCGAGGAGATCGTCGGTGCACGACAGCGAGAAGCGGGGCGTCACGGCGTACCGGTTGCGGCCGACGCCGTGCCAGCGGTTCGCGAGGGCGAGCGACTCGGCGTACGCACGCACCGGGGTGGTGAGGAGCTCCGGACGGAGCAACCGGTCGCTCAACACGAGACCGCTCGTCACCCGCAGACCGACGCCGGACGCGGCGTTGAAGAGCGCGTCGACGGCGTCGACGTAGTGCGCGCCGAAGACCAGCGCCGACGTCGTACCAGCCGCGGCGAGGCCGCGGACGAACTCGTTGGCGACGCTGGTGGCATAGGAGACGTCCGCCATCCGCGCTTCCTCCGGGAGCGCGTACCGGTCGAGCCACTCGAGCAGCGGCAGGCCGAGGCCGCCGACGGCGCGGATCTGCGGGAAGTGCACGTGCGTGTCGACGAATCCCGGGAGTACGACGCCGTCGGTCAGGTCGACGACCTGCTCCGCGGGATGCGCGCTCCGGATCTCCAGGAACGGGCCACGAGCAACGATCACGCCGTCCTGGACCAGGAGTCCCGTGTCGCTGTCCACGCGTAGGTTCCCGCCGTTGAACGGGTTCTCCGGCGTGTCGATGAACGTGCCACGGAAGATAGTCATGCCTTCGCCTCACGATGAGCCGAGGTGGGGCGACGCTCGGCAGATTGGGCCGACACGGGATGCCGTTCGGCGGTAAAACGTTCGAGCAACCAGGCGGCAACACCGACCGCGATGACGGCCGGTTCCTTGCCGGTCACGCTGGGGATGCCGATAGGTGTGGTGATCCGGGCGATCGCTTCGGCGGAGTTGCCGTCCTCGGCGAGCTTGCGCTGGAAGCGGGTCCACTTGGCGCTGGACCCGATCAGGCCGATCGTGGCCAGCTTGTCGTTGCGGATGGCAACATCGCAGAGCGCGGCGTCCTCGGCGTGGTCGTGGGTCATGATCAGGGCGTGCGTCCCCGGCGGCAGCTCACCGACGACGAGCTCAGGGAGCACCGGCACGTTGTGCACGTGTACCTGCGCCACCGCATCGTCCAACACAGCAAGGCGATCCGCGGTCAGCTGGTCCGACCGTGAGTCCACGAGGTGCAGCTCGATGTCATGCCGCGCGAGGATCCGCGCCAGCTCGAGTCCGACATGCCCGACCCCGAAGATCGCGACCGAAGGCACCACAGGCAGTGGTTCGAGCAACAGCTTCACCTCTCCACCACAACACTGAACCCCGTGCTGGTACGGCGCCCTGTCCGACAACGCAGCCGTCAACACCTCAGGAACCGTGATGCCGTCCGCGATCATCTCCCGCGAACGCTCGACGGCCAGCGCCTCGAGGTTGCCGCCGCCGACAGTCGCCCAGACGTTGTCAGCAGCAACCACCATCTTCGCGCCGGCCTCGCGCGGCGCATGCCCACGCACCGACATCACGGTCACGAGCACTCCGGCCCGGCGGCCGGCCCGCAACCGCTGAACAGCTTTGACCCACTCCATCGACCTCATCCACCCCAGCTCTCACCTGAGCGCGCCCGTTCGAGGGCCCAGTAGACCGCTTCCGGCGTGGCCGGCGACGGCAGGTCGACGCTGGTGCCGGCTGGGCCGAAAGCGGCTGCGGCCTGCCGCAGCGCTTCACGGACCGAGAACGCCAGCATGAGCGGCGGTTCGCCGACGGCCTTGGAGCCGTAGACCGCGCCGTCCTCGTGGGCCTTCTCCAGCAGGCGGACGTTGAAGACCTCCGGCATCTCCGAGAAGCTCGGCAGCTTGTACGTGCTGGCCGCCTGCGTCGCGAGCCGTCCACGACGGTCGCCGGTGCTCTCGTCCCAGCGCAGGTCCTCGAGTGTCAGCCAGCCGGCGCCCTGCACGAACCCGCCCTCGATCTGCCCGATGTCGATCAGCGGGCTCAGGCTGTCGCCCACGTCGTGCACGATGTCGACCCGGCGGACCGTGTACGCCCCGCTGAACCCGTCCACCTCGACCTCGGACGCCGCCACGCCGTACGCGAAGTACTTGAACGGCTCGCCGCGCATCGCGTTGGCGTCCCAGTGCAGGCCCTCGGTCCGGTAGAACCCGGCCGCCCACAGCTGCACGCGCTGGTGGTAGGCAAGGTTGATCAGCTCGTTCCACGGCAGCCCGTCGCCCGACAACCCCCGTACGTCGCCATCGACGAACCGCACGTCGGACGGGCTGATCCCGAGGCGCCCGCCGGCGACCTGCGCCAGCCGCTCCCGGATCTGCTCGCACGCGTTCTTGATCGCCGCGCCGTTCAGGTCGGCACCTGACGAAGCAGCTGTCGCGGACGTGTTCGGCACCTTGTCCGTGCGTGTCGGCGCCAGCCGCACCCGCGACAGCGGCACCCCCAAGGTGGTTGCAGCGACCTGCAGCATCTTCGTGTGCAGACCCTGCCCCATCTCGGTGCCGCCGTGATTGATCAGCACCGACCCGTCCTTGTAGACGTGGACGAGCGCCCCGGCCTGGTTGAACGCGGTCAGGTTGAACGAGATCCCGAACTTCACCGGAGTCATCGCCAACCCACGCTTCACATGCTCGTGCGACGCGTTGAACGCCTCCACCGAAGCAACCCGCTCGGCAACATCTCCGCCGGCGATGACCTGGCTCCAGCACGACTCGAGCCGATCCGCGTGCCGCACCGGTTGCCCGTACGGCGTGGAGTCGCCCGGCTGGTAGAAGTTCCGTCGACGCAGCTCCAACGCGTCGTACCCGAGCAGCGGTGCGCACCGCCCGAGGATGTCCTCGATGACGAGCATGCCCTGCGGGCCGCCGAATCCGCGGAACGCGGTCTGTGAGGTCTTGTTCGTCTGCGCGATCTGCCCGTCGACGCGGACATGCGGGATCTCGTACGCGTTGTCGATGTGGCACATCGCCCTCGCCAGCACCGGCTCGGACAGATCCAGGCTCCACCCGCCGTCCGCGGTCAGCGTCGCATCCAGCGCGACCAGCTTGCCGTCGTCGGAGAAGCCAACGGTCCACGACGAGTGGAACCCGTGCCGCTTGCCCGACATCGTCATGTCCTGCGTCCGGTTCAGCCGCAGTCGCACCGGCCGACCGGTCAGCGTCGCGCCGAGCGCAGCGATCGCCGCGAACCCGTGCGGCTGCATCTCCTTGCCGCCGAAGCCGCCGCCCATCCGCAGGCATTGCACGGTCACCGAGTGACTGGCCAGCCCGAGTACGTGCGCGACGATCTCCTGCGTCTCCGACGGATGCTGCGTACTCGACTGCACGAAGATCTGCCCGTACTCGTCCACCAGCGCCAACGCGGCATGCGTCTCGAGGTAGAAGTGCTCCTGGCCCGCGAACTCGAACTCGCCGCTGAACACATGCGAAGCCCCCGCCAACGCAGCTGAGACGTCGCCGCGCTCCAGGTGCCGCCCGATGCCCTGGAAGCTGCCCGCCTCGATCGCCTCGCGAACGGTCACCAACGACGCCAGCGGCTCGTACTCGACCTCGACCGCCAATGCCCCGAGCCGGGCGGCCTCCAGGGTCTCCGCAAGAACCCAGCACACCGCATGCCCGTTGAACATCACCTCGTCCGGGAACAACGGCTCGTCATGCTTCACGCCGGCGTCGTTCACGCCTGGTACGTCGTCCGCGGTCAACACTCGCACGACACCGGGCACGTCGTACGCCGGCTTCACGCGCAACGCGGTCACCCGCGCGTGCGCGTGCGGCGACTGCACCGGCCACGCATGCAGTACGTCGCGGGTGCGCATCACGAGATCGTCCGTATATAAGGCAGCACCGGTCACGTGCAGTGCGGCGCTCTCATGCGGCAGCGGCACGCCGACGACGCCGACCGCGGGCCGTTCCGACAGCGAGCTCATGCCTCGACCCCCTTGAAGTAGAAGCGCAACAACGACTGCCCGAGCATCGCCGAGCGGTACGCCGAACTCGCGCGGTGATCGTCCATCGGCGTACCTTCCGCGGCCATCACTCCGGCGGCGGTCCGTACGGTCGTCTCGTTCCACGGCTGACCGATCAACGTGGCCTCGGTCTCGCGGGCGCGCAACGGGGTCGCCGCGACACCACCGAGGCCGATCTTCGCGTCCCGCACCACACCGTCCTGTACGTCGACGGCGTACCCGATCGCGACGCTGGAGATGTCGTCGAACCGGCGCTTGGCGATCTTGTGGAACGCGGTCATCGGTGCCAAGGGCAACGGAATGACGATCGTCTTGATCAGCTCGTCGCCGGCCTTCACCGTCTGCCGGTACCCGGTGAAGTACTCCGCCAACGGCACTACGCGCTCGCCCCGCGACGACGCCAGCACGAGGCGAGCGTCCAGTGCCAGGAGAGCGGGTGGTGCGTCTCCGATGGGAGATCCGGTCCCGAGGTTCCCGCCGATCGTCGCGCCGTTCCGGATCAGCCGCGACGCGAACTGCGGGAACAGCTCGGCCAGCAGCGGCACCCGTCCCGCCAGGCGCCGCTCGATCTCGGTGAGCGTCAACGCCGCACCCAGCCGGACCTCGTCGTCGCCGAAGGAGAACTCGCGCAGCTCCTCCAGGCGGTCGATTGCGATGGTCAGCGGCGGACGGGATCCGAAGATGTTCACCTGTACGCCGAGGTCGGTCGAACCGGCGACCACCACCGCATCGCTGCGTTCGCCCAGAACAGCCAGTGCGTGGTCGAGCGAGCTCGGACGGATGAACTCGCCCTCGGGCGAGACCATGCCGGTCGGCGCCGGCGCGGGCGGCGGCGAATCGCGGCGTACGGCGAGAGCGTCGTTCTCGGCCGGATCCTCGAGCGCGTAGGCCGCGTCGCGGATCGGACGGTAGCCGGTGCACCGGCACAGGTTGCCGCTCAGCGAATGCAGGTCGAACCCGTTCGCGCCGTGCTCGTGATCGCCCTCGCCGCACGAACGGCCCGGGCGGTAGAACTCGGCTGCCATGCTGCACACGAAACCTGGTGTGCAGTAGCCGCACTGCGAACCCCCGCGGACGGCCATCTCGCGCTGGACCGGGTGAAGCTCGGCCGGCGAGCCGAGGCCTTCTGACGTGACCAGCTCCTGGCCGTCGAGCGAAGCGATCGGCAGGAGACACGCGTTGACCGCGGTCCACTCGGTCGGGGTGTCGGTGCCGGCCCGGGCGACGAGGATCGAGCATGCCCCGCACTCGCCCTCGGCGCACCCCTCCTTGGCGCCGGTCAGGCCGCGGTCGCGGAGCCAGTCCAGGACCGTGGTGTGGACGGGGATATCGCCGAGTGCGGTGAGCTCGCCGTTCACGGTCACAGCAGGGGCGCGCAGTGCTTGGGTAGTCATCGGTTGCTGCTCCAACGGGTTCGTGCGCTGTGGATCGGGTTGGCGTCGGAGACGAGGTCGTCGAACCGGTAGCCGGCGATCTTCGCGATCTCGAGCAGCGCGGCGGCGTGCTCCTGGTTCTCGCAGTTGCCCAGCCGCTCGCGGCCCTGTTCGACGATCCGGTCGTACGACTCGGCGTCGCGCACCGAGATCACCAACGGGAATCCGAACCGCTGCTCGTACTCCGACGTGATGGCGGCCAGCTGGTCGCGCTCCGGATCGCCCAGGAACGTCAGCCCCTTGTCCGACTGGTCCCGCAGCGACGCTTCGCCGCTGAGGCCATCGGCAACGAACTGCGACCCGAGCTGCGGGTACGCCTGGATCAGATCGCGCTGCTCATCGCGTGAGCCGGAGAACAACGCCTCCTGGAAGGAACGCCGCAGCGCGTGGGTGTCGGCGTACGGCCGCATGTCCCAGGCTCGCTCGACAGCCCAGCGCGGACCCTGGAACAGGCCGCCGAACGTCTCGACGAACTCCTCGCGGGTCATCTCGTTCACCTGGTCCAGCCGCACGGAGTCACCCGGCTGCCCAGCGACCGCGGGGCCGAAGTTCTTGCCGACGTGGTGGAACAGGATGTTCAGGAAGATCGCGGTCAGGCTGCCGAGCGTGATGCCGCTGCCGAAGATGATCTCGGCCCAGTCCGGCACGGCCTGCGCGACCTGCGGCTGCGCGGTCACGTACATGGCCAGGCCGACGCTCGTCGCGACGATCACGACGTTGCGATGGTCGTGGAAGTCGACCTTCGTCAGGGTCTGGAAGCCGACCACCGCGACGGTCGCGAACATCGCCAGCGCGGCGCCGCCGAGCACCGGGTGCGGTACGCCGGCCACGATCGCACCGGCCTTCGGCAGCAGCCCGATCAGGATCATGATCGCTCCCGCGGTCGCGACCACCCAGCGGCTGCGGACCCGGGTCAGCCGGACCAGGCCGACGTTCTCGGCGAAGCAGGTGTAGGGGAACGAGTTGAAGACGCCGCCGATCGTGGTCGCCAGGCCGTCGGCCCGCAGTGCCCGGGCGATGTCCTCGCGGCCGATCCGCTTCTCGACGATCTCACCGGTCGCGAAGACGTCACCGGTGGTCTCGACCGCGGTGATCAGCATGACCACGACCATCGAGATGATCGCCGCCACCGAGAACTTCGGCCAGCCGAAGTAGAACGGCTGCGTCACGCCGACCCAGGCCGCGTCGTGCACCGCGCCGAAGTGCGCGTCACCGAACGCCCAGGCCACCAGCGTCCCCGCCACCAGTCCGATCAGTACGGCGATGGTCGCCATGAATCCCTTGAACACCCGCTGGATCAGCACGATCAGCGCCAGCGTTCCGAGCGCGTACGCCATGTTCTTGCCGCTGGTCGGCGCCGCCGTCGGTCCCGCCCCGCCGACCGCGTCCCCGGCCGCGACCGGCAGCAGCGCCAGACCGATGATGGTGATCACCGAGCCGGTCACCACCGGCGGGAAGAACCGGATCAGCTTGCTGAAGTACGGCGCGATGAAGAACGTGGCCAACCCGGCGACCAGTACGGCGCCGTAGATCACCAGCAGACCGTCGGTACCGCCGCCCGCCGCGAGCCCGATCGCGATCATCGGCGAGACCGCCGTGAACGTCACGCCCTGCAGCAGCGGCAGCCGGACGCCGACCTTCCAGAACCCGACCGACTGGATGATCGAGGCGATGCCGCAGGTGAAGAGGTCCGCGTTGATCAGGTGGATGAGCTGCTCGGTGGTGAGCCCGATCGCACTGGCGAGCAGGATCGGCACGATCACGGCCCCGGCGTAGAACGCCAGCACGTGCTGGGCGCCGTACACCGCGAGCTTGCCAGGTGGCAGCACCTGATCGACGGGGTGGCGGCTGGACCGCAGGTTTGCCTTCATCGGGGACACGCTCCTCGGGCTGCGTGGGGCGGCGCTTGCTGAACGGGGGATTTGAACCTGCCCTTGAGCATCGGCTCACCGCGGCCCGGATTGCACCCGGTGAACCTCCGAAGATGAACGGCCGGAGAACACCCTGCTTTGTGTGATCACACAATCAGAGCGATTTGAGCGCGAGAAACACGTCCACCCGGTCCTCCAGGCTCGACAGATCGCGACCGGTCAGTTGCTCAACGCGTTCGATCCGGTAGCGAACGGTATTGACGTGCAGGTGCAGCGACTCCGCCGTACGCGTCCAGGAACACGAGCAGGCGAGGAACGCCTGGAGCGTGGTGAGCAGGTCGGCATGGGTACGGCGGTCGTGCTCGAGGACCGCTCCGAGGACACGGTTGGTGTAGGTCCGCCGTACGTCGTCGGGCAGGGTCGCGAGCAGGAGGACGTGGGAGGCGACCTCGTCCGAGGTGACCACCGATACCGGTGCACGCCCGGCCCCGGCCGCACGCTGGGCGAACCGGGCTTCTTCGAGTGCGCCGGCGAGTGCGTCGACCGACGTCTCGCCGCTGATTCCGACGGCGAGTCGACCTCGATTCAGACCCGGTGCGAGACGGCTGAAGCTCCGGCGTACATGCTCGGGCAGCTCCGGCGTGTAGGGCAGGAAGCCGACCAGCAAGCCGTCGCGTCCGGGCGCGACGACCGCCGGGCCGACCGTCAGTGCCACGTCCTCGAGCAGGCTCAGTGCGACCTCGCTCGGTCCGTCGTCGCGGAGCTCGGCGACCGCCACGACCATCGGTCGCTCCGAGTGCGACCCGGCCTGCTTGAGCCGCGCCGCTACCTCGGCCTGTGGTGCGCCGGACTCGACCAGCGCGAGCGCGTCGGCGACCAGCGGACGCAGCGCCCGGCGGCCCTCGTCGCGACGGGCGCGGTCCAGCGCGGCGATCGCGCACAGCTCGTGCACCGCCTCGACGTGGTCGCGGGTCCATTCGTTGTAGTCGCCTTCGATCACCAGCACCCACGCCGTCAGGCGATTCCCCAGCCCGGAGCCGACCGGGAACAGGCTGTACGACGCATCGATCGTCATCGCGACCGCGGGCGTGCGATCCGCCGTCAGGAACTTGCGGGTCACGGCGTCGATCGCGGCCGCGTCGAGCTCGCCCGGCCCCGGCACGACATGGCGCCCGGTCGGGGTCAGCACGCGACAGTCGTGCCCGATCTCTGCCGAGATCCGCGCCGCCAGCTCGTCGAGGCTGCGCCCGGCCGCGATCGACGACAACAGCTGCCGCTGCCGGACGAGACTCGCCGACAGCCGGGCCCCGGTCTCGGCCGATCCTGCCGCCGCGACGTACTCCGTCACGTCCGCGAACGCGATCTCGACCGGCACCTCGATCAGCGTCACCTCGTGTCGGCGGCACGCATCCATCAGGTCCGCCGGAACATCGCCCAACTGCGCCTTGCCGGCCAGGATCGTCGTCGCCCCACGCCCGGCCATCGAGGCCACGAACACCTCGCTGTCCATCGGCCTTCGCCGCCAGACCAGCCCGGTCAGCACCACCTCGCCGCCGTTCAGGTACCGCCCCGGCTCGAGCAGGTCGGTGGTGACGAGTCGCCCGATCGGGCGATCCAGCACCCCGCCCGCCGAATGCAGCAACCGCAGCCCGAGTTCGGGCGCATCCAGCAACTCGGACAGCAGCACGGCGCACCTCCTTTAGAGGAACGTACAACGCGCGCGCCCACGTGAGACACCCCCTCGCCGTCGCGAACCCAGACCTTGACGCTGTCGGGCAGGCCAACCTATGGTTTTCGCAGAACAGAAACGAACTTCCGCAATACGGAAATTGGAGTCAGGATGAGCCACCAACTGCGGTACACGGTGAACTGCTCGTTGCTCTTCACCGAGTTGCCTCTGCTGGAGCGACCGGCCGCCGCCCGGCGGGCCGGGTTCAGCGCGGTCGAGTTCTGGTGGCCGTTCGTCGAGGCGGTTCCGCCGGACCGGCAGGTCGACGCGTTCGTCGGCGCGATCACCGATGCCGGTGTCGAGCTGACCGGCCTCAACTTCTTCGCCGGCGACATGCCCGGCGGGGACCGCGGGCTGGTGTCCTGGCCGAAGCGGTCGAGCGAGTTCCGCGACAACGTCGACGTCACCGTCGGCATCGGTGAGCGGCTCGGCACCCAGGGCTTCAACGCCTTGTACGGCAACCGCGTCGACGGCAGCAGCGAGCAGGAGCAGGACGACCTCGCGGTCGAGAACCTCGCGCTCGCCGCCCAGGCCGCGGCGCGGATCGGCGCCACGGTCCTGGTCGAGCCGGTCAGCGGCGCCGAGCGGTACCCGCTGAAGACGGCCGCCGACGCCCTCACCGTGATCGACCGCGTCCAGACGGCGTACGACGTACCGAACGTCGGACTGCTGGCCGATCTCTACCACCTCGCGGTCAACGGCGACGACGTGAACAAGGTGATCGCCGACAGCACCGACTGGGTCGCGCACGTGCAGATCGCCGACGCGCCGGGCCGCAACGAGCCCGGCACCGGCACGCTCCCGCTCGACCAGCAGCTGACCGCCCTCGAGGCGAACGGCTATTCCGGCTGGGTCGGACTCGAGTACAAGCCGTCCACCACCTCAGACGAAAGCTTCGGCTGGCTGCCGTTCGAGCGCCGCTGACTCATCTAGGAGACCTGAAAATGACGAATATCGCCTTCATCGGCCTCGGCATCATGGGCAACCCGATGGCCGTCCACCTTGCCAACGCCGGCCACACCGTGGCCGGGCTGGACCGCAGCCCGGAGCGGGCCGAGGACCTGGTCGCCGCGGGCGGCCGGGCCGCGACCTCGCTGGCCGACGCGGTCAAGGGCGCCGACGTGATCTGCGTGATGGTGCCCGACTCGCCGGACGTCCAGGACGTGCTCGAGGGTGAGGACGGAGTCTTCCAGCTGGCCGAGACCGGCACGCTGATCATCGACTTCTCCAGCATCCGCCCGGACGTCACGCAGCAGCTCGCCGAACGGGCGCGGGCGCTCGGCTTCCACCTGCTCGACGCCCCGGTGTCCGGCGGCGAAGCGGGCGCCAAGAACGCCGCACTGTCGATCATGGTCGGTGGTGACGCGGACGACTTCGCGAAGGCCAAGCCGCTGTTCGACGTTGTCGGCAAGACCGTCGTCCACGTCGGCCCGAGCGGTTCGGGTCAGACGGTCAAGGCCGCGAACCAGCTGATCGTCGCCGCGAACATCCAGGCCGTCTCCGAAGCGGTGATCTTCCTGGAGGCGTACGGCGTCGACACCAGGGCGGCGCTCGAGGTCCTCTGTGGTGGTCTGGCCGGTTCGACCGTGCTGAACCAGAAGAAAGAGAACATGCTGTCGCGCTCCTTCCAGCCCGGATTCCGGATCGACCTGCACCACAAGGACATGGGCATCGTCACGGCGGCCGCGCGCGAGGCGGGTGTCGTCGTACCGCTCGGTTCTCTGGTGGCGCAGCTCGTCGCGTCGGCGCGCGCGAACGGTGACGGCGGTCTCGACCATTCCGCGTTGCTCCGCGGTGTGGAGCGGCTGTCCGGGAAGGAGATCGGCTGATGACACGGATGCGCGCGGTTGACGCCGCAGTACTGATCCTGGAGAAGGAGGGCTCGACGCAGGCGTTCGGGCTGCCCGGCGCGGCGATCAACCCGTTCTACAGCGCGATGCGTGCCCACGGCGGGATCAAGCACGTCCTTGCCCGCCACGTCGAGGCCGCCTCGCACATGGCCGAGGGCTACACCCGGGCTCGCGCCGGCAACATCGGCGTCTGCATCGGCACGTCGGGCCCGGCCGGCACCGACATGATCACCGGCCTGTACTCCGCTGCGGCGGACTCGATCCCGATCCTGTGCATCACCGGCCAGGCGCCGGTCGCCAAGCTGCACAAGGAGGACTTCCAGGCCGTCGACATCTCGGCGATCGCCAAGCCGGTCGCGAAGTGGGCGGTCACGGTGATGGAGGCCGCGCAGGTGCCGGGCACGTTCCAGAAGGCCTTCCAGGTGATGCGCGAGGGCCGTCCGGGACCGGTGCTGATCGACCTGCCGCTCGACGTACAGCTTGCGGAGATCGACTTCGACATCGACACGTACGAGCCGCTTCCGGTGTCGCGTCCCGCGGCCACCCGGGCGCAGGCGGAACGGGTCCTCGAGATGCTCGGAGCTGCCGCTCAGCCGTTGATCGTTGCCGGTGGCGGGGTTATCAATGCGGACGCTTCGGACCTGCTGGTCGAGTTCGCCGAGCTCACGGGCATTCCCGTCGTACCGACGTTGATGGGATGGGGTTCGATCGCCGACGACCACCCGTTGAGTGCCGGAATGGTCGGTCTGCAGACGTCGCACCGGTACGGGAACGCGACGATGCTGGCGTCCGACGTGGTGCTCGGCATCGGCAACCGGTGGGCGAACCGGCACACCGGCGGGCTGGACGTGTATCGCGGTGAGCGGAAGTTCATCCATGTGGACATCGAGCCGACGCAGATCGGGCGGGTGTTCGCGCCGGACTACTCGGTCGTGTCGGACGCCCGCGCCGCACTGCAGGTCTTCGTCGAGGTGGCGCGCGAGTGGGCCGCCGACGGCAGGCTGGCCGACCGTAACGCCTGGGCCGCCGAATGCCGCGAACGTCGTACGGCGTTGCAGCGGAAGACGCACTTCGAGAACACGCCGATCAAGCCGCAGCGGGTGTACGAGGAGATGAACCGCGCGTTCGGACCGGATGTCCGGTACGTCAGCACGATCGGGCTGTCGCAGATCCAGGCCGCGCAGATGCTGCACGTGTACCGGCCGCGGCACTGGATCAACGCAGGCCAGGCCGGGCCGCTCGGCTGGACCGTGCCGGCGACGCTGGGGGTCGCGGTCGCGGACCCGGAGAGCACGGTGGTGGCGTTGTCGGGCGACTATGACTTCCAGTTCCTGATCGAGGAGCTGGCGGTCGGGGCGCAGTTCAACATCCCGTACATCCACGTGGTCGTGAACAACTCCTACCTCGGGCTGATCCGCCAGGCGCAGCGGAACTTCGACATGGACTACTGCGTGCAGCTGGCGTTCGAGAACATCAACAGCCCGGAGGTCGACGGGTACGGCGTCGACCACGTGAAGGTCGCGGAAGGCCTTGGTTGTAAGGCACTTCGGGTGTCCGAGCCGGACGGGATCCTGCCGGCCCTCGAGCAGGCGAAGAAGCTGATGGTCGAGCACCGCGTCCCGATCGTCGTCGAGGTCATCCTGGAGCGCGTCACCAACGTGTCCATGGGCGTCGAGATCGACAACATCATCGAATTCGAAGACCTCGCCATCTCCCCCGAAGACGCGCCAACGGCACTAGCCCTCCTCGACTGATGACGGACCCGTCCTCCCTCCCGGGGTTTCGGGTGGTGGTTGCCTCGGACAAGTTCAAGGGGACTTTGACGAGTGCGGAGGTGGCAGCTGCGGTTGGTGCCGGGGTGCGACGAGTTCATCCCGACGCGACCGTGGTCTCGGTCCCGGTGGCTGATGGTGGCGACGGGACTCTTGCCGCCGCTGTCGGCGCCGGGTACGAGTTGGTGCCGGTTGTTGCCTCGGGCCCCACGGGTGAGCCGGTGAAGTCCGGCTACGCCCGCCGGGGCACCACAGCGGTGGTCGAGCTCGCGGACGTCTCCGGTCTCGTACGACTCCCCGGCGGCGTTCCGGCTCCGTTGACAGCCACGTCGTACGGCACCGGCGAACTGATCGCCGCAGCCGTCGACGCCGGCTGCACGCGCATCATCCTCGGCATCGGCGGCAGCGCCTCAACCGACGGCGGCGCCGGCCTGATCGCCGCACTCGGGGGTCGGTTGGAGGGTGTGCAGGTGGTGGTGGCTTGTGATGTGGACAATCCGCTGACCGGGCCTCGGGGCGCCGCGGCCGTGTACGGACCGCAGAAAGGCGCCACGGCCGAGCAGGTCGCCGAGCTCGACCGCAAACTGAGCGCGTGGGCCGACAAGGTCGCCGAGCAAACCGGCCGGGATCTGCGCGACGCACCGGGTGCTGGAGCCGCGGGTGGGGTCGGCTTCGCGGCTCTCGCACTACTGGATGCGGAGCTCCGGCCGGGGATCGAGCTCGTGCTGGAGATGGTCGGGTTCGAGGAGCAGCTTGCGGGTGCCGACCTTGTGATCACCGGCGAAGGGGCGCTCGACGAGCAGACCTTGCACGGGAAGGCCGTGGCCGGAGTAGCGGCGAAGGCAGCCGGTATCCCGGTGGTCGCGGTGTGCGGCGTCAACCAACTGCAGCCGAACCAGCTCCAGGAAGCCGGCGTGCGAGCGGCGTACGCGCTGACCGAGCTCGAGCCGGACGTCCAGCGGTGCATCGCCGAGCCCGAACCGTTGCTCGAACAGCTTGGCGAACGGATCGCGGTCGAGCACCTACGATGACGAGAAGGGAGAGAGGGATCGCATGAACGCTCTTGATCTGGTCATCCGAGCCCGGCGAGTAGTCCGCCCCGCGGGCGAGCAGCCGGCTGCGATCGGAGTACGGGACGGGCGCATCATGGCGATCGCGCCGTACGACGCCGACCTCCAGGCGGCCGCCGACGTACGCCTCAGCGACGACGAAGTACTGCTCCCGGGCCTCGTCGACTCCCACGTCCACGTGAACGACCCCGGCCGGACCGACTGGGAAGGCTTCACGTCCGCGACCAAGGCAGCCGCCCGTGGCGGCGTCACCACGATCATCGACATGCCGCTCAACAGCATCCCGCCGACCTGCGACGTGCCGGCGCTCAGGCTCAAACGCAAAACCGCCGAGACCCAGGCGTACGTCGATGTGGGGTTCTGGGGCGGCGCGATCCCGGGCAACCTCTCGGACCTGCGCCCACTCCATGACGCGGGCGTGTTCGGCTACAAGTGCTTCCTGCTGCACTCGGGTGTCGACGAGTTCCCGCCGCTCGATCACGCGCAGCTCGAGGCCGCGATGCGCGAGATCAGCAGCTTCGACGGTCTGCTCATCGTGCACGCCGAGGACGCCCACCGCATCGACGAAGCCGTCCCGCCGAACGGCGCGAGCTACCTGGACTTCCTCAACTCCCGCCCGCGCGCAGCTGAGAACGAGGCCGTTGCGGGCGTCATCGACCTGGCCCGCGAGACCGGGTGCCGCGTCCACATCCTGCACGTGTCCAGCGCCGAGGTCCTTCCGCTGCTCGCGAAGGCCCGCGCGGACGGTGTACGGATCACCGCGGAGACCTGCCCGCACTACCTGAGCCTCACCGCCGAGGACATCCCCGACGGCGCTACGCAGTACAAGTGCTGCCCGCCGATCCGTGAGGCGTCCAACCGCGAGCTCCTCTGGGACGGCCTTCGCGACGAGACCATCGACCTGGTCGTCTCCGATCACTCGCCGTCGACGATCGACCTCAAGCACCTCGACACCGGCGATTTCGGTACGGCGTGGGGCGGGATCGCGTCGCTCCAGCTCGGCTTGCCCGCCGTCTGGACCGAGGCCCGCCGCCGCGGCTTCACCCTCTCGGACGTCGTCCGCTGGATGTCCGCCGCCCCCGCGAAGCTGACCGGCCTGACCACCAAGGGCGCCGTCGAGGTCGGGTACGACGCCGACTTCTGCGTCCTCGCCCCCGACGAGACCTTCACCGTCGACGCCACGCAGCTCCAGCACAAGAACGCCATCACGCCGTACGACGGACGCACGCTCACCGGCGTCGTCCGGAGTACCTGGCTCCGCGGCCGACCCATCGACATCGCCGTCGATCCACGCGGCCGCCTGCTGACCCGAGGAGAACGATGAGCTACTACGCCCCGAAAGGCGGGCTGCCCGCGCAGACCGACCTCACCACCGACCGCGCGGTCTTCACCGAGGCGTACGCCGTTCTGCCGCGCGGCACGATGCGGGACATCGTCACGAGCCGGTTGCCGTTCTGGGACGACACGCGGTTGTGGGTGATCGCCCGTCCGCTGTCCGGGTTCGCGGAGACGTTCTCGCAGTACATCGTCGAGGTCGGGCCTGGCGGCGGCAGCGACAAGCCCGAGACCGACCCGGCCGCCGAGGCCGTGCTGTTCGTTGTCTCAGGCAACGTTGTGCTGACGGTCGCCGGGGAGAAGCACACGCTGACCGAGGGCGGGTACGCGTACCTGCCGCCGGGCGGGGACTGGACGGTGCGGAACACGAGCGACGCGGTCGCGACGTTCCACCTGGTGCGGAAGGCGTACGAGCGGGTCGACGGGATCGACGTACCGCCGGCGTTCGTCACCAACGAGGCGGACGTCGAGGGCCGGGAGATGCCGGGCACCGACGGACGCTGGAAGACGCAGCGGTTCGCGGACCCGGACGACGTACGGCACGACATGCACGTCAACATCGTCAGCTTCGAGCCGGGCGGGGTGATCCCGTTCCCGGAGACGCATGTGATGGAGCACGGGCTGTATGTGCTGGAGGGGAAGGCGGTCTACCTGCTGAACAAGGACTGGGTCGAGGTCCAGGAGGGCGACTTCATGTGGCTCCGCGCGTTCTGTCCGCAGGCCTGCTACGCCGGTGGTCCGGGACGCTTCCGCTACCTGCTCTACAAGGACGTCAACCGGCATCCCAAGTTGACGCTCTGAGCGTCGGCAGTTTCAGTCGGTGATGCGGACCGGGCGCTGGGGTGGGGTGAGGGGGTCTGTGACGAGGCGGGCGTGGCGCTCCACGTCGTACCGCGCGCCGTCGAAGGCGAGGCGTTGGCGTTCGATGCCTTCGGACAGGAAGCCGGCCCCTGCGGCGACCGCGCAGGACGCCGGATTGTTCAACTGGTGACCGAGCTCGAGCCGGTACAGCCCGGCGTGCTCGTGCGCCCAGCCGGCCAGCGCGCGGAGAGCGTCCCGGGCGACGCCGTGGCCGCGCACGTCGGCGAGCGTCCAGTACCAGGTCCAGCCGACCCGGTGCCGGTCGATATTGGTCACCGCGACGCAGCCGATCGGGTGATCGTCGGCGTCGACCACGGCGTACACGTGCCCGTTGTCCAGGTCCGCGACCCGCCCGATCCAGTCGACCGCGGACGCCCGGTCCACGATCCCGCCCTGGCTCACCATCTCAGGATCCGCATGCGCCGCGACCAGCCGCAACACATCACCGGTCCGCCACCGCCGCAGCCCCAGCTCCCCGAGCGCGTATCCCATCCATCGAATCTACCGCCGCCCCCAGACCAACGACCCCACACACGGCGCGTTCAGTCCCACGGCATCGCCACGAGTCCGACGATGCCGACCAGTACACCCAGGACCTCCACGAGGCGGTCGCCCACCGGAATCTTCCCGGCGTACTGCCAATAAGTCGTGTCTTGGTCGACCGTGAAGGTGACCCCACGTGCCGTCGCCAAGCAGCCGCCAACGGCGACCAGCGCACCGACGAACAATCCCAACGGGACGGCGACCGACGCCGGCGTGGCGGTCGTGGCCAGCGCGAGCGCGATCAGATAGCCCAGCCCGGTGACGATCAGGCATCGCCTGCGCACGCGCGTCAGCAGGCGCAGAACCACGACGGCGGCGGGCCAGGCGACATACGCGGCGGGCTGAACAGAACGTGGCACTGGGAGAGGATAGGGCGTATGGGATATCTGGATTTCAGGGATCAGGTTGTTGTGGTTACCGGGGCCAGTAGTGGGATCGGGGCTGCGGCGGCGGTGGGGTTCGCGGAGACGGGGGCCTCGGTCGCGCTTCACTACCACCAGAACGACGAGGGGGCGAAGCACACCGTGGGTGCGGTGCAGACGGCCGGTGGTACGGCGTCGTTGCACCAGGCGGATCTGGCTGACCCGAAGTCGGCGGACGCGTTCATCGACGAGGTGCTCGCGCAGCACGGGCGGATCGACGTACTCGTGAACAACGCCGGCGACCTGGTCCACCGGTCGCCGATCGCCGACGTACCGGACGAGGAGTTCCACCGGATCCTCGACGTGAACCTGACCTCGGTGTTCGCGCTGAGCCGGCGGATCGTCCCGGTGTTCCGGGCGCAGGGCGGCGGCTCGATCATCAACGTCACGTCGATCGCCGGACGGACGGGCGGCGCCGGCGGGTCGGTCATCTACGCGACCAGCAAGGGCGCCGTCAGCACCTTCACCCGCGGCCTGGCCAAGGAGCTCGCCCCGGAAGGCATCCGGGTGAACGCGATCGCGCCGGGCGTGATCAAGACCCCGTTCCACGAGCGCCACACCGCCGACGCCCAGATGCAGGCCATGCTCGCCACCATCCCCATGGGCCGCACCGGCACGCCGCACGAGTGCGTCGGCACGATCCTGTTCCTGGCCTCAGAGCGCATGTCGTCCTACGTCACCGGCCAAATCATCGAAATCAACGGCGGCCAACTAACGCCCTAGACAACTTGTTGAACTCGGCGGCCGGAGGGTGGCGCGTGCCACCCAGATGCATACTCGAAGAGTGGAGGAGGACTTCGAGCTGCGCCGGTCCGGGTTCACGGAGTGGGCCTACGACTACGTCCTCGACCACCTGATCACCTGGCCGCTCGCCATCGTCGCGTTCATCGGCAACCTGCTCACGCACGTGCTTGTTTTCCGCGGCGGGTGGACGCTCCATCTGCACGCCAACGGGCGCTACCGGAAGATCCGCTATCCGAGCAAGGCGGCAGCGCTTGCGGATCTGGAGGTGCAGCGGGCTCTGGTGGCGAAACTGTCACCACCAGAGCCCGCTGAGCCTGTCAGGTTGCCTACCCGCGGTGGAAGCGTGCGGCGACCGTGGTGAGGACTAACGCGACAGCGTTCGGTAGCGGTGGGCGCTGAGGGGGAGGAAGACGGCGGTCAGGGCCAGAGGGGCGATGACGGCGGCTAGTTCTGCGTGGGTGCCTATCCAGGTGGCGGTGGAGGAGGGGTCGGGGTTGCCGAAGAGGGTGCGGGCGGCCGTGGCGGTGGAGGAGAGGGGGTTCCACTGGGCGATGGTGCCCAGCCAGGTGGGCATCGTGGACGTGGCCACGAAAGTGCTGGAGAGGAAGCCGATCGGCCAGACCAGGACCTGGACCATCGTCACGCTCTGAGCGTTCTTCACGGTGAGTCCGATGAAGATCCCGACCCACAACAACGCGAACCTCAGCAGCAACAGCAACCCGCACGCGGCCAGCGCGGACGGCAGACCCTCGTGCCAGCGCCAACCGAGGGCGAGCCCGGTCACGGCCAGCACCAACAGCGTGACCATCGAGTCGAGCATGTCCGCGATGCATCGACCGAGCACGACAGCCGTCGAGCTCATCGGGAGCGAGCGAAACCGGTCTGTCACACCCTTCGACACATCCGTGGTGACGGCGGTCATCGTGCCCTCGAGCCCGAACAGCATCGCCAGCGCAAAGATCCCTGGCACGAGCAACTCGTAGTACGACGAACCCTCCGGGAACTCCATCGCCCCGCCCAGCAGCCCGCCGAACATCAGCAGCATCAGCACCGGGAAGAACCACTGGAAGATCACCAGCCCGGGCTGGTTCCGCCAATGCGTCAACGTCCGCCGCGCGATCGTCCAACTGTCAGCCAGCACCCACATCACGCAGCCACCTCCGCCCCGGTCAGGTGCAGGAAGACCTCGTCCAGCGTCGGTCGCCGCAACGTGATGTCCTCGGGCTCGATCCTTGCCTCATGCAACGAGTTCGCCATCACCACCAACGCCTTCGTACGATCCTTCACCGGCACACTCACCCGTACGTCGACCACGCGGATCTCCCCGTCGGCCAGCGGTCTCGCTAACGCCACCACCCGTGATAGGTCGGCCGGATCCGCGAGCACGATCTCCAGCCGGTCCGACCCGAGCTGCGTCTTCAACTCGTCAGGGGTGCCCTCGGCAACGACCTTCCCCGCCTTGAGCATCGAGATCCGGTTCGCCAGCTGATCCGCCTCCTCCAGGTACTGCGTCGTCAGCAACACCGTCGTACCGCCGTCGACCAACTGCCGTACGGCGGACCACACCTCGAGCCGCCCGGCCGGATCGAGCCCGGTTGTCGGCTCGTCCACGAACAGCGCCCGCGGCGCCACGATCAGACTCGCCGCGAGATCCAGCCGCCGGCGCATCCCGCCGGAGTACTTGCTCACCGCCTGCCCGGCCGCCTCCGTCAGGCTGAACCGCTCCAGCAGCTCGTCCGCCCGGCCCTTGGCGTTCCTCAGATGGTTCAGCCGCCCGAACATCACCAGGTTCTGCCGCCCGGTGAGTACTTCGTCGATCGCGGCGTACTGCCCGACGAGCCCGATCCGCCGGCGTACCTCCGCGCCTTGCCGGCGGACGTCGTACCCCGCGATCGTCGCCGTACCGGAATCCATCTCCAGCAGCGTGGACAGGATCCGCACCGCCGTCGTCTTGCCGGCGCCGTTCGGGCCGAGCAGTCCCGTCACCGTGCCGGCCGTGACCTCCAGGTCGAAGCCGTTGAGCCCCGCACCCTCCGTGCCGCCCTTGTAGTTCTTCCGTACGCCGACGGCCTCGATCACTGTTTCGGTAGCCATTCCCACCTCTCGGGTCGTTGAGCCGTAGAGTGTACCGTACATTGTACGGCTCAGGTACGATGCGTTCAACGACGAGCGGTGGAAGAAGGTTCCGGTGGCGGGAAGGAAGGCGGCTGCGCCCGATCCGGCGCGCAGTCTGGCGCTGCTGTGGGGGAGCCACGCCAAACCCGGCCGCTCCGGTCTGACCGTGCGCGCGATCGTCGACGCCGCGATCGAGCTCGCTGATGCGGAAGGTCTCGAGGCGCTCTCGATGCGGATGGTCGCCGACCGTCTGAAGGTTGGCACGATGTCGCTCTACACGCACGTCCCCGGCAAGGGCGAGCTGACCGACCTCATGTTCGACCGGGCGTACGGCGACCTGTACGCCGACGCCGACGAGCCGTCGAAGCAGCCCGGCGGCTGGCGCGGCGCGCTCGAATTCATTGCCCGCCGCAACTGGGAGATCCTGACCGCCCACCCGTGGATCCACGAGGTGCCGACGATGCGTACGGCGCTGGGCCCGAACATCACCCGCAAGTACGAGGCGGAGCTACGCCCGCTCGACGGCCTGGGCCTGACCGACGTCGAGATGGACTCGGCGCTGACCCTGGTCCTCACCCACGTCCAGGGCACTGCCCGCGCCGGCGCGGAACAACTCCGCACCCAACGCGATTCCGGCCTCACCGACGAGGAGTGGTGGCGTCAGATCTCCCCGACCCTCACCACAGTCATGTCCGGCACCCACTTCCCCATCGCCGGCCGCGTAGGCACCGCCGTAGGCGAACACTTCCAGTCCGCCCTCGACCCGGCCCACGCCCTGACCTTCGGCCTGACCACCATCCTCGACGGCCTCACCCAGCTGATCGAGTCGCGATCAGCTGTTCAGTAGGTCTTCGAAGGGGGTGGGGTTGGTGAAGGGGTCGGACTTTGTAGGGGTTTCGTGGTGCAGGGCGGCTACCAGTTCGCTTGCTGCTTGGGCGATGCGGGGGCGGAGACCGGCCGCGTTCGGGCCCCAGTCGGTGGAGGCGGCGTAGACGCCGGTCGGCACCGGTAGGGCCTTCAGGTAGGCGAAGAGCGGGCGGAGCGCGAAGTCCAGGACCAACGAGTGGCGTTCGGTGCCGCCGGTTGCGGCCAGCAGGACGGGCTTGCCGGCCAAGGCCTGGTCGTCGAGTACGTCGAAGAACATCTTGAACAGACCGGAGTACGACGCGCTGAACGTCGGGCTGACGACGATGAGGGCGTCCGCCGCCTCGACCGTCTCCAGGACCTGGCGCAGCTCGGCCGACGGGAAGCCGGTGAGCAGGTTGTTGGTGAGGTCGTGGGCGTGGTCGCGGACCTCGATCGTCTCGATGCGGGAGCTGATCCCGCGCCCCGACAACTCGTCCGCGACCGCGGCCGACAGTTGGTCGGCGAGCAGCCGGGACGACGACGGGGTCGTCAGCCCAGCTGTCACCACGGCAATCACGCGTTCGTTCATCGCGTCGGCTCCTCGGCGGTCGGCTCGGCCACCACGGCCGGCTCGTCAATCGTCTCCAACTGGCGCGCACGCTCGGCGGCGGCCTTCAAAGACGCGTGTGTCGGTGCGTCCGGCACGTGCGCCGGCTTCAGCGCGGCGAACTCCTTCCGCAGTACCGGAACGACCTCTTCACCGAGGATGTCCAGCTGCTCCAGCACGGTCTTCAGCGGCAAGCCGGCGTGGTCCATCAGGAACAGCTGCCGCTGGTAGTCACCGAAGTGCTCCCGGAACGACAGTGTCCGCTCGATGACCTCCTGCGGGCTGCCGACGGTCAACGGCGTCTCCCGGGTGAAGTCCTCCAACGACGGCCCGTGTCCGTAGACCGGCGCGTTGTCGAAGTACGGACGGAATTCGCGGACCGCGTCCTGCGAGTTCTTCCGCATGAAGACCTGACCACCGACTCCGACGATCGCCTGGTCCGCGGCACCGTGGCCGTAGTGCTCGAAGCGGCGGCGGTACAGCTCGATCATCTGCTTGGTGTGCGAGACCGGCCAGAAGATGTTGTTGTGGAAGAACCCGTCACCGTAGTACGCCGCCTGCTCGGCGATCTCGGGCGACCGGATCGACCCGTGCCACACGAACGGCGGTACGCCGTCCAGCGGCCGCGGCGTGGCCGTGAAGCCCTGTAGCGGTGTCCGGAACTTGCCTTCCCAGTCGACGACGTCCTCGCGCCAGAGCCGGCGGAGCAACGCGTAGTTCTCGACCGCGAGCGCGATGCCGTCGCGGATGTCCTGACCGAACCACGGGTACACCGGACCGGTGTTGCCGCGACCCATCATCAGGTCGACCCGGCCGTCGGCCAGGTGCTGCAGCATCGCGTAGTCCTCGGCGATCTTCACCGGGTCGTTGGTCGTGATCAGGGTCGTCGACGTGGACAGGATGATCTTCGACGTCTGCGCCGCGATGAACCCGAGCTGGGTCGTCGGCGACGACGGCACGAACGGCGGGTTGTGGTGCTCACCCTGCGCGAACACGTCCAGCCCGACCTCCTCGGCCTTCAGCGCGATCGCGACCATCGCCTTGATCCGCTCACCCTCGCTGGGCGTGACTCCGGTCGTCGGGTCCTCGGTCACATCCCCAACGCTGAAAACCCCGAACTGCATCGGCTCTCCTCAATCTAAGTAGTTCACTATTAAACTACATAACGTCGGCCGCTGGCCAGTCATTCCGGCCCGGGTACGCCGAAGGCCCACGATCCAGGTGTGGATCGCGGGCCTTCAGTGTCGTCGATCAGAGGCTGTGGCGTTGGAGTAACTCGTCGTCACCGGTCAGCGCGGCGGCGATGCGCCGATGCTTCCCCGCCTCGTCCCGGCGGGACTGCCGCTCGAGCGTCCGCGCCAGCATCAGGTGGGCGTAGTACTCGGTCGGCTCCCGCTCGATCACCTCGAGCAGGTGCTCCTCGGCCGGCTTCAGCAGCGCCGCGTGGTAGTACGCCCGCGCCAGCAGGAGCCGCGTCCCGACATCGTCCGGCGTCTCGTCGACGATCGGCTTCAACGCCCGGATGGCTCCGCGGTAGTCCCGCTCCTCGAAGTACTGCTGTCCCAGTCCGTAGCTCAGTGCACGCATATCCTCCACGCGCCGCAGAACGCCGTACGCGGCACTCGTTATTCCGAGGCGTCGAGTACGGCGACCTGGTCCGCCGTCAGCTGCAGGTCCACGGCGGAGTACGAGTCGCGGATGGTCTCCGGGCGGCTGGCGCCGGGGATCGGGATGACGACCGGCGACTTGGCGAGCATCCAGGCCAGCGTGAGCTTCTGCGGGCTGACGCCGAGCTCGGCCGCGAGGGTCTGGAACGCCGGGTACTTCGCACCGAGCTCGCTGGCGTTGGAGATCCCGCCGAGCGGGGACCACGGCAGGAAGGCGATGCCCAGCTCGTCGCACAGCTCCAGCTCCGGCTCGCTCGAGCGGAACTTCGGCGAGAACTGGTTCTGGACCGAGACGAGCCGGCCGCCGAGGATCTCGTTGGCCTGCTTGATCTGCGCCGGGTTCGCGTTCGAGATGCCGGCCATCCGGATCTTGCCGGCGTCGAGGAGGTCGCGGATCGCGCCGATGGAGTCTTCGTACGGCGTCTTCGGGTCGGGCCGGTGGAACTGGTACAGCCCGATCGCCTCCACGCCGAGCCGCTTCAGCGACGCCTCGGCCGCCTCCGCGATGTGCTTCGGGGAGCCGTCGAGCGTCCAGCTGCCGTCGCCGGGGCGCAGGTGGCCGCCCTTCGTCGCGACCAGCACGTCGGAGGTGTCACCGCCGTACGACGCCAGCGCCTTGGCGATCAGGCTCTCGTTGTGGCCGTCGTCGGTCGCAGTCAGGTGGTACGCGTCGGCGGTGTCGATCAGGGTGATCCCGGCGTCCAGCGCGGCGTGGATGGTCGCGATCGACCGGGCCTCGTCGGGCCGGCCCTCGATCGACATCGGCATCCCGCCGAGCCCGATCGCGGATACCTCGACGTCACCGATCCGGCGGGTCTTGTTCGTGTCAGCTGCCATACGTCCAACCTCCCGCGCGAGGACTACGAATTCCAACAGGAATATCCGAACACACTCAGCAGCCCGGCTACTGAATCCCCGGAGTTCGCTACGCTGACCCGATTGCTAGCTACTCGGGGAGCTGACTGATGGCCTACGAACCGTGCCGCTACGCCCAGCGCTGGCCGGAGTTGTTCGAATCGCTCGACGACGACCAGAAGCAACGGGTCAGCGACGCACTGGCGAACAACCGGCTGCAAGGCTGGGAGCCGCAACGCGACGACGTCGCCGACCTGGCCGACCGCGAAGCAGGCCGGATCGACACCGCGGAGTACATCCGCCGCACTATGTCGAAGGTAACCGGCGGAGACCCGGTGTGACCGCCTGAGGCCGGTGCCTGGGGTGCGCGGGGTGGTCGCGGTGCAGGATGGGCGGTATGCAGACCGACGAACGGATTCGCCGTGCCCGGCCGGAGGACGTCCCGGCGCTCGTTGAGCTGGTGTATGCGCTGGCGGAGTACGAGCGTGCCCCCGACGAGTGCCACCTGACCGCCGACCAGCTGGAAACCGCCCTCTTCGGCCCAAACCCCGCGGTCTTCTGCCACGTCGCCGAACACGAAGGCGAGATCGCCGGCTGCGCGATCTGGTTCCTCAACTTCTCCACCTGGCGCGGCGTCCACGGCATCTACCTCGAAGACCTCTTCGTCCGTCCCGAAGCCCGAGGCACAGGCCTGGGCAAGGCTCTTCTGAAGGCCTTGGCCCGGGAATGCGTCCACAACAACTACGAACGCCTCGAGTGGTCCGTCCTCAACTGGAACACCCCCGCCATCGACTTCTACAAGTCCCTAGGCGCCACCCCCCAATCCGACTGGACCGTCTACCGCCTCACCGACGCACCCCTCACAAAACTGGGTTCCTAAGCCGCGCAGGCTGTCGGTCGCTTCGGATGTCAAAAGTGGCAAACGGGGAGCAGATAGCGGTCTGATCCGGGAGGATGAGCCAGCCCTTGTTCTGGACTGGTGAGGATGCGCGGAGATGGCTGGTGAGTTGCGGGTTACCGAGGTGGACGGGGTTCCCGTCTACTGGGTGCCGGGTGAGCGGCGGATGCGGGCCGGCCTGTGGTTTCGCGGTGGCTTTGCGGACGAGACGCTGCCCACGCACGGCTGGCGGCACCTGCTCGAGCACCTCGCGCTGCACGACCGCGACACGATCCGCGCGCCGATCAACGGGCGCGTCACCATGCTGCATACGACCTTCGACGCCGAAGGTGAACCCGAGGACATCGTCACCTTCCTGCAGGACCTCTGTCGCTGGTTGGGCGCGCCCGGCTTCGGCGAACTGGAGCACGAGCGGCGAGTCCTGCGTGCCGAGAGCGCCCGGCGGCAGCCGGGGCCTGTCGAGCTGCACATGTTGTGGCGGTACGGCGCCCAGGGGCCCGGCCTCGTCGCATATGACGAGTACGGGCTGCAGACCGCCGAACCGGATCGTCTGCGAGCGCTGGCAGCGGAGGCCTTCACCCGCGGGAACGCCGTACTCGCGCTGACCGGTCCGCCACCGGCGGGTCTGCGGCTTCCCCTGCCCGACGGTTCGTGGTTGCCCGCCGGGGTCGCTGTGCCGTGCGATCAGCCGCTGCCGCTCGGCTTCGCCGGTTCTCCGGGGTCCGTGGTGGTGTCGGGCGTGCTTCAGCGATCGACGACCGGTCCGACGTTGGGGCGTGCCTTGCGGCGTGGACTGGAAGACGGGTTCCGGCACGGCGCCGGAGTCGGGTACAGCGGATGGCACTCGTACGAACTGGTGGACGCCGAGAACGCGATGCTCACCGCCGGCATCGACATCCTGCCCGAGGCGCGACCGACGGTGGTCGCCCAGACCTTGGACGTACTTCGCGCGCTGCGGCAGCGCGGTCCGGATCCGACCGAGTTGCGCGACGACCTCGATCAGGAAATCCGGCGGATCAAGACCGAGCCGGCCGAACACTGGATGCCGCACCTCGCGGCACGTGAGGTGCTACTGGGACGTCCGGTACTGGACCGCGACGAAATGATCGCCGAGGCCGAGGCGATCACGGTCGGCGATGTCCGCCAGGCTGCGGACGCGCTCTGGGACAACGTGCTGCTGTCGGTCGATCCCGACGCGACGACCGATTCCCGGCTGAACTGGATCAGTCGGCCGCCGCGCTCCAGGTCGACGCCCACCGGCCGACGCTTCAGACCGGCCGGCTGGCCGGTCGTGAAGGGTGAGCTGACCGTTGGCCGCAGCAGCGCCCATATCGAGACGGGATCCGCTGAGGCCTCGGCGTCGTACGACGACCTGGCGGTGGTGGTCGCATATCCGGACGGTGGTCGGCAGCTGATCCGGCGCGACGGCTATCAGCTGCAAATCGAGCCGGCCTACTGGCGGAACGGTCAGCAGGCGGTGGCTGCCGTCGACGATGCCGTCTCCCCGGCGTTGAAGGTCCCGATGCCGCCCCGCGATCCGGAGAACATTCCGCGCAGCCCGGTGACGCGACGCCACCTGGCGACGTACCTGCTGAAGAAGCCTGCATTCTGGGTCGCCCTGATCTGCGTCGCCGTCGTTGTCATCGGCCTGGCCAGCGGCATCCCGGGTCAGCAGATCGCCCAGCCGGGCGCCGTCGCCGTGCTCGTCGTCGGCGTCATCGTCGCCCTCTACAACCTCCGCCGGACCTGACGCAGGCCGGTTCGTTCAGCAGGGTGCGCATCGTCAGGAAGATGGGCTCCTGAGTTCGGGGAAGGTTTGACGGAGTTCCTGGAGCATCGCCAGATCGTTGCCGGTGGCACCAATCGCCAGCTGGAGTGAGCCGACGGCCGAGGCGAGTGGATCGTCGAGGCCGGCCGTTCTGATCACCAGCATCGCCTGCGCAGGGCCGCTTAGTGCGGGATCCCAGTCGCCGGTGGTGGCGACGGCGTACGGGCCGTTACCGAACGCTCCGGGCGGTGGCTGGAACGCGTCGTGGAACGCCAATCCCCGGTCCATCCCGTCAAGCGTGGCCGCAATCCAGCCGATCTCATCCAAGCCGGCCGCGTGACAGGAACGCCTCGCCGCCCACCGCGCCACGGCGTACTGCGTGTCCTCGCCGGCGCGCTCGAGTGCGTCGAACAGCGGACGATCGAGCCGCGCCAAGTCGTGCCAGATCTCGCGAACACCGGGCAAACTGCCGCCCCACTCTGGGATGACCGTGACCTGCCTGTTCAGCTCCGCAATGCGCTCGAGTTCTTCTGCGGCTCGCGCCTTCTGCTCTGCGGTCGGTGGCGGCGGCGCGGTCCGCACGCTCTCATGCGAGTACGCCGCCTCCCGGCTCGTCACCTTCACGACCCGGTCCGGGGCGGCCGGGGCCGGCCAGAACTGGAGGGCGTACCGGTCCACGGATGGCTCGCCTTCCTGCTGGCCATCTCGGTGAGCCGCATCCATACCCCAGCCGCAGTACCGAACGCGGTAGTCGATCTCCGGCTCGAGATCCAACTCCCATACGCCCGGCCCGCCACCCCACGCCATCAAGGCAGGCTTGCCAAGCGGCCGGTACGACGCCTCGACGATCTCCTCCCATTCGTCATCGATCGCCGGCTCTCCGTCGTACAACTCGACCGCAAACGCGACCTCCCCGTCGTGCAGGCCGGTTATCAGAAACAACGTCCCCGCCACCGCTGCCCCACACAACCCGTTCCGCTGCCCAGCGAAACACTCCTCCATCGACGAGTAGTTCTCGCTGCTCTCCACGTAGATCTGCGCATAGGACACTCGCGCGGGCCCGCGCATCAAGGTGCGCTGCATAGGTCAGTTCCCCCAGGTTGTGAGCCCCATTTCAACCACAGCCGCGTGCTCGCCTCAAGCCACTGCGACCTGCAACTTGGTGCAATCTGTGGTTACAGGCGGCGGTTCTTCGCTGTGTACATCGCCTGGTCGGCCTCGTGGAGGAGGGTGTCGAGGTCGGTGGTGAGGGGCGTGATGGGGACGGTGCCGACGCTGGTGGTGACCTCGACCGCGATGTTGGGGAGGGGCCGGCTGACGGCCGACTCCAGGCGCGCGATCAGTGCGGTCAGGTCGTCCCCGGCGATGTCCTCAGCCAGTACGGCGAACTCGTCGCCGCCGAGCCGGGCGACCGTGTCGCCATGGCGGACGGCGGTAGACAGCCGGTTCGCGATCTCGCGCAACGCGCGGTCGCCGGCTTCGTGACCGTACCCGTCGTTCACGAGTTTGAAGTGGTTCAGGTCGCAGAAAAGCAGTGCCCCCGGGCGTCCCGTCGTACGCGTCCTCTCCAGCACCTTCGTGAACCGATGCTGCAGCAGCCGCCGGTTCGGCAGGCCGGTGAGCGGATCGTGCGCCGCATGGTGGCGAAGCTCCCGTTCAGCGTCCTTGCGTGCCGTCACGTCGTCGATCTGGATCAGCAGGATCCGTGGCCGCTCGACGCCCTGTTCGACGATCGCCGCCGTACCGCCGAGCCAGATCGCGTTCCCGCTCGGCTGCGTGAACACCCGCTCGAACCGGTACGTACCGTTGCCAGCAGCAACATCTTCCAGATCGGACCGGGTCGACCCCGGCTCCTCGTCACGCAGGAACTGAGCCAGCCGGGCCCCGAGCAGATCGCTGGCGACGTACCCCGTGATCCGGCAGAACGCGTCGTTCACCCGCAGGATCCGGCCGCGCTCGGGCCCGTCGAATCCGATCGTCGCCATGCCGTTCCCGGCGCCCTCGAAGACCAGCCGGAACGTCGCCTCGCTCGCCTCCAGCCGCGTCTTCTCGGCGAGCAGCTGATCCGTCAGCCGCGCCTTGTCGATCGCCAGCCCGGCCTGCGTCGCGAAGATCTCCAGCAGCTCCCGGTGGATCGGCCCGGGCCGCCGATGGTCCTCGGGCAGGTCGACGGACAGCATCCCGACCAGCTCGCCGTCGGAGGAGTACAGCGGCGCGAACAGCGCGTCGAGCGGATGCCACGCGCCCGGATCGTCGGAGACGGGTACGTCGGGCACCCAGCCGACGACCTCGCCCTCGGGCAGCCGCTCGTGCGGGACGAACCGGAGCTTGCCCCAAGCGTCCGCGATCGCGAATTCGGTGTCGAAGATGTCGGGCGCGCTGACCCGCCCGAGCAGCGCCTCGCGCGCCTCGGGTGAACCTGCGACCGCGATCACCTCGAACTTCCCGTCCGCGTGCCGCAGGTTCAGTACGGCGATCCCGAAGCCGAGCCCGTTCACGACCCCGTCGACGACGGCCTGCAGCGTTTCGGCAAGGCTGCGCCCAGCGCCCATCCGGGCGCTCACTTCGTACAGTCGACGGACGGCACTCAGCCGCACCGTTGGATCGTTCTGCACCCGTTGAGAATAGGCCGATCTCACCACACGTGAGCAGACGTAAACGGAATTGATCCGGTTAAGCGTTGGTTCTCACAATCCTGAGAACTTCTCAGTACCGGATCTCGGTGAGGCCGCGGTAGCTGCGCTCGGCCGACTTCCAGGCGTCGGTGGGCTTGTCGTGCTCGACCAACCACTGTTCGACGCCGCCCGCCCGGGCGTGCTCGAACATCGCACCGAAGTCGAGCTTCCCGGCGCCGACGTCCTCCCACGAGCCGTCCTCGGCCATGTCCTTGACGTGCAGCGCGGGGAACCGGCCGGGGTGCTCCTGGAACAGCTTCGCCGGGTCGTGGCCGCCGTCCACCGCCCAGTACAGGTCCAGCTCGAAGCCGAGCAGCTCCGGGTCCACGCCCAGCAGGATGTCGTACAGCACCTGCCCGTCGACCTCGTCGAAGTCGCGCCCGTGGTTGTGGAACAGCAGCTTCAGCCCGGCGTCGCGCGCCGCTTTCCCGGCCTCGGTGAAGGCGGCCGCCGCGGCCTTGAAGCCCTCGACCGAGTGCTGCTCGGACGGGATCGACGGTACGACGGCCCACTGCGCGCCGAGCGTCTTCACATCGGCGAGCGCGCCGGCCCAGTCGTCGGCCATCCGCTTGTACCCGACGTGCTCGAGCACGATCTTCAGCCCGGCGTCGTCGGCGTACGACCGGATCTCCTCGGCGCTGTGGTCGAACCGGCCGCTCACACCGACCGTCCGATAGCCGATCCCGGCCAGGCGCTTCAGCGTGCCCGGGTAGTCCTCAGCCAGGACGTCCCGCATCGTGTAGAGGTGCATCCCGATCCCGTCGGCGGGAATAGTCATACAGACAGCTCCTCGTTCGCTAGATGACGTGTTCCTTGTATCGCGCCAGTGCCAGGTCGAAGACCTCCTGGCCGGGCGCGTCCCACAGTTGCTGGTTGAAGATCTCGACCTCGATCGGCCCGTCGTACCCCGCGGCGTCGCACGCCTCGCGCAGCCGGCGCAGCTCGATCGAACCGTCGCCCATCATGCCGCGCCCGAGCAGCGTGTCCTCGGGCAGCGGGACGACCCAGTCGCTGACCTGGTACGACAGGATCCGCTCACCGGCCCGCTCGATCTGCCGGTACACGTCCGCGTCCCACCACAGGTGATACGCGTCCACGACCACGCCGACCTGCGAGGCCGGGAACTGCTCGGCCAGATTGAGCGCGCCGCCGAGCGACGACACCACGCAGCGGTCCGAGCAGAACATCGGGTGCAGCGCCTCGACCGCGAGCTTCACGCCACGTTCCTCGGCGTACGGCGCAAGCTCGGCGAGCCCGTCGCGCACCATGCCGCGCGCACCATCGAGATCACGTGAACCCGCGGGCAACCCGCCGCTGACGAGGATGAGGACCGACGTACCGATGGTCGCTGCCTCGTCGATCGCGCGCCGGCTGTCCTCGATCTTCGCCTTGCGCTCGGCCGGGTCCGTGGACGTGAAGAACCCGCTCCGGCACAGTGACGAGACCTTCAGGCCGGCGTCGGCGACGAGTTTCGCTGCCTGGTCGACGCCGTACTCCTGGATGGGCTCGCGCCACAGGCCGATCCACTCCAGGCCCGCGGTGGCACTCGCCGCGACGACGTCCTCCAGCGGCCAGTACTTCGTCGTCGCCTGGTTGAGGCTGTACCTGTTCATGCGTCGACACCGCTCACGCGCAGCAGCTGACGGAACCGGTCGACGGCGAGCTCGGGGTCCGTGAGTACGCCGGCCTGGTCGGCCAACCGGAACGTGTCGGCGAGATGCGGTAGCGACCGTCCCGTCTGCAGGCCGCCGACCATCGTGAAGCCGGGCTGGTGTCCATTCAGCCAAGCGAGGAAGGCGATTCCGGTCTTGTAGTAGTACGTCGGCGCGGAGAAGATCTGCCGTGCGAGCGGGACGGTTGGTGCGAACACCCGCTCGTACTCCGCCGGATCGCCGGCGTCGAGGGCTTTCAGGGCGGCCGCTGCGGCCGGGGCGATTGCTGCGAAGATGCCGAGGAGGGCGTCGCTGTGCCGGTTCTCGTCGCCGCGGATCAGCTCGGGATAGTTGAAGTCGTCCCCGGTGTAGAGCCGGACTCCTTCGGGGAGTCGGTTGCGTAGGGCAACTTCATACGATGCGTCGAGCAACGAGATCTTGATGCCGTCGACCTTGTTGACGTGGTCGTTGATCAGGGCAACGACCGTGTCGGCGGCGGAGTCGAACGATCCGCTGCCCCAGTAGCCGTCCAGCGCGGGATCGAACATGGGCCCTAGCCAGTGGAGGATCACAGGCTTGGTGGACTGCGTGAGAAGGCGGTCGTAGACCTTCCGGTAGTCGTCGGGGGACTCGGCAACCGCGCACAAAGCCCGGCTGGCCATCATGATCGGCTGCGCGCCGGCCGCTTCCGCCACCGCGAACTGCTCTTCGTACGCCGAGATCACGTCTTCCAGCGAATGCTTGCCAGCAGCAAGCTGATCCGTCCCGGCACCGACCGCGATTCGCCCGTCCGGCGCCTCAGCCGCCGACCGGCGGATCAGCTCCTGCGTAGCCTTCCAGTCCAGCCCCATCCCACGCTGCGCAGTATCCATCGCCTCGGCCACCGACAACCCCAACGACCACAAATACCGCCGAAACCCCAGCGTATGCTCCCAATCCACCACCGCCGGCGCCCCCGGCGAGTTGTCCCCCAGCGGGTCGGCAACAACATGAGCCGCCGCAAACGCCACCCGCGAGGTCGCCGGCGAATAGGTGCCTTCAGCAACCGGCTGCCCGACCAACCGATAGGTCTCCAGCCCACCACCAGCCAAGCCGGCCCAGCCGCTCACCCCGCTCTGCGAGCCCCCACCCGCCCCGCGCGTCGCTCCCGGCGAGCCACTGCCCGCCGCCCCGCGTGCCGCTCCCGGCGAGCCATTGCCCCCCGTCCCGCGTGCCGCTCCCGGCGACCCGCCGCTCCCCGCCGACTCGCGTGCCGCGCCTGGTGAGCCGCCGCTCGCCGCCGATCCGCGTCCCACGTCCCCGGAGCCGCCGCTCGTCGCCGACCCGCGCGCGCCCGGCGCTGAACCTGACCCGGCGCTGGAGGCATCCGGCCGCGCACCACCACCGCCTTCTGCGCCGCTGGCTGACGTGGGCCCGCCGAAGGCTCCGGCGCCGACGGGTAACTTGAGTTCCAGCTCCATTACTTGGCCTCGAGGTCGAGTTTGGGGACTTCGAGTTTGCGGCCCTCGTGCCAGGACTGGAGGCCGAGTTCTGCCAGCTGCACGCCCTTGGCGGCCTCGATGAAGTCCCAGGTGAAGGGGGCGTCGTCGACTACGTGGCGCAGGAACATCTCCCACTGGACCTTGAAGCCGTTGTCAAAGGGTTCGTTGTCCGGGACCTCGGCCCACTGCTCGCGGAACTTCTCCGTGGCCGGCAGATCCGGGTTCCACACCGGCTTAGGCGTTGCCGACCGGTGCTGCGCCCGGCACCGCCGCAGCCCCGCGACGGCCGACCCTTCCGTCCCGTCCACGTGAAACTCGACCAGCTCGTCGCGGAAGACCCGCGTCGCCCACGAGGAGTTCATCTGCGCGACGATCCCGCCCTCGAGCTCGAACACGCCGTACGCCGCATCGTCCGCGGTCGCCGTGTACTTGTCGCCCTGCTCGTCGACCCGCGTCGGAATATGCGTCGCGCCCTGGCAGTACACGGACTTGACCGGACCGAACGTCTGGTCGAGCACGTACCGCCAGTGGCAGAACATGTCGAGGATGATGCCGCCGCCCTCTTCGGACTTGTAGTTCCACGACGGCCGCTGCGCCTCCTGCCAGTCGCCCTCGAAGACCCAGTAACCGAACTCGCCGCGGACCGACAGGATCCGGCCGAAGAACCCGCCGTCGACCAGCCGCTTCAGCTTGCGCAGTCCGGGCAGTGACAGCTTGTCCATCACGACGCCGTTCTTCAGCCCGGAGTCGATCACGGTCCGGGCCAGGTCGACCGCCGCGTCCAGGCTCTCGGCGATCGGCTTCTCGCAGTAGATGGCCTTGCCGGCCTCGACGGCGGCGCGGACGCCCTTCTCGCGCAGCTGCGTGAGCTGGGAGTCGAAGTAGATCTCGACGTCCGGCTGGGCCAGCGCCTCGGCCAGGTCCGTGGTCCACCGCTCCAGCCCGTACTGCTCGGCGATCCGGCGCAGCTTGAGCTCGTTACGGCCGACCAGGATCGGTTCGGGGATGATCATCGTGCCGTCGGCGGCGGGCAGTCCGCCCTGCTCCCGGATCGCCACGATGGAACGCTCGAGGTGCTGGCGCAGGCCCATCCGGCCGGTGACGCCGTTCATCACGATGCCGATGCGTCGCTCGTTCACTGTCGTACCTCTCACGCTCGAGTGTCATAAACGTCGAGGCGGCCGCACATGCCGTGCAGGCCGGACTCAGTAGGTGCGGGAAGTTGGTGCAGCTCAGCCGACTCCAGGTGCGGGGCGGCGCCGGCCTCCAGGGCATCCAGCGCGGCACCGGTCTCGTCGGCGAGGCGGCGCGCCCCTTCCTCCCAGCGCTTCCGCCAGTCGGCGAGCTGCGGCTGCACGAGCCGGATCGCGGCCGCGTAGAAGTCGTCCAGCGCGGACGGTCCCTCCGACTCATACCGTTCACGCAGTACGGCGTACCCCTGCACGGCCAGGTCGCGCCGCGCCATCGCCGACTGCGTCCGCGCGCCGTCGGTGAGCGCGGTCGCCTGCAAGTAGGTCTCGCGGTCGACGAGGTACTCCGGGGGCAGCGTCATCACGGCGTCGCCGGCCTCAGGGAGTCCGGAGTTCGACATCAGGGCGAGGATCTGAAGACCTCCGCGGTTGACGAGCCGGTGGATCGTTCCCGGCCCGAACCAGGCCACCGCGCCGACCTGCAGTGGGGTCTCGCGGTAGCCCTTCGTGGAGAGTGTCTGTACGGCGCCGTCGCCGGCGAGCACGTAATACCCCTCGGAGCAGGCCAGGTGCACGTGCGGCGTACCGCCGACCAGACCGTCGGAGGCCTCGGTGTCGTACACCGTCAGCTTCGAGATGCCGATCCCACCCGGCAGCGGCATGGCCGGTCCGGGTTCGAACTCATACATGCGCGCCTCCCTCCTGAGCCTGGGAAAGGGCTTTCCGCAGCCTGTGCCCGTAACCATAGGTGGGCGCCAGGACCGAGTCAACCTGTCACGGAAAGCGATCTCCAACTACAACCGGTCACCGGCAGGTACGCCGCCCCTGCCGGCTGGAAACGTCGCGTAGGACCGACTGACGTAGCTCGCCGAAATGACACCAGCAACCCGGCTACGACAAGGCGACCGGACAGGGTGCCGATAGCAAGGTCTTTGCCGACGGCATCGACCGGCTCAGGCCGGCCTGACCCGGACGGACGCGACCGCTCCCGCCCATTGCGTCCGGAGCTTGGCTCGCGTGGCGGCGTCGAGACGGGGCTCGAACGTCCGGTACGAACGTCGCGCCGCCCAGCCGGTCGTGGCGCCCAAGGTCGTCCAGGCGAGCTCGGCGGCGCCCAGGGCGGAAACCTCCGGTACGTCGGCAGCCTCGACCGGCCGGTCGAGCAGATCCGCTTGGGTCTGCATCAACAGCTCCGACGCAGTCGCGCCGCCGTCGGCGCGCAGGCTCTTCACTCCGCCCGGGATGGTGTCGGTGATATCGCAGATCTGATGGGCGACCGCGTCGACGGCCGCCCGCGCGATGTGAGCGCGTGTCGTCGAGCTGTTCATCCCGGTCAACGCCGCGCGCGCCTCGCGGTCCCAGTGTGGCGCGCCCAGTCCGGCGAAGGCCGGCACTAGTACGACGCCTTCCGCCGACGGCACGGTCGCGGCGAGAGCGACGAGGCCGCCGACGTCGGGGAGGCCGAGCAGGTCGGCCGTCCACGCCAGGGCCGCGCCGGACGACACGATGTTTCCTTCGAGCGCGTACACCGGCCGATCCGTCAACCAGGCCAGCGTGCAGCCGCTTTCGGCAAAGCCGTCCACCGGCGTCATCACGGACGAACCCGTGCCGTACGTCGCCTTCACCATCCCCGGCTGCGTGCAGCCCTGGCCGTACATCGCCGCGTGCGAATCCGCGAGTACGGCGATGATCGGGAGCCCGTCCGGCAGACCCGGGACGCCGGAGGTCACGCCGAAGCCCGCGTCGGACCGCCGTACGTCGGGCAACGCCGACCGGGGTACGCCGAACGCGTCGAGCAACTCCGTCGACCAGTCCAATTCCTGAACGTCGAAAAGCAAGGTCCGCGACGCGTTCCCGGCCTCGATCAGATGCTCGCGGCAACCAGTCAGGCGATGGATCAGCCACGAGTCGACCGTGCCGACGAGGGCGTCGGACCGATCGAGGAGCCAGCGCATCTTCGGTGCCGAGAACATCGCATCCACCCGGAGGCCTGTTCGTCGACGGACCAGATCGCCAACAGCGGAAGGCAGTTGGGCGCACCAGGCGGCGGTGCGAGTGTCCTGCCAGCCGAGGACTGGGCCGACCGGCAGGCCTGACTTGCTCCACCCGACGACGGACTCGCGCTGAGTGGACAGCGCGATCCCGACGAGGTCGACCGAGGAGGTCGCGGGGGTGAGGCATGTCGCGATCGCCTTCAGCACGCTCTGCCACAGGTCGTCGGCGTCCTGCTCGACCCAGCCGGGGCGCGGAGTGGACAGAGCCACGGGGGCTGACCCGGTCCCGAGTACCTGCCCGTCGGCGTCAACCAGAACCGCCTTGGAGTTGGTCGTGCCCTGGTCGACCGCCAGCACCGCCTGGCCCATCCGCCCTCCAACTTTCAACTGAACCCTTGACGTGACTCTAGCGTCGTGGTGACACTCATGGCGACAGGCTATGCACTAGTGAATATCTATTCGCAGCAGAGACAAGGAGCGCGAGTGAAGCCGAGTAGACGCCGGGTGATCATCAACACCGATGCCAAGAACGAGGCCGACGACCAGTTCGCGATCGTGCACGGGCTGTTGTCGCCGACCTTCGACATCCGCGGATTGATCCCCGCGCACTTCGGCACCCACCGGTCGGACCGGAGCATGGAGGAGTCCCGCGAGGAGATCGACCTGCTGCTGGATCTGCTCGATCTGACCGGCAAGGTCCCGGTCGCGAACGGTGCGACGACCGGCATCCCGGACGAGCAGACCCCGCTCGATTCGCCCGGTGCGCGGCTGATCATCGAGGAATCGAAGCTGGCTTCGAAGGGCGACCCACTGTTCGTGGCGTTCCTCGGCCCGATCACCGACATGGCGTCGGCGATCCTGCTCGAGCCCGACCTGGTGAACCGCGACGTGATCGTGGTCTGGATCGGCGGTCGGGGCTACAACGGCTACGCGGCCGACCACCGGATGGAGTTCAACCTGTCGAACGACGTCCACGCCGCGAACGTCGTGTTCGGCTCGGGCATCACTGTCTGGCAGGTCCCGAGTGACGTCTACACGAAGGTTTCCGTCAGCTATGCGGAGCTCGAGGAGAAGATCGGCGACGCCGGCCCGCTCGGTCGCTACCTGATCGACCAGCTGGTCGAGTGGAACGCGACGTACCACGGCGAACCGATCGAGTCCCGCTCCCTCGGCGACTCGCCCGCGATCTCCCTGATGCTCTACCCGCACAGCGGCAACTTCCGGACCCGTCCGGCGCCGCGCTTCGGTGTCGACGGCTGGTACCTGCCGGGCACCGACAACCCCATCCAGGTCTGCGAGCAGGTGGACGTCCGCTTCCTGCTCGAGGACATGTTCGCCAAGATCCGCCGTTTTGCCCGCCAAAGGAGCAACTCATGAGCACGTCGTACACCCGCCGTGGTTTCCTCGGCCTCACGTCCGCCGCCGCACTCGGCGCCGGCCTGTCCGCCTGCACCGGCGGTGGTACGTCGACGGGCGGGGGAGCCACGCAGGCGGCGTCGAACAACCTGCGGCTGTTCACCTACGAGGACGACACGACGATCGGCCTGCTCAAGGCCCAGGTGAAGAAGTTCGACGAGCAGAACGGTACGACGACCACCGTCGACAGCCTGCCTGGTTCCGGCGCGGCGGTGTACCCGGACAAGCTGCGGACCGAGCTGCTCGGCGGCAAGGGCCCGGACGTCTGGCGGATCTGGGGCGGTCAGATCGGCAGCCCGTTCGCGAAGGCCAAGCAGGCGCTGGACCTGGGCAAGTACTACGACAAGTACGGCTGGGACTCCAAGCTCAACACCACGGCGATCAGCGGTATGACGTTCGACGGGGTGAAGTCCGGCGTCCCGTTCGTGCAGCTCGGACTAGGTGCCTGGTACAACAAGTCGCTGCTCGCCAAGGCAGGTGTCAGTGGGCCGCCGACGACGTACGCCGAGCTCGAGGCGATGAACGACAAACTGGTGGCTGTCGGTGTCACGCCGTGTGGGCTGGGTGGAAAGTACGGCTGGGACATCATGCGCCTGTTCGAGTACCTGCTCGAGCACACCGCCGGACCGGACCTGCACGACAAGCTGCTGACTGGCGCCGAGAGCTGGGACCGGCCCGAGGTGGTCGAGGCGTTCACGCTGTTCAAGAAGTGGCAGGACAAGAAGTGGCTGCCGCAAGGCGCGCTCGCTCTCGACCCGTCCGATGTCGAACCGTGGTACGTGCAGGGCAAGACGGCGTACACGATCGCCGGTCAGTGGACCGAGGCCGGCGCGATCCTGGCTGCGAAGAAGAGCCCCGCCGGGTTCGGCAACTTCGAGCTGCCGACGGACAAGTCGCCCGCGCGGCACTCGGGCTTCGTCGAGGGTTACATGATCAACGCCAAGACCGGGAACGCGGACAAGGCGGCCGCGCTGATCGACTTCATCGTGCAGCCCGCGGCGCAGAAGGCGATGAACATCACCGCCTCGACGGTGAAGGGTGCCGAGCCGGACCCGAAGTCGCTGCCGCTGTCGGCGGAGTGGTCGCAGAAGTACGGCAAGAACGGGTTCTACACGATCCAGGACCAGGCGTTCCCGAAGAAGCAGGCCGACCAGTACTTCAGCGTGCAGAGCGACCTGCTGCAAGGCAAGGTCACCCCGGACGCGGCGTCGAAGAAGATGCAGGAGATCATCTCGGCCTGGGCGAAGAGTTAGCCGATGGCAACGACAGTCGCTGTTGCCAAGCAGCCCAAACGCGGCGGCCGATGGTCCCCGTGGTTGTTCGCCCTGCCCGCGCTGCTGGTG
Source organism: Kribbella sp. NPDC049584 (assembly GCF_040675555.1). Taxonomy (NCBI): domain Bacteria; kingdom Bacillati; phylum Actinomycetota; class Actinomycetes; order Propionibacteriales; family Kribbellaceae; genus Kribbella; species Kribbella sp. NPDC049584. The sequence goes on from NZ_JBFAPF010000012.1 coordinate 217,227, forward strand.
TACGTCGGGTTCCTGGTGTACCCGGCGGTCTCGTCACTGTGGTTCAGCCTGACCAACTGGGACGGCCTGAGCGCTACGTACAAGTTCGTTGGCCTGGACAACTACTTCAAGCTCCCGCACGACCCGGTCGTGGTGACGGCGGTCCGGAACAACCTGATCTGGACCGTGGTCACGATCGCGGTGCCGACGATCATCGGCCTGCTGCTGGCGATCGCGCTGAACGGCAAGGTGCACGGGAAGCCGATCCTCCGGCTGATCTTCTACACGCCCGCGGTCCTGCCGCTCGTGTCCATCGCGAGCATCTGGGGCTGGCTCTACAACCCGCAGTACGGCGCGATCAACTCGTTCCTGCGTCTGATCGGGCTGGACGGGCTGGCACAGCCGTGGCTCGGTCAGGACTCGACCGCGTTGTGGGCCGTGATGGTGCCGGCGATCTGGCTGCGGACCGGTTTCCCGATGCTGCTCTACTTGGCCGCCCTGCAGGGGATCCCGAACGAGCTGTACGAGGCCGCGACCGTCGACGGTGCGACCAAGTGGCAACAGTTCTGGCACGTGACGATGCCGAGCCTTCGGCCCGCGCACTACATCGTGATCGCCCTGTCACTGATCGATTCGTTCAAGGTCTTCGACATGATCTACGCGATGACGTACGGCGGTCCTGGTACGTCGACGCAGGTGATGGGAACGTGGATGTACTTCAACGTCTTCCAGTACTACCAAGCCGGCTACGGCACCGCGATCGCCGTCGTCATCACGCTGGTGGCCATCGCGGTCGGCATCCCGTACGTCCGTTCGCAGACGAGGGAGGTGTCATGACGCTCACCGCGCCGGCCGCCGTGGAGCTTCCCCTCGACACGGCCGAACCGGCCAGTCCCGGGCCCAAGGGACGCCGAGGCCTGGTGATGACGCTCGTCCTGATCGTCGTCGCCCTCTTCTGGATCTCTCCGCTCGCTCTCCTAGTGATCACCGCCGTACGCCCGCTCGCGGACTTCATCGGCAACGGTCCGCTTTCGTGGCCCGACCACCTCACCTGGACGAACTTCAAGGACGCCTGGGACATCGGCAACTTCGCCACGACGTACAAGAACAGCGCGATCCTGGCCGCGATCAAGGTGCCGCTCGGCGTCCTGGTGTCGGCGATGCTCGGGTTCGCGCTGGCCAAGCTGCGGATGAAGTTCCGCCGGACGGTGATGTTCTCGGTGTTCCTGGGGCTGACGATCCCGATCTACATCACGATCGTCCCGGTCTTCATCATGATGCGCTCGCTCGGCGCCACCGACAGCATCTTCGGACTGATCGGGCCGTACCTGGCCTTCGGCATCCCGTTCGAGGTGCTGGTGCTGCAGTCGTTCTTCCGGCAGATCCCGGACGAGATCATCGAGGCCGCGAAGGTCGACGGCGCCGGCGACTGGCGGGTGTTCTTCACGATGATCCTGCCGCTGTCGGTGCCCGCACTCGTGACGGTCGCGATCCTGGACGCGGTCGCGACCTGGAACGAGTTCCTGTTCGCGCTGATCCTGCTGAACTCCGACGCGCACAAGACGATCCCGGTCGGGCTGCTGAACTTCCAGGGCCAGTTCGCGAACAACAACACCGGGCTCGCCGCGGGCATCCTGATCGCGGTGGTCCCGATCCTCATCGCCTACACCCTGCTCCAGCGCTGGATCGTCGGCGGTCTGACCGCCGGCTCTCTCAAAGGATAGGAACACATATGACTGACATGCCGGTCTTCGGCGCGGGTATCTGGCACTTCGCCACCTACAAGGACCGCTACGCCACGGACGGGTACGGCGATCCCGTCACGCTGATCGAGCAGATCGACCGCGCCGGCGCCGTCGGCGACCTGTCCGTCGTCGACCTGAACTGGCCGTTCGCCGGGTACGACGGGACGCTCGACGAGGTGAAGGCCGCCCTGCAACGCAACAACCTCAAGGCGATCGCGATCACGCCGGAGATCTACACCCGCGACTTCGTCAAGGGCTCGTTCACGAACCCGGACCCCGGCGTTCGCAAGCAGGCGATGGAACTGTTGCACCAGGCAACCGAGCTGGCGAAGGAGCTCGGCTGCTCCTACGTGAAGTTGTGGCCGGGTCAGGACGGCTGGGACTACCCGTTCCAGGTCGACTACCACGACATCTGGAACCTTGCTCTCGACGGCCTGAAGGAGCTGGTGTCGGCCCACCCGGACATCAACTTCGTGATCGAGTACAAGCCGCGCGAGCCGCGGGTGAAGATCATCTTCCCGAACGTCGCCCGGACGCTGCTCGGGATCGAGAAGATCGGCCTGCCCAACCTGGGTATCCTGCTCGACTTCGGTCACTCGCTGTACGGGCAGGAGACGCCGGCCGACGCGGCGCAGCTCGCGATCGACTACAACCGGCTCTTCGCGATCGACGTCAACGACAACATGAAGGGCTGGGACGACGACATGGTCGTCGGCTCGGTACACCTGGTCGAGACGTTCGAGTTCTTCCACACGCTGCGGAAGAACAACTGGGAGGGAGTCTGGCAGCTGGACCAGTTCCCGTTCCGGGAGGACAGCGTCGAGGCCGCGAAGCAGGCGATCCGCTTTCTCAAGGCGGTCCACCATGCCCTCGACGTACTGGATGACGACGCTCTCGCCGCCGCGCAGGCCTCGCACGACGCGCTGGCCGCGCAGCGCCTTGTCCAGAAGGTCCTGCTGAGTTCGATGTCGGAGATCGCATGACTCTGACTGTCGAGCATGCGACCCTGCCGGTGCTCGGACGCCTGCCTGCTCACAGCAGCCGGACCGAGCAGATCGCGCACATCGCCGAGGCCGCGAAGCAGATCCGGATCCAGGACCTCAAACTGGTCCACTATGCCGGAGCCGGGCACATCGGTGGTGACTTCTCCGCGATCGACATCCTGGCCACGCTGTACGGCGCTGTGCTCGACATCTCGCCCGCGACCGTGAACGATCCCGAGCGGGACCGCTTCATCCTGAGCAAGGGACACGTTGCCGGCGCGCTCTACACCACGCTCGCGGCCTTCGGGTTCCTGCCGGTCGAGGAGCTCGCGACGTTCCTCAAGCCGTTGTCGGCACTCAACGGTCATCCGAACCGGACGAAGGTGGCCGGCGTCGAGGCGAACACCGGTCCGCTCGGGCACGGTCTGCCGATCGCCGTCGGGCATGCCCTGTCGGCCAAGCTCGACGTCTCGATGCGCCGTACGTATGTGCTCGTCGGGGACGGTGAGTTGCAGGAGGGTTCGAACTGGGAGGCGATGATGGCGGCCTCGCAGTACCAGTTGGACCGGCTGACCGTGATCGTCGACCGGAACCGGCTGCAGCAGGGCGCGACCACCAAGGAGACCAACGACCTCGACCCGCTGCCGGACAAGGCGGCCGCGTTCGGGTTCGCGGTGGTCGAGGTGAACGGGCACGATCACGGCGAACTGCTCGACGTGCTCTCCGCCGTACCGTTCCGGCCGGGCAAGCCGACGTTCGTCATCGCCCATACCCACAAAGGGCACCCGATCTCGTTCATGAGCAACAACGTCGCCTGGCATCACCGCGTCCCCGACGACGCCGAGTTCAAGCAGGCCTTCAAGGAGCTGGCATGACCGTGCTTTTGGCCGGGCCTTCGGCGCCGGCGTGGTCATGGGGCTGTGACTCCCGGCCTTCCCTCGTCGCTCCGGTCGCTTCGCTCCCTCCGCTCCTCAGTCCAGGCCGGGAGGCCCCATGACCCTCGTCCATTCTTCTTCAATCGCGGCGCAGCCGCGCTACGACTGCCGGGACGCGTACGTCGAGACGCTGGCCCAACTCGCCGAGGCCGATCATCGGATCGTTGGCGTGGTCAACGACTCGGTCGGCTCCAGCAAGCTGAACAGCTTCCGTAAGGCGTTCCCGGACCGGCTGATCAACGTCGGGATCGCCGAGCAGGACATGGTCGGCGTCGCATCCGGGCTGGCCAACGGCGGCCGGATCCCGTTCGTCTCGGCGGCGTCCTGCTTCCTCACGGCGCGCGCCCTGGAGCAGATCAAGGCCGACGTCGCGTACTCGCACACCAACGTGAAGCTCTGCGGTATGAGCCCAGGCGTCGCGTACGGCGAACTCGGCCCGACGCACCACTCCGTCGAGGACATCGCCTGGTTGCGGGCGATCGACGGGATCCGGATCATCGTGCCCGCCGACCCGATCGAGACAGCGGCAGCGCTGCGATGGGCGGCGGCCTCGGAGGGGCCGGTGTTCATCAGAGTCAGCCGGATGAGCGTGCCGAAGGTGTATCCGGAGGACTACGAGTTCCAGCTCGGCAAGGCGATCACGGTTCGCGAAGGCAATGACGTCACGGTGATCAGCAACGGCACGGTCCTGTGGCGCGCGCTCGCCGCGGCGGAGCGGCTCGCCGAGGAAGGGATCTCGGCCCGAGTGCTCTCGATGCCGACGGTGAAGCCGTTGGACACCGACGCCGTGGTCGCGGCCGCGCGGGAGACGGCCGGCATCGTGACCGCCGAGGAGGCCGTCTCCGGTGGCGGGCTCGGCGGGGCGGTCGCGGAGACCGTCGTACAGCATCATCCGGCGCGGGTGTCGATCCTCGGGTTCCCCGAATTCGCGCCCACGGGGTCGGCCGGTTACCTGCTGGACCGGTACGGCCTGTCTCCCGAGGGCATCGCCGACGCCGCCCGCAAGCTCGTCACGACAAGTAGCTGACGAGATCCGCGATCGAGATCATCGCGAAGTCATGAGCGTCGGCGAACGTGCGCAGGTCCGTGCCGGTCATCAGCGTTCCGTCGTCGTTCATGAGTTCGCCGATCACGCCCACCGGCGACAGGCCGGCCAGCCGGACCAGCTCGACGGTGGCCTCGGTGTGACCGGGGCGCTGGCGGACTCCGCCGTCGACCGCGCGCAACGGAAGGATGTGACCGGGCCGGATCAGGTCCGCGGGCTGCGCCGTGGGGTCGGCCAGCACGCGGACGGTCCGCGCCCGGTCGGCCGCGGAGATGCCGGTGCCGACACCCGTCGCCGCGTCCACGGAGATCGTGTACGCCGTGCGCAGGCTGTCCTGGTTGTTCGGGACCATCAGCGGCAGCTCGAGGCGGTCCAGCAGCTCCGGCGCCGCGGGGGCGCAGACGTATCCGCTGGTGTGGCGCACGAGCAGCGCCATCAGTTCGGGGGTGGCGAGGCTCGCGGCGAAGGTCAGGTCGCCTTCGTTCTCGCGGTCCTCGTCGTCGACGACCACGACCGGCCGTCCGGCGGCGATCTCGGCGATGGCGCGTTCGACGGTGTCGAGGCTGGTGATGGTGTTCACGGTCGGTGTCCTCTCGGCAGTGCTCTGGACAGCACTCCGGGGCAACGACAAACCTCACGCTCCTGTTTTCGCGCAGGAAACGTGAAGCTGCCACGTGCGTCTTCCCATCCGGACTTTCACCGTCGGTCCCGGAGTTCCACCAGGTCAACCGCTTCTTCTCGCGAAGTCACGGGTCGCGGACTGTCACCGCCGGCTCGGAATTTCACCGACCCCAGAGCACGTGTCTTTCATGATCAGCTTAACGGCAACGAGCATCCCGGGAGTGTCATGTCCATCTCATCCGTCTGCCGCGAGATCGAACTCCGGCTGACCGGCGAGGACGCCGACTCGTACGGCGCCGAGGTCTGGGTTGACTTCGAGCACGAGTCCGGCCGCCGCCTCCGGCGGCCGGCGTTCTGGGACGGCGGGCACACCTGGCGGGTCCGCTTCGCCCCGCCGGAGGCGGGTCGCTGGCGCTGGAAGAGCGGCGAGTTCGAGGTGCGCCCTGCGGGCGCGGACGAGCTCAACCCGTTCTACCGGCATGGGTTCTGGCGGATGTCTCCCGGCGGCCGCAGTCTGGTCCACGCCGACGGGACTCCCGCGATCCTGGTCGCCGACACAGCCTGGGCCCTACCCTGGCGCGCTACCCCCGAGCAGGTCCGCGAGTACGCCGCTGACCGGCAGGCGAAGGGCTTCAACGCGGTCCTGCTGATGACGGTGCAACCGGACATGCACGCGGTCGGTCCCCGCGACCGCGCCCAGGACGAAGGCTTCGACGTCGGCTTCGAGGACCTGCCCGACGGCCATCTCAACCAGCTGAACGCCGAGTACTTCCAATACCTGGACGTGTTGCTGGACATCCTGGTCGAGCACGGCCTGGTCCCGGTGCTACAGCCCGTATTCCAGGGCTTCGGCTGGAAGGGTCTCGACGTGGCGGGCACCGTCGTACCGCCGGAGGAGTATGCGCGGTATTGCCGCTATCTGGTCGCGCGGTACGGCGCTCGACCGGCGATCTACCTGGTCGGCGGCGACGGCTCAGGTGACGAGCCGCAGACCGCGGCGGGTGGGGCCGAGGTGCACGCTGTCGACTGCTACGGGCAGCCGACCGGTATCCACTACCGCCCGCACATCCGCGCGAACGCCCACCAGGACGCCGACTGGCTCGACTTCCAGTGGTGCCAGACCGGTCACACCGGCGAGCATGTCCCCGAACGAGTCGCGGACATGTGGCGCAACGAGCCGATCAAAGCAGTCGCGAACGGCGAACCGACGTACGAACACACAGGCCGGACAGGCGTCGGCGAGGGCTGGTGGCAGGGCCACGAGGCGTGGAGCAACCTGTGCGCGGGCGGGACGATGGGTGTCGTCTACGGCGCGGGCAGCCTGTGGCAGTGGCGCCTGCATCCCGAGGAGCCGGGGCACTCCGAGTTCTTCCTGGCGCCGGGCGCGGGCTGGCGCGAGGCGGTCGGCTTCGAGGGTTCGACGTACGTCGGGATGCTCGGGAAGATCCTGGCGGGCCTGCCGACCACCGACATGGTGCCGGACTGGACCCGTGTCATCACCGGGCGTGCCCTCAGCGGCGCGGACGGGATGCTGATCGTCTACCACGAGAACGGCGGCCCGGTGATGGTGTTCGACGACACGGTCCCGCTCGCGTACACGATCGTCGATCCGCGCGACGGCTCGATCGTCGCCTCCGGCAAGCGGGACACCTCGAACGCCCCGATCCCCGACCCCGGAGGATCACCGCGGGTCTACCTCTGTCTGCCTGACCTATAGTCCGTATTCCTGACGTTTCGAGGGGGTCGAGTGAACGCGAACCGCGCAGTACGCCAGCCGGGGCTGGACGAGCTGCGGTTGCTCGCGAAGGTTGCGCGGATGTACCACGAGAAGGGCATCCGCCAGCCGCAGATCGCCGCCGAGCTCAACCTGTCGCAGGCGCGGGTGTCCCGGATGCTCAAGCAGGCCGTCGATGTCGGCATCGTGCACACCGTGGTGACCATGCCGAGCGGCGTGCACAGCGATCTCGAGGACGAGCTGCAGGGCCGGTACGGGCTGCGGGACGCGGTCGTCGTCGACACGCTCGGCGTTGGGGACGATGTCCTGCCGGCGCTCGGTTCGGGCGCGGCGGCGTACCTGGACATGACACTGACCGGCGGCCACGTGGTCGGGATCTCGTCCTGGAGCGAGACGCTGATCAGCGCCGTCGACCGGATGCCGCGCAAGAGCGTGCCGGTGGTGGACAAGGTCGTCCAGATCGTCGGCGGTCTGGGCGATGCCGCGGTGCAGATGCAGGCCACCCGGCTGACCGCGCGGTTCGCCGAGCTGACCGGCGGGATGCCGGTCTACCTGCCGGCGCCCGGTCTGGTCGGGACGCCCGCTGTACGCCGGGCGATGATGAACGACGTGTCGGTTCGGGACGTTCTGGGCACGTGGGGACAGCTCACCGACGCCCTGGTCGGGATCGGCAGTCTCGAGCCCTCGCCGCTGCTGCAGCGCAGCGGGAACGCTGTCGCGGAGGCCGACCAGGACGAGCTGCGCCGGCTCGGTGCCGTCGGCGACGTGTGTTTCCGGTTCTTCGACGAAGAGGGAAATCTTGTGCGTTCGACGTTCGACCAGCGTGTCATCGGAGTGACCGCGAAGGAGCTGCTGGCGGTGCCGCGGCGGATCGGGGTCGCCGGCGGTGAACGCAAGTACTCCGCGATCCGGGCCGCGATGCTCGGTGGCTGGGTCAACATCCTGATCACCGACCTCGCGATGGCCCATCGGCTCCTCGAGCAGTAGATGCAGCCTGACGAGCAGCGGGAGGTCTACGCGACCATCGACCTGGCCTTGCGGGTCGGTGAGGTGCTGCTGTCCAGCGGCGCTGGTACGGCGGACGCGACCGCGACGATCCTCGGCGTCACCGCGGCCGGGGGACTGCGCGGCTGCGAGGTCGACATCACGTTCACGTCGATGGCGGTCTCGTACCAGGCCGCGCCCGACGTCGCGCCCGAGACGCACATCCGGCTGGTCCGGTACCGCTCGCAGGACTTCTCCCGGCTCACCGACGTCGACCAGCTGGTACGACGGTTCGCTCGCGGCGACCTCACCCGCGAGGAGGCGTCGCGCGAGCTGGCCCGCCTGACGTCGGCAGGTCCGCCGTACCCGCGGTGGAGCGCCGTACTCGCGTGGGGCGTGATGGCCGGCGGCGCGACGCTGCTGCTCGGCGGCGGCTGGCTGATCACGTTGGTGGCGGTGCTCACCGCGATCGTGATCGACGTCAGCAACCGCTGGTTCAACCGGCAGCGGCTGCCGGCGTTCTACCAACAGGTCGCGGGCGCCTTCGTCGCGACCGCGGTTGCCTTGCTCCTGTACGCCGTCCACGCGCCGGTCAAACCGTCCCTGGTCGTTGCCGCAGGCATCATTATGTTGCTGGCCGGGATCGCGCTCACCGGCGCCGTCCAGGACGCGATCACCGGGTACTACGTGACCGCCGCGGCCCGAAGTCTCGAAGCGATGCTGCTCACCGGCGGAATCATCGCGGGGGTGTCGCTCGGGCTCGCACTGGGACTCAAGCTCGGGCTGCACGTCGGCATCGAGGCGGAGACCATCCAGCTCGGGAATCTTCCGATCATGGTCTTCTCCGGCGCGGTGATGGCGGTCGCGTTCGCCTACGCGTCGTACGCACCTCTCCGCGCGTTGCTGCCGGTCGCCGTCATGGGCGCGCTGGGCTCGCTGGTCTTCACGCTGATGACGCGGGCGTCGTTCGGTCCGGCTTGGTCGACGGCCGCGGCGGCGTGTGTCGTCGGGCTGGGCAGCTACTCCGTCGGGCGTCGCGTCGGTGTACCGCCTTTGGTCGTGGTCGTTGCCGGCTCGATTCCGCTGTTGCCGGGACTCACGATCTACAAGGGTCTCTACGAGCTGATGGGCCTCGGCAACCTGATCGGCATCGTCAGCCTCGGCACCGCGGTCGCCATCGGCGTCGCCCTGGCCTCCGGCTTGATCCTCGGCGAGTACCTCGCCCAGCCGATCCGCCGCGAGGCCCGCCGCCTCGAAGACCGCCTCGCAGGCCCCCGCCTGGTAGGCCCACGCCGCCCGGTCCGCCGCCGAACAGCCCGACCAGGCCGCCGACGCCGCACCAGCAGCTAGATAACTCGTCAGTCACGCTTGTCGGGCGTGTTTCGGATCATAGGGTGACCACGGCGTCTACGAGCCGTTAGAGTTACCGACTGGAAACATCGGCGGATCGCCGGGTCGACCGGCGGGCGCCGTGCCAGACGGGGCCAGACGGGGCCAGACGGGGCCGACGAGGAGGAGCGACGTGGCACTGGGTAGGACGTCCCCACGGGATCTCCCGCTGTTCGCGGATCTGTCCGGGAAGGACATCAGGGACATCTTCCGGGCCGGTGAGGAAGTTTCGGTGCCGGCCGGCTGGTCGCTGATCCTGGAGCAGACGCCGCCCGACGCGGCGTACCTGATCCTGAGCGGTACGGCGTCGGTCCGGGAGAGGGGCCAGGAGATCGCCACGCTCGGCCCGGGCGATATCGCCGGCGAGGTCGCGGTCCGGAAGAACACGTTGCGGACGGCAACCGTCACGGCGAAGTCGCGGCTGCAGCTGCTGCACTTCACCCGGGAGAAGTTCGACGATCTGACCCGCCGGCTGCCGGCGTTCCGCGACGCCATCGACGCCACCATCGCCGAGCGCCGCGGTGGCCACTGATCCTGGGGCCACTGACCCTGGGGCGCCGGATCTGGCCGCGTTGGCTCAGGACTTCGAGCGGACGCTGCTGGGCGGGGAGCGGAAGTTCACCCGGGTGCAGGTGTCGGAGCGGGCCGGGATCTCGATCCAGCGCGCCGAGCGGATGTGGCACGCGCTCGGGTTCGCAACCGTCCCGGACGACGAGGTGGCCTTCACCGACGACGATGTCGAGGCGTTGCGGCTGGTAGCGGCGCTCGAGGACGACAAGTTCATCGAGCCCGAGATGGAGTCCTCGCTCGCCCGGAAGCTCGGGCAGACGCAGTCGCGGCTGGCGTCTTGGCAGTCCGCGATGTTCCTGGACTTCCTCGCTAGCTCCAAGCTGTCGGCAGACGAGGCGATCGAGGTCGCGGGACTGCTGCTGCCGGCGATGGAGCGGTTGCAGACCTATGTCTGGCGCCGGCATCTGGCCGCGGCCGCTGGGCGGGCGGTGGCCGGGTCCGACGAGCTGGCGCGCGGTGTGCGCGCGGTCGGGTTCGCGGACATCGTCAGCTACACCCGGTTGACCCGCCGGCTGACCGAGGCAGAGCTCGGAGAACTGATCGAGCGGTTCGAGGGTACGGCCGCGGACGTCGTCGCGCTGAACGGCGGGCGGGTGATCAAGTCGATAGGTGACGAGGTGCTGTTCGTCGCCGACACCGCCGCCCAGGGCGCCGCGGTCGCGCTCGCGCTGCAGGACGCCGTGAACGCCGACGAGGAACTGCCCGAGCTGCGGATCGGCCTCGCCTACGGCACGATCCTGATCCGCCTCGGCGATGTGTACGGCGAGGTCGTCAACCTGGCCGCCCGCCTCACCACGGAGTGCAAACCCGGGCGCGTCCTCGCCGACCGCGAACTGGCCGCCGCTCTGGACGGCCACTCTGCGTACAACCTCCACCGCCTCCGACGGCTCTCGGTCCGCGGCTACCGCCACCTGGTCCCGTACGCCGTCCAGCGGGCGGACGAGCGGTAGCGGGTCGTTTACGCGTCAACGGCATGACATACGGTTTGGTATGTGCAGGAGATCAGGACGCCGGCTGACCTGTCGCTGGTGAGCGGGGGCGACCCGATCGTCGAGTGGGCCGCGCAGGGGTTCGGCAACGGCGTACGGGTGTGGGCTGCTGGAGACGCCGTGGCGGTGGCCTCGCCCGATGTGTCCAAGCACGACCGGCTTGCGGTGATCGGGGCGGCGGACGACGCGGCGCCGTTGGTGCGCGACGTACTGCGTGAGGTCGGTCCGTCGTACCGTCCGTTCGGGGACGAGGCGCTCGTGCGCGAGCTGGCGGAACGTGTGCCGGAGTTGACCTTCTCGGCGTCGTTCGGGTGGATGGACGCGTCCGAGGTACCTGACCTGACCACAACGGCTGCTTGGCTGGATGGCGATGTGGGCGTGGAAGAGCTGCTCAGCGAGGCGTCGCCCAAGTCGTACGCGTGGCCCGGGCGTTCCGGCGTACGGCGGTGGGCTGCTCTGACCGGGGATCGTGGTGAGCTGCTGAGCATCGCGGCCGATGCGTGGAGTGCGCCGGGGGTCGGATTCCTGGCCGGGGTCGCGACGCATCCTGTTGCTCGGGGCAAGGGGTTGTCTCGGCAGGTGTGCGGGTTCGTGACGGCCGAGCTGGTCAAGCGGCACGGGCGGGTCGCGTTGATGGTGGACGGCGATAACGCGGCCGCGATCGCGGTCTATCGGCGACTCGGCTACACGTACCGCCGAGTCGCCGCTGCCGGGATCCGCTAGCGCGTCGGCTGCACCGTGAGGGTGGGACCGGCGGGCTTGCTTGGCTTCACAGTCGGCGTGTTAGTTGGCGTCTTGGTCGGCGCCGGGGTTGGTGTCGGCGTCGGACCTGCGGTCGGCGGTGGAGTCGTGCGGGTGGCCGGCGCCGGCGGCGGGACGAACGGCGCCCTGGTGGTGTCCTTGCAGTTGTCCGGACCGGTGTCGCCGTTCTCGTCCGCGACGACGACGGCCTGCGGGAACAGGTTGCTGGTCGTGTCGCGGGACTGCGTGCCGTAGTTCGTCGCGCAGTCCTGCTGCTCCAGGCTGATCGGGTTCCCGTCCTGGTCGTACAGCCGGACCGAGACTTGCTTGCCCTGGGCATCGAATGGGTAGATGTTCGTGACCGAGTTCCCGTTCAGCATCAGCCCGTTCGGCGGCGGGCTGTAGTGCGAGGAGCTGCCCCGGTAGTCGTTGTAGTTGTTGAGGAACCCGAACGACGCCCCGACGTACGCCGCCGCCAGGAACGACGGCACTACGATCGCCGCGACGACGTTGAGCGGGACGACGTACCACAGCCAGCGCCGGTCTTGCTGTGTCTTCCGCCCGATCCAGATCGACACCGCCGCGCCCGCAATCGCCCCGACCACCGTCACCGACGCGGCGCCGAACAGCGCGAAGAACCCGCCCGCGCCGATGATGCCGCGGACGACCCACCAGACCGGCTGGCCGATCGTGACGAGTTCATGCCGGATATTCGGCGGGATCTGGTCGATCCACCCGCGGATGGCCGCGGCGCCGCGCGCCCCATGTCGGGTGTCCAGCACGATCCGCGGGTCGTGGCCGCGCAATGCCTGGACGCCGAGGAACGCCGCGGCGAAGAGGATCCCGAGCCCGAGCAGCCCGAAGAACGGGGTCTCGTCCCGCGACCACGCGAAGATGCTGACGGCAACGAAGAAGGGTCCGGCGGTCCCGGAGATCAGCCCCCAGCGAAGGGCCTTCCAGCCGGCGGCTAGGTCGTCCTGGCTGACGGGCGCGGTCCGCGGGGGATAGCCGGCCGCGGTCCGCAGCTCATCGGCGTACTGCGCCGGCGTGCCGAGGCGCTGCTGCAGGTCCGCGAGCGTCGGCTCCGTGCCGAACTCCGCCGCCACCTCGGTCAGGTGACCGCTGACATCCTGAAGCACGTCCTCCAGCTCGCCGGGCGGCAGATCGTTGAGCTGAGCCCGCACCTGGGCCAGGTAGAGCGCGACCGCTCCGGTCAGGGTGCTGTTCACGCGGCCTCCTTCTCCAGCAGCAGCACCGACATCGTGTCGGCGAAGTGGTTCCAGGTCTTGGTGGACTGCGCCAGCAGGTCGCGGCCGGTCTTGTTCAGCCCGTAGTACTTGCGGTGCGGGCCTTCCTCGCTCGGCTGCACGTACGACGTCAGCGCGCCGGCCGCGAACAGCCTGCGCAGCGTCCCGTACACGGACGCGTCCGCCACGTCCTCCAGTCCGGCCGCGCGCAGGCGGCGCAGTACGTCGTACCCGTAGCCGTCGGCGTCGCGCAGTACGGCGAGCACCGCGAGGTCCAGGACGCCCTTGAGTAGCTGGCTCGTATCCATCAGGTCTCCTCCAGCAGGTGTTCCGCGCAGAACAGTACTACACACTGCGGAGTACTGCGGTAACCAGTCTGCTGGTTCCGCAATTTCGATCAAGTCCGCGGCGACGGTTGGGGGCACAGTGGTGGGCATGGCGGATGTGTTCGAGGAGTTCGTGGCGGTGGTGGCCTCCGGCATGGCCGAGCCCTGCGAGTCGGTGCACGGCGCCGGGCTCGCGGGGCGCGTACACCTGTCGCGGTTCCACTTCGACCGGGTGATCGGTGCGGTGGCCGGCGAGTCGCCGTTCGCGTTCCGGCGGCGCGTGCTGCTGGAGCGGGCGGCGTACCGGCTGCTGACCGAGCCGGTCGCCGTACTCGAGGTTGCGGTCGAGGCCGGGTACGGGTCGCACGAGGCGTTCACCCGGGCGTTCGCCAGAGCTTATGGGATGTCGCCGCGGGACTGGCGACGGGAAGCGTCGCGGGTGTTCTTCCTGACGGCGCCGAGTGGAGTGCATTTCCAGCCGCCGGCCGGGCTACGGCTGCCGGCCCGTCGAAAGGTGAGAGGGATGGACGTACTGGTCAGAATGGTCGAGCATCACGTCTGGTTGACCGGCGAGATGATCGAACGCGGCGCCCGCCTGGACGCCGCCGTACTGGACCGCCCGATCGAGTTGTCCGTCGAAGGCATCGACGACGACATCTCGATCCGGTACCTGCTGGACCGCCTGGTCTGGCAGGAGGAGATGTGGCTCGCGTCCGTCGAGGACCGCCCGTTCCAGGTCCCCGAATGCGGTCGCGACGTCACCACCCCGATCTCCGAACTCCGCGTCCGCCACGCCGAGGCCGGCTCGCGTTTCGTTGCCCTGGTCAACCAGCTGAACGAGGACGGTCGCTTCGACGAGAGCTTCGTCGACACCACCTGCGAACCACCGCGTGTCTTCACCTACGGCGGCATGGTCGCCCACGTCCTGACCTTCGCAGCCCACCGCCGCTCGCTCCTGATCGGCGCGTTCTACACGGCCGGCATCCAGGACCTCAACTTCGGCGACCCAATGCACTTCGTAGCCGAAGGCAACTAACCCGGCGAGTCGTGGGATTTGGCTAAAATCGTCAGCCGATTTCCACGACTCGGCAACTGGGACAGGAGCCAAGCGCCACGACTCGGCGGAGCGATCAGGCGGCGATTCGGGGGTGGCGGCGGGTGTGGAGGTCCTCGGCGATGCGGGCGATGACAGTGCCGGGGGTGTGCAGGAGGTCGTACGCCGTGATCACGCGGACCAGCCAGCCTTCGCGTTCGAGGTTCTCGCGACGGCGGATGTCCTGACGCCACTGGCGAGCGTCCTTGTGGTGGTGCTTGCCGTCGTACTCGATCGCGATCTGGAGATCCGGCTCCGGGTAGGTCAGGTCGGGTGTTGCCAGCCAGCCGCCGGCCGAGTCGCAGATGACGTGACCGATGCGGGGCTCGGGGAGTCCGGCGAGGATGAGGAGGAGTCGGAGCCGGGACTCCATCGGCGAGTCCACTCCGCTCCGGACCAGTGCGGCTGCCTTCCGGGCGAGCCGGATGCCCCGAACGCCGATGGTCGCCGACGTGACCTCGACCAAGTGCTCCGGCTCCGCGGCGGTACGACGTACCAGCGCATCTCCTGCGGAGACCAGCTCGGTCAGATCGCAGGACGCCGCGAGGTCGAGGAAGGTGCGAGCGGGCGGGGTCAGTTGCAGCCCGTCTCGCAGCTCGCCTTCGAGACGTTGTACTTCGTGAACGCGCAAGCCGCTCACCCGCGGGAGGGCCCGATGCGGATCGCGCTGCACGGTCACGTGTACGACGTCGTCGGGGCGAGCATTGGCGGTCCACAAGCTCAACGCGGTGTCATGGCTCACGACCGCACCGGGCGTGAGCAGCAACGCGGCCTCAGCCTGCAACCGGGGCGTGACCGCAACCGGCGCAGCGACGTACACAGATCCCAGCACGCGCCGGTAGCGCACTCCGCGCAGCACACCCCGGGACATACCCGCGGCTCGCGCGTCCGCCGCCGTGAACAACACCCGGCCATTCTCCAGCTTTCCCCAGCCGGGTGACGTCGTCTATCCACAGCCCCACCGAGTCGTGGCGAATGGCTCCGACCCCTACCGCGAGTCGTGGATCGAGGCAGATTCTTCGAGCCGAGATCCACGACTCGGCGAACAGCCTCGGATCCGACTAGTTCTTCGGGTCGTGGAGGTTGGGGCGTTGGGTGGGGGTGGTGATGTCGACGTCGATGGGGTGGAGCTGGGTGGGGGCGGTGATCTTGCCTGAGGTCACCGGGACGTTGAGTTTGCTGGTGCTCAGGTCGATGTCGATGGTGGCCCCGGTGTCGTTGGGGGTGGTCCACTCGGTGTCGGAGAGCGTGACGGCCAGGCCGAGGACGCGGCCCTTGGGGATGATCTGGTCCTGGGCGCGGAGCGGGACGTTGACCGTTGTCCACTTGCCGGGCGTCAGCGGCGTCGGGTTCGAGAGTGACTTGCTGTGGGCGGCGTCGATCCAGCCGCGGCTGACGATGCCGTGATCGCTCTGGGTGGTGAGCTTGTCGACGGTGAAGTAGCAGCTGTCGTCGAAGTCGGTGCTCGAACCCTCGCAGGTGCTCTCGTCAGTGGTACGGATCCCGGAGTACCGCTCGGCGTCGCCGTACTCGATCAGGCGGGCGGTGATCGGGGTCGTCGCGGAGTCGGACTTCACCCGGAGCGTGACCGACGGAGTACCGCTGATCCGCATCGGGGCGGTCAGCGGTGCGGACAGGAACATCTGCCGGCCCGCGATCACCTCGGTCGGATCCGCGACGATGTCGTCCTCGGTCAGGTCGGGATCGTCGGTGATCATCAGCGAACCCTTGCCTGCGGCACCGAGTTTGCCGGCCGACAGCGGCACCGACGTCGGCCGGTTCACGGCCGGCCAGGTCTGGTAGTTGCGCCAGACATCGGGTGACGTCTCGATCGAGACGGCCGGCTCCTTCATCACGCCGTTCTGCAGGCCCTGCAGCCAGTAGTCGAACCACTCGTGCAGCTCGTCCACCCACTCGTCGCGGCGGAACTCGAACGGGTCGACGTGATCCTCGAGCCCGAGCCACAGCTTGCGCGGGACGTTGTTGCGCGACAGCGCCGACCACCACTGCGAGAAGTGGTTGGTCTGCACGTTGTAGTCGCTGAGCCCGTGCGTCATGAAGACCGATGCCTTCACCTTCGACGCGTTCTTCGTGTAGTCGCGCTCGGACCAGAACGTCGTGTAGTTGCCGGTGTCATCGTCGTCGTTGTCACCGAGATCACCGCGTACGTCGTCACACGCGGGGCTGTCGTGGCCGACGTACCCGCCGAGCCAGGGCATGTAGTCGTCGGAGTACGGAACGCCGCCGGAGCGGGTGTAGTCGTACCAGGAGGAGATCGCCGAGATCGGCACGATCGTCTTCAGGCCCTGCACCCCGGTCGCCGCGACGCCGTTGGCGAGCGTCCCGTCGTACGACTTGCCGATCATCCCGACCGCGCCGGTGGTCCAGGTCGCCTTCACCGCTTGCCCGTCGGCAGTGTGCGCGGTGTTGCGTCCGTTCAGCCAGTCGATCACGTCGACCACGGACTGGATCTCGTCGGGGCCGCCGACGTCGCCGCAGCCGGTCGACCGTCCGGTGCCGAGGATGTCGACGCCGACCATCGCGTAGCCGCGCGGGACGAAGTAGTTGTCGTAGAACAACGGCATCTTCTGGATCATGCCGTCGCTGTCGTACGTCTTCTTCTCGTTCTCGTTGCCGCGTCCGCAGCAGGAGTAGTACGGCGAGGCGTCCATGATCACCGGGATCTTCACACCGGTGAGGACGGGCTCGCTGGGACGGACGATGTCGACCGCGATCACGTCGTCCTTGCCGTCGGAATCGGTGTCCATCGTGGTGTCGACGTACACCGATTCGCGGATCGCGTTCGCGTAGTCGTAGACCGGCTGCGTGCTCTTGGTGCGCGCGTCCACGTGCTGCGGCACACTGGATGCTGCCGGGGCGGCAGCGGGCCCGTCCGGGATCGGCGCAGCCAGGGCGGGACCGGTGACGGTCCCGAGGCTGAGCACGGCGGACGAGACCAGGATCGTCATCCTGGCGCGGACGGTCGTCATGGCTGGGAAGGCTAGTCACTCGCGAGCCGCAACGCCAGGTTCTGCCGAGATTGGCAGCGACCTGCCCGATACTCAGTGTGAGAACGGGCGATTCGATAGGGTGACCGCCACCGCCCCCGGGGGGACGCACGAAAGGGTAGGCCAGTGAATCTGCGAGCACCGGTGACATTGCTGGACGTTGCGCAGCGTGCGGGTGTGTCGGTCGCGACCGCCTCCCGCGTGCTGAACGGCGGGGACCGCGTACCCCGTCCGGAACTGCAGGAGCGGGTCAAGGCAGCCGCCGGCGAGCTCGGCTACACGCCGAACGCACAGGCCCAGGCGCTGGCCAAGTCGTCGACGAACCTGGTCGGCATCCTGGTGCACGACATCGAGGACCCGTACTTCGCCGCGATCGCGAACGGCGTGATGCGCGCCGCGGACGAACGCAACCTGCTGGTGATGATGGCCAGCACGTTCCGCGACTCCGACCGCGAGATCGCTTACCTGTCGTCGTTGCGGGCGCAGCGGGCCCGCGCCGCGGTGATGATCGGTAGCCGGCGGACCGATGCCGACAGCCTCTCCCGGACGGCGTCCGAGGTGGAGAGTTTCCTCAACTCCGGCGCGGGTCTCGCGCTGGTCAGTCAGTCCGGGATGCCGGCGCACACGGTCGAGCCGGACAACCGCACCGGATCGGCCGATCTCGCTCGCGAGCTGGTCGGGCTCGGGTGGCGCAAGTTCGCGATACTGGGCGGTCCCGAGACGCTTGCGACGGCACGCGATCGCCGGGCCGGGTTCGTCGAGGGTCTGGCCGAGGCGGGGTTGCAGCCTGTAGCGATCGAGACCGGTGACTTCACCCGCGACGGTGGGTACGCCGCCGCCGAGGGGCTGCTTGATCGGCAGGCCGACGTGGACTGCGTGTTCGCGGTGAACGACGTGATGGCAGTCGGTGCGATGTCCGCCTTGCGGACGCGTGGGGTCGACGTACCGGGCAAGCTCGGGGTCGCAGGATTCGACGACATCGCGACGCTGCGCGACGTGTGGCCCGGATTGACCACCGTGCGGCTGCCGCTGGAGCAGATGGGCCGGCGTGCGCTCGAGCTCGCGATCCAGGGCGGCGACGTGACGACGGAGACGTTCAAGGCCGAGGTAGTACTGCGGGAGAGCACCGCGAAGGCCTGAAATATGCTCGCGGGGTGACTGTCTCCGAGATCTTCGACCCGTCGGCCTGGAAGCAGGTGGACGGCTTCGAGCTGACCGACATCACCTATCACCGGGCAGTTGACGCCGGCGTGGTGCGGATCGCGTTCAACCGGCCCGAAGTACGCAACGCGTTCCGGCCGCAGACCGTCGACGAGTTGTACCGCGTGCTCGATCACGCGCGGATGTCGACCGACGTCGGGTGCGTGCTGCTCACCGGCAACGGTCCCTCGCCGAAGGACGGCGGCTGGGCGTTCTGCTCGGGCGGCGATCAGCGGATCCGCGGCAAGGACGGCTACAAGTACGCCGAGGGCACGACGGCGGATTCGATCGACCCGGCCCGCGCGGGGCGGCTGCACATCCTCGAAGTACAACGGCTGATCCGCTTCATGTCGAAGGTCGTGATCTGTGTTGTTCCCGGGTGGGCCGCGGGTGGTGGACACAGCCTGCACGTGGTCGCGGACCTGACGCTGGCTTCGGCGGAGCATGCGCGGTTCAAGCAGACCGATGCCGACGTGGCGTCGTTCGACGGCGGGTTCGGATCGGCGTACCTGGCCCGTCAGGTCGGGCAGAAGTTCGCGCGGGAGATCTTCTTCCTCGGCGACGAGTACTCCGCCGAGGACGCGTACCGGATGGGCATGGTGAACAAGGTCGTGCCGCACGCCGAGCTCGAGGCGGTCGCCCTCGAGTGGGGCAAGAAGATCTGCGCGAAATCGCCGACCGCGCAGCGGATGCTGAAGTACGCGTTCAACCTGATCGACGACGGACTGGTCGGCCAGCAACTGTTCGCGGGCGAGGCCACGCGCCTCGCCTACGGCACCGACGAGGCCGCCGAGGGCCGCGACGCATTCCTCGAGAAACGCGACCCCGACTGGTCGCCGTATCCCTACGCCTTCTAGTTGCCCGCGCTCCAGGGCCGAACCCTGTGCCGGAGAAGGTCCGCTCATCCGGCCTGGAAGTTCATAACAGTAGATTATGAGTATTTCACAGAAAATATAGTGCGAACTACAGACAGTTCGCGGTAGATCGCTTACGGTCGGGCGCTATGGACAATCTCTCCCGCCGTGGATTGCTCGTTGGTGCCGGTGCGCTGGCTGCTGCCGGGGCTGTCGGTCTGCCTGCTTCTGCTCGTCCGTTCACGCTGCCGCCGTCGCGTCGGTTCGTCTTGGACGGGCCCGGTGGAGAGGTGTTTCGCGGCAAGCCGCTGGCCGACGTGACGGTCATGCAGTCGATCGCGTTCGACAACCCGAACCAGCGGCTGTTCACCGGCCAGTTGCGCGCGGGTTCGCCGGCCAACAGTGGTGATCTGACGCTGACGCAGCTCACGCTCGCCGGGGGCGTCGTGGGGCACATGTACCTGAGCGGGTTCGGCCACGCCGTCTCGATCGGAGCAGAGGCGGTCGGACGTACGACGTACCTGTGGACCGAGACCGACGTGGACACGGCCAACGCGCGAGGTCGGGAGATCGCTCGGTTCCCGTGGCAGGACGGCGCGACGTTGACGAAGGACTCACCCGGGCTGCGGAGCTGGAAACCGGTGGCCGACGGTGCGGTCTTCACGCCGTCCGTCGATCAACGGCACGGACGGATCGGGGTCCGGCACACGCTGTCGGACGGATTCCACATCAACGTGTACTCATTGGCGGCCGCGCGGACAGGCAACTTCTCGCGCGTGCTCGCCTCGTTCAAACAGCCGGCGATGACGGCTGACATCGACTTCCAGGGCTGGGCGTTGTACGGCTCGTACGTCTACCTCTGGGAGGGCGAGGCGTACGCCGGTGCCTCCGACCCCGCACTGGCAACGTCGAAGCTCTGGACCTACGACATCAACAAAGGCGAGATCGTCGAGTCCGTGAAGATCGTGGACGGCGGCGACCTGGTCTACCGCGAGGCCGAGGGGGTCGGTGTGTATGTCGACCCGTTCGGTCGCGCGCAGCTGCGGTTCGGCTTCGCCTCCGGTGTCACCGGCGATCGCCGAGCCGATCTCTTTTGCCGCAACAGATTGGTCTAGCCAATGGACAACATGTCCCGTCGCAGGTTGCTGACGGGTGCCGGCGCATTAGTTGCCGCAGGCACCCTCGGCGTACCCGTGGCCACCGCCCGGACTCTGTCCCTCCCGACCTCCAAGCGCTTCAAGATGAGCGCGACCACCAACGAGTTCTTCCGCAGTCAGCCGCTGCACGACGCGACCGTGATGCAGTCGTTCGCCTTCGACACTCCCAACAACCGGCTTTTCGCGGCGCAGTTGCGGGCCGGCAGCGGGGCGTACGGCACTCGTTGTCCGACCGGATGCACATCAACGTGTACTCGCTGGCCGCCGCGCGAGCCGGTGACTACTCGACCGTGCTCGCGTCGCCTGACCTACCGCGAGCCGGAGGGTATGGCGGTCTACGGCTCCACCGACGCGACCGCCCGCCTGTACTTCGGCTTCGCCTCCGGCGTCACCGGCGACCGCCGAGCCAACCTCTTCTACCGCAACACGCTGGCCTGACTTCTACCTGCAACCCCTGATCCGATCAGGACTACTGGGCGACGCCGTACAAGCGGTCGCCGGCGTCGCCTAGGCCCGGGACGATGTAGCCCTTGTCGTTCAGGTGGGAGTCCATGCCGGCGATGACGAGGTTGCACGGGACGTCGAGGTGGGTGAGTTCGCGTTCGACGCGCTCCACGCCTTCGGGGGCGGCGAGCAGGCAGATTGCGGTGATGTGGTCGGCGCCGCGGTCGACGAGGAACTGGATCGCCGCCGCGAGGGTGCCGCCGGTCGCCAGCATCGGGTCGAGGACGTAGCACTGGCGCCCGGACAGATCCTCCGGTAGGCGCTCGGCGTACGTCGAGGCCGTCAGCGTCTGCTCGTTGCGGACCATCCCCAGGAACCCGACCTCCGCGGTCGGCAGCAGCCGGGTCATGCCCTCGAGCATGCCCAGTCCGGCCCGCAGGATCGGCACCACGAGCGGCTTCGGTGCGGCCAGCTTGACGCCCTCCGCCTCGGCGACGGGCGTCTGGACGGTGACCGGACCGGTGCGGACGTCCCGGGTCGCCTCGTAGGCGAGCAGCGTGACGAGTTCCTCGGTCAGCCGGCGGAACGTGGGTGAGTCCGTGTGCTCGTCGCGCAGCGCGGTGAGCTTGTGGGCGACGAGCGGATGGTCCACGACGAGGATCTGCATAAGCCGGAACGCTACCGTCGGCGATTCGCGTCGGGAAACCTCGCTCGCTGTCAGACTGAGAAGTGCACCGGAATCTGCCCTGCTTCGCCCACCAGGGAGTACGCCGATGACCGTCGAGCCCAAACCGCGCCTGGTGGTACCCCGCCGTGACCTCGACCGGTTGCGCCGGCGGGCCGAGTTCCTGCGCGAACTCGAGGAGGCGAAGGCACTCCGCGACCGGATCGCGCCCCGGCGGGCACGGGTCCGACAGCTACGCGAGGCGATGCGGAGAGCTACGTACCATCACTAGGAGGGGCGCGCCTCCAGGCCTTCTCCGACTGTTGACCCGTGTTGGTGGATCTGATACCGCTCCGAGATCGCATGGAGAGGCGGAGTCTGGGACGATGACCCGGTGTCCGATGCCATGGCTGGGCCGATGACCACTGACCTCGATTTCGCGGTCGCCGCTTACACCGAGGACGGGAACTGGACCGTCACCCCGCTGGTGCTCCGTGGTGAACCGGACCTGTCCACGCTGGTCTCGGCGCTGCGCCGATTCCCGGGCGAGGGCGGCGTACTGGGCATGGTGTCGGTCGACGAGGACTTCTTCGTGCTGGTCCGCGTCGCCGGCGGCCGGGCCCGGTTGCTGATCTCCGACGTGACCGCCGCGACCGAGTGGCCGATCGCCCGGCAGGTCGTCGACGAGCTGGACATCCCGCTGGCCGATGACGACGACGAGCAGGTCCCGGCCGGCGATCTCGCGATCCTCGCGGACCTGGGGATGACCGCGATGGACCTCGGTGCGCTCTGCGACGACGTCGACCTCTACCCCGAGGAGATGCTCGAGGAGATCGCCGAGGCGCTTGGGTTCGGCAACCAGTTCCACGACGCGATCGAAGCTGTTGGCTAGCCCACTGCTGCGGCGCGAGTGGTCGCGGTTGATGATGCTCGCGCTGGAGGAGGGCGAGAAGGCGCTTCCCGACGTACCGATCGGGGCCATCGTGGTTGATGCCGACGGGCAGGTGATCGGGCGCGGGCACAACGAGCGCGAGACGACGGGTGACCCGACCGCACATGCCGAAGTACTCGCGATCCGGGAGGCGGCGCGGCACGTCGGCGAGTGGCGGCTGAGCGGGTGCACGCTCGTCGTCACGCTGGAGCCGTGCACGATGTGCGCCGGGGCGATCGTGCTGTCCCGGCTCGACCGGCTGGTCTTCGCGGCGTACGACGAGAAGGCGGGCGCGGTCGGATCGCTGTGGGACGTCGTCCGGGATCGCCGGCTCAACCATCGGCCCGAGGTGATCGGCGGTGTGATGGCCGACGAGGCGGGCGCGCGGCTGCGCGATTTCTTCATTCGTCACCGGCCTTGATATTGTCCTCGGCGGTGGCGTGTCCGAGCGGCCGAAGGAGCGCGCCTCGAAAGCGCGTGACGGGCAACCCCCGTCCGAGGGTTCAAATCCCTCCGCCACCGCCAACCGCCCTTCGGGGCGGAAGATAGGCCGGAGACCCTGATGCTGTGTGATGCGTCAGGGTTTTCGTCTCTCGGGACCTGACGTTCGACGGGAGGGCCCCATGGATGTATCGGAGCTCGACCGGATCCTGCTGGCGGGGGCTGTGGTCCTGCTGGTCGCGGTCGTCGCCGTCCGGCTGACCGCGCGGCTCGGGCTCCCGTCGCTGCTCATCTACCTCGGGATGGGCCTGGTGCTCGGCGAGTCGGGACCGGGGCACATCCATTTCGAGGACGCGCAGCTGGCGCATGCGCTGGGGTTCGCGGCACTGGTCGTGATCCTGATCGAGGGCGGTCTGACCACCCGGTGGAACGAAGTACGCCCGGTGATGCCGCTCGGGCTCGTCCTCGCGACGGTCGGGATCGCGGTCAGCGTCGCTGTGGTCGCCTGCGTGGCGCATTTCGTCCTCGGGCTCAGCTGGCAGCTGTCCGTGCTGCTCGGTGCCGTGACGTCTCCTACGGACGCGGCGGCCGTGTTCTCGGTGCTCAGGCGGGTGCCGATCCGACCGCGGCTGCGTGGGGCGCTGGAGGCCGAGTCCGGTCTGAACGACGCACCGACCGTCCTGCTGGTCACCCTGGTGAGCACGGGCGAGGTCGGCGACAAGGGCGTGCTGTCGTTCACCGGCCTGGTGCTGTACGAGCTGGTCGTCGGCGCCCTGTTCGGCCTGCTGATCGGGTGGGTCAGCGTCGGCCTGATCCGCCGGATGGCGCTCGGCTCCGCGGGCCTCTACCCGCTCGCGGTGATGTCGGTCGCCTTCATCTCGTACGCCGGGGGCTCCGTCCTACTGCACGTATCGGGATTCGCGGCCGTTTACGTGACGTCGCTGGTGCTCGGGCGGGCGGAATTGCCGCATCGGATGGCGACCCGGTCGTTCGTGGACGGGATCGCCTGGCTCGCGCAGATCGGGCTGTTCGTGATGCTCGGGCTGCTGGCGTCACCCGGACGGTTCCGGCTGAACGACGTACTTCTCGCGCTGGTGATCGGGATCGCGGTGACGGTCGTCGGGCGGTTCCCGTCGGTGGCGATCTCAGCGGCTCCGTTCCGGCTCCCGTGGCGGGAGTGGACGTTCATCTCCTGGGCGGGGCTGCGCGGCGCGGTGCCGATCGTCCTGGCGACGATCCCGCTCGCCGAGGGAGTGCCGCAGGCGGACCGTATCTTCGACGTGGTGTTCGTGCTGGTTCTGCTGTTCACGCTGCTGCAAGGGCCGTCGCTGCCGTGGCTGGCGGCTCGTCTCAAGGTGCTCGACGAGAACGCGGCGCACGAGGTCGACATCGACGTGGCTCCGCTGGAATCACTTGGCGCGGACATGCTCCAGGTCTACGTCCCGAGCGAGTCGCGGCTGGCCGGCGTCGAGATCGGCGAACTGCGGTTGCCGCCGGGCGTCTCGGTCTCGCTCGTCATCCGCGGTGAACACGCCTTCGTGCCGGACCGCCGTACGGTCCTCCGCGCCGCCGACTCGATGCTGGTCGTTGCCCCGAGCCCCGTCCGCGAACAGGCCGTCCGCCGCTTACGAGCCGTCTCCCGGGCCGGCCGCCTGGCCGGCTGGTTCGGCGAACGCGGCCGCGAACAGCACTGAGCTCAGTTGGGGTTCTGGCCGGAGGGGATGGGCTGCGGGGTGTGGATGACCGGGAGGCAGACGGTGGTGCCGGCGGGCACCTGGACCGACGGCATGCCCTTGAGGCGCACCGAGCCGAAGCCGGCACCGATGACCAGGTCGACGGTGTGGTCGGTGCGGCCGTCGGCGACCATCACGGCCTTCTGGTTGAGCTGACCGGCGACCAGCGCCAGCTCGGGCGAGTTCGTCGCGACGCCGCGGAGCTCGGCCACGTCGACCTTGTTGCCCTTGGGCTCGTTGGAGATCTTGCCGATGTTGAACCCGCGCTGCTTCAGGGCGTCGGCGACCCGCTGCGCGGAGCCTGCCCTCGCGCCGCCGTTGTATACGTTCAGCACGACCTGCTTCGGGACCAGCCGGTTGTTCGGGAGCTTCTGCTCGACACACGTCGGCTCGGCGCTGCTGTTGATCAGGGAGTTCCAGCCCCACCACCCGCCGCCGGCGAGAATGCCCAGCAGGATCACCATCGTGATCGGCGTACGCCAGCGAATGCGCGAATGCGGCCGCGGTTGCGGATGGATCGCTGTCATCGGCTCAACCCCCCGTGAGCAGACATGGGTCAGTCCACTACCAAGACCCGAGCGTGGAGGACCTGACGCTGCTGCAGCGCGGCACGGAGGGCGCGGTGCAGGCCGTCCTCGAGGTACATGTCGCCCTTCCATTCCACAACGTGCGCGAACAGGTCACCGTAGAAGGTCGAGTCCTCGTCGAGCAGCGCGTTCAGGTCAAGGGTGCCCTTCGTCGTGACGAGTTCGTCCAGCCGCACCTGCCGTGGCGGCAGCGAGGACCAGTCCTTCGGCCGCAGCCCATGGTCCGGGTACGGCCGGTCTTCCCCGACGCGCTTGAAGATCACCTCCCGAAGTCTAGCGGGGTAGAAGGTCTCAAGTGGAGGTCATGAATGTCACCGGAATAGTCCGGTGCTCGCGTACAACCTTTCGGCGTCGCCAAACGTCCTAACAGGACGGCGAGGACTAGCATGCCGACCGGGTAGTACGAGCGATTCCAGGCAACCGGGGAAAGGCACGCTGACCATGGCTGAGTCAGGCGACGTCGTTGAGACTGTCAAGCAGGGGTATGCGTTCGAGGGGCCGGCACTCGAGCTGGGTGTGTTGCTGGTCGACGGTGAGCCGAAACCGGAGGCAGCGGTCCGGATCCCGCTCGGGATGATGAACCGGCACGGCCTGGTCGCGGGCGCCACCGGTACCGGGAAGACGAAGACGCTCCAACTGATGGCCGAGCAGCTGTCCGCGGCCGGTGTGGCGGTGTTCGCGGCCGACATCAAGGGCGACCTGTCGGGTGTCTCGCAGCCTGGGGAGGGCAACGACAAGCTGCTGGCGCGGACCAAGTCGATCGGCCAGGACTGGACCGCGACCGGCTTCCCGACCGAGTTCTACGCGCTCGGCGGCCAGGGCACCGGCATCCCGATTCGCGCCACGATCACGTCGTTCGGGCCGGTGTTGCTGTCCAAGGTGCTCGGGCTGAACGACGTACAGGAGTCGTCGCTCGGACTGATCTTCCACTACGCCGACAAGGCCGGGCTGACGCTGCTCGACATCAAGGACCTGCGCTCGGTCATCCAGCACCTGACCTCCGACGAGGGCAAGGACGACCTGAAGGAGCTCGGCGGGCTCTCCGCGGCCACCGCCGGCGTCATCCTGCGGTCGCTGATCGGGTTCGCGGATCAGGGCGCGGAGGCGTTCTTCGGCGAACCGGAGTTCGACACCGCCGACATGCTGCAGCAGCGTGACGGCAAGGGCCTCATCTCGCTGCTCGAACTGCCGAACCTGCAGGACCGGCCGGCCCTGTTCTCGACGTTCCTGATGTGGCTGCTCGCCGACCTGTTCCACGACCTGCCCGAGGTCGGTGACCTGGACAAGCCGAAGCTGGTGTTCTTCTTCGACGAGGCGCACCTGCTGTTCAACGACGCGTCGAAGGCGTTCCTCGACGCCATCGCGCAGACCGTCCGGCTGATCCGGTCGAAGGGTGTCGGCGTCTTCTTCGTGACGCAGACGCCGAAGGACGTGCCGGACGACGTACTGGCGCAGCTCGGTTCACGGGTGCAGCACCAGCTGCGGGCGCATACGCCGAACGACGCGAAGGCCCTGAAGGCGACCGTGTCGACGTTCCCGAGTTCGTCGTACGACCTGGGCGAGGTGCTGACCCAGCTCGGGATCGGTGAGGCGATCGTGACCGTGATGAACGAGAAGGGTGCGCCGACCCCGGTCGCGTGGACCCGGTTGCGAGCGCCGCAGTCGCTGATGGCGCCGGCGTCCGCGGAGCAGCAGACCGCGGCGGTGCAGGCCTCGCCGAACAACGCGAAGTACTCGCAGGCCATCGACCGCGAGTCGGCGTACGAGATCCTGGCGGCGAAGGTGCAGGCCGGCGCGGCTCAGGCCGAGGCCGAGAAGCAGGCCAAGGAGCAGGCCAAGCAGCAGCCGGAGTCGCGGCCGCGGGCGCAGAAGCCGGAGAAGTCGATGGTCGAGCAGGTCATCGGCTCGTCGGCGTTCAAGCAGTTCGCCCGGTCGGCCGGCCGGGAGATCGTCCGCGGGCTCTTCGGTTCTGCTCGAAGGCGCTGATCTTCCTTCCGTGCAAGGAAATCCGGCGTCTGATTGTTGATCAAACGACTGAATACTGAAGGATCGTCGATCGTTTCCAAGTCGTCATCCACAGCCGCGCCGCCACGGATTGGGACCTGACGCTCACTCGTCGTACCGTGTGAGGTGATGGTTGCACAGAGTAGGCAAGCGGTGCGTTCCTAGGCGCTCTGGACCCTGACGGTCCCGGCGTTCGCCGTCGTGGTGCTCGTCGACCTGGCCGCGATCGGGTACGGCGTGCAGGCGTTCACGGACCGTCCCGACTGGCGCGGGCTGGATGTGGTGTTCGCGCTGACGGTGTCCGCACTGATCTCGGTCGAGGGCGCGCGCCGGGTGGAGAACCGGCGGCGGCGCGGCGGCGCGCTGCACAAGGACCTCGCCCCGGCCTGGATGATCGCCGCGGCCGTGATCCTGCATCCGGCGCTGGCGATCCTGGTCGCCGTACTGCTCCGGATCTGGTGGCGGATCCGGGCCGGCAAATGCATCCCGTACCGGTGGGCCTTCTCGACCGCGGTCCACGTGCTCGCGGTCGGCGCCGCGCACGAGGTCTTTGTCTCGCTCCGCGGCGTCACCGGCGGCGACTTCGGTCTGGTCGTCTCGATGGTCGCCGCTTCGGCGGCGTACGTGGCGACCGACACCGTGCTCTGCGGGCTGGCGATCTCGCTGATTATTCCGGGCAGCAGTCGCCGCGAGGTGATCGGCGGTCTGGACGATTTGGGCACTGACGCGACCGCCGCCACGCTCGGCTGCCTGCTCGCGGCCGCCTGCCTGATCAGCCCGTGGTTCGCGTTCGTCGCGATCCCGATCACGCTGACCGCGCAGCGCGCACTGCTCCTCGGTCAGTTGGAGTCCGAGGCGCAGACCGATCCGAAGACCAGCCTGACCCGGGTCGATTGGTGGCGCCGGCGGACCGAGGACATGCTGCGGACCGTCCGGGCCCAGCGCGAGCCGATGGCGGTCCTGCTGATCGACATCGACCACTTCAAGCAGGTCAACGACCGGCACGGCCACCTGGTCGGCGATGAGGCCCTGCGCGCGGTCGCGACGATCTTGCGCAGCGCGATCCGGGCGAAGGACGTGATCGGCCGGTTCGGCGGCGAGGAGTTCGTGATCGCGCTCCCGGACACCGGGCTCGACGAGGCGACCATCACCGCCGACCGGCTCCGCAACGCGGTCTCCGCCAGCCCACTGGCCGCGATGTGCGCCGGCGTACTCGACGCTCCGGACCTGGATCCGGACACGTTCCACCTGACCGTCAGCATCGGCGTCGCCGTGTATCCGAACGACGGAGCGACCGTCGACGACCTGCTGCTCCGCGCCGACCGCGCGATGTACGCCGCCAAGGCCGCCGGCCGCAACCGCGTTCGCCTGGCCGCCGACACGATCGCGCTGCCCAGGCTGAGCGGCTCGGACAAGATGTACGACGCGACAGAACCTTTGACCCCGGCGCGGCGTCCTGTTGCCTGAGGGCAACTGGACGGAGGCCGGATGGGTGCTGCGGGGAGTCGCGACGACGACTTCACGGCCTTCGTGCTGGCCAGGTCCGCTCGGCTGATGCATTTCGCGCGGATGCTGTGCGGGGATGCGGGGCTCGCCGAGGATCTGGTGCAAACGGCGTTGGAGAAGGCGTACCTGCGCTGGGACCGGATCGAGATGGCTGATCCCTTTGCGTATGTCCGGCAGGCGGTGGTCAACCAGCACCTGTCGTGGGTGCGGCGACGGCTCTGGCGGGAGCGGCCGAGCGGCGATCCCATCGACCTGGAGCCCTGGGCCGGCGCCCTGAGTGATTCGGCCGGGCTGAGCGATCGTCGGCTGGCGTTGCTCAGTGCTCTGCGGTTGCTGACCCGGCGCGAGCGTGCGGTCGTCGTACTCCGGCATGTGGAGGACCTGTCCGAGGGGGACACCGCTGCCGTGCTCGGGGTGGCAGTCGGCACGGTGAAAAGCTCGAACGCCCGGGCCTTGCGGAAGCTGCGCGCCGCACCGGCGTTGGCGGGAGTGGGAGAGACGGTATGAGCATCGAGAGCGAGCTCCGCGAGCTGCGGACGGACAGCCCGGCGCTGGACCCCGCGCGGGTGATCGCCGGAGCGCGCCGGCGGCGTCGCCGTGGGGTGCTCACGGCCGCCGCGGCATCGGCTGGAGTCGCTGGTGTTGCAGCAGTCGGCCTGCTGGTCGCGCAGGATCCGGTGGCGGTTGGTCCTCCGGTGGCTGCGACGCCCTCGTCGGTGACCCCGTCTGTCACGCCGCCGCGATACGTCTTCGAGAACACCCGACCTGCGGTGGTCCCGCTCGCCGCCGGTGTCGAGGTGAAGATCGGGCCGTACCTGTCCTTCAAGACCAAGGGCACCCAGTGGGCGGTGATCAGCCGGCGGCCGGGTGAGCCGGCGTACGAGCCGTTCGGCTGGCGGCAGACAGTGGGGAACGCCAACATCGGCGACGGCGCGGGTCCGGGGCTGCAGATCGCCGACAATGTGGTGACGTCGGTGTTCAGGAGCGAGACGGCGACCACGGTCGTCTACACGTCCGGCCGCAAGGCCTGGTACGGGCAGGTCCGCCGGCTGGCTGGTATCCCGGGTTGGGTCGCGGCGACGGCGGCGCTCCCGGTCGACGCGCAGTCGGTCTTCGCGTACGACGCCGACGGCAAGCTGGTCGGGTGTCTCGGTGATCCCAAGGACGATCCGTTGCGCCGGTGAAGAACCTTTCCCGCGGCGGGCACGTCCTTCAGCCCGACAACGAAACCTTGCGAAAGGCAACGAGATGCGAGACACGAGAGGGCTGACCCGGCTGTTGCCGGCCGGCCTCGCCGCGGTCGCGGTGGCGGGCACGATGGTCGCTGTCGCGGTGTTCACCGGGACGAACGACAAGGCCGCCGCTCAGGACACCGCGGTGGCGGGCGGTCCGGGTGGGACGATCGTGAAGAGCACCACGCCCGCGGCGCCGGTGAAGAAGGCGCCCAAGGCAACGAAGTACCAGTTCCAGAATGCCCGGCCCGCGGTCGGGACGCTGGCCGCCGGTCGGGAGGTGAAGCTCGGTCCGGGGCTGTACTTCAAGACGAAGGGCACGCAGTGGGCGGTGATCAGCCGGCAGCCGGGTGAGCCGGCGTACGAGCCGTTCGGGTGGCGGCAAACCGTTGGTAACGCCAACATTGGCGATGGTACCGACCCGGGAATGCAGTCGGTCGGCCGTACGGTCAGCTCGGTCTTCAAGAGCTCGCAGGCCGCGACCGTCGTCTACACGGTCGGCACCAAGGCCTGGTACGGGAAGATCTACCGGCTCGCCGGGATCACCGGCTGGGTCGAGTCTTCCGCGCAGGTGACTCCGTTGACGCCGCAGAACTCGCGCAGCAACGGCGTCTTCGTGTACGACGCGCAGGGCAAGCTGCTCAAGCGCTTCGGCGGCGGCGCGGACCCGCTGGCTCGCTGACACCGGGACTCCCGTACGTGGGCGGGCGTACGGGAGTCCCAGCCTGCATCAGCAGGTGCCGAAGGTGCCGGCCGAGATCCAGGCCTTTGCGACGTACATGCCGGTATTCACGCGGAGCCAGATGTTGGTCGTGCCCTGGGAACCGGTGACGGTCTCACCGGTGGTCTGGCATTCGACGGTGACCTGTGCGGACTTGCCGGCCATGCCGACGACCGCGCCGGTCGAGTTCGGTGCGTTGCGGACGTTCAGGTAGCCGGACGAGATCGAGACTGTTCCGCGGCCGCCGTCACCCGTCCACAGGTACGTGACGTCGACGAACGAGTTGTCGGCCAACTTCAGCGCGTCCCAGAACACGCCGTCCGCAAGGTCGATCCCCGCTGGGTTGGCGACGGTGCGGCCGAACTGATCCTTGCCTCCGTTGTAACCGTCCTGGTACGCCGCCTGCGCCTCCGGCTTGCCCTGTGGCAGGTCCTTCCACATCTCGCGGGTCGCGCTCGGGTTCCAGTAATCGTCCTTCGTGTTCCACGGCCCGACGTCCCACACCGGCTCGAAGGCGCAGCGCGATGCGGTGCATACCTTGACGGAGTACGTGCCGGATCCGTTGCCCGACAGCCCACGCCGTGAGGGCAGTGCGACGAAGTGGTCGCGGCTCACGATCACGTGGCCGTTGGCCGTCGTACCGCCGACCAGGCCTTCGCGGGTGGCGAAGACGTGCGACTTGAGCGGCGCGGCCTGAACGCTCATCCGCGGAGCCGCGACCTTGTCGGTCGGCTGAACGGTCAGATCGGCGACGGATGGGCTGCCGCCGGTCGGCGGCGCGGTGATGATCACCCGCAGCTGGACCTGGTCGCTGGCGCTGGGCAACGCGGTTGGGGCTCCGGACTTCGCCTCGGTCCACTCCGACCATCGGCCGGCGGCCCAGGATCGTACGTCGACTGACGCGGACATACCGTTTGGTATGGCGGCCGAGTAGCCGACCACCACGGCCGAGGTCAAGCCGGCGAAGTGGACCGGCGTGAGCTCGGCCAGGCCGGAGCGTTGGTAGATCTCGGTCGAGCCGATCGCGGCGGGTGCGTCGCCGAGGATGATCCGGCCGCCTTCGGCGCGGACGTTGCTCGACCCCGCGACTGGCTGCGAGACGGCGACGGGCTGGGACGCGGCGACGGGCTGGGACGCGGCGACGGGCTGGGACGCGGCGACCGGCTGCGACGCGGCGACCGGCTGCGAGGCGGCGACGCGCTGGGACGCGACGCGCTGGGAGGCGGCGGGCTGGGAGGCGGCGGCGGGCTGGGGCCGGGCGACGGACTGGGAGGCACGGGTGGGGTCGGGTGCCGCGGCGGGGTCGGGTACGGCGGCGTTGCTCGGCAAGGTTGCGGTAAAGATCGCCGCGGTCAGGGTCAGACAGGCGGCGAGTGCGGCTGGGCGGCTGGTACGCATGGGCGGAACCTCCGGGGCGGTGAAGGCTTGTGCACCCAATGTGACAAACAAACACCGCCTCTGTATAGCCCGTGAATAAATTTCCTCCTACTCCGAACAGAACCCGATCGGTGACTCAGCGGGTTTGGACCGGTGTGACAGAGGCTGAGGAGAATCGATGACCCGGACCGCGGACGCCGACTTCGAGCGATTCGTCGTGGCGCAGTCGACCCCTTTGCTCCGCTTCGCGGAGATGTTGTGCGGCGATCGGCATACCGCCGAGGACCTCGTGCAGCAGGCGTTGATGCGGTCCTATCCGAAATGGCACCGGTTGGAGGGCGACCCGTTGCGGTTCGTCCGGCGGGTGCTGGTCAACCGATTCCTCTCCCAGGCCCGCCGGCGCTGGAACAACGAAGTACCCAGTGATCCGGTAGCAAACGATTGGGACCAGCGAGCGGTGGCGGACTTCGCCGGGGCGGTCCAGACCAGGGAGGCCGTGCTCTCGGCTCTCAACGGTCTGACCGTCCGGGAGAGAGCCGTGGTCGCGCTGCGCTACTCGCAGGATCTCTCCGAGGCCGAGACCGCCGAGCTCCTCGGTATGGCGGCCGGGACCGTGAAGAGCACGGCCTCCCGGGCGCTGGCCAAGTTGCGTCTGGCACCCGACCTGATCGACAGCGGAGTTGGAGGAAACTGATGAGTGACGAGCAGCAAGTACGGAACGCGCTGACGTATGAGATGGAGCCGTGGCAGCCGGACGCCGGTGACCTGATGCGGCGCGGCAAGCGGCTGACCTGGCTGCGCCGGGGACTGGCCGCGGCGGGCGTCACCGCCCTGGCTGGAACCGTCGCGACGGTGTCCGCCGCGGTCGGCGGACCGACCCTTCCGGTCAAGAACCTGCTGGTCGGCGGAAAGCCTCCGATGCCGGCAGTGATTCCGGCCGGTACGCCGTCGGCGCCGTCGATCGACCCGACCTGCCTCCCGGCCAAGCCGAAGCTGCCCAAGGTGGTCGTGAACAAGACGATCGACCCGAACAACCCGCAGAAGCCGACACTGCCGGCCAAGCCCACGCTGCCGGTGAAGCCGACCCTGCCGACCCTGCCGACCCTGCCGACCGGCAAGCCCACGCTGCCGAGCAAGCCGAGCCTGCCGACCACCCGGCCCTCGTTGCCTGCCAAGCCGACCTGGCCGACGACGAAACCGACGCTGCCGAGCAAGCCGGGCATCCCCACCACCAAGCCCACCTGGCCGACCGGCAAGCCCACGCTGCCGAGCAAGCCGACCCTGCCGACCACCAAGCCCACACTGCCGTCGGGCAAGCCCAGCCTGCCGACGACGAAGCCGACCCTCCCGTCGCTGCCGGCCAAGCCGACGCTGCCGAGCAAGCCTTCGCTGCCGGCCAAGCCGACGCTCCCGACCGCCAAGCCGTCGTTGCCCGGCAAGCCCGCGGTCCCGGCCGTGCCGGACTGCGTACAGGGCGTGCCGACCAGCAAGCCGAGACTGCCGAGCAAGCCGAACCTGCCCGGCAAGCCTTCCCTTCCGACGGCGAAGCCGACCGCACCGAAGCCGACTGTGCCATCTGTGCCAACTGTGACGGTCTCGGCCGGTGTGAAGGTGACGGTCAAGCCGCACAGCAAGCCGACGCTGCCGTCGATCCCGACGACGAAGCCGACGCTGCCGACCCCGTCGTCCAAGCCGAGCTTCCCGACGCCGAGCATCCCGACGGCGTTCCCCACCGGCCACCCCTCCTCAGGCCGGTAGGGCTCCCGGCCACCGGCGAGTAGGCCCTCCCTGCAAGACCTACTCGCCGGTGGCCCCATCCACAAGCTCGCGGGCCACGTCCAAGTGGCCCGCGTGCCGTGCGTACTCCTGCAGGACGTGGAACAGGATCCAGTTCAGCGTCGGCCGGTCGTCGGGCCCGAACCGCCCGCCGGCAGACGCAACCGTCGCGGGATCCATTCCGCTGACGACCTGCCGCGTGAACTCACCACCCGCGTGCAACTGAGCCAGCAGGCTCTCCAGCGAGTCGTCGACCGTCACCGTCCAGGGACCGTCGGGATCATCTCCGGAATCACCCCACGGATGCTCGACCTGCTCAGCGGTGAAGCCCCACCGCAGCCACCGTCGCTCCATGAAGACCAGGTGCTTGAGCAGCTCCAGTGGCGACCAACCCGACGGCAGCCGGCTGCCGCGTAGCTCGGCGTCGCTCAGCCCGGTCAGCTTCTTCTCGATGATCTCGCGATACCGATCGAGGTACTGCAGATGCAGCTCGATCGTGTCTGCGACCTCCCGGGCCGGCTTCACGAAAGGCTCCGCAGGTACTCCGCGGTCGCATCGTCGGCGGGATAGAACGACTCGATCATCAGCTCGGACACCGTGACGTCGAGTGGTGTGCCGAAGGTCGCGATCATCGTCAGCAACGACAACTCCCGCCCGTCGTGCGTGAGCTTGAACGGTATGACGACCTCGGCCGGTCCGGGTGGTGCCGGCTTGTCGTCCACGGCGTACGTGCGAAGTTCGTCGTACAGGTCCTGGAGCTCAGGGTCGGCCGTGCTCGCGGCCTGGCGTTGCAGGCTGGAGAGTGCGCTGGCACGGACCTCGGCGATGTTGCTGATCCGCTTGGCCAGGCCGTCCGGGTGCAGGGTCAGCCGGAGGGCGTTGATCGGTGCCTGGAGCAACTTCTCGTCGACGCCCGCGGTGAAGATCTGGATCCCGGCGTTGGTCTCGACGATGTTCCACCAGCGGTCGACGACGAGCGCCGGGAACGGCTCGTGGGCCTTCAGCAGGCGGCGCAGCGTCGTACGAACAGCAAGCATCGCCGGCGAGTGCAGCGACGCCTCGCTGTAGATCGGCGCGAAGCCGCCCGCGAGCAGCAGCTGGTTCCGGTCCCGGAGTGGTACGTCGAGGTGCTCGGCGAGCCGCAGCACCATGTCCCGGCTCGGTTTCGACCGCCCGGTCTCCACGAAACTCACGTGCCGGGTGGACACCTCGACCCGGTTCGCCAGCTCGAGCTGACTGAGCCGGCGCCGCTCCCGCCACCCGCGCAGAAGCTCGCCCACCGGGCGTTGGAACGTCTCCTCGATCGTTGCTGCCATACCCCGACCGTAGCGGTCGGCGTAGACATCGCCATTACCTCTGAGGTCATCGACCGCTGCCCGGGTACGGCGGCAAGGTTCTGGTCATCGAAACCTTCCGAGGAGGAAACACCATGAACGCAACCGCTCTCGCCGACCAGTACTTCGCGATGTGGAACGCCGCCGACGCCGACCGCCGGGCCGAGCTCATCGCCGCGACCTGGACCGACGACGCGACCTTCCAGGACCCGAGCTTCGAGACCACGGGCCACGACGAGCTGAACAAGCTGGTCGGCGTCGCACAGCAGATGTTCCCCGGCCTGTCCTTCGTCCGCACCGGTGACATCGACGAGCACCACGCCTACCTGCGCTGGACCTGGCACCTCAAGGCCGACGGGCAGGAGCCGGTGGCCGGCGGCACCGACATCGTCGTCCTCGACGGCGACGGCAAGATCCAGAAGCTGATCGGCTTCCACGATTTCGCGCCCGAACACTGAGCCGGCCGCGAACTGTTAATTGAGTGGAAGCCCGGCG
Organism: Kribbella sp. NPDC049584; assembly: GCF_040675555.1. Classification (NCBI taxonomy): domain Bacteria; kingdom Bacillati; phylum Actinomycetota; class Actinomycetes; order Propionibacteriales; family Kribbellaceae; genus Kribbella; species Kribbella sp. NPDC049584. Next base: position 253,073 of record NZ_JBFAPF010000012.1, read on the forward strand.
GAGGCCCGGAGCACCATGGGCGAGTGCTGACCGCCGAAGAGCTGGACGTTTTCGAGCGCGACGGGATCGTGAAGATCCCGTCCGCGTTCTCCGCCGACGATGCCGCGCGGATGCGGGACGCCTTGTGGGACGAGTTGTCCGAGCGGTACGGGATGGATCGTGACGACCGGTCGACCTGGACTCCGTCGCGACCAACGGGTCTGAAGAGCACGAAGTCGTCTCGCGCGGCCCACGCGATCCTCGGGCCGCGGGTGCGGTCGGCGCTCGACGGTCTGCTGGGTAAGTGGCTCGAGCCCAAGCACCAGGGGCAGGTCCTCGTCACGATGCCCGAGGGTGGGCAGTGGGCCGTCCCGCATCGCCAGTGGCACACCGACGTGGGCTTCGACGAAACGCCCCAGGCCGTCAAGATCTGGGCGTTGCTCGGCGATCTCGAGCCGGGTGGCGGCGGGACACCGCAGGTCGCAGGTTCGCACCAGGTGGTCGAGCGCTTCCTGACCACGACCGAAGAGCGCGAGTTCAAGGCCGTGCGTGACGAAGTACTGCGGTCAGACCCGTGGTTCCGCAACCTGACGTCCGAGCAGCGCACGCTGGATCCGATGGCGCCGGCAGATCTCGACGGGCTGCCGGTCCGGGTCATCGAGCTCACCGGTCAGGCCGGCGACGTGTACCTGACGCATCCGTGGATCCTGCACTCGATCGCGCCGAACGCGGCCGATGCGCCCCGGATGATGCGCAGCCGCTTCATTTACGCTGCTCGTTCATCGTGAGAGGGCGTTGATCAACCTCGCGCATCGGACCGGGTCCTCGGTCAGGCCCGCTTGAAGTCCCCACAGCCAGTAGTCGACGGTCCGCCAGATCACCCAGTCGCGGGCGCGGTCCCGGTCCAGACCGGCTTCGCGAACCGCGAGATCGAAGTACGGGACGATGTCGGTCATCCTGTCGGGGTCCCACCACAGAACGCGACCGAGGTCGAACTCGATGTCCCCGCGGTACAGCACCGGGTCGACCATCAGCCAGGCCTCCCGGTGCCCGGCGAGGACCTGGCCGGAATGGAAGTCGCCGTTGACCGCCGCGGTCGACGTGGTCTCGGTCGGGGCGACGTCGAGTGCCTCGCGCAGGATCGCGGCGTCGAACGGACGGCTGAGCCGTTCCCACTGCGGCTCCAGCTCGGCTGATCGCGTCGTCACGATGTCCGCGGTCGACAACGCATCCTCCGGCCCGGGGACGGCGATCCTGCGCATCAACTGCCCGAGTACGGCGATCACTTCGTCGATCGGCCGGGTCATCAACGGAGTCGACAGCCGCTCGAGCAGCATCGCCCCGGCCTCGGCGTCGTCATCCACCAACAGGACCATGCCGCGGCCGTCCCACCATTTCAGCGCCCGGACCTGCTGCGTGACCTCGGCACCGGGCTGCGACATCCGCAGTGCGAGCTCCGTGCCGTCCCGTTCGACCGGTACGACGATCGCGTTCGACCCGTGGGCGATCGGCCCTGCTACAGCGAGGTTCCAGCGGCGGCATTGCTCGTCGACTGCTCGGGGCAACGATTCCAGCCAGGCCTGCCCTTCCGTCCACCACCGGGGCATCTCGAGGAACGTCTCGGGCAGCTCGATCACCCTGGAACCGTAGCGGGGCAACCCGGGGCAGCGCTTCCGATTTCCAGAAGGCCTCCCCGGAAACGGGATCGCGGACCATGATGTGGGACATGGGCGGAGAGGTTGACGTTGACGGGTTGCAGTTCGACCCCGAGGTTTCCCGGCAGATCGAGTCGGTCTACCGGACCCCGGATGTGGTCGAGCAGCGACGGGTCGTGCGGGCGGCGTTGGCGTTGCGGCCGGGGGACCGGGTGCTGGACGTCGGTGTGGGGCCGGGATTGCTGGCGGCCGAGATGGCCGAGGAGGTCGGGCCGGACGGACGGATCTGCGGGATCGACATCAGCGAGAGCATGCTGGCGATCGCGGGGACCAGGACGGAGGTGCCTGGTGGACCCACGATCGAGCTCGAGCTGGCTACGGTCGCCCGGATCCCGCATCCGGCGGAGAGCTTCGACGTGGTGGTGTCGACCCAGGTGTTCGAGTACGTCGAGGACGTGGCCGGCGCGCTCGCGGAGGTACGGCGGGTGCTGCGGCCGGCCGGTCGCGTCGTACTGCTCGACACCGATTGGGGATCGGTCGTGTGGCGGTCGAGTGACGACGAGCGAATGGCCCGGGTGCTGACCGCGTTCGAGGACCATCTGGCCGATCCACATCTGCCACGGACGCTGGCCGACGTACTGGCCACGTCCGGTTTCACTCTGACCCACGAACAGGTGGTGCCGATCCTCAACACGGGGTACGACGCGCGTACGTACAGTGCCGGGCTGATCGACATCGTGTCGGAGTTCGTGCCGGGTCACGCGGGTGTGACCGAGGAGGAGGCCCAAGCCTGGGCAGACGATCTGCGGAGTCTGGGGCCGAGCTACTTCTTCAGCCTGAACAGGTATCTGTTCGTCGCGTCCGCGCTCTGAGGCACCGTACCCCGGCGGGTGCATCCTGGGAGAGACACACCCGCCGGGCCGGTCGTTCTCCCGCCCCTCAGTGGGAGAACTCGCGGCTCGGTGAACACCACCCATGCCCGAATGGCACTGACCGAACCGCGGGACCACCTACAGGTACCCCATCCGGCCCCTTCGCACACACCCCGGCACGCGGAGCGGACGGAAAACTTCACGTTCCCCAAACCTTTACAGCTAGTTACCTGACCTCGCACCTGCTTAGGCTGAGCTGCGATTTCGCCCGCCGGGGGTCGGCGCGCGATCGACCAGGGGGAAGGAAACGGGGCTATGCCGGAAGTGTTCGACGACGAGTTGACCGACGACGAGCTGGACCAGCTGGAGGCGCTCGGCGCCGCCGAGGACGCGGAGCTGATCCTCGGCCCGGCGACCGGGGATAAAGATGCCTGAGGCAAGGATTTCTTGGCGCGGCGTCACGATGAACAAGCGGACGGTGGCGATGGTCGAGGCCGCCGAGCAGCTGTACAAGTCGAAGTTCGCGATCCTGCAGGGGTCGTACAACAAGGGCGGCGTGGAGGCGTCGGCCGGCACCCACGACGGGGGCGGCGCGGTCGACATCGACGTACGGACGAAGAGCGCCGCGCAGCGGGTCGCGGTGCTGAAGGCGATGCGCGCGGTCGGGTTCGCCGCGTGGCTGCGAACGCCGACGCAGGGCAACTGGCCGTACCACGTCCACGGCATCGCTGTCGGCGACAAGGACCTGTCCCGCGGGGCGGCGATCCAGGTCACGGAGTACCACCGCAAGCTCAACGGGCTGGCCAACCGGGGTAAGGACGACGGGCCGCCCGGGTACTACGGGATGACCTGGGAGCTCTACCTGAAGGCACACCCGCCGAAGCAGCCGGTGCCGGACTCGACGATCTCGCTGGCCGCGATGGCGTACGCGCGGACACATGACGCGATGACCGGCGTGTGGGGCGCGGACCGGGCCCGGGTGATCGCCTGGGCGGCGCACCCCCGGGTCGGCGCGATCACCAAGGCCGAGACGGTGCCGGCCGCGGGCGTGCCATGGCACCTGCACTTCCAGCGGGTGATCCGGAAGGTGCAACTGCACTTCAAGCTCGAGGTCACCGGGATCTTCAACAACTCGGTCGCCGCGGTGATGAAGCGGTACGGGTACACGATCGTCGCCTGAGTTCGTTTGCGGGCGGACGCGACATGGGCAAGGCCCCACCGGTAGCAGCCGGTGGGGCCTTGTTGGTCCACTACCGCCCGGGCATCCCCGGTGCAGCTGTGGAGGTGGAGAGCGGAACCGACGCCGATGCAGGGGTCAAGACGTCAGCTCCGCTTGCCTATGGAGTTGTCACTATCGAGTCGACCGCCCAGACCTGCGCCTGGTGGAACTCGAGGTGCTGGCGCAGTGCCGCCGGAGCGCCGTTGTCTACGCCGAGGTGGTTCATGGTCGGTACGACGACCGCACGGACGTCGGACCGCTTCACTTCGTCGAGCAGTGCGTGGAATGCAGCGGACTCGGCCGCGTCGCGCTCGGTGTAGACGGTGCCGAGGGTGAATCCCTCCGCGCTGGCGAATGCGGCGAGCGAATCGGTCGCCGCGGCCAGCTCCTCCGCGCAGCTCAGCGCGTCGGCCCGTACATACCCGAGCAGCGTCGGCCGGGTGGTCATCGCTCTGCCGTGTCCACCAGCACCGGCTCGCTCGTCACCCGGAGGGAGGCGAACCGCCGACGCATGGCTTCCTCGTACTGCCCGGCCTGCTCCACGTTCGTGGTGTGGTCCGCGATGGGGTGAGCGCCGAACCAGACCCGCACCCGACGGTGCGTTGCGGGGGTCTCGAGCGTCTCGGTCATCGCAGTTCCTTCAGCAGTGTGTGGTAGGCCCCGAACGGCTTTGTCCGGCGCTGAGTAAAGAACACAACATCGGCGGGCCCTTCGGAACAGTTTGGAAGGGACCTTTACAGAGGCCTAACGCAGAGTAGGGAAACCCTACGAATCCGCAGGTCAACGGCCACTCGAACCGGTACCCGGGGAGTAAGGAAACCATGTCAAGAATGTTTGCCGCAATGTGCCGATAACGATTCGGAGACGGCCCAGGGGTATTCAGGCAGGGCTAAAACTATGACGTCCTGCTAACCCTTTGCGCTGACTTGCTCACACACCGAGATGACCAATTCCATACTGTTGCTGCTGGCAACGAGATCGATCAGCTCCGGGTGAAGCTCGCGGGATGACGCGGTACGACGATCAGGGTGAGGGCTGCCGCGCAGACGGCCAGCGCTGCGATGACATTGAGAGTCAGAGGCAGCTGGAGGACGAGCGTCATCGCGGGGGCGCCGAGAGCGCCGATCAGCAGGGCCAGTGAGTCGGCGGCGAAGAAGAGTGCGCCGACGCTCGCCAGCACGGCGGTTGGTGCTGTCCGTTGGATCGTGGTCTGGACCGTGATGAGCAGGATGCTGCCGGGTAGGCCGATCAGGACTGCTGCGGCGACGGCTAGCGGGACAGTCGGGGCGTTGAACAGCGCGAAGTACGCCAAGGCTGTGATGAATTGAGTGAGGGTGAGCAGTTCGCGGGTGCCGAGGAGTCGGGCCGCCCTGGTGCTGAGGGCTGCGCCGATGAGATATCCGGCGCCGAGACCGGAGATTAGGTAGCCGACGACGTAGCCCGGGGCGTGCAGGCGGTCGACGGTGAACGGTACGAGGAGCGCGGTCAGGCCGGCGTTCGCGGTGAGGAAGACCGTCTGGCCGATGAGGATGCCGCGGAGCGCTCGGTGGTTGACCACGGCACGGAGCCCTTCGAGGGGTCGCGGTGGTACGCCGGTGGTCGGGTGGCGGCGCGTGCGCACCGTGGCGATTGTTGCCGCCGACAACAAGTAGCTGACGATGTCGACGATGAGCACGAACGTGATCCCGGGGCCGGCCAGCAGGAGCGCGCCAAGCGGTGGCGCGGCCAGTCGGATCGCGCTGCTGGTGACGGCGTTGACGGCGTTGGCCTTCGCGAGTTCGCTCCCCGTGCCGACGACGGCCGGCAGCAGAGCGCGTACGGCGGGCCGGAAGACCGTGGTCGCGGTGTTCTCGAGCAGGATCGCGAGGTAGATCAGCCAGACGTGATGCCGGTCGGCGAACAGGATCAGTCCGACCGCTGCGGCGCTGGCGAGATCTGCGATCCACATCGCCCGTGCCAGGTCCCAGCGGTCGAGCAGTACGCCGGCCCAGGGCCCGATGAGCAACGCTGGAAGGGCTTCCAGGGCCAAGGCCAGTCCCGTCGCGACCGTCGACCCGGTCAACGTGAACACGTAGAACGGGATCGCCACGATCAGGAGCCAGGACCCGATGCCTGAGACCGCGCCGCTGAACCACAGCCTCCGGAAATCTCTCACGGCGCAGCAATCTATCCTCATGGAATAGACAGTTGCAATAGTGTTCTGTGAAGATAGGACTCATGGAGTTGGGTGAGGTACTGCGCGACCGTCGCAAGGCGGCCGGGCGCACCATCGCGTCGGTTGCCGTCGACGCAGGTCTGTCCGTCCCGTACATCGCGAATCTGGAGAACGGGCGAGGCAATCCGACGGTCGCCGCGCTGGATCGACTCGCGACGGCGCTGGGGGCGGAGCTCGAGGTGCGAATCGGGGACTCAGAGCCCCCTGCCGTGCCGTCGGCCGAGGCTGAGTTGGTGTCCGGGTCCGATCGGGCCGACTCGGTTGTCGCGCTGCTCGCCGGCGGATCTGCTGAAGCCGGCGGGGCCGCTGGTGGCAGGTCTCGTGCGGCGGTCCGCCGCGATCTGGTCGCGGCGCTCGACTCGCTGGCCGCCTTGCTCGGTCGAGCGCCGAGCGCGGCCGACCTGAGCCGGTTCCTTGACCTCGTGGTGCTCGCGCAATCCGGTCGCGGGCTGTGATCGGCACATCGTAGGGTCCGGGGCATGGACGTCGGTGCGCGGATCGCCGCGGCTCAGTTGACCGGTTCGGCGCGCTCGAAACGGCAGGTCATCGCCGGGCCGCTGGCAGGCATGTTGCACGACGACGATGCGTGGTACCTGTCCGGCGTACTCGCGGCTGAGCCCGGGCAACCGTTCGATCCGGACGAGATCCCGTGGGCGATCGACACGATCCGCCAGGCGTTCGCCGCCGAAGGACGGTGGGTGCACGCGGAGTTCGTCGACGAGGCGAACCCCGGCCTCGCCGAGGCGCTCGCGGCGCAGGGCATGACGATCGTGTCGCACCTGCCGCTGCTCGTGGTCGAGCCGCATGAGCTGATCGTTCCGTCGTTGCCGGCAGGTATGACGGTGCAGGTGGTGTCGTCTCCGGAGGAGCAGGCCGTGGCGAATGCGGTCGCCGCGGAGGCGTACGAGATGGACAGCGCCGACTTCGCGTACAAGCCCGATCCCGCGGATGGGGGTGCGGTGATCGTTTACCTGGACGACGTACCAGCCGCCACCGCAGCGTGGACCGCGGTCGCCGACGAGGTCTCGGAGGTCGCCGGCGTAGGCACCATCCACAGCCACCGGCGGCGCGGCCTGGGCGCCGTCGCCACCGCCTACGCAACCCAGAACGCCTTCAACCTGGGCGGCGCAACCCTGGCCTGGCTAACCCCCGGCGACGACGGCGCAGACCGCGTCTACCGCTGCCTCGGCTATGCCCCGCGGGCCACCGCCGTACACCTGGGCGACCCCGACGGCCACTTGTCCGACCTTCGCTGAGCAACGGTCAACTGCCGCCGTCCGCGCGGTACGTCAGCAGGGCGACGCCGCTGGGGAACGACGTACTGCCGGTCAATGTCAGCTTCTGTGATGAGCCGTCGGGGAAGAGACGGCGACCGGCGGCGACGACCGACGGATAGACGAACAGGCGGTATTCGTCGACCAGGTCAGCGGTGATCAGTTGATGGGTGACGTCAATGCTGCCGGTGCAGACGATGTCTCCGCCGGCGGCGTCCTTGAGCCGGCGTACCTCGCCCAGATCGCGGAGGATCGTGGTCGGCTCCCACCCCGGATCTTGCAGCGTCGAGCTCACGACGTACTTCTGCACCTGGTTCAGGTACTTCGAGATGCCGGTCGGATCGTCCGTCTGTGTGGGCCAGAAGCCGCGCAGTTGCTCGAACGTCACGCGACCGGTGAGGAACGAGTCCGCGCGCGACATCTGCTCGCGCAGCGCTTCGAGCACCTTCGGGCCGCCGTCGGCCGGTCCGAACCAGTCACCCGCCTCGATGACACCGTCGACGGTGATGTTCTGGGTGACGATCAGGTCGCGCATCAGACTCCTCCTGGCTGGATTCACCTGGTACGTCGGACCCGGTCGTCACCCTTCGACATCAGCGGACCGTGAAACCCGCGTTCCGGAACGCTTCGGCGAGCGACGTCTCGTCCATCGGGGTCTCGGACTGCTTACCGCCACGCCCTTGACCCTGGCCACCCTGGCCACCCGGCCCGCGGTTGCCGCCGCGACCGCCCTGTCCACCGCGACCGCCCTGTCCACCGCGACCGCTTTGGCCGCCACGACCGTTCGGGCCACCCTGGGCACCGCGGCCACCCGAGCCGTCGCGTTCCTGGTTGCCGCCCTGACCACGGCCTTGTCCGCGACCGCCCTGACCACCCTGGCCTGCCGCTTGGCGGGAACCGCGGTCGCCCGGACGTCCGCCGCCGGCGCCTGGTTCGTCGTCCAGGCGCAGCGTGAGCGAGATCCGCTGGCGCGGGATGTCGACCTCGAGCACCTTGACCTTGACGATGTCGCCCGGCTTCACGACCTCGCGCGGATCCTTGACGAAGTTCTTCGACAGCGCGGACACGTGGGCCAACCCGTCCTGGTGCACGCCGATGTCGATGAACGCGCCGAACGCGGCCACATTGGTGACCTGACCCTCCAGCCGCATCCCCGGCTTCAGGTCCGCGATCTTGTCCACACCTTCGGCGAACACCGCCGTCTTGAACGCCGGCCGCGGGTCACGCCCCGGCTTCTCCAGCTCGGCCAAGATGTCCGTGACGGTCGGCAGGCCGAACATGTCGTCGACGAAGTCCGCGGCGTTCAGCCGCTTCAGCTCAGGCGATCCGATCAGCGACTTCACGTCGGACCCGGTGGCGTCGAGGATCCGCCGTACGACGGGGTAGGCCTCCGGGTGCACGCTCGACGTGTCGAGCGGGTCATCGCCGTCGGGAATCCGGAGGAACCCGGCCGCCTGCTCGAACGCCTTCGGACCGAGGCGTGCGACCTCGCGCAGCGCCGTACGCGACTTGAACGGGCCGTTCACGTCGCGGTGCTGGACGATGTTGTCGGCCAACCCCGGCGTGATGCCGGAGACCCGGGTGAGCAGCGGCGCGGACGCGGTGTTGAGGTCGACGCCGACCGCGTTCACACAGTCCTCGACGACCGCGTCGAGCGACCGGGACAGCGAGTTCTCCGGGAGGTCGTGCTGGTACTGGCCGACGCCGATCGACTTCGGATCGATCTTCACCAGCTCGGCCAGCGGGTCCTGCAGGCGGCGCGCGATCGAGACCGCGCCACGCAGCGACACGTCCATGCCGGGCAGCTCCTGCGAGGCGAACGCGGACGCCGAGTAGACCGACGCGCCAGCCTCCGACACGACCGCCTTGGTGAGCTTCAGCTCGGGGTGCTTGGCGATCAGTTCACCGGCCAGCTTGTCCGTCTCGCGTGACGCCGTACCGTTGCCGATAGCAATCAACTCGACGTTGTGCGCGGCGGCGAGCGCGGCCAGGGTGGCGATCGACTTGTCCCACTGGTTCTGCGGGACGTGCGGGTAGATGACGCCGGTGTTGACCACCTTGCCGGTGGCGTCGACGACCGCGACCTTCACACCGGTGCGGAAGCCCGGGTCGAGGCCCATCGTCGCGCGGGTGCCGGCCGGGGCCGCCAGCAGCAGGTCGCGCAGGTTGGCCGCGAACACCCGGATCGCCTCGTCCTCGGCGATCTGGCGCAAGCGCATCCGCAGGTCGATGCCGAGGTGCACGAGGATCTTCGTCCGCCAGGCCCAGCGGACCGTCTCGACCAGCCACTTGTCGGCCGGGCGGCCCTGGTTCTCGATGCCGACCTTGCGGGCGATGGTCGTCTCGTACTCCGTCGGTCCGTCGACCTCGACGCCGGCCGGCAGCGGCTCGACCGTGATCGTCAGCACGTCCTCCTTCTCGCCGCGGAACAGCGCGAGGATCCGGTGCGACGGCATCTTCGTGAACGGCTCGTCGAAGTCGAAGTAGTCCGAGAACTTCGCGCCCTCGGTCTCCTTGCCTTCCCGTACTGCGGAGGCGAGCCGGCCCTGCTCCCACAGGCGCTCGCGCAGCTCACCGATCAGGTCGGCGTCCTCGGCGAACCGCTCGACCAGGATCGCGCGGGCACCGTCGAGCGCGGCCTGCGGATCGGGGACCTCGGCGTTCACGAACACCGCGGCCGCGGCGAACGGCTCGACGTCCGGGTCGGCCATCAGGCCGTCGGCGAGCGGCTCGAGACCGTTCTCCCGGGCGATCATGGCCTTGGTCCGGCGCTTCGGCTTGAACGGCAGGTAGATGTCCTCGAGCCGCGACTTCGTGTCCGCGGCGAGGATCTGCTCCTTCAGCGCGTCGTCGAGCTTACCCTGGCTCTCGATCGAGTCGAGCACGGTCTGCCGGCGCTCCTCGAGCTCACGCAGATACCGCAGCCGCTCCTCGAGTGTGCGCAACTGCGCGTCGTCGAGCTCTCCGGTGACCTCTTTGCGGTACCGCGCGATGAACGGCACGGTAGACCCCTCGTCGAGCAACGCCACCGCCGCCCGCACCTGGTTCTCACCCACCTCGAGCTCATCCGCGATCCGCCGCTCGATCGACTGCACCACCACTGTCCGATTCCCCTCTACCGACAAACCCGCCGAACATTCTGCCCCGGCCGGGCTCCATATCCTTCCCCATCCCACCCCCCACCCCGAAACCCGTCCCACCCCCACCTGTGGACAACCCATGCGATCATCAACCCGGGGAGGAACCGCATGGGGCAGTTCAAGCAGCACGTCGAGAGCTACAACCCGCCACGCCTGCACCGCGCGATCCAGGTCGTGGTCCCACTGGCCTTCGTCGTGAAGGCAGCCGTGAATCCCACCCTCGAGAACATTCTCTGGGCAGCGAGCCTCGTCGTACTGATGCTTCCCTTCGGCATCGTCCCTGAGGCGCATGCCGCCCGCATGGCTGCCCTGGACAGACGTCCTGTCCTGAGCGTCGTCTTCATGTTTCTGGTGCTGGCTGCCGGGCTCTTCGCCATGCTCGTCGAGCTCCTCGGTCTCAGCCGCACCACCAGCATCCTCATCTCGGTCCCCGTGGCCCTGGCAGCCCCACTCTCCGGCGTCGTCCGCCGACGTGAACGTCCCCGCGGATCGGAATGACCCGAAACGTCAACTGGCCCGGCCGCGGTCCGACGTGGATCGCTGTACCCGCCCTCGTCGCGACGCTGTTCGGCGGACTGACGCTGCTCGAACTGGACAGCCGGGTAAGCCTGAGCCACCAGCTGCTCGCAGGCGGTGCCGAGAGCGCGGCGAGTTCGGTCGAGGTGGTGGTTTACCCGGGGAAAGGCAATCCGCTCATCGGTGAGGTTCGAGTCATCTTCGCCGTCCCTGGCCGGGGTCGGGTCCGGACCGTCCTCCAGTACTGCGAGGAAGATCGGCAAGGGATGCCCGAAGGAGTGCAACCACCCGCGCCCGGCACTCGCTACGCAATGCCTCTCCAGATCGTCTACCTGCCGTCCGATCCGTCGACCGCACTGGCCGCCGTCGATGCTCGCGATTGGACCATGGACAGGCGCACGCCACGCAACGGCTGGGGCCTGCTTGTCGGCGGATCGACGTTTCTTCTGTTGGCAATGGTGCTGCTCACCATCGGTGCCCGCCGACGTGGCCTGTCCTGGTGGGAGTGGTACTCCGAAGGCAGGCTCGAAGGGACTGGGTCGCAATGATCGACGGATCGAGCCTGGCGCGGGCGGTCGCCGCCATCAAACGGCAGCACGAGAAGTTCGAAGGCTGGAGCCCGAGGCGTCCCGGTCGGACGATGCGGCTCTTCGCGTTGGCGGGGGCGCTGTTCACCGCGTACGGACTGACCGAGGCTAACGGCTGGCACGACTTTGCCTCGGGGGCTTCAGCGTTGGTGCTTTTGAGCTTAGGTGCGGTTGCACCGCGAGGCCTGTACGACGGACGGTCGGCGCCGTGGGCGGATCGGCACAAAGTGCTCTCGTGGTTGCTGGCGGCGGTGTTCTTGGGCCCCGCAGGCTTCTTGGCGGTGTCAGCGTTCGTGGACGATTGGAAGTTCGGGCTGTTCGTGATGATCCCGGTTGCAGCATTAACCGTCGCCAGCTTGATTGCGTCTCGCCGCGGGGTGAACACCGACGAGGGGTCGTCGTCCGGACTGGACGACGACCCCTCGGTTCTCCGCAGATCAGGCGGCTTCGAGGACTAGCTCTTCCTCAACCTCAACCTCGGACGCCGGCTTCGGCTGGCGCATCACGGTGAGTGCGATGGCTACGGAGGCGGCGACGATGGCGGCGGCTACGGCGAAGGAGAAGTGGTAGCCGTCGGTCAGGGCCTGGAGGGCCGGCTTGGTGCTGCCGGCGGTGCGGGTGGCGGACAGGGTGGCGAGGATGGCCAGGCCCAGGGCGGCGCCCACCTCGCCCATGGTGCCGATCAGGCCCGACGCGAGGCCGGCGTCCTCGGGCTTCACGTCTGCCATCGACAGGCCCATCAGCGCCGGGAAGCAGATGCCGCCGCCCAGGCCCAGCAGTACCAGCACCGGCAGTACGTGGACGAAGTAGTTGCCACCGACCGGAGCCTGGGTGAAGAGCGCCAGTCCGACGACGATCAGGGACAGTCCGGCGATCAGCGGGCGACGCGGGCCGAACCGCATGACCAGCTTCTCGGAGTACTTCACCGACAGCAGTCCCATCACCACAGTGGTCGGCAGGAAGGCCAGTCCGATCTCCAGAGCGTCGTACCCGAGCACCCGCTGCAGGTACAGCGAGCCCAGGAAGAAGATGCCGAACATCCCGGAGGCGGACAGCGCCTGGATCAGGTTGGCACCGGTCAGCGTCCTGGAGCGGAAGATCCGCAGCGGCACCAGCGGGTTGGCCGCGGTCGCCTCACGGGCGATGAAGCCGGCCAGCAGTGCCAGGGTCGCCGCAGCCAGCGCCAGCGTCCGCGGAGCGGTCCAGCCGAGCTCAGCAGCCGGCTTGACGATGGTGAAGACGCCGACCATCAGCGCCGCGGTGATCAGCACCGCACCGGGTACGTCGGTGCCCCTGCCGATCCCCAGGCCCTTGTCCTTCTCGATCAGCTTCACCGCGAGTACTGCGGTCAGTACGCCGAGCGGCAGGTTCACGAAGAAGATCCAGTGCCAGCTGATCGCCTGCGTCAGGACGCCGCCGGCCAGCAGACCGATCGATCCACCGGCGGACGCGACGAACGCGTACACGCCGATCGCCTTGGCCTGCTCCCGCGGCTCGGGGAACAGCGTCACGATCATGCCGAGGATCACTGCGGAGGTCAGCGCACCGCCGACGCCCTGGATAAATCGGGCGATGACGAGCATCTCCTGCGTCTGCGCCAGCCCGCACAGCACGGAGGCGGCGGTGAAGACGACCAGTCCGGCGGTGAAGATGTTCCGCCTGCCGAGCAGGTCGCCCAGCCGGCCGGCCAGCAGGAGCAGGCCGCCGAACGCGATCAGGTAGGCGTTCACTACCCACGCCAGAGAGGAGCTGGTGAAGCCGAGGTCGTCCTGGATGGCCGGCAGGGCCACGTTCACCACGGTCACGTCGAGCACGATCATCAGCATGCCCGCGCAGAGGGTGTACAGAGCCAGCCAGCGCGAGCGGCCGCCCTGCGTGGCCGGCGTAGTCGCCAGGGTGTCGGTCGTCGCGTGCATCTCGGGGTCTCCTTGCAGTTCGTCGTTTTTGGGCCTTACACCCATACGTCGAACTGGCAGACCTCAGATTGACACGTCTTCAGAAGTTTTTTCGCGACGCTGTCGAGACAGGGTGTACGCCGTGAGCGCCGGGACCAGTCCGGACCCGACCACGAGCAGCGTGGGCACCTGTGACGCCAGAGCGAACCAGGTGAGCAGTACGACGACCCCACCGGCCACCGGCAGCGGCCGACGCAGCAGGAACAGGTTCGCGGACCTGAACACTGTCTTCATGGTCGCGTCGTCGCCCGCCTGAGGCAGGACTGCCAGTCCGCTCAGGTAGAGCCCGAGGATCATGCCGGTGAGCGGAATCAGCACGACCAGCGCGAACACCCGCGCCGGTCCGGACGCGAACGCCCAGAACGAGAGGCCGAACGCCAGCAGCACCGCACCGGCGTACAGACCGAATCCGGACAGCCAGAAGCGCTTCATCGCCCAGCGGAACTCCCCGAAGTACCGCCGCAGCAGCTTCGGCTTGTCCTGGCTGATCGCGTCCGCCAGCACCCGCTGCAGCGCGAACGCGGCTGGGAAGAGTGTGATGATGCCCAGGCTGAGCACGAGGAACACGAGCTGCAGCATGAGCAGGTCTCCGACGACCGACAGCTTCGCCAGTACCGCGTTGGTGCGGCCGGCGCCGCCGGCACCAGGGGGAGCAGCCACCGATCGCCTCCTCGTTCCGTCCGAGCGTCCCTTGATCGTATGATCACGAACAATCACGCAAAGATCAGGGGACCGCATGCTTGCACAGGAGCGCCACGAGCTGATCCTGCGGAGCCTGCGGCGGCACGGCCGGCTCCGGGTGGCCGATCTGGTGGCCGAGCTGGGCGTCTCCGCGATCACAGTACGCCGGGACCTGGCCGAACTGGACTCCGCCGGCCTGCTCCGCCGCGTGCACGGCGGCGCGATCGGCACCGGCACGGCCGACCAGGGCGTACGCGGGAGTCAGTTGACGATCGGCATCATCGTCCCGAGCGCGGCGTCGTACTACTCCGACGTCATCCGCGGCGCCGAGGCGATGGCCGACCGGTACGGCGCGCGCCTGGTCCTCGGTGTCTCCGGGTACGACGTGACGATGGAGCGCGACCGGATCGACAAGGTGCTCGGGATCGGGGTCGCCGGCCTGCTGATCAGCACCGCGCTCGGCGACGGCGACGCCGACCGGCTCGATTCGAGGCTGGACGACATCGACGTACCGGTGGTGCTGATGGAGCGGGCGTTCGGCTTCCCGCACGTGAACCGCGAGTACGACCACGTCCGTACCGACCACGCGTACGGCGCGATGCTGGCGCTCCGCCATTTCGTCGCCCTCGGCCATCGCCGGATCGCGATCAACCTGCAGGCCACGGTCACGGCGTACTGGCTCCGCAGCGGCATCGAAACCGCCGCGAAGGCGCTCGGTGTCGAGGTCTTCCTCTCACCCGTCGACCTCCCGATGCGCGGCGACGACCCCGGTGCCATCACCCAACTGGACGCCTTCCTCGACGAATGCAAGTCGTTCGGCACCCGCGCCGTCCTGGTCCATTCCGACGAACACGGCGCCCGCCTGGTCGAAAGAGCCATGGAACTAGGCCTCCGCGTCCCCGAAGACCTGGCCGTCATCGCCTACAACGACGTCACCGCGTCGCTGGCCGTAGTACCCCTCACCGCCATCTCCCCACCCCGCCGAGCCCTGGGCGAAACCGCCTGCGACCTCCTCCTCCGAAAAATCCAAACCCCCACCACCCCCACCCAACACCTAAGCCTCCTCCCCACCCTCAACATCCGCACTTCGTGCGGCGCCGCCGGGTAAATTCAGCCGACTGCACCCGAACCCGGGAGAGCACATGGAGTACGCCGACTTCGAGGTCGAGTACAAACAGGTCACCGACGTGATCATCAATGGCCGGAACGGGACCGACCTGACCGCGGCGATCGCGCGTCTCCGGGCGCTGGCCGAACGGATCGACGACGAGGACGACCGCGACCACGCACTGCTGGAAGTGGCGGGAATCGAGGACGCCATCGCCCACGGCCCCGGCGAGCCTCCGTCCGAGGCCATCATGCACGCCCGAGAGGTGTACGCCGAAGCGGTCCGGGACGACGGCACGACGGCCGAGCGTCTGGCTCGTGCAGAGGAAGGCGTCCGGCGACGGATGCAGATGTCCGCCACTCCGGACGAGGAACAGGCGATCGGCAGCCTCGAGCACACTCTTCGGATGCTGGTCGGCGATTTGCGGCTACAACTGCAACTAAATTCTGAGACCTGAACCGGATTGCGGGGAGTCCAAGATGGAGTACGCCGACTTCGAGGTCGAGTACAAACGGGTGTCCGACGGCATCGCCGAAGGTCGGCGCTATTCCGACCTGGCCGCGGAGCTTCCGCGTCTCCGGGCGCTGGCCGAGCAGATCGACGACGAGGACGACCGCCACCTGGCCGACTCAGTACTCGCTGGAATCGAGGACATCATCGCCCGGGGGCCTGGTGAAGCTCCCTCTGAGATCATCATGGAGGCCCGCGAAGCGTTCGCCGAAGGCGATCGGAACGACGGCACGGTGGCCGAGCGTCTGGCGCGGGCAGAGGAAGCTGTCCGAGCCCTGTCGCGGATCGCGGCCGACGCCTCTGCGGACGAAGCACGCGAGATCGGAGCCCTCGAGCACAGCCTGCAGATGCTGATCGGTGCTCTGCGGCTGATGCGATGAAGGTCACCAGCTTCCGGGAGTTGATGCGCGAGCAGGCGACTGCCGCCGTGCAAGTCTCGGGTGCGAACCATTCGTCCTGGAACGGCCGTTTCGGAGCGCCGATTCCGCAGCAGAGCGAGCTCGGCGGCACCGCGAACTGGGACAACTCGATCTCGTACAACCCGCGCCATGTCGACGAGCCGCTCCAGGACATGTTCCGCAACGCGCGGGTACACAACCAGGGCAAGTCCGAGCTGCGGAGGTACCGCGACGCGATCCGGGTCGTCCTCCACGAGAACGTGCATCTCCTGGCATCGGAGGGCCGGGAGCATTCGCAGTCGTACGCCGCGATGGCGAACGGACCTGGCGTGCGTCAGTTCGAGGAGGGCGTGACCGAGCTCTACGCGCATCAGCGCCTGGATGCCTATATCGACGAGCTCGGAGTCGACCAGATCGCGCCGGGGATCAAACAGGTCAAGTCCCCGATGGTCTACAAGCAGGTCACCCCCGCGGTCGAGGGCTTTGCCGAGACGGTCGGGCGCCAGTCGGGAGTGCAGCGTGACGAGCTGATCGGCCGGCTTGCCGTCGTACCTGCTGACCAGAAGTTCCGGGTGGCCGCTGAGGCCATTTACGACAACAGCAAGCTGCCGGGACTGATCCCGCCCGACCAGCGGGAGCAAGCCGTCGGGCAGATAGCCAGAGCGATGGGCGCCGAGTTCAGCAAGGTGTCGCAGCTGCCCAAGAGCGCCGACGCCGATACCCGCCGTACGGTCGGCATTGATGCCGCCGCCGAGGGCTCCAAGGTCGTCAGTCGGCTGAAGAAGCAGTGGCAGATGCCGGCGCCGGGGCAGCAGGTGCGGCGTGGTGTGGGGGCCGAGCAAGGGCGGACTGGTCAGCCTGAGCGGGGCGACGCGCCTCGGTCTCCGTCAGCGGGTGGGGCGTCTAGGGGACCCGCGGCGTCCCCGGACTCCTCGGCGACTGCTGCGCCTGCTGCGGCAACCGGTCCAGCCGGTCCGGCGGTTCCCGCGTTGCCGCCGGATGTTGCGGTGGCGGCTCGAGCGGGGTTGTCCGGGCCGCCGTTGGCGTCGGCTAGTCGGTTGGGTGCTGATCGGCAGGGGGCGCGGGGTGCCGGAGCGTCCGCGCCGGTGGCCCAGCGGCAGGGGCCGGCTGGTCAGCGGCCAGGTCCTGAGACTCAGCGCTGATTGCCCGCCGCGAGCTCGGGCGCCGGTCCGTCCCGGAATTCTGATCGGTCGGGTTCCGATCTTGATCGAATGTGATCGTTCGAGCGGTGAGGTATTGACGAGGAAAGCCCTTTCCCATACTTTCGCTGCACTTGAGGGGTCGCGGGCCCCCGGCTGGAACAGGCAGCGAAGGAGTTCCCCTGTGAGACGAGGTGTGGGACTGACCGTGCTGGCGGCTGCGCTCAGCGTAGTGGTCAGCGGTTGTGGCAGCGGGGTGATCGACAAGAGCACGGACGGCGTACCGCCGGCCGAGGCGACCGGGACGTTGCGGGTGCTGATCCCGTCGTTCCCGCCCAGTACCAAGGGGCGGGAGGCGTTCCAGAACGTCGTCGACGAGTTCCACAAGACCTATCCGAAGATGAAGGTTGAGCCGGACTTCGCGACGTACAACAACCTGAACGAGAAGCTGGCCACCTCGATCGCGGCCGGGATCCCGTACGACGTGATGGTCACCGGCGTCGGCTGGGTCCAGCCGTTCGCCTCCAAGAACATCTTCGAGGACCTGGGCAAGTACGGCGTGACGCCGGACTTCATCAAGGAGAAGAGCACCCCGGCGCTGATCCCGGCGGTCACGTACGACAAGAAGTTGTACGCCTACCCGCTGCTCGCCGACGCCCGGGCGGTCGCGCTCCGCAAGAGCGCGTTCATCGAGGCGGGCCTCGACCCGAACAAGCCGCCGACGTCGCTGGCCGACATCAAGGTCGCGGCAGAAAAGCTCACCAAGCGGGACAAGAACGGCAACATCACCCGCAGCGGTTTCGACCTCGCCTCCGCGACGGGCTTCCGGCAGTCGTTCACCACGTTCCTCGCCTCGACCGGTACGCCGCTGTACGTCGGCGGCGAACCGAACTTCGACAACAAGGCCGGCCTGGACACGCTGCTGTGGATCAAATCGATGATCAACAACGTCCAGCCGTACGGGCAGACCAACGCGGCCCAGCAGCCGCTGGTGCTGACCGGTGAGGCCGCGATGGGCATCGTCAACGGCGCCGTCGACTGCTCCGACAAGGGCATCGGCAAGAAGAACTGCGACGACCTGAAGTTCTTCCGCTTCAACAGCGGCAAGGAGATCGAGTACGTCGGTGGCGACCTCGCCTCGATCGGCTCCCGCAGCCATCACAAGGACGCGGCCTGGGCGTTCATCCAGACCATGGTCAACAAGCCGACCCTGGACGCGATCGCCAAGCTGAACAAGAAGATCCCGGCCTACAAGGACGCCGGCAACTCGCCGCAGGCGCAGTCGAACCCGTTGAGCAACTTCACCGCGAACGGTCTGCAGTACGCCGCGAACGAGAACGAGGTGCCGTCCAACTGGCTCGAGATGCGCGGCAACTTCGACATCCAGCTCACCCAGGCGGTCCTCGGACAGAAGGATCCCGCCAAAGTGCTGCACAACCTGGCAGGACAGTCACGATGAGCACAACTCTTGAACGTCCAGCACTGGACACCTCGCGCAAGGTCCCGACGGCCAAGGACACCGGCACGCTGCTCAAGGGCCAGAAGCGCACGGGTTGGGCCCTGCTCGCGCCGGCCCTGCTGCACTCCGCCATCTTCATCGTCATTCCGGTGGTCGCTGTCCTGGTCCTCAGTCTCACCGACTACAGCTTCGGTGACACCTGGTCCTGGGTCGGGTTCGGCAACTACGCCGATCTCGCCCGCGACGTCGACTTCCTGGCCTCGCTGTGGCACACGGTCCTGTACGCGATCGTGGTGATCCCGATCTCGATGGCGATCGCCCTCGCGGTCGCGGTCGGGCTGAACCAGAAGATCCGCGGCCTCGGCTTCTTCCGGACCGCGTTCTACATCCCGACGGTGACGGCGACCGTGGCCATCGCGACCATCTGGCTGTGGATCTACAACCCGGGCTCCGGCCTGGCGAACGGCTTCCTCAGCCTGTTCGGGTTCGCCCCGAACCGCTGGCTGGCCGACCCGGCGACCGCGCTGCCGTCGCTGATGGTGGTCGGCATCTGGCAGGGCCTCGGCACCAAGATCATCATCTACCTGGCCGCGCTGCAGGGCGTCTCCCGCGACCTGCTCGAGTCGGCCGACCTGGACGGCGCCAGCCGCTGGCAGCGTTTCGTCAACGTCACCTGGCCGTCGCTCGGCCCGGTGCAGTTCTTCGTGCTGATCACGTCGATCGTCGGCACCTTCCAGGTGTTCGACCTCGTGTACGTGATGACGCGCGGCGGACCCGGTAGTGACACCCGCGTGCTGGTGCTCGACATCTACCAGAACGCGTTCCAGGACCTGAAACTCGGCTACGCGTCCGCGGAGACAGTGATCATGATGATCGTGATCGCGGCCTTCATCGGAGTCGGGCGCCTGCTCCAGAGGGCGGACACCAATGACTAGCGCTGCATTGCCTTCGACCGGTACCACTGTGAGCCGGCGGCCGTCGTCGCTGCGGCCGGGGCGGATCGCGTTGTACGTCGTCCTGATCGTCGGCGCGCTGCTGATGATCGTGCCGTTCCTGTGGATGCTGCTGACGTCGTTCAAGAGCGACCTCGAGGTGCAGCAGTTCAACTGGCTGCCGGGTGAGTTGCGCTGGCACAACTTCGTCGAGGCGATGCAGAGCGCGCCGTTCCTGCGGTACTTCCGCAACAGCCTGTTCATCGCGGTGGGCGAGACCGCGTTCACGCTCGTCGTCTGCACGATGGCCGGGTACGCGCTGGCCAAGGCGCCGATCCGGGGCCGCAAGTCGCTGCTGAACTACTTCATCGTGCTGCTGCTGGTGCCGTTCCAGATCATCCTGGTGCCGCTGTTCATGATCGTGAAGTCGATCCCGCTGTTCGGCGGCAACAACATCCTCGGCCACGGCGGCATCGGCTGGCTGAACTCCTGGTGGGGCCTGATCATCCCGCTGGGCGCGGCGCCGCTGTTCACGTTCCTGGCCCGGCAGTTCTACGTGTCGCTGCCGGACGAGCTCGCGCAGGCCGCCCGGGTGGACGGGCTCAGCGAGTTCGGGATCTTCCTGCGGATCATGACCCCGCTGATCAAGCCGGCCCTGATCACGATCGCGGTGTTCCAGATCGAGGCGGCCTGGAACGGGTTCCTCTGGCCGCTGATGATCACCACGTCCGACGAGATGCGTCCGCTGCAGCTCGGGCTGGCGATCTTCTCGCAGAACCCGGCCGAGATTCAGTGGCCGTACCTGATGGCCGGTACGGCGCTGGCGACGCTGCCGATGATCGTGCTGTTCGTGTTCGCCCAGAAGCGCTTCGTCGAAGGTATGGCGAACGTGGGCATCAAGGGCTGAGACCCAGCCCTGACCCTCGAACAGGTGCTCACCCCGCCCCGGGTGAGCACCTGCGAGGCCCCCTCCACATGCGGTGGTCCCGAAGAAACACCGGAGCTTCCCACGTAGTCCCCCCACTGGGTCACTCGTCACGTTTATCGGCGCAGTGTGCCCGCCGTTACAGCATTCCTGAGATTTTTTCGCTAGTTCCCGAAATGATTTGCCGAACTGCGCGCGATGTACGACGTTTCGCATGCGCGCGACGACGTTCGGTGAGGGATCAGGCGAGGCGCGCGGGAACGACGTACCGAACTCGAGGTAGCGGCGGCCGGCGTCGACCGGTTGGGTTGACCTGCCTACTTGGGTACGATCGCGGCGTGACTGCCGGGTCGGCTGCTTCCAGCCATGCACGAGTTGGGGTCCCGGCTGCGCTCTGAACGCCGCGCGGGCTCCACCGGGCGCTTCTCTCCCCGTCTGCATTTTCCTGTCACGACCCACGAGAGAAGCGAATCCTGAACGATTTCACCGCACAGCTCATCGACGAGTTCCGGACGAATGCCGGCCAGGTCGGCGGTCCCTTCGAGAACTCTAGGTTGTTGCTCCTGACAACAACTGGCGCGCGCTCGGGGCAGCCGCGCACCGTCATCCTCGGCTACTACCCGGACCGAGACCGGGTCCTCGTCGTCGGCTCGGCCGGCGGCAGCCCCTACCACCCGGCCTGGTATCACAACCTGCTCGCCGATCCCGAGGTCACCGTCGACCTCGGCCTGTTCACCTATCCGGCAACAGCAGTCGTACTGCGTGGTGCCGAGCGTGACGACGTGTTCGCACGACTGGTCGAGGCTGATCCGGGATGGGGCGACTACCAGGCCCGCACGACCCGGACCATCCCGGTCGTCGCGCTCGTCCAGCGGCCTGGTCCGCCGCCGGGCGCCGAGCGCGGGTTCGCCGAGGCTTTGAAGACCATCCATGTGGCCTTCCGGCGTGAGCTTTCCCTGATCCGGGCCGAGGTCGCGAAATCCGGCACGCTGGGCGCCCAGCTCCGGATCAACTGCCTGACCGCCTGCCAGGGCCTGCATTATCACCACACCGGCGAGTCGACCGGCCTCTTCCCGGCGCTGGTCCAGCAACACCCCGAGCTGGCCGACGTCGTCGCCGTACTGCAGACGGAGCACGACAAGATCGCCGTACTGCTGGAGGAGTTGGAGCGGCTCGCCGCGACTCCGGGCGCGGAGATCCTGCCACAGGTCGACGAGCTGATCGCTCAGCTCAACGCCCATCTGAATCGTGAGGAGGCAGAGCTCCTGCCTTACCTGTGAGACTCACGCCGGCTTCATGACCGAGGGCTGGCCGGGCTCCGTTGGCACCCGGAGCCTGGTCGGCCGATCCGGGGTCAGCGGCGGGCCAGCAATGCGTAGGAGTTGGGGAGGCGGCCGGACCACGCTGCGGCGTTCGTGTCGTCCTGCGGTCGCCAGAACGGTTCGGCGTACTCCTCGAGGGTTTCGAGGTGCAGACCGGCCGCGGTGATGGCCGTGACGATCTGACCGAGATTCCACTGCCACTCACGCGCGCCGTTGCCGGGGAATGTGTCGTTGACGTGCGATTCGGCGAAGTAGCTGCGGTCCGGCCGGATCCGCGGCTCGTCCTCGTCCCACGTCCACAACGGCACGGCTGGGTGGGCTTCGTACATGAACAGATGCCCGCCCGGCCGCAGTACCCGCGCAATGTCCCGAGCCCAGGCGTCGAGGTCGCGCATCCAGATCAGCGCGCCCTTACCGGTGTAGACGAGATCCGCACACGCATCCTTCACCGGTACGCCGGGCACTTCCGCCACCAAGTAGTGACACGCCACGCCCAGCTCCCGAGCACGCCGCTGGGCCGCACCCGCAGCGACCGAGCTGTAGTCGATCCCGATGACGCGTTGCGCGCCCGCTTTGACGAGCCCGATGTCGTCCAGCCCATGCCCACTCTGCAGATGCACCACGACCGGTTGTTGAGCCAACACCGCCCCGAGCAACCCAAGCTCCCGCTCCAGCAGCAGCCCGTCTCCCCGAGCCGCCTCGAGCAGTTCGTCGTACTCGCGAACATGCTTCGCCGAAGCCTGCTCCCAGACCACCCGATCACCCGCTACCACCTCGTCCATGGGCAAAGTCAATCTCATCAAGCAACTGCATATCGTGCACATCCTGCGGTCTGAGCTCGTATCCCTGGTGCGATCGTCGTTGCGCACTGGCCGGCATGCATCGGACTGGCTGACCGCCGATGCATCCGTCGATGGCCGGTGGGATGAAGTAGGTGTTCCCGTCGAAGTCGAGTTGTTCGGTGCCTCCGCCCGGCACCGGCGTACTCGGATGGAGATCGATGCGATGCCCGTCCACGTGGGTGAGTTGCACGGTGACCTGTAGGTAGCGCGCGTCCGTGATGTCGTACTCGAGTCCAGCCAACACCTCCACCACCTGATCCAACTCTGGCCGAGCCACACCCAGATCCAGATCTTCGTGCATCCGCGTCTGCCGACCGACCAGCGCGTCCACACCCCAGCCGCCGTCGACCCAGACATCCAAACCGGCCAGGGCATCCAGCACCTTCAGCACACGTTCCGCCGTCATCTCGGTCATCGGGCCACCTCATAGCGAAGACTCACTACGCCGTCGGCTGTGGTGGTGCTGGACACGAGTCGTAGTCGGGTCGGAAGTGCTCCGGGCTCGAGCTCTGGTCCGTCGAACACAGTCGGCACACCCGCACCTCCGATAGCGGCTGGGAACAGAATCAGATGCAGCTCGTCGATCAGATCAGCACGCAGCAAGGCGCCGTTCAGCCCGCCGCCGGCCTCGGACACGACGCACGTGACGCCGAGCCGCTCGCGCATCCGGCGTAGCGCCAGCTCCAGATCCACGTGCTTCTCGCCGGCGACGAGGTACGGAGTGTTCTGGCGCCGCAGGTAGGCGAGGTACGCCGCCGGCGTGGCACGGGAGACGAGGACCAAGAGGTCGATCCCGGCCCCGCCCTTCTCCGTCCACAGAACCCGCCCGCGACTGTCCACAACTGTGAACCATTTGCGATGCCCCGGATCGTTCACCACGTCGTCCGGCAGGAAGTCGTCGTACGAACTGGTTGCCTCGGGCAACTCCAACGGGCCGGTGTCCGCGGTGACGAACGTTCCGCTGCCTTCGAGGATCGCGGTCGGTGCGTACAGCTTCTCCAACAACGCAGTACGCGCATCATGCATCGGCACAAACCCGTCCGGCCACAACGATCGCCACAGCTGCCCGGCCTCGTCGGACAGCAAGAGACGGTCCCGGCCGACGGTCACGCGTCCGTCGACCGAGGCTGCCACTGATACCACCACTCGCGGTCTGTCGCCCATGAAAGCCTTCCTATCAAGGCCCTCCGACAGTTTTCATTCGTTGTGCAGGACCTTGGCGATCGTGGTGTGGGCTGCTGAGCGCGCAGGGAAGTAAGCGCCGGCGGCGGCGATGATGATGCCGGCGAGGATCAGGAGCGCCAGGAGGGACCAGGGGTAGACGTGGAGCATGAACGCCGGGATCTCGACCTGGGCGCCGTTGGCCATCGCCGGGACGACCAGGCGATGCGCGACGATGCCCAACGGGATACCTAGTACGCCGCCGACAGCGCCCAGGGCGGCCATCGAGGTGACGACCATGACGGTGACCTGGCTGGGGGTCATGCCGATCGACTTGAGCATGCCGAGGTCGCGGCGGCGTTCGCGGGTGTTGAGGATGACGGTGTTGAAGACACCCAGCGCAGCCACCGTCCCGAGCATCAGAGTGAGCAGTACGACGGTCGCCAGCACGATCGCCACGAAGGTGCCGGCGTCCTGCCCGTCGGCCCGCATCAGACCCGAGTCGCCCTTCTGGACCGCCTGTACGAACGCATCGAGGTCCGTACCCGGCTTGACGTTGATCTCGTACAGCGACGCCCGCAGCGACGGCGCCACCAGCGCCAGCGTCTGCCAGTTCGACAGCACCTCGTCGCCTGAGTTGTACATCGCCTTACCGACGATCTGCGCTCGTACACTCTTCCCCTCCGACTGCAGCGTGATCGTGTCGCCGACCGCCAGACCACGCTGTCGCAGGAACCGCTCCGAGACGACCACCTGACCCGGACCGTCGAACCAGCGCCCGTGAAGGATCCGATAGCCGAGCTGCTCGAAGTCCCCGCGATAGAACGACACCCGCAGGTCAGCACTGGTCCCAGCCAGCCGCATCGGCAGATCCGCACTCGCCGTCACCGACACCGCGCCCGGAGTCGACCGGATCAGCGCCTCGTCCGCCGCATCACTCAGTTTGGGCGGAGGTGGCGCCTTAGGATCGTTCGACGCCGGCCCGCCGTCATCCGGGGGTGCGAACAGCGACACGTCCACAGCGTCCACTCGACTAGCCGCAGTCTGGTACGTCATCAGCGACTTCCCCAACCCCACCGCCAGCGTCACACTCGTCACCCCGAGTACGACGGCAGCCAGCGTCAACGCCGTACGGGCAGGCCGTGCGAACGGAAGCCCCAACCCGAGGGACACGGACCGCGGCAGCCGGGTACCGCTGAGCCAACGCTGCGCCCGCAGCCCACGCCCAGCCCGAGGAGCGCTGCCCGCACTGATCGCCTCAGCCGCCGACAGACTGCGTGCGCGCAGCGAAGGCAATAGAGCAGACAACGCAACCAGCACCGGTACGCCGAGCACAACGGCCACGTCGACCCAGATCGGCACGGTGACGCCGTCAGCGCCGTAGTTCTCGAAAGCCCTTGTCAGCAAGGACTCTGCGAGCACGTTGCCCAGCACAGTGCCACCGGCACATCCGATGATCGCCGGGATGGAGATCATCGTCAGGTACACAGCCATGACCTGAGTCGGTGTGAATCCCAGCGCCTTCAGTACGCCGATGTGCTTGAAGCCGGAGACCACAGCGCCGCTGACCACGTTGGCGACGATCAGGACGGCGACCGCCAGCCCCAGCCAGCCGAACACCATGAGGAACGGTACAAACGTGTTCGGCTCACCCGTGGCGAGTGCTCGCAGCCCGAGGTACGACTGCGTGCCCACTAGCGCGCCGGACGGCAGCCCGAACGTCACAGCGGCCTGACCGGCAGACACCTGCTCGTTAGTGGCTGCCTGAGCGAAGCGGTACAGCATCTGTGTGGCTGTCGGCCTGAACGAAGTCATCTGTGCCGGTGCGACCCACGCATCCGCGGACTGACTCACGCTGTACGCGAACCCGACGATCGTCAGCGTCTGCCCCGCCACGCTCATGGTCGATCCGAGAGTCGGCGCTCCGAACCCGTCAGACGCAGTTGGATTCCGGTTCAGCACGATCTCACCTGTCTTGGCCGCCCAGCGCCCCTTCCAGACGTTGAGGCGGTCGACCGGTCCGCCCGGGTCCGCGCGTCCAACAGTGACCAGGGACTGCGGTTCGCCGAACCTCCCGTTGGAGCCCACGTCGAGCGTCGCCATCGCGAACGGACCGGCGTACGCCTTCGCAGCTGACGCCGACTTGGTCAGCTGACTATCGCTGACCTTGCTCGCGTCGTACGACGCGACCAGGTGCGCACCGCTCTGCCGCGCGTACGCCTGGTCGAACGGACCGCTCGAAGCGGCCAGCAGTCCCAGTGCGACGACGAGCATCGTGGTAGAGAGCAGCACGACGACTCCGATCACCAGGGTCTGCACGCGACGTCGGCGTACCGCTGCGCGCGACACCGGCCAGACGGCGCTCACGACGTACGCTCCAGACTGCGTTCGCCGGCGATCTGCCCGTCGACGAAGTCGATGACCCGGCTGGCGCATCGCGTGGCCAGCTGCTGGTCGTGGGTGACCAACAGCAGCGTCTGACCGATCTGATTGAGGTCCAGCAGGAGGTCCATCACCTGCTCGCCGGCGCGGGTGTCCAGCGCGCCGGTGGGTTCGTCAGCGAGCAGAATCGCCGGACGGTTCATCAGTGCGCGTGCGACCGCGACACGCTGGCGTTCTCCACCACTCAGCTGCGCTGGGTACGTGTTGCGGCGGTCCCCGATGCCCAGCTCCTCGAAGAGTTCGAGTGCGCGCTTCCGTGCGTGCGGAGCCGACGTACCGGTCAGCTGCGCGGCCAGTGCGACGTTGTCGAGAGCAGACAGGTCGTCCAGCAGGTTGAAGAACTGAAAGATCATGCCGATCCGGCGGCGCCGGAACAGTGCCAGCCCCTTCTCGTTCAGCGACCCCAGGTCGTCGCCGTGCACCACGACGGCTCCTGACGTCGGCCGGTCCAGTCCGGCCACCATGCTCAGCAGTGTCGACTTGCCGCTGCCGGACGGTCCCATGACCGCGACCGCCTCACCGGCGTGGATCTCCAGCGACACGCCGCTGAGCGCGACTGATTCGCCGTACTCCTTGCGTACGTCGGTGAGCCGTACGACCGCCTGTTCGTTGCCTAGGTCCTCCGTCATGCTGCTCACGCTAGGGCCGCCCGGCCGTCGGTGACGTCACCCTGCCGGCGTAATCTCCGCCGGCCGTCATCCTGCAGATGTACGGCGTGGCCCAGGTGGATGATGCGCTTTGCCGAACAGCTTTGGGACAGTGGATGCTGTGACCTTCCTGTGGCTGCTCGTCGCGGTGCTGGCCCTGCTGGCCGGTGTGCTTGCGTTCGCGCTCTTGCGGGCGCGGCGTGCGCACACCCGGGCGCTGGAGGAGCGCGGGTGGTTGCTGGAGCGCGAACGGGAGACGGCGGCCCGCAGTGCGGTCGACGCGGAGCGGGCGCGGATAGCGCACGATCTGCACGACATCGTGAGCCACAACGTCAGCGTCATGGTCATCCAGACAGGTGCGGCGCGGCAGGTCCTGGCAACATCGCCTGGTGATGCGGAGGCGGCTCTGCTCGCAGTGGAGGCGGCGGGACGCGACACCATGGCTGAGCTGCGCAACCTGCTCGGTCTGCTCGCGCCGAAGGCCTCGGGTGAGGATGACGAGGCTCTGTCACCGCAGCCGAGCCTGAGCCGGCTCAGTGAGCTGATCGACCGGATCGCCTTTGCTGGACTGCCTGTGGAAGTGCGGGTCTCGGGCGAGCCTCGACCACTCCCGACCGGGCTCGACGTGACGGCGTACCGGATCATCCAGGAGGCGCTGACGAACGCGCTGAAGCATGGCGACGGTGTGAAGGCTGAGGTGACAGTGCGGTACGCACCTCATGCTCTCCGGGTGGAGATCCTCAACACCGGTCCCAGCATCCTGACCGGCGGCCGGCCGGCCACTCCGGAAGGCGGCGGACGCGGTCTGCTCGGTCTGAAGCAGCGGGTGGCCGTGTACGGCGGTGACCTGGACGCCCGGCGCCGTCTGGGCGGCGGCTTCCGGGTCCGCGCAAAGCTCCCGCTGGAGCGCCCGTGACAACCAGAGTGGTGATCGCGGACGACCAGGCGCTGGTGCGTACCGGCTTCCAGATGATCCTCAAAGCCCGCGGCATCGAGGTCGTCGGCGAGGCCGCGGACGGTGCCGAAGCGGTGGACGCCGTACGACGCCTGCGCCCGGACGTCGTACTGATGGACATCCGCATGCCGGTCATGGACGGCCTCGAAGCCACCCGCCGGATCCTCGCCGGCCCGACCGACTGCCGCGTGCTGATCCTCACGACCTTCGACCTCGACCGCTACGTGTACGCGGCACTCGCAGCCGGCGCGAGCGGCTTCCTGCTGAAGGACGTCACGCCGGAGCACCTGGCAGCCGCAGTACGCCTGGTCACTACCGGCGACGCGCTCCTGGCCCCGTCCATCACCCGTCGCCTGGTCGAACGGTTCGCCGTACCAACCGCCGCCCAACCAGCCATCCACCGCGACCTGACCAGCCTGACCCCGCGCGAACTCGAAGTACTGACCCTGATGGGCCAAGGCCTCTCCAACGCCGAGCTAGCCACGGAACTAGCCCTGAGCGAGGCAACCGTCAAAACCCACGTCGCCCGCATCTTCGCCAAACTAACCCTCCGCGACCGAGCCCAAGCCGTAGTCCTCGCCTACGAAACCGGCCTGGTCTCCCCGGGGGCGCGCGACGGGCGCTAGCGCGCCTTGACCACCAATTCTGGAAATCTTCGGGTGCGGATGTCGAGAACGTCGTGGTGGCTCCGTCCCTGGGATGTAAGAAATCGCGAGGAGCTAGGAGAAGTAGCGTCATGATTCAGATGGACAACGTCGGCATCATCGTTGAGGACATGGATGCCGCTGTGGCCTTCTTCGCTGAGCTTGGGCTGGAGTTGGAGGGGCGTTCGCAGGTCGAGGGGGCGTGGGCGGACAAGACGGTCGGGATCGACGGGCTTCGCTGCGAGATCGCGATGATGCGGGTTCCGGGCGGCCACGGGCGGCTCGAGCTGTCGCAGTACCTGACGCCCGTGGCGAGTCCCGCCGTACCGGAGAACGCGCCGTACCACAGCGTCGCCATGCACCGCGTGATGTACCGCGTCGACAGCATCGAGGAGCTGCTGCCTCGCCTGCGGGCACACGGCGCCGAACTCGTCGCTGAAGTGGTGGAGTACGCCGACGTCTTCCGGCTCTGCTACGTCCGCGCACTCGGGGGCGTCATCATCGGCCTCGCCGAGCAGCTCAACTGAGACAGGGAGAATCTGATGGCCAAGTACCTGCTACTCAAGCACTACCAGGGCGGTCCGGCCCCCGTCGTGGACGCCGGACCGATGGACCAGTGGACGCCGGAGGAGGTCAACGCGCACGTGCAGTTCATGAGCGATTTCGGCGCCCGGCTGGAGGAGACGGGCGAGTTCGTCGACATGCAGGCACTGACGCCCGAAGGAGCGTTCGTGCGGTACGGCGGGGAGGGGCAGCCGCCCGTGACCGACGGACCGTTCGCCGAGACCAAGGACCTGATCGCCGGGTGGTACGTCATCGACGTCGAGTCGTGGGACCGCGCCGTCGAGCTGGCGAGTGAGCTGTCGGCAGCCCCCGGCCCCGGTGGCAAGCCGCTGAACGAGTGGCTCGAGGTCCGGCCGTTCTGGGGCGAGCCGCGCACGGTCACCGAGTGAACGAGCAACTGCTGCGGGACCTCGTGCCCGCGGTGATCGGTGTCCTCGTACGGCGTGGTGCCGACTTCGCGCCGGCAGAGGACGCCGTACAGGACGCTCTGGTCGAGGCCGTACGCGTCTGGCCGGACAACCCGCCGCGGGATCCCAAGGGCTGGTTGGTGACCGTTGCCTGGCGCAAGTTCCTCGACGCCACCCGCTCCGAGAACTCTCGCCGGCAGCGCGAGGAACGCGTCGAAGCCGAGCCGGCACCCGGTCCGGGCGGAGCGTTGGACGACACGCTCCAGCTGTACTTCCTGTGCGCGCACCCGTCGTTGTCCCCGGCATCGTCCGTTGCGCTGACGCTGCGCGCGGTCGGCGGTCTGACCACTCGCCAGATCGCGCAGGCGTATTTGGTGCCCGAGGCAACCATGGCCCAGCGGATCAGCCGCGCCAAGCGGACCGTGTCGGGTGTCAGGTTCAATCAGCCCGGTGACGTGGCCACCGTGGTCCGTGTGCTCTACCTGGCCTTCAACGAGGGGTACTCCGGTGACATCGACCTCGCCGCCGAGGCAATCCGACTGACCCGCCAACTGGCGGCCATGACGAAGCACGAGGAGGTCGCCGGCCTGCTCGCGCTCATGCTGCTCCACCACGCGAGGCGTCCAGCACGGACTCGTGTCGACGGCAGCCTCGTACCGCTCGCAGAGCAGGACCGGAGCCTGTGGGACACCCGCCTGATCGCCGAGGGTGTCGACGTACTCCAGGCTGCATTGGCCCGCGACCGCCTGGGCGACTTCCAGGCCCAGGCCGCCATCGCCGCCCTCCACGCCGACGCCCAGACCGCCGACGAGACCGACTGGGTGCAGATCGTCGAGTGGTACGACGAGTTGGTGCAGCTCACCGACAACCCAGTAGCCCGCCTCAACCGCGCCGTCGCCCTGGGCGAAGCAGACGGCCCAAGCGCCGGCCTAGCCGCCCTCGCCGACCTGGACCCAGCCCTGCCCCGCCACACCGCCGCAGCAGCCTACCTACACGAACGCGCCGGCAACCTAACCACAGCAGCCCGCCTCTACACCGAGGCCGCCCACTCAGCCCCCAACCTCCCCGAACGCAACCACCTAACCCACCAAGCCGCTCGCCTCAACACCCAACTACGCAGCTGAGCCGCCACTTGGGCCTGCCAAGCAGGCGCCACCCTCGCCGCCGACCGGCCCCAACCCCACGTCCGAGTAATGCTCGCCCCCACGGCAGCCCCTTCCGCCTCTAGAACATGCAGAGGGCCGCACGCTAGGCGTCCGGCCCTTCTGGCGTTCTCGTCTCCAGCGGCAGAATCACCCGCGAGCCTGCGGCTTGGTGCCTGGGAAGCTTGCGGAGGAGACGAGATCAGTGCCGGCCGTGGCCACCGTCGCTGCGACGGCGTTGAAGCGTGAACTTCTCGAAAACCGACAGCTCGCCGGTGGGTGTGATGATGTTGTAGTAGGTGACGTAGATGCGGGTCAGGTCACCGGGGTGACGGCCGGGGTCGACGCTGAACTCGGCGAAGCCGTACGGATGCTCCGCGTCGCGGACGCCGATCCAGATCGCCGTCTCCTTCTCCTTGACCGAGTTGAACTTACCGACGTGCTCCATCTGGACCAGTGCCGAGTGATGCCCGTGACCGTCGGCGTCGTCGGTGGTGAAGCTGTTGTTGGTAATGCCGGACACGCCGCCACCGCCGAGGACCATGTGCGTCGTACCGTGCGCACTGTCGATCACGTCGAGTGCGGTCTGACTCGGGTTGGGTGTGAGAGTGACGCTGCCGGGGACGACGCCACGCACCGCCAACGAGCGCTCATAGTCGTGCTCGTGGCCACAGACAACCAGGTCGACGCCGTACTTGTCGAACAGTGGTCCGTACGCCGCTCGCAGTGCGACGTCGGCGCCGTTCGCGGCGGTCGCAGAGCTGATCATCACCTGGTGCATGCAGACGACGATCCAGTCGATGTCCTTCGAAGCCCGTGCCGATTTGAGCTCCCGCTCCAGCCAGGCGAGCTGCCGACCACCGGAGTAGCCGTTGATGTAGATATCGCCGCCTTCCTGCAGGGCGATATCGTCGTTCTGCAGCGATATCACCTTCACCGAGCCGACCGTGAAGGTGTACCAGAGGTTGTCGAGCTCGGGCTGGTTCTCGGTCGAGGGCAGCTCGAAGTAGGTCTGGTACGCGTCGAGACCGAGCTTGCCATTGCCTGACTCGATCTCGTGGTTTCCCGCGCACGGCATCCACGGACGGAATCGTGCCGAGCGGCTGTTGTTGGCGAGGAAGTCGTGCCAGACGCGGACGCGGTCGGGGCCGGTGTTGGCGTAGCACAGGTCGCCGTTGAGGAGGTGGAACAGCGGGCCGACCTTCTCGATGCCGGTGACGATGTCGGCGGAGGCAGGCGTGGCGTTGGGCTCGAAGTCCCGGCCCGAGGCATCGGCCGGGTTCGCTCCGGTTTTCCACGTGACGCTGGGCGAGCCCTGGTCGCCGAAACTGGTGAAGGTGAACGGAGCTCTGCCGGACGGCGCCGTGTGGAAGGTGCCGGCGTCGGGGGTAGCGCCGTCGTGCTGGGCCGCGTACAGGTAGTCGGTATCGGCCCTGAGCTTGTCGAGCAGCGCGTGATGGACCCAGACGGTCCGCGCAGAGGCACCGTCCACGTAGGTCTTTGTCGTCGCGTGCACTGTGGAGCCGAAGCCGCCACTCAGCGTCCCGTAGACGACGCGCGGCTTCTTGACGGCTGCGTCGGTGACCCACGAGACGACCATCTGGTGGCGCGGGTCGGCTCCGAAGGTCAGGTGCAGGCCCTGGACGGGAGTGGTGGTCGATCCGGTGGTGAGCCCGGTGACCTCCGACTTCGCCGGGGCCGCCTCAGCGGTTCCGGCGCCGAGGAGCAGCGGCCCGGCGGCGGCGCCGGACACTGACGCGCCGAAGACGCCGAGCGCGTTGCGACGAGAGATTCGAGTTTGCTTGGGTGCTTCGGACATTCCGGGGCCTTTCGCGTCGGAGGGTGCAGTCGAACACCAACCGGACAGCAGCAGCTCGCGGTTTGCGGCAGGCCAGTGGGCGCACACTGACGGACGCTAGGAAGCACGGACGACCAGCGCAGCGCGACGCGTATGAACGTCAGATGGCAGTCACCCCAACGGACGACGACGGTGCTGCGCCTGCCGGGGTGGTCCGGATGCCGCGATGGACTCCATCACGGGGACAGCCAAAGAGCCAGACCACGGTAGTGATCCGGCCCTCAGAGATGGCGGAGGATACGAGATTCGAACTCGTGAGGGGTTGCCCCCAACACGCTTTCCAAGACCGTCATCTGGAATCCGCCGGTGATCGCTCGCCCTCG